>CANRSX010000011.1 GCA_947642555.1 uncultured Roseburia sp. | reverse complement strand
AATGAAATTCGTGGCGAAAAAATAATGATAGAAGCAATGAAAGATGTAGATGGAGTCCTGATTCTTGCGGGGGATCATGAAGCTATGGAAATTGAGGGGAGAATCAGATATATAGGTCAAATATCCCGTAAAGAGGTTAACGAACTATATGGTAATGCGATAGTTGGTCTTTGTATTCTAAAACCTATTGAGAACTATTACTATTCACAGCCTATCAAAGTGTATGAATATATGGCGGCAGGTATTCCCTATATATGTTCGGATTTTCCGGGATGGAGAAAACTGGCAGAAGAAAGCAGTGCGGGAATTTGTGTAGATCCTGAGAATATGATAGAAATTCGTAAAACAATAAAATCACTTCTTAATGACAGAAGTTGCGCACAGGAGATGGGAAGAAATGGTCGTAAATATATAATGAGTAAATGCAATTGGACAAATGAAGAAAAAAAACTGACAGACTTGTATAAGTCGATATGAGTGTTTTGAACTTGGATTTCGGAAATGAGAGGATAACAGGTGTGAGAGAAATTAGATACTGTAAACGCTGTGTAATGAATGATTCATCGGATAAAACAATTATATTTGATGATAACGGGTGTTGTAATTACTGTACAAAGGCTCTTTCTGAAATTGATACGACGACATATTTTCCAAATGAAAAAGGAAAGAACAGGCTGGAAGATATGGTATCAATGCTCAAAAGAGAAAACAGAGAGAAAAAGTATGACTGTATTATGGGAATATCAGGAGGCCTGGATTCATCATACCTTGCATATCTTGGAAGCACCTGGGGCTTAAGAATATTAGGAGTTCATATTGACGATGGGTATGACACCGAAATATCCAGGTCAAATATAAAGAAACTTTGTGAAAAGGCAAAGATAGAACTTCGCATAATTGCGCCTGACGCAGAGCAGTTTAATGATCTGATATTAGCATATATGAAGGCAGGAGTGCCTAATCTTGCAATTCCACAAGATAATATTTTGTTTGCCTTTCTTTACGATACTGTAGAGAAGGAACATCTTAAATACTTTTTATCTGGTGGCAATTTTGCGTTAGAGTGTATCCTGCAACAGGATCATGTCTTTAATGCAATGGATACGGTAAATATTATGGACATACATAAAAAATTCGGTACGAAACCGATTGATAAACTTAAGTTTACATCCTCGTATAAAAAATATTTAAACAGCAGGCGTGGCAGAGTGGTTCAATTAAGACCTCTTAATTATGTGGATTACAATAGAGACAGAGCTTTCAGAGAACTGAAGGAATTTTGTGGCTTTGAATATTACGGAAGCAAGCACCTTGAAAATATTCTTACAGCATTTGTTCAGATGTACTGGTTTCCGAAGAAGTTTGGTGTTGATAAGAGAAGCTCGCATTTATCAAGTATGATCGTATCAGGACAGATGACGCGGGAAGAAGCTTTGGAGGAATTAAAGAAACCTCTCTATGACGAAAAAGTGATGGAAGAATATATTGCGTTTATCAAAGAACGCTTAGGAATTACAGATAAAGAATTTGATGAAATTATGTCTGCTCCATCACATGAACATCAGGATTATAAGACAGATAAGGCATCTGTTGTGCTGAGGAAAATAGTAAAGTGAATACGGAGCGCTAACGATGTCAGATAAGGGATTAATTGTCAAGATATGCGGAACAGCATGGTATAACGAAAGCAGAGATAAAAGAGAACTTAGCGTATACCGTGAATTGGGATATGATGTGTGTGTAATTGCAAAAGGTAATGATGATGACAGGGGCAGAGAGGATTGTGTTGACGGATATAAAGTATATCGATTCACAACGAAACCATTCGGTAAAAAATGCCCGCATTTTATAAATAAAATCGTTTCTGTATTTGCATGGGCGAAATATGTACGGAAGCTCAAACCAGTTATCATTTCCGGGCACGATCTGTTGCCGGGATTGTTAATTTCATGGCTTTCAACCTTTGGAATGAAAAGAAAACCCAAGCTAATATATGATGCGCATGAATATGAGCTGGGTAGAAATGGTGTCAGAAGAAATAAGTTAACTTTGATAATGATTGCCTGGTTAGAGAAATTTCTTATGAATAAATGTGTATTCAGCATTATGGTGAACGATAGCATCGCTGATGAGGTTCAGAAAATTTATAAGTTAAAAGAAAGGCCTTTGGTGATTCGTAGTGTTCCCAATTACTGGGATATTGATCTGGATGTCTGTAGGGAGAAACGAAAAGAACTTCTGTCGATGTTCAATCGCGAGGGGGGGGGGTAAATATATCTCATACCTCATAATGTATCACGGTGCAGTAATAAGAAACCGCGGTATTGAAATAGCAATTCAATCCATTGTAAACTTCAAAAATGTAGGGCTGATTATTCTCGGAAACGGAGATCAGGAATATATTGATACATTAAAAAATATTGTGGATCAAAAGTCGCTATCAGACAGAGTATTGTTTCATAACGCTGTGTCAATAGAGGAGCTATGGAAATATGTAGGGAGCGCAGATATTAGTGTCGCTCCGATTGAAGTGGTAACAAAAAATCAACTCTTTTCTTTACCAAATAAGTTTTTTGAGAGTATACAGGCAATGACGCCTGTTATTACATCTGATGTCCCGGAAATGAAAAAGATCATCAATGAGTATAAGATTGGGAGAACATTTGTATCAGGTGATTGCAGGGGACTTGGAGAACAGATTAAAAAAACTTTGGAGGATCCGCTAATAATGATGGAATATAAGAAAAATATAAGCAGAGCAAAAAAAGATTTATGCTGGGAGAGGGAGAAAAAAGTATTGATAAATGCGATGAAGAAATATATAGAAAGATAATTTTGGTATGATATGGAGGGCAAGTGGATAAAGATTTTTTGATCCTCTATCATGGAGCGATAGTTCCACATAGAGGAATAGAGCAGTTAGTTACATGTGTTTCTGAAAACATGTATCTGAAGGCTATTATACTTGGTTTCGGAGACAATCATTATATAAAAGAAATAAAAGATCGCATAAATCGCAGTGGAGTATGTAATCGGGTCATACTTCATCCCGCAGTGAATCAGAAAGAATTATGGAAATATATCGGGGCTGCGGATTTATGTTTTGTAATGATTGACAAACAACCCAAAAGCTATCATTTTGCGCTGCCGAATAAACTGTTTGAAAGCATTCAGGCGGGAATCCCGGTTTTGGGTTCGGATTCACCGGAGATTAAAAAGATTGTAGAGTTTTATCAGGTTGGATTTGTATGTGACCCTGATAATACAAAACAGATTGGCGAAATGGTTGAAAAACTAAGAATGGATACATATTTGTATAAAAGATTTAAAAATAACACGATACGTGCAAGGGAAGATCTTTGCTGGGAAAAGGAAAAATATGTTCTCGTGAACAGAATGAAAAACCTGATGGCTTGAAGGAGCAGAACATGAAGATCGTAACAGTTGTTGGCGCCCGGCCTCAATTTATCAAAGCAGCAGCCGGATCGCGGCAGTTAAGAAAGGAACATAAGGAAATTTTGGTTCACACAGGGCAGCATTTTGATGACAATATGTCAGCGGTGTTCTTTCGCGAGATGGGTATACCAGAACCAGATTATAATTTAGGAGTATCAGGTGGAACGCATGGTCAGATGACTGCAAAAATGCTTACAGGAATAGAAGAGATCATACAAAAAGAACAGCCGGACGCCATGCTGGTCTATGGAGATACGAATTCTACACTGGCAGCTGGACTTGCAGCGGTAAAACTTCGGATTCCGGTCATTCATGTGGAAGCAGGTAACAGACTTGGAACTTTGGACAGCCCTGAGGAAGTAAACCGGATTACAACAGATCATATTGCTACATTGGACTTTTGTGCTACAGAGGATGCACTTCTAAAGCTGCAGAGAGAGGGGCTTGGAGACAGGTCGTACTGTGTCGGAAATATCATGTATGATTCTTTTTTACATTTTGCTGATCTTCCCTGGGGGAAAGCAGACATCGTAGATTTTGACGGAAATCCGATTATTGTTCCAGACAATTATTACTATATGACCTGTCATCGCCAGGAAAATACATATAGTGACGAACCTCTTACCGAGATCCTTTTCGCAATGAACAGTCTGGATTCACCAACAATATATGCGGTGCATCCAAGGAATCATGACAGGGCAAAAAGAATTTGTGAGAAGAATGGATTTCGGAACATCATTCTCACACAGCCTGTTGGGTATCTGGATTCTGTTCATCTTACAAAGAACGCAAAGAAGATTGTTACCGATTCCGGCGGATTACAGTGTGAAGCATTTTATGCCGGAGTACAGTGTGTATTTGTCTTAGATTACGCTGTCTGGCCTGAGACCATGGTAAATAACAGAAATCAGCTGGCAAAAGCGGATCATATCGATATTCTTGAAAAACTCGGTAAACAGCAGACCATTGATCCGGAATATCAGCCATTTGGAGACGGTCATGCTGCTGTAAAAATATGTGAAATCATTGGAAAATGGGAAGGAAACAAATTATGAAATATGCACTGATTGGTTGTGGGAGAATCAGTCCGAACCACATAGAAGCGGCCAGGAACAATCATCTTGAGTTTGTGGCAATGTGTGACATATCGACAGAGGCTATGACAGAAAAAGCGGTTAGGTTTGGCTTAGGAAATGTAACGCAATATACAGATTATAGAGAGATGCTGGAAAAGGAAAGGCCAAAACTCGTAGCGATTGCCACTGAGTCGGGGAAACATGCAGCGATTGCATTGGACTGTATCGCCGCCGGCTGCAACCTGATTATTGAGAAACCGATTGCACTTTCTATTGCCGATGCAGATGCCATAATCAGGGCCGGTCGTGAGGCGGGAGTAGTTGTCTGTGCGAATCATCAGAATCGTTTTAACAAGTCTATTCAGAAGATCAGGGATGCTCTTGAAAGTGGTCGATTTGGGAAAATGTTCTATGGAACGGCTCATATTCGCTGGTGCCGGAATCGGGAGTACTACTCAGGTGCAGCCTGGAGAGGAACCTGGGAGCAGGACGGAGGAGCTCTTATGAATCAGTGTATTCATAATATAGATCTTCTCCGCTGGATGATGGGGAATGAAATAGAGATGGTTGTCGGTATGACAGACCGTCTCAACCATGAGTATATCGAGGCAGAGGATCTTGGTATTGCTCTCATAAAGTTTAAAAACGGTTCCTATGGTGTCATCGAAGGCACCACTGACATTTACGATAAGAATCTTGAGGAAACGTTATATCTCTTTGGACAGAAAGGCACTGTCAAGGCCGGCGGCGTATCAGTGAATAAGATAGAGGAGTGGAATTTTTCTGATTTACTGGATGATCCTGAAAGGGTGAAAACGGAATTTGGTGAGAATCCTCCGAATGTGTATGGATTTGGTCATACACCTCTTTATGCAGACGTAATAGATGCAATAAGCAGTCACCGCGACCCTTATGTCACCGCGGAAGATGGTAAGAGAGCGCTTGAGCTTGTACTGGCAATTTATAAATCCGCTGCAGAAGGACAGCCCGTAAAATTACCGCTTGAATCTTGCCATACGATAGATTTTAAAGGTAGATTTGATGAAAAAAATTAAAAAGGAGCATATAAAAATGCAGTTCAACAATATTTATCGGAGGCTGATTTCAGGAGAAGAAAAACTGGCGCTGGTTGGTCTTGGTTATGTCGGAATGCCAATTGCAGTAGAATTTGCAAAACACATAAAAGTGATAGGCTTTGATATCAATGAAAAAAGGGTAAATGAGTATAAGAACGGGATAGATTCTACAAATGAGATCGGAGAAGCTATCAGGGACACTACAGTTGAGTTTACAGCAGATGCTTCGAAACTTAAGGACGCCAGATTTATTGTGGTTGCAGTTCCGACACCTGTAAATGAAGACAACACCCCGAATCTGAAACCGGTTGAGGGAGCATCAAGAACGATAGGCCAGAATTTGTCTGCCGGTTCCATTGTTGTATTCGAATCTACGGTTTATCCCGGGGTCACAGAAGACCTCTGCATTCCGATCATTGAAAAAGAGTCTGGGTTAAAGTGTGGCGTTGACTGGAAGATTGGCTATAGCCCCGAGAGAATTAATCCGGGCGATCGTGTTCATACGTTGACGAACATCCGTAAGGTTGTTTCAGGTATGGATGAGGAATCTGCGGCTGAAATCAAAAAAGTATATGATATTGTAATCAAAGCAGGGACTTTTTCTGTGTCCAGCATTAAAACAGCTGAAGCGGTAAAGGTAGCAGAAAACAGCCAGCGTGATATCAATATTGCTTTTATGAATGAAATAGCCATCATCTGTGACAAACTTAACATTGACACGGATGAAGTATTAGCAGGTATGAATACCAAGTGGAATGCGTTGGGTTTTAAACCCGGTTTGGTCGGCGGACACTGTATCGGTGTGGATCCGTATTATTTAACGAATGTAGCCGAGAAATTGGGCTATCACAGTCAGATAATACTGAACGGACGCCAGGTGAATGATTCCATGGGAGCTTTTGTGGCGGATGCCGCGATCAAAGAAATGATCGAAGCCGGTATGGCGCCAAAGAAGGCGACTGTGGTTATACTGGGACTGACGTTTAAGGAAAATTGTCCTGATACCAGAAACAGTAAAGTAGTGGATATTATTGACAGACTTAGGGAATATGATATTGATCCCATTGTTACGGATTCATGGGCGGACGCCGATGTCGCCAGGAAAGAATATGGTGTGAGTCTGACTGCGTGGGAAAAGGTGCCGAAAGCAGATTGTGTGATCGTGGCTGTCGGACACAATGAGTACCGGTCTATGTCGATGATGCAGATAAAGGAATTATTTAAAGAAGATCTGGATGATGAAGAAAAAGTGCTGGTTGACGTTAAATCGCTTTATCGGATGGACGAGCTGAAAGCTTCTGGAATGAGGGTCTGGCGATTGTAATGACAATGCGGAGGAATAATAAGGTGGAAGCGTATAGAAGATGTACAAGGTGTGTAATGGATAATTCGTCAGATGATACAATTGTGTTTGATGAACATGGTATATGCAGTTATTGTACAGATGCATATCATATCCTTGAAGAAAGATACTTTCCGAATGAGGAAGGAAAAAGAAAAATAGACGAATTACTTTTAAGGCTGAAAAAAGATGGGAAAGGGAAAAAATACGATTGTATCTTAGGGCTGTCTGGTGGTCTTGATTCTTCCTACGTGGCATATCTAGCGTCAAAATGGGGACTGAGAGTACTCACCGTGCATATTGATGATGGTTATGACACAGATATATCAAAAAACAATCTAAGAAAATTAGTAAAGACAACAGGATTTGATTATGAAGTAATTACTCCTGATGCAGAGCAGTATAATGCGCTGACACTTGCTTTTATGAGAGCCGGCGTACCGAATATTGCGATTCCACAGGATAATGTTTTGTATGCCTTTCTATATAAAAAAATGAAAGAATACAGGATAAAGCATTTGCTGACAGGAGGAAATTATGCATTAGAAAGTATTTTGCAACGAGGGAACTCTTATAAAGCATTTGACGTGGTAAATATCAGAGATATCAATGAAAAGTTTGGGACAAAGGCAATTGATAAACTTGAGTTTATATCTACATTACGATGTATATTGGACGATAAAATTTTTAGTATAGAAACATCACGTCCGCTCAATTATATTGATTATAATCGGGACAGGGCATTTCAGGAACTGGATGAGTTTTGCGGATTTCAGTATTATGGTCGGAAACATCTTGAAAACATCCTGACGGCGTATATACAGCTTGTGTGGTTTCCACAGAAGTTTGGTGTAGATAAACGGACATCCCATTTATCAAGCATGATTGTATCTGGCCAAATGACACGGGAAGAAGCCCTTAAAGAGTTAGAAGAGCCTCTGTATGATGAAAAAATGATGGAAGAATATATTGCTTTGATCAAAAAGAAACTGAAAATAAGTAATGAAGAGTATGAAGAAATAATGGGAGCGCCGGTTCATCAACACCAGGAGTATGCTGTGGAAGATAATACTTTTTTGTACAAAACATTGAAATTAATTCATAGAGCAAACGCAAAAAAATGAATATAAATAGAAAGACAATAAAGGTAATTTTATGCATCTTGATTTATAAGATTGCGATGGAGTATGGATATGTTAAAGTCATACTTGACAGATATCAATTATTTCCAAAGAATATTGATCTGCCAAGATATGTAAACGGGTGCATATGGATTATAATTTTGTTACTGATCCTGGAATGGAAAAGAAAGGCAGTTGAATTCTTTCTGTTGTTCCTGATTATGTTTCAAATCATACCAATTACTGTCTGCTATGAATTTTCATACGGAGATACAATGTACTATAATATGCTATGCCTGCTCTTTTTATTATGTGAGATGTTTGTCAGAGGAAACAGAAAAAGGATATATGAAACTGGTATTAAAAAAATAGAAAACTATTTTGTCGCGCTTATGCTTTTTTCTGCTCTTTTTTCCATTGTTCTGTGTTTACGGTACTATGGATTTCCGAGCATAAGTGTGTTGAATTTTCGAACAGTATATGATTTTAGAAAAACACTGACATTTACGATAGGGCATTATGCCGATAAGATTTTCAATCTGGCAGTAACACTTTTTCTGCCAATGCTGATATCAAGATCTCTGTTAAAGAAGAAATACCTGACTGGCCTGTTGCTATCAGGTATACAGGTCGCATTTTACCTGTACACAGGGCAAAAAACATACATTATGTATATTCCGTTAGTGATAATAGCTATATGGGTAAAGCGTGAGGGTTTTCACTGTGAATTCTGGATCACATCAGCGCTTGGATTATCACTATTTTCTGTTTTTTGTTCCAAATATCAAATAGATAAGATAGACGATCTGTATGATTTATTGATCAGACGGGTTTTATTTTTGCCTGCATATCTGAAATTTATACATTTTGATTTTTTTCAGAATCATGATTTCATAGGATTAACAGGAGCCATACCGCGTTTCCTGCTATTGGATCCAAATAACAATTATGTACGGAAGCCATATGTGTTTCAAATAGGAAAATTATATTTTGATGCACCGAAAATGTCTGCTGATACAGGCTTTTTTATTGAGGGATATTCAAGATTTGGATATATAGGCATGGTAATATCATTTTTTATTCTGACTATGTTTTTTTTGCTTATAGATCGATTTGAACAAAAGAATGATTATAAGACAACAATTGCTTATTTAATTGTTCCTGTTTATTCGCTTACGGAATCTCAGATTATAGGGAGTCTATTCTTCGGAAAATGGTTTTTTGTCCTTTTGATTTTGCTGTTCTATAAGAGAAATAAGTCAGAGCAAAAGATAAGTTTTTTTAGATATTTAAAGCGATATAGGATGAAATTGAGAATTTGAAGGAACTATCGGAGGTGAATAAATGCTAATTTCATTGCAACAACAATGTATCATTGATCAAAGTGGATATGAGGTATTTGAATGCGATTTTCCGAATGGAGAAAAAATTGTTTCATACTATAGCGGTTTGATTTTCGTCAGAGGTGCCAGGGCGCAGGACGAGAGTATTTCGATAATATTAGAGCAATATAGAAAGAATAGAAAAATTGATTTTAGAAATATATTTGGCAGTTATGTTCTGATTATAATTGACTCCGAGTCAATCATTGTTTTTTCCGATAATTCTAACATGCATGGGATTTACCGCTCAAAGGGTTATTTATCCAGCAGTATTGTAGATATAGGAGCATTATCCGGAGGAAAAATAAACAACAGAGCGTTATGTGAATATTTAACATTTCATAGACCTGTGTATACGGATACTATTATTGAAGGTGTTGATAAATTACCCGCAGATAAATATTTGCAGATAAATAAAAAAACGAATTCATTTCAATATAAAGACAAAAAAATAGGAGATATTGATAGTGGATCAAATATTGATGATCCGAAAACTTTTTTTATAGATTTTTCTAAATCCATAGATAAAATGAGACCTTTAGCTGCTTTGACAGGAGGATTTGACAGCAGGCTTATTGCTTGTATGATAAATAAATATAAGAAGACGGATTGCTTTATCAGCGGTGACAATGATGAAGGAGCGGATATTGTCTGCTCAAAGAAAACAGCTGAAGCAGCGGGCTTTCAATGGAATCATATTATTCCGCCATTACCGGAGGAAGAGGCGGATGAATTAGTAAAAAAAATATATAAGGAGGGACAGTACAAGGTCGAGATTAATGCAAGTGGATACCGTATAAATTATTTTATGAGTATTCTTGATAAAAAATATGATATTTTGTTAAGCGGAAATGCAGGTGATATGCATAAGGGGTTTTGGGATATTAGAACCATTCCATTTTATCCGAGAGGGAAAAAAGCGGATATGCATAAATTTGTCCGAAAATATTTTATTTCCCAATCTGCATCAATTTATCTGGGTGATTGTTTAAAAGATGAATATAATAAAATTGAAAACGAAACATATACAAAATTCGATTGTTTGATGAAGGATACAGTATTAAAGTCCTGCTTATGTGGAGGATGGTGCGACTGGATACCGTATTCGTTGCAGTATACATGGAATAATCGTTTGAAGGTATATTCGCCTCTTCAGGAATACGAGCTGGTAAAGTATTCATACAGCATCGCACCTAAAGGGAAGAGGATGAATATGTTTCATCGACGATTGATATCGTATTATAATAAACCTGCATCGAAAGTCAGGTCTATTTACAGAACATCATGCAGTGATAATCCGATATATTTGTTTTGTGATTTCTTTTTAACGATAGAGTATTATGTCGAAGGATTTGTTAAAGTAGTCAGCAGGAAATTATTTAACACAAAATTGCGTCTGAATAAACCGGTTCAGAAAGAAGATTTTATGCCATTGATCCGTTCATCTAAAATCGCAAGGGACTCTGTTGAATGGGGAATAGAAAATGGGTATATTAGTGGGGGACTTAAGATCGAGTCTATACCGAATGAATTTTTCAGGAAGATCATATATTCATTTTTATTGTTTCAGGAAATTAATGACAGAATGAAGGAGCATAGGTAAATGGTACGGGATATCATACGTAAGATGTTATCTGACGAAATAAAGGAGGACCATATATGGAAATGCAGGGAAATTGCAATAGGTTTAAATTATCCATCATTAATCAGAAGATACTATCAGTTTTTATATGGGAAGTATTTGTGGAAGTGCAATGCCGGTATATCGGTAAAAGCCAAATTTGCTGGTAAACCTAATTTCCCGCATGGATTATGCGGAATATTTATATCTCAGGAAGCTGCTATTGGAAAAAATGCGACAATACTTCAACAAGTAACAATTGGCTCAAATACGATTTCAGATAGCAAAGGATTAGGTGCACCGACTATTGGAGATAATGTTTATATTGGAGCAGGTGCAAAGATTATAGGTAATGTACATATTGGAGATAATTGCATGATTGGTGCTAATTGTGTTGTTGTAGAGGATGTACCAGATAACAGTACAGTTGTTCTTCATAAACCAAGGATCATTGCCCATAGAAGCGACAGAAATTGGGAGATTCTCAGGATTTCAGAGTTAAACAAAAAAAGTGAGCAGACTTAAATGCGAAATAAAACAATTGCCAGAGCAGCAATACTGCTCGCTATTGGAACGATTCTTTCAAAAATATTAGGGTTTGTAAGAGAACTTGTGGTTGCATATAAGTTTGGTGCAGGCAGCATATCGGATGCGTTTGTTATCACGAATGGCATTCCATCCATTATTTTCGTGTCAATCGGTACTGCGATTGGAATAAACTATATTCCTTATTTTCAAAGATTAAGGGACGATGAAGAAAAGAATCGTTTTACATCAAATCTGTTGAATGTATTGCTGGTGATCCTGATTATTGGATGCATGATTATTTTTTTGGCTCCTAAGTTTTTCCTTAAGGTTTTTGCAGCCGGGTTAAACGATCAGACAGAGATATATGCAGTTGTCATGCTGCGTATCGTTGTTTTTTCAATCATACCAATTACTATTTCACATTTGTTTCAGGCGTATTCCCAGGCAAAAGGTCTGTTTACTACAACGGCTATATATGGATTGATTTCAAATACAGTCATTATTATAATTACGTTTTTTGCGACCAAAGAAAATTACTGGCTTTTGAGTATTGGTACTTTAGTATCAAATATTGCCGGGATGCTGGTTGTTTTGTGGGGAATCAGAGATAGCGGATATAAGAGTTATCCCATACTGAAGATGAATGATTCACATATAAGGGAAATGGTACATTTATCATTGCCTTTGATTGCTGAAGATATCGCTTCTGGCATGAGTATTTTAGTGGATCGGAATCTGGCTTCCTTTTTGGATAGTGGAACGGTATCGGGCCTGGGATATGCCGGGACATTAAGCAATATTGCAGGAACTATGATCACAACATCAATTGTAACTGCAGCCTTTCCGACCTTTTCTAAACTGATTAGTGAAAACCATATAGAAGCATTTAAGGAAACATTTATAAAATACGGTGAAATAATCCTGTTGCTGATGTGTCCGATTTCTATCATATTTATTGCTTTTTCAAAGGATATCGTCGTTTTTGTTTTTCAACGAGGCGCGTTTTCTTACGAGGCGACAACGATTGTTTATCAGAGTTTAATCTGTTATGCAATAGGAATTGTGCCAAATGCCATGCAGTCCTATTATATCAGGGCATTTTATTCCTTGCAGGATACGAGGTCGCCGGCAAAGATCAAGGTTTTTGCACTTGTCTGTAATATAATATTAAACATTGCATCAGTGAAATTTTTCAGACATATGGGAATTGCCGCTTCAACCAGTTTATCGATGGTTATTTCGTATATCCTATTAGGAAGAAAGCTGAAAGAGAAGTATAGTTTTCATGTCAATCAAATTATGAGAAAAAGAGTTTTTTTGTATCTGATGATGGGATTTTCCGCAGGGCTGCTATCCTATTGCATGTGCAACGCTTTTGATTTTAATTATCTGACTGTTCGCATGATTGTAGAATTAGCGACATTTTCATTGCTATATTTAGGATTGAATCTTGTATTTAATAAAAAGATAGTATGGGACTGCTATCGTATGATAAGAAAAAAATAGAAGGGGTTACATATGCAAAAGAATAAATTTTGCGAAAGAATGAAAACATTCCTTTTGGATAATATGGATATTTTTGTAACTCTCATTGGCATTCTTCCACTGATCATACCTCTGTTTTATCTTATGCCGGCCAAGGATGACTATTCTATTTTAGCATCTGCGTATGAGTATAAACTGGCAGGGAAGTCGTGCCTGGAATATATGTGTGATATGGTAAAAAGTACATATAATAACTGGCAGGGCATATGGTTTGCACAGTTTCTTGCTACGGGCTTTATATATTATTTTGGATTTAATGTGATATTTTATAGAATAGGCATCCTTCTCATTATTATATGCCTGACTGCGAGTATGTTGTATTTTTTAAGGGTGACGACCAGATACCTTGACATGGATAAAATCAGATATATTTTCATCCCTGTTGTAATTATTGGTGCACTGAATACATATTCTGGAGATCAGGCAATTTACTGGTTCTGTTCGTCTTTATTATATTTGTTTCATTTTTCGCTGGCTTTGTTTGCTTTATCATTGTTTGCTGAGTATTTGAGCAATCGGAAAAACCTGTACTTAGTTATAAGCTCAGTCATAGCGTTTGTCAGTACAGGCGGAGTTTTAATGGTAACGGGATTTTTAAATATATGTGCCCTGATCATGTTATGTTATCTTTTATATGTACATAGGCTTAAAAAGCCGCAGATGTTTTTCTTTTTATCATGTATTGCAGGGGCACTGATCAATGCCCTTGCTCCTGGAAATTTTGTTCGTCATGCAAGAATCATCGAAATACAGGGAGATTCTGTAAGTGACCACTCTACGGTCTCTTTATTGATGAATGCCTGCATTAATACGATAAAAATACTTGTAAGCTGCTATGGAAAACTGTTTTGCATATCCTTTATTTTGGTAGTGATATGTTCCTGTTTCTTTATGGGTGTTGCGCTGAGGAACAAACGGAAAATGAATATATTCGCTGTTATTTTTGGGGGAGTTGCAATCGTTTTTGTCACAATATTTCCAATCGCTTATGGTTATAATTCCAGCATTATTGATACCAGATCGCAATATCTGATCGGAATGGTCGAGATGCTGGTTGCTTCAATTATTTTTTATGCATTAGGTGTATGGATAAGCAGGAAGTATGATATTACAATTGATAAGAATAGTAAAATAATAATTTGTGCTTTCCTATTATGTATGACGGCAGGAAACGTTGTGGATAATTATAAATCTGATGAATCAATGACTTCAATCACTATTTTGAAAGAGGCAGGTTCAGGTACCCTTGCGGATTATGAGGAATCCTATCGCAAAATATATGATTCGATCAAAAACGACGATAGTGATGATGTGGTTATGCAGATACCTGTCATAAATACAAAATCACTGGTTCCCAACAATGTTTCCTGGAATGGTGCTTTGGGGTATCTGAAGGAGTTTATTGATGTTTTTGAATATTAAGCAAAGCAGATATAAAGATTTTCTTAATATATTTTGGGCATTTGAAGTACCTGTAATTTTGATTATTTATGGTTTCCTGCTGTACAGAGTAAGATATGGAATAGATTTTACAGATGAATCCTGGTATGTTGCAGAACCATATGTTGTGGCAAATGGCGCAATACCATTTGTGAATCAATGGACTCAGGCGCCAGGGTTTAGTATTCCTTTATCTGTTATTTCGTTACTATATGTAAAAATTTGTGGATCAACGGAGGGAATTGTTTTATTTTTCAGACTCTTCTATCTAGTTTGGCTTTTTATAAATGGGATATTGGCGTACATGCTTTTGAGAAAAAAAGAAAAGCAGATTCCTGTTATAGCAATACTGATTCCGACAACAACCCTTTGTTATTCACTATTCGAGGTTAATTATAATTCGATTGGACTTGTGTATTTGCTGATTGCTGTTCTTATATTATTTTATGAGCGTAATAGAAATGATGCCGTCTTCATTCAGGGATTGATATCGGGTCTGATAACAGGAAGGAGTGTCATTGGAACTCCATGTATATTGTTTTCGACGACTGTAATTATAATTGCGCTGTTATTCATGAAACAATATAAACGAATGGCAGCATTTATGATTGGGGGAGGTTTATCGGCAAGCGCGTTTTTTGTGTATGCGGTTGTTAAATCGGGGAGTTTGAAAAAGCTGCATGGCATAACTTATCTGTTTCGTGATTTGGTGTATTTCAAAATTCCAGGTTATTCATCTGCATTGAACAATATAAAGTATGCTGTTTCTTTTTTGTATCCATGTTTTGTTTTTGTAATTTTGGTTCTTATTGCAAGAATATTTCTTGAAATAAGGAATAAGTATGAATTTTTCGCAGATGCAGTCCTGATTTTCACAATTATTTATTTTATGATCGGGATATTACAAAACGAGATTGAGAGATGGATGTGGTTTCAGTCAATACCAGTGTTCCTGTTTGCAACATCAGAACAAAGGAGAAGAATTGTTGCTCCTTTTGTTGTGACAATAACATATTTTACGGCATATTTTTTTGTTTCATGGAGCAATATATACGGATTCGGGAATAGAGAATACTGGCTAAGAATACCGATATGCATGTCAATGTTTGCAATATATTTTCTTTACAGTAAAACATATGCTATTCGCAGAGTGTATTTGTGTATGTGCGCAGGGATTATTTTGCTTGTAACGGTATGTGTAACAGACACTTATAAATATGTATATAGAGATGATGACTTGTCCAGCCTGGAAACGACAGTACAAAGTGGAATATGGAAAGGTTGTGTGACGACAGAAATTCGTGCTGAAAATGTCGTAGAGCTCGAAAAATATATTGGACAGATAACAGAAGATATAACGGATGTGTTGTTTTTAGATTGGGCGTCATTTGGATATCTTATGACAAATGCCAAAATATGTGCACCCTCAACGTTAGATAGTCTTTGTTACACGTATAACACGAATTATCCGGAAATCATGTACGACTATTTTGATTTGGAACAGAATGTTCCAGACACGATTATTTTTATTGATTTTGGCAGAGATAAGTTTTTATCGATTCAAAATAATGATTGGAAATTTAATGATTTTATAAATCGTTTTTATCTGAACAGTAGCAGTTCGTATGAAAACGAAAGTTTTAAGGTGTTTCAATACGATTTACAGGATGAAACAGGTGCATTAGAATACGCTGAATCGCACAAGAGTATAAATGAAAGTAATGGAGAAAATTGATATGAAAGTTGTTTTACTTGCCGGAGGTTTCGGCACCCGTATATCCGAAGAATCCGAAACAAAACCAAAACCGCTGGTAGAAATCGGTGGGCAGCCGATCCTTTGGCATATAATGAAGAGCTATGCATATTATGGGCATAATGAATTTATCATTTGTGCTGGATATAAACAGAATATGGTGAAAAAATGGTTTGCAGATTATTATCTTTGTAATTCAGATGTTACGTTTGATTATAGAAATGAAAAAAATGATGTTGTGATTCACGAACAGCATTGTGAACCGTGGAAGATTACGGTTGTAGATACAGGTTTATATACAATGACAGGTGGGAGAATCAAGCGAATTCAGAAGTATATAGGTGATGAGCCATTCCTTATGACGTATGGGGATGGTGTGTGCGATGTGGATATTACCAAGCTTATTGAATTCCACAAAATGCATGGTAAAACTGCAACATTAACTGCGGTAATGCAGGATCAGTCTAAGGGTGTGTTAAATATTGGAGGAGACAATGCGGTTAAATCTTTTCGAGAAAAGAAAATGAGCGATGAGGTTCCGATTAATGCTGGGTTTATGGTTTTGAATCAGAATATTTTTGAGTATATAGAAGGTGACGAGACAGTATTTGAGAAAGAACCGCTTGAACGTCTTGCAAAGGAAGGACAGTTGATGTCGTATTTACATAAAGGATTTTGGCAATGTATGGATAATGTTCGTGAAAAGAACATTCTTGATAAATTGATTGCAAATGGAAAAGCACCATGGAAAAAATGGAAAGATTAAGATTGGGAGATGGAGAAATGGGATGGACGAATGAGGCAGATGCCAGGGAACTGATAAAAAAAATGGTGGCGCAGTACTACCATGATTTTATGGAGAAGAAGGTGCAATTCAAAGTGGGAGACAGAGTATCATATGCCTCACGTGTCTTTGATGAGAAGGAGATGCAGGCACTTATAGATGCAGCACTGGATTTTTGGCTTACAACGGGAAGGTTTTCTGATCAGTTTGAGAAGGAATTTGCATCATGGATTGGTGTGAAATATGTACATCTCGTAAATTCAGGGTCGTCGGCTAATCTTATTGCGTTTGCAGTTCTTACTGCTCCAGAGCTTGGTAACAGGCAGATAAAGCGTGGAGACGAGATTATTACAGTTGCATGTGGATTTCCCACTACTGTGGCGCCGATTCTGCAATATGGGGCTGTTCCGGTATTCGTAGATGTAACCATTCCACAGTACAATATCAATGTTACTAAGCTCGAGGAAGCGTATAGTTCTAAGACGAAAGCTGTTATGATAGCTCATACTCTTGGAAATCCATTTAATCTAAAGGAAGTCAGAAAGTTCTGTAATAAATATAATTTGTGGCTTGTAGAAGATAATTGTGACTCTCTTGGTACGACGTATGTGATTAACGGTGTAACAAAGTTTACAGGAACCTGGGGAGATATCGGAACATCCTCATTCTATCCGCCACATCATATGACGATGGGAGAAGGTGGTGCAGTTTATACTGACAATCCACTACTTCATCGTTTGGTTCTGTCCTACCGTGATTGGGGACGTGACTGTATTTGTCCTTCAGGTCATGATGGGATTTGCGAGCATAGATTTGACAGGCAATTTGGTGAACTTCCATTTGGGTATGATCACAAATACATATACAGTCATTTTGGATACAATCTGAAGGTGACGGATATGCAGGCTGCCGTAGGTTGTGAGCAGCTAAAAAAGATTCCGGGCTTTATCGAAAGAAGAAAACATAACTGGGACAGGTTGTATAAGGCACTGATACCTGTGGCAGATAAGCTTATTCTTCCAGAGCCTGCTGAGAATAGTGATCCGTCGTGGTTTGGTTTCTTAATTTCTGTGAGACCTGAGAGCGGATCGGATAGAAACAGAATTACAAAGTATTTGGAAGACCATAATATTCAGACGAGATTGCTTTTCTCTGGAAATCTTATTAAGCATCCCGCATTTAATCAAATAAGAGGAACGGACGCATACAGAGTAATCGGAGATCTTGAAATCACAGATTTTATAATGCATCATACCTTTTGGATTGGCATCTATCCCGGAATGACGGATGAGATGATCGATTATATGGCGGAAGTGATTCATGATGCTGTAAATTTAAACAGCTGAGCCCATGGAGAAGAAAAATTATGAAATTATTTTTGAAGGAGATTATGGCAAGTGGATAATAAGAAAAACAAATGTCGTCTAAAATATATTGACATCATAAAAGCAATAGGGATCTTTTTGGTTGTAGATACTCATACAAACCTTTTTATAGAAGGGTTACATCCATTTACCTGGGATTTCCTTTATTTTGTTTGTATTTTTCATATGCCCCTTTTTTTGGGCATATGGGTTGGCGATACCGATCGAAAATATATGCAGGGGAACCTGGAAGGAGTTTATTGTCAGGCAGATAAAGGGGCTTATCGTACCGTATATAATTTGGTCAGGAATCTGTATGTCGGACACAGGAAATATTTATGTTCAGGCATTAGGGGTATTGTGGGGAACTAACCCATCATTAGGTGCAGCAGGAACTAATCAGGTGTTGTGGTTTTTACCATGCTTTTTTTGGTCTGTGATTATATACAGGCTGTTTTCAAAGTTTTTGGTGAATCGTAAGAGGATTATTTCTGTCCTTGTAATGTCAGGATGTTTCTTGTCTGGGTTTGCGCTTTCAGTCATTCAGGTTCGAGTAACGTATTTACTGCCGATGAATTTCCCAAGTGCAATTATAGGCTGTTCATATATAATAATGGGAAGTTTAATGAAAAAGTTTATTGAAAGAATTGATGTAGATAAATACTGTCGATATCTGATTATAATGTGCGCGATAGCTATTATTTTTACGTTTGGCATGTCAAAACGAATTGGATATATTGTGATGGCACTATCACAGTATCAGCATCATATTTTGTATATAATTACAGTTTTTGTTGCGTTGATGGTGGTCTCCATAATTGCAAGACTGCTAGAAAAGATACCATTGACCGATTTTTTTGGGAAGAATACGCTGTATATTCTTGCTTCGCATTATACTGTGTTCAGGATAACGATTCCGATTATGAATAAATTGATTTCAGTTGGTATGAATTCAATATTTGTTCCATTAATTAATGCTGTTATAGTTTTTCTTCTCGCAATTCCGGCTATTTTTCTTGTTAATAAATTATGTCCATTCATAAATGGCAAAGTAAGATGAAATCTATATTATTTCATTTGGGAAGAGAAAGGATGCGCAGGTTGATGATGAAGAAATGTTTTATGAAAAGATAGGTGTATAACATGAAAAAAGTCAGGGCAGGAATCATAGGTACCGGTAATATTGGTTCGGATCTTCTGATGAAAGTTATGAGATCCGAATTTCTTGAATGTGGAATATTTGCAGGGCACAGTCCTGACTCCAGGGGGATTGCAAGAGCAAGGGAACTGGGAGTGCCGGTGACTTATGATTCGATTCATTATATTGAAGAAAATCCGGATTGCTGTCAGATTGTATTTGATGCCACATCAGCGAAGGTGCACGAGAAGAATGCCCCGATCCTGAAGAAGCTGGGAAAGTACACAATTGATCTGACCCCGGCACATATTGGTCCGTTCTGTGTTCCACAGGTCAATCTCGAGGAAGCCATGGAACAGGATAATGTTAACTGTGTAACCTGCGGAGGACAGGCCACGGTTCCGCTGGTACATGCAATGAGCCGGGTTGCGGATATTAAATATGTGGAAATAGTGGCCACCATAGCATCAAGATCAGCCGGCACCGGCACGAGAAATAACATTGATGAATTTACGCAGACAACAAAGGAAGCTCTGACAGAGCTGGGAGGAATTGACAGAGCAAAGGCAATTATTATTCTGAATCCGGCTGAGCCTCCGATTACAATGCATAATACGATCTATGCGCTGGCAGATGATCCGGATATGGAAGAGATCTGTAAAGCTGTTGGCCGGGCTGAAAAAGAACTGCAGAAATATGTACCTAACTACAAAATTGTCCTTGGACCGGTTTTTGAAAACGGGCGTGTGACTATTGGCATTGAGGTAACAGGATCCGGTGATTTCCTTCCGGCATACGCAGGAAACCTTGATATTATCACCTGCGCCGCCGTTGAAATTGCAGAGAACTACGCAAGGAGGAAACTGTTATGAGCAGAATAAGATTTTTTGATGCGACATTAAGAGACGGTTCGCATGCCATAAAACATCAGCTTACGAAGAAAACCATTGCGGATTACTGTGAGGCCATGGATGATGCAGGAATGTATACAATCATAGTCGGACATGGAAATGGTCTCGGGGCTTCTTCTTTACAGGTCGGTTTGTCAAAACTGACGGATGAAGAGATGCTTACAACCGCAAGAAAACATTTAAAACATACAAGACTCGGGGTTTATATGATACCGGGTTTTGGGACGATAAAGGACAATCTGCGCCCGGCTATTGACGCAGGAGCAGATCTGTTTAAGATAGGATGTCATTGTACGGAAGCAGATACTACCAGACAGCATATTGAGTTTATCCGAAATCAGAACAAAGAAGTTTATGGCATTCTCATGAACTGTCATATGACATCTGCGGAAAGACTTCTGGAAGAAGCTTCCAAGATGCAGTCTTACGGTGCCCAGGGGATCATACTGATGGACAGTGCGGGTGCTTCCACTCCGGAAATGGTAAAGAGGATGACAGCAACACTGGTGGACAGCCTGTATGTTCTTGTGGGCTTTCACCCGCATAACAATCTGGGGCTTGCAGTTGCGAACGGATACACAGCCATTCAGGAAGGGGCAGGAATCGTGGATGGGACACTCCGTGGATTTGGAGCAGGAGCGGGCAATGTACAGCTTGAAGCTTTATCAGCCTTGCTGATAAAAGAGGGATACGAATTAAATCAGAATCTGTATGCCATGCTGGATGCCAGCGAGAGTATTGTCAGAAAGACAATGAAGGAAGACCGTGCGCTTACTGATCTGAGTATTGTAAGCGGAATGTCAGGCGTTTTTTCATCCTTTAAGACACAGGTGCTTGCAGCGGCAGAAGAATTCCATGTGGATCCGCGGGACATCTTCGCGGAGCTTGGAAAACGGAAGGTTGTAGGCGGTCAGGAAGATATGGTAGTAGCTGTTGCAGAGCAGCTTTCGCATCCGGTTAAAAAGGATACGGAATCCTATATGCTGGAATCATTAACATAAGGAGAAGTTTGAAATGAATGTTTCGGAATATATCTTTGATTTTTTTAACAAAAAAGGGACAGAGGCAGTTTTTATGATAACCGGCGGCCAGGCCATGCATCTGGATGATGCTGTGGGAAGAAACAGGGGATACAGTATCATATGTCATCATCATGAGCAGGCCTGCACGATGAGTGCTGAGGCTTATGGCAGAATAAAGAATAAGCCTGCAATTGCCCTGGTCACGGCAGGTCCCGGCAGCGTGAATGCAATGAATGGTGTGGCAGGTGCCTATACGGATTCCTCACCGATGATTGTGATTTCAGGGCAGGCAAATCTTTCTTTTGTACAGTACGAGGAAAAGACGCATATCCGTCAGTTTGGTATACAGGGAATCAATATTCGTCCGATGGCTGAAGGCCTGGTCAAGTACTTTAAGACCATCGATGATGTTACAAAGCTGAACTGCTACCTTGAGGAGGCATGGGAGGCTGCAACGGGCGGACGTCCCGGACCCGTATGGATCGATGTACCTCTTGATATTCAGAGAGCAGAAGTTCCGGCTAATCAGGTGAGATACGGGAAAAAGCCTGTTGTTAATGATACATACAGGCTGGAAGCTGCTGCTGATTCGATAATGGAACACCTGAAAGCAGCCAGGCGTCCGGTCTGGCTTGTGGGTCAGGGGGTCAGCCTTTCCGGCGCAGGAGAAGCTTTCAGAAAACTGGCAGAAGCCTTCGGGGTACCGGTGATCACGTCCAGACTGGGAATAGATCTGATTGAATCTGACCATGAACTGTATATTGGCAGACCGGGAAACTACGGGGAACGATCCGCTAACATGGCTGTTCAGAATGCGGATCTGATTATTTCGCTGGGATGCCGCCTGGCATCATCTCTTGTGGGACATTCTCCGGAACAGTTCGGAAAACATGCTTACAAAATAGTTGTGGACATTGATCAGGAAGAACTGGATAAGCCCGGGGTGGTGATCAATGAGAAGGTCAGGCTGGATTGTAAGGCTGTGATTGATGAGCTTAACAGAAGATCTGATGGCGTGAAACTGCCGGTGTATACGGACTGGGTAAAACAGTGTAATCTCTGGAAGGCAAAGTATCCTGTGGTTCAGCCCGAATATAAGGACGAAAAGCCGGTCAATTCATATTATTTCATAGGAAGACTTTCGGAGCTGGCCCCGGTCAATGCGAACATTCTTGTGGATACAGGTTCCTGTTTCCATGTGGCATGTCAGACATGGAAGATAAAAAGAGGACAGAAATTCCTTACAACAGGCGGTATCAGTTCCATGGGTTACTGGTGCGCGGGCATCGGAGCGTGTATTGCCAATAATCGTGAAGATACAGTAGTTATAACGGGAGATGGCAGTCTGCAGATGAACATTCAGGAGTTCGCGACCATCCGTCACAATCATCTGCCGGTTAAAACGTTCGTACTCAACAACAACGGATATCTTCTGATACGTTCGACGCAGCGTAATTTTATGGAAGACAGGTTTGTCGGTGAAGGGCCGGATTCTGGTGTGTGGTGCCCGAAGCTGGAGAAGATTGCGGCTGCATATGAGATTCCATACATCAGAATTGAAAATGCAGGGGAAGCCGAAGAAAAAATCAATATGGTCTTTTCTACGGAGGGACCGGTAATCTGCGAAGTCATGACTCCGGAGTGGCAGGCGCTTGTGCCGAGAATTACATCCGAGAAGATGCCGGACGGAAGGCTGGTTGCGCATGAATATAGTGATATGTTCCCATTCCTCAGCAGAGAAGAGTATAAGGCAAACATGATAGCAGAGGAGTAAAGTGAAGAGGAGTGCATCATTGCAGGAGAAAAAAGACAGTATTATATTTCAGGATATCGAGGAAATATATAACCGGAACATTGACTGGGAACAGTTTCGTGAAAGCACGGTTTTAATTACCGGACCAAATGGAATGCTTGCTTCCTATGTCATGTATATGCTGATATATCTTAATGAAGAAAAAGGGATGGACATCAGCATAATTGCCATGGCAAGGTCAGAGGAGAGGTTTACAGACAGATTTGGAGAGTATGGCGGCAGGGATTATATCACTCTTATAACGGATTCCTTACTGGAACCGGTTTGTATTGACGGAAAGATAGATTATATTATTCATGCCGCAAGTCTGGCCAGCCCCCAGTACTATGAAGTATGCCCTGTAGATGTGTTAAGTCCCAATGTAATTGGCACATATCATCTCCTGAACCTGGCGGTAAAAAAGAACATAAAAGGATTTCTGTTATTCAGTACCGGTGATGTATATGGCGTGGTGAACGATACAGATTATGTGACAGAACAGGATCTGGGCATAACAGATCCGCTTGATATTCACAGCTGTTACAGCGAAAGCAAGAGAATGGCGGAAACATTGTGTAAGTCTTTTATGCATCAGTACGGAGTTCCCGTCAAAATACTCCGTATATGGCATACATATGCTCCGACAATGGATGTCAGTAAGGATCCGCGTGTATTTGCATCATTTATGAAGAACATTTTATATGGTCAGGATATAGAGATAAAAAGTGACGGATCAGGAAAAAGGACATTTTGTTATATTGCCGACGCAGTAGCCGGCCTGTTTATTGTTTTTACAAGAGGTGAGTGGGGAGAGGCATATAACATCTGTAATACGGATCAGTTCGTTACGATCAGAGATCTGGCTGTTACGCTCGCTGCATTGCGGCAGGATGCTGATATCAGGGTTACCTGGAAGCGGAGGCCGGCGGATGAGCATTATACAGAAAATACGGCTATCGGGCAGATTGCACCGAGTAATGAGAAGTTAAAAAAACTAGGATGGGACGCCAGGTATGATATTGTGACCGGGTTTGGCAGGGTGCTGTCTCATCTTAAGATAAACGGATAATGATTCATAATTAATTGCAAAGGAGGAACAGGAAAATGAGGATGAAAGAATTACAGAATTCGTTCTTAGGGGGGTATTGAAAAGAAGCTGTATTGGACTCTGATGCGGGAAAATTATACGCATGTGCTTCCTGAAATAATGGAATTATTAAAAAATCATGAGGAATGTAAATCAATCATGATTACTTCCGATGATATTGTTCTCGAGAAGCAGAGCGGGCTTAAAATGTTTTTCGATTTTCGGGAATCAATGTCCAGGGCAGAGATTGATTTATGTAATGCGACAGACCCTGAGAAAGAGGAGATGAGAATCATATCTGAACTGATCGGGAAGAATAAGGCGGGAGTTGTACTGGATATTGGTGCAAATGTAGGGATGTTCAGCATGGAGCTGTATCAGGATCATCCGGATATGGATTATTATGTTTTTGAGCCGATTCCGGCAACTTATGCAAATCTTCTGAGAACAATGAAACTTAACAAAGTGAATCCCGGGAAGATGCACCCTTTTAATATGGGAATATCGAATGAAAAAGGTATATTTAAATTTTATCTTCCCGGAGAAAGCGAAGCGGCATCACTTCAGCCGGTAGATGATGCATTTTATAGAAAACGGAGTGATAAGTTTGGAAATTATACCGGCTCAGTCGAAATGTCTGAAGTTGAATGTCAGGTAACCACAGTTGACGAATTTGTGCAGGAGAACTGCCTGCCTGCTGTGGATTTCATGAAGATTGATGTTGAAGGAAACGAGAAATTCGTCCTTCAGGGAGCAGGAGAGACTTTAAAGAAATACCATCCATTAGTATACTGTGAACTTCTCAGAAAGCATGCCAGGAGATTCGGATACTGTCCGAATGACGTGATTGCCTATATGAAGGGTCTGGGATATGTGTGCAGAACAATAAGAAACAGAGAGGTCATCGATATAGAATCCATAGATGACAGCACAGAGGAAACAAATTTTATTTTTCAATTCTGAATTGCAGAGATATGTGATATTATCCTGCGAACAGGTTACTGTAGTGAGAGGATGAATTCAAATGGAAATTGAGGATAAAACGGTCAAAAAAACGATATCTGTTATTATTCCTACATATAATGAAGAGGAAAACATCGGGCCATTGGTTGAAGCCCTGCATAAGGAATTTAATCATGATCTGCCAAAGTATGATTATGAGATTGTTATTATCGATAATGACTCTGAGGATCATACCAGGAGTATCATTCGATCTTTGTGTGAAAAGGATAAAAGAGTTAAGGCAATATTTAATGAAAAAAACTTTGGCTGGCTTAAATCCCCGGTGTATGGCCTGATGCAGACGACAGGTGACTGTTCCATTATGTTATGTGCTGATTTTCAGGATCCGATTGAATTAATACCTGTTTTTGTAAAAAAATGGGAAGAGGGTAATAAGGTTGTTGTAGGCCAAAAAATAAAATCAGACGAAAATATGGTCATGTATGCGATTCGTGGCTTATATTATAAACTGGTACAAAGATTTTCAGACAATAACTATATTGAACAGTTTACAGGATTTGGTTTATATGACAAAGAATTCGTTCAAATACTGCGTGATTTAAAAGACCCCGCACCTTTTCTTAGAGGATATGTTTCGGAGTTTGTCGGTCATCCGGAAATTGTTGAGTACCACCAGCCGAAAAGGCAGCATGGAAAAAGCTGGGGAAGTATTTCAAGACTATATGATACAGCAATGGTTAGTATTAACGGCTTATACGAAAGTTGGACTTCGTTTTGCCACTTTTTTGGGGATTGTTTCAGCTATTTTCAGTTTTGGCGTAGGTATATTTTACCTGATTTATAAGATGACACATTGGCTTACATTTTCTGCAGGAATGGCCCCGCTTGTCGTAGGATTATTTTTTATGGGAGGAGTTCAGCTTTTCTTTTTGGGAATGATGGGGGAATATATTTTATCAATGAATGAAAGGGTGAAAAACAGACCTTTGGTGATAGAAAAAGAACGTATAAATTTTAATGAGGAAAGCTAAATGAAACAGTTTTTGAAGTTTGGAATGGTTGGGCTCTCTAATACGGTCCTATCTTATTTATTATATATTATTTGCATATGGATATTTCAAAGGAATGGACTGTTTCAAAATGCTGATTATATTGCCGCATCGGTTATAGCATTCCTGATTAGTGTTCTATGGTCGTTTTATTGGAATAATAGGTTTACATTTAAACAGGAATCAGATACGCACAGATTTCTTATAAAGTCGTTGTTAAAATCATATGCCAGCTATTCTATAACCGGCCTGTTCCTGCACAATATATTATTGACCGTATCTGTTGAGATTATTAGTATTCCTAAAACTATTGCATATCTGCTGAATTTATGCGTGACGATTCCGCTTAACTTTTTACTGAATAAGTATTGGGCATTTCGCGATAATACGAAATGAAAATATATAGAAAACTGTTTTTACATAGGGAAGGGTACAGAATTAATGGATAATAAAAATACAGGATTCGACAGCATAGTTAATGCATATTTATTTTCAATTATTCTTTATGTTATATATGGCATGATATATTATAAGATCAGTTTAAAATCCGACATTCTATATATTTGTGGCATTTCTACGAATATGTTTCTGTATGGAGTGGGATCTGTCGTATTCATTTTATTATTTGGAGTGTTTTATTGTTTTTTTGAAAAGAAGCAGTTTCGTATAAAATATCTCTCAATCATAGCACCAGTGTTGTCAGTGGGTGTGTTTTATATTCATTATCATCATGAGATAGATGAATTTGCATCACAGAAAAATCTCCTGCTAAGGCATGATGATATTTTTAAATATTTCTATTTTGTTTTGATCATAATTATATGTGTGTTTGTAAAGCATGCAAAAATAAAACTTGAATCAAATAATAGAAGTATTCGTTTGCTGATTGCGATTGTGCTGCCGGCCGTTATCTTTATGATTCTGTTTTTTCCTGATTTTATGAGTGATAAATTGGGATCTTATAATCATTTTTCAGCATATGTCACATCAATTATAGGAATAACAGATTTACAGCCTTATAGTGATATTTTTTATTCGATTTATGGTCATTATGGATTGTTTTTTATTATACCTGTAAAATTATTGGAATTAACAGGGATGAACCAATTATATTCCATCATTACTGTTATTTCTATTAGCGGGTTTATTATGGTCATAAGTTTGATTTATGTGATTCACAAGTTGATTTCTGATGATATGACATTTATTTTGACATCTTTTTTTGCAATTGCTGCATTTACAATGTATTATATTAATGGAGAATATTATCAATTATTCCCCCACCGTTTTTTATTTCCGGCCATTATGACAGCATTTGTTGTTTATGAATTTTATAAGAAACAGGATGTTTGTAATTATTTTGCATATGTATTATTGATGCTTTCATTTCTTTGGAATATCGAAACAGGTATTGTATGCTTTGTGGCATATATTTGTTTTAAAACGATAAGAAAGATTTCCGAAAATGTAACATTCAAAAAGTTATTGTCACAGGTACTGTCAGAAATCATATTGGGGATGTTTTCTTTCTTTTTCTCTTTTTTATTTACAAACATATATAATTATATAGTGGGAGGTAATCCAATCACATTTCGCAGGTATATCTATCTTTTTTTTAGTGAGGAATATAAGATTTTTGAATTAATAAGAACGCCAGTCAATAAAATAGGTAACCTTTGGTTTATCGAAACAGTATTATTCCTGGCGGTTATTTCTTATACGTTTGTTTGGATTAAAAAGAAAAAAGATGAATGCAAATGTTTAAATTGTTATCCAATATGGTATTTTATGGCATTGACGGGTATGGGATTATTAGCAGACTATATCAATCGGAGCGCGGCCTTGTCGGCGACGTTGTCATTGCCGTGGTTTGCAATTTTGACAGGATGTATATGTGAGCATTTTATGAATCTTCTGAGTAATGCAGACACATTGTGTATTAATAAATCAACTTATAAACTCATTTCAACAATAAGGTATATATTTTGTTGTATTTTATTAATCTCGTTTGTGTCAGGCTTTTGTTATATTGGAATTTCATTTGGATCTCGCCAGTCAGAAAAAGGTGGTGGATGGGATTATATATACATGAATACTATTGCAAATAACGTAAACAGCTATGTCCCTGATGATGCAATAGCGGTAGGTCATTCTATATCCTTGGTTTACTGTATGATTGGGAGAAAGCCACAGTTATATACAGTAGATATAGGAGATATGCAGGTAGATGATAGAGCACAAAATACATTATATGAAGAAATGAAGAAAAATGGAACTGTTGTTGTAGATAATTCTGCATATGTGGTGTTTCCGCAGATAAAAACAGAATGGGATTTGATACAATCTGTTCCTGATACAAATTTTTCAGTATATGAATATAAAAGATAAATTCGTTTTATTAGCTCAAAAGAATAATATATTAAGATGAGGATGACAGAGATGAATAACGATAAAATTGATTATAAAAAGATATGTGAGTTTTATAGAGATAAAAAAGTATTTGTTACAGGTAATACAGGGTTTAAAGGCTCCTGGCTGACCCAAATATTGTTACAAAGTGGAGCGAAAGTAGTGGGATATGCGTTAGAACCCAGGGATGAACAAAGTTTATTTGTACGATCTGGAGTTGAACACAATGATAGATTGCATCAATTTTATTCAGATATCAGAGATTTGGAAAAATTAAAATCTGTGACAAATGCACAGAAGCCAGATGTAATTTTTCATCTTGCTGCACAGCCTATCGTTCGGGAGGCGTATAAGAATCCTGTCTTAACATATAGTACGAATGTAATGGGGACGGTCAATATCTGCGAAGCTGTGCGAGGACTTGATTCATTTTGCTCTTTTGTAAATGTGACGACAGATAAGGTATATAGAAATAACGAGTGGGAATGGGGATACAGAGAGACGGATTATTTAGATGGACAGGACCCTTATAGTAATTCCAAATCCTGCAGCGAACTTGTAACTCATTCATATAAAGATTCATTTTTTAATGACGATGCTATTCGGGTTTCAACAGTAAGAGCAGGGAATGTGATTGGAGGCGGAGATTTTAGCAAGGATCGTATCATACCGGATTGTATCAGAGCGGTTGAAAAATCGATTCGGGATAATCAGGAAATAGCATCTATATGCGTTCGCAATCCATACTCAACCCGTCCGTATGAGCATGTTCTTGAAGCGCTGTTTGCATATATGGTGATTGCCGTAAGGCAATTTGAAGAAAAGAGATTTGCTGGATGCTACAATGTTGGACCGGACGATATGGATTGTCTGACAACGGGAGACCTTGTAACGTTGTTCTGTGAAAAATGGAATGATATCGATAACAGAGTAAAAGCTTCTTGGTGTGACAATAGTGATAAAAATGCGCCGCATGAGGCACAATTTCTAAAGCTTGATTGTAGTAAAATAAAAACAATGTTTGGCTGGACCCCCAAATGGAGAATTGACAAGGCGATTGAAAAAGTGATTCAGTTTTCGGAGGTTTGGATAGACGGCGGTAATGTTGGGCAGGAAATGGAAAAGGAAATCATGGAATATATAGGTGAGTGATGATGGGATACTTTAAACACGAAACATCAATAGTAGATGATAATGTCACAATCGGTGAAAACAGTAAAATCTGGCATTTCAGTCATATACAATCAGGAGCGGTTATTGGCGACAATTGTTCATTAGGCCAAAACGTAAATATTTCCAACAATGTAATTCTCGGTGATGGCGTAAAGGTACAGAATAACGTTTCGATTTATGAAGGAGTAACGATCGAAGACTATGTATTTTGCGGACCGTCATGCGTCTTTACTAATGATTTGACCCCTCGTTCCAAGTATCCCAAGAAGCATAAATATTTGGCAACCATTATCCGTCACGATGCTACATTAGGAGCAAACTGTACTATTGTTTGTGGTCACGAGATCGGACATCACGCGACAATCGCAGCAGGGGCAGTAGTGACAGGCAATGTAAAGCCATATGCCCTGATGGCCGGGATCCCGGCAAAACAGATTGGATGGGTATGTGAGTGCGGGCAGGTATTGAAGAAAGGCAGTGACAATGATCAGCTTTTCGATTGTCCTGATTGTGGGAGAATGTACTATATTGAATCAGACGAACTGAGGGAAATAAAATGAAACTTATTATGGAAAAGGAGAGAGGAAAATGTCTATCGAATTCAGAGATCTGAGGAGGCAATACAATAAAATAAAAGATGCCATTGACAACCAGATAACTGCTGTCATCCGTTCATCACATTTTATAAACGGCCCAGAGGTAAAGGAGTTAGAGAAGGTTTTGGCAGACTTCACTGGACGAAAGCACTGTATTACCTGCGCCAACGGTACGGATGCAATAAGTATAGCTCTTATGGCAGCAGGTATTGGAGAAGCAGGAGGCGGAAGTAAGACAGATGCCGTGTTTGTACCGGATTTTACCTTTTTCTCTTCAGGTGAATGCCCGGCAACTGTAGGAGCCACGCCAATTTTTGTGGATGTTGATAGATACACTTATAATATCGATGTTGTTTCATTGGAACGAGCTATTCAAACTGTAAAGTCAGAGGGCAAATTAAAACCTTGTGCCGTAGTAGCGGTTGACCTTTTTGGTCGGCCATTTGACTATGATGCGGTTTTTGAAGTGTGTGAGCGCTATAACCTCCTGCTGTTAGAGGATGCGGCACAGGGATTTGGCGGAACATATACTACAGCATTCGGCGAAAAACTTATGGCAGGAAAGCTGGGAACGATTTCAACGACCTCATTTTTCCCTGCAAAGCCTCTCGGTTGTTACGGTGATGGCGGAGCAATCTTTACGGATGACGATCTTCTTGATACACTTTGCCGTTCCATTGCGGTGCATGGTAAGGATATGGAACATCCGGATGATCCGAATGCGAAGTATAATAATATCCGTCTTGGGATGAATTCACGTCTTGATACCTTGCAGGCTGGAATCTTATTGGCTAAATTCCCGATGTTCCGTGATCAGGAACTCGCAGCTGTAAACCATGTGGCGGTGAAGTACACAGAATTATTATCAGATATAGAGGGATTAACGCTTCCCACTGTTGAAGACAATGAAAGCCAGTATTACTCTTCATGGGCACAATATACGATACAGCTTCCGGAAGGAGTGAACAGGGCGGATGTGCAGAAGAAACTGAAAGAATCAGGTATTCCCACTAATATATATTACATCAAACCTATGTGTAAGCAGGGAGCATTTATCAATACACAAAGCAGCATTGCGGATTGCCCTGTGACAGAGATGCTCTGCGAAAGAGTTTTGTGTCTGCCGATTCATCCTTATCTGGAAGACGATGAGGTGGAGTTTATTGTGGAAAAAATGAAAGCGGTACTTATTTAGAGTGGAAATTATTCCAACAATAAGTCCGTTTCTTGTGCACATTTCACAAACTTTTCCAGACATCATTGAAAACCACTCTCAAATGTAATATAATAATCTATAAGAATATGGTGACGCTGTTTTACCGTTCGGGAGAGACGGGAAACACAATTGAAAAAAGATGCAATTACAAGAAATTATTTATCGGATCCCGCCGTCTTCGCGGATGTATTCAACTATTACATCCACGGGGGCAGGCAGCGGATCCGGCCGGAGCAGTTAGAGGAGCGCGATACGGCAAAGACCGCGCTTCCTTATGGTGCAGACGGGGCTGCAGTGCCGGTACAGAGGTACCGGGATGTGCAGAAGCTATGTGCATTGAAGTCGGACGGAGAGACCGGATATGTCCTCTACGGGATCGAATCCCAGTCACAGGTTCATTATGCGGCCGCGGTAAAAAACAACCTTTATGACGCGATCGAATATGCCTGCCAGGTGGAGGAAGCTGCAAGATCTCATCGCCATGCTATGAAGCAGAAAAAGAGAGAGGGCAGTGCTGATGCGGCAGAAGAACAGAAGAAACCGAATTCAGGAGAGTTTTTAAGCGGTTTTTGGAAGAGCGACCGTCTGATTCCGTCGGTGACTGTCATGATCTTATTTTCACCCGATGAATGGGACGGCCCGTCCAGCCTGTCTGAGATGATGGAGATAAAGGATCCGAAGATTCGTTCCTTCATCAACGATTATCGTGTACACCTGATTGCACCGGCGCAGATGCCGGACGAGGAGATCATGAAATTTCAGACCAGTTTGCGGGAAGTGCTGCTCTTTATCAAGTATTCGAAGGATCAGGAAAAGCTGAACCAGATCCTTAAGACCCATGAGGAACGGTTCCGCGAACTGGAACGCAGAGCGGTGGATGTGATCGCGGCGGTTACCAGTAGCAGACTGAATTATGAGGAAGAGGAGGAGGTCGTTGATATGTGTAAAGCGATTCAGGATATGAGGGAGGAAGAACGGCGTATCGGTAAATTGGAAAAGGCACAGGAAGATGCCCGGAATTTTTACAATCTCGGAGTAGACCTGGAAACGATTGCCCGGGGTGTGGGCTATGCGGCAGAGACTGTACGGCAGTGGATCGGATTAGAGACAGTATAGGGAAGCCTGCTATCTTTTTGAAATCCCTTGTGCACATTTCACAAACTTTCACCACCATAATGTATACGTCGAAGTCGGACGGAGAGACCGGATATGTCCTCTACGGGATCGAATCCCAGTCACAGGTGCATTATGCAGCTGCGGTAAAAAACAACCTTTATGACGCGATTGAGTATGCCGGTCAGGTGGAGGAGGCGGCAAGATCTCATCGCCATGCCATGAAGCAGAAAAAGAGAGATGGCAGTGCTGATGTGGCAGAAGAACAGAAGAAACCGAATTCAGGAGAGTTTTTAAGCGGTTTTTGGAAGAGCGACCGTCTGATTCCGTCGGTGACTGTCATGATCTTATTTTCACCCGATGAATGGGACGGCCCGTCCAGCCTGTCTGAGATGATGGAGATAAAGGATCCGAAGATTCGTTCCTTCATCAACGATTATCGTGTACACCTGATTGCACCGGCGCAGATGCCGGACGAGGAGATCATGAAATTTCAGACCAGTTTGCGGGAAGTGCTGCTCTTTATCAAGTATTCGAAGGATCAGGAAAAGCTGAACCAGATCCTTAAGACCCATGAGGAACGGTTCCGCGAACTGGAACGCAGAGCGGTGGATGTGATCGCGGCGGTTACCAGTAGCAGACTGAATTATGAGGAAGAGGAGGAGGTCATTCATTGTGTGTATGGCAAACGAAAAGCCTGTTTGCCAGGCGATTCAGGATATGAGGGAAGAAGAACGGCGAATTGGAGAGGAGAATGGCGAACTGAAAAAAGCACAGGAAGTTGCCCGAAATTTTTATAATCTCGGGGTAGATTTAGAAACGGTTGCCCGGGGTGTGGGCTATGCGGCGGAGACGGTGCGGCAGTGGATCGGGTTAGAGACAGTTCAGGGCGGTCAGTAAATTACTATGACCGCCCGATAAAAAATGTTGTTATTCTTTGATTTTATCAATATCTGTCAGATTGACACCAAGAGATGTTAAAATTGCTTTTAGCGACAGATAATCATTCTTCAGACCTTCATATGTCTTGCTGGCGCCCTCTTCTTTGGCATTTTTCATATGAGCCTGTACTTTTTGGAACTGATCAACGACATCTTTTATAATTTCACCATTACTCGGCATATCATTTTCACCTCCCGATCATGGAAAACGGTTGTTCTGCTGTGCTTAGTATAGCATAATCAGAAAGTAGTGTCTATTATAATTTGCCAGATCAGAAAATCTCCTTGTGCACATTTCACAAACTTTTCCACACATCATTGAAAATCACTTTCAAACGTAATATAATAATCTGTAAGGATATGGTAGCGTTGTTTTACCGTTCGGGAGAGACGGGAAACACAATTGAAAACAGATGCAATTACAAGAAATTATTTATCGGATCCCGCCGTCTTCGCGGATGTATTCAACTATTACATCCACGGAGGCAGGCAGCGGATCCGGCCAGAGCAGTTAGAGGAGCGTGATACGGCAAAGATCGCTCTTCCTTATGGTACAGACGGTGCTGTAGTGCCGGTGCAGAGGTACCGGGATGTGCAGAAGCTGTATGCGTCGAAGACGGACGGGGAGACCGAATATGTCCTCTATGGGATCGAATCCCAGTCACAGGTGCATTATGCAGCCGCGGTAAAAAACAACCTTTATGATGCGATCGAATATGCCTGCCAGGTGGAGGAAGCTGCAAGATCTCATCGCCATGCCATGAAGCAGAAAAAGAAAGATGGCAGTGCTGATGCGGCAGAAGAACAGAAGAAACCGAATTCAGGAGAGTTTTTAAGCGGTTTTTGGAAGAGCGACCGTCTGATTCCGTCGGTGACTGTCATGATCTTATTTTCACCCGATGAATGGGACGGCCCGTCCAGCCTGTCTGAGATGATGGAGATAAAGGATCCGAAGATTCGTTCCTTCATCAACGATTATCGTGTACACCTGATTGCACCGGCGCAGATGCCGGACGAGGAGATCATGAAATTTCAGACCAGTTTGCGGGAAGTGCTGCTCTTTATCAAGTATTCGAAGGATCAGGAAAAGCTGAACCAGATCCTTAAGACCCATGAGGAACGGTTCCGCGAACTGGAACGCAGAGCGGTGGATGTGATCGCGGCGGTTACCAGTAGCAGACTGAATTATGAGGAAGAGGAGGAGGTTGTTGATATGTGTAAAGCGATTCAGGATATGAGGGAGGAAGAACGACGAATTGGAGAGGAGAATGGTGAACTGAAAAAAGCACAGGAAGCTGCCCGTAATTTTTACAATCTCGGGGTAGACTTAGAAACGGTTGCCCGGGGTGTGGGCTATGCAGTAGAGACTGTGCGGCAGTGGCTTGAAATATAGGTTACAGTTCACTCCCACGCCATTCGCAAAGGCGCTTACAGCGTTTTCCCGCTGCTTCGCAGCTAACTTTGCTCATAAACTGGCGTTCCCTACGTCAGCACAAATGGAGAAATCATCATGCAAGCATGTGATTATCTTCATATTGGCTGACGAGTGAACTGTAACTGGAATATAGTTGATTGCTCAACTATTTTCTCCAAATCTATTGAATCAGATCCTCCTGTATGCTAAAATGTAACACAGAGCGCCGCGTCAGCGGCAGTTACATTGAGCAAAAGCAGGAGACAGTTATGAGATTTATTTTTCGTTATCTGAAAAAATACCGATGGATGGTGGCGTCCGTGATGATGATCAAGATGACAGGGACGCTGGGGGAGCTGATGCTGCCCTATGTGCTGGAGCATCTGATCGACGATGTGGCGCCGCTTAAGAATACAGCGCAGGTTCTGGCATGGGGACTCGCCATGATTGCGCTGGCCATTCTGGTGAGGCAGCTCAATGTCGGCGCGAACCGTCTGGCGGTGCGCGTGGCGAAGGAGAGCATCTATGAGATCCGCAGGGATCTGTTCTGGAAATCTGTTAACCTGTCCGGAAATCAGCTGGACGAATTCGGTCTTCCTTCTTTAAATTCCCGGATGACCTCGGACTCTTATAACCTGCAGAGCTTTATCCAAAGCGTCCAGTCGCTGGGGATCCGGGCCCCGATTATGCTGCTGGGCGGGATCTTTATCACACTCACGATGGACGTGGGGCTGGCGATGATTCTCTGCATCATGGCTCCGATCATGATCGCTGCGGTCGTTTTTGTCTCGATGAAGGGGATCCCGCTCTACGATAAGGTACAGCGGGGGCTCGACGAGGTCGTGCGGATCATGCGGGAAAATATCACCGGGATCCGTGTCGTAAAAGCGCTCTCAAAGGAGGACTATGAGACCAGGCGGTTCGGGGAGAGCAATGACGAGCTGATGCGGCGCGATGTGAAGGCGGGAATTGTCATGGCTCTTCCGGGTCCGATCATGACGTTTGCGCTGAATACAGGGCTTACGATTGTCGTGCTGGTGGGCGCCTTCCGGGTCAATAGCGGGGCGACCCAGCCGGGCGTGATTCTGGCATTTCTCACCTATTTCAACATGATTCTGATGGGTGTGATGGCGCTAAACCGCGTATTTATGCTGATGTCAAAGGCAAACGCCTCGGCGGAACGGATCCGGGCGGTTGTGGAGACGGAGGACGAGCTGCTGCCGGTATCGGAGGCGGAAGCCGCGAAGACGGACCGGGAGGAATACATTATCTTCGACCATGTGGGATTTAACTACGGGGCGGGAAAAGAGGGCAGGCAGAAGAGCTTAAGCGACATCAGTTTTTCCATGAAAAAAGGCGGCACGCTCGGAATCATCGGAGCGACCGGCTGCGGGAAAACAACGATCATCAATCTTCTGATGCGTTTTTATGACGCGGATGAGGGAGCTGTATTTTTAAACGGCCGGGATGTGCGGACATATGAAAAAGACGAGCTGCACAGCATGTTTGGCGTCGTGTTCCAGAACGATGTGATTTTTGCGGATACCTTAAAGGAAAATATTTCCTTCGGGCGCGACGTGACGATACAGGAGCTGATGGCAGCGGCCGAGGACGCGCGCGCAAAGGAATTTATCGAGGATTACAGGGATACCTATGAGCATCGCGCGGCGATCCATGGGGCGAACTTAAGCGGCGGGCAGAGGCAGCGTGTCCTGATTGCGCGTGCCCTTGCGGCAGCGCCGGAGATTCTGATTTTGGACGATTCCTCCAGCGCGCTGGATTATAAGACGGACGCTGCGCTCCGCCGGGCAATCCGCGAGCATCATGCGGAAACGACGACGATTATCGTGGCGCAGCGCATCAGCTCGATCATGAGCCTCGACGATATCCTGGTGCTCGACGAAGGTAATATTATCGGGCACGGCACACATGAGGAGCTGTTAAAAACGTGTGAGACGTACCGTGAGATCTATAAGGTTCAGATGCAGGCGTGAGTTTGGAAAGGACGGTTTGGTATGGCCAGGATGGATACGGTAAAGAGAAAGCCGAAGGATGCAAGAGGTACCTTCCGGCGGCTGCTCTCTTATATCGGACAGTATAAATGGATTCTCGCGGGGGTATTTCTGCTGTGTTTTGTGAGCAATATCCTTGCGCTGTTAGGGCCGGGACTGGCGGGATCAGCGATCAATGAGGCCGCGGCCGGAGCCGGTAAGGTAAATTTTGAGCGGGTCTTTTATTATGCGAAACGTATGCTGTTCTGCTATGTGCTCTCCTCAGTGATTACGATTGTCATACATATGATTATGATGAAGGTCAGCAGATGGATTGCGAAAAAGATGCGGCAGGACGTTTTTCATAAGCTGATGCGTCTTCCGGTCGGGTATTTTGACCAGAATCAGGCGGGGGATATCATCAGCCGTGTGTCTTATGATATCGATGTGGTGAGTACCTGTATTGCGACGGATATCGTTCAGATCCTGACAAGCCTTGTGACGGTTGTGGGATCCTTTACGATGATGCTGGTGATCTCGCCGACGCTGGCGCTCGTCACGCTTGTCACGATCCCGACCGCGATCCTTTACACGACGAAAATGAGGAAGATCACGCAACCGCGCTTTGCAAAGCGGTCGAAAAATTACGGGATCATGAACGGCTTTGTGGAGGAAATGTTCGGCGGGCAGAAGACGATCATGGCCTATGCGTATGAGAACCGTGTGGCGGAGCGGTTTGACCGGATCAACCTGGACGCCGCGGACGCATATTATTCTGCGGATTATTACGGGGTCAGCATGGGGCCGACCGTCGGTTTTATCAATAACATCGGGCTTGGCCTGATCGCGGTATTCGGATCACTTCTGTACATGCATCAGATCATCACGCTGGGGCAGATTTCCTCGTTTGTGCTGTATTCCAGAAAGTTTTCCGGGCCGATCAATGAGATTGCCAATATTGTCAACGAGCTCTATTCGGCGCTTGCCGCCTCGGAGCGTGTGTTTACGCTTCTGGATGAGGAGGAAGAGATAAAAGACCGGGAAGGGGCGGCAGCGCCGCGCGATGTGCAGGGAAATGTCGCGATGGAGCACGTATTTTTCGGCTACGAGAAGGGAAAGACGATTATCCACGATTTGAATTTCACGGCGGACGCCGGGAAACTGGTTGCGATCGTGGGGCCGACGGGGGCGGGAAAGACGACGATCATCAATCTGCTGATGCGGTTTTATGATGTGGATGCGGGAAGGATTCTCTTAGAGGGCACGGATATCCGCGACTACACGCGCGCGGGACTGCGCGGTTCCTATGCGATGGTTCTTCAGGAAACCTGGGTATTTCGCGGGACGATTTTTGAAAATATCGCGTACGGAAAGGAAGGCGCGACGATGGAGGAGGTCGTGGCAGCGGCGAAGGCGGCGCACATCCATTCCTTTATCATGCAGCTGCCGGACGGCTATGAGACGGTGATCAGCGAGGACGGAGGCAATATTTCCAAAGGGCAGAAGCAGCTCTTAACGATCGCCCGGGCGATGCTCTACGATGCGAAGATGCTGATCTTAGACGAGGCGACTTCAAACGTAGATACCAGCACGGAGCGCAGGATCCAGAAGGCGATGCGCGAGCTGATGAAGAACCGCACCTGCTTTGTGATCGCGCACCGGCTTTCCACGATTCAGAATGCGGACCATATCCTGGTGATCGACCACGGGGATGTCGTGGAGCAGGGAAATCACGAGAGCCTGATGGAAAGAAAAGGATTTTACTACAAATTATACGCGGCGCAGTTTGAATGAGGGCGGAGAAACCCGGATGCAGAAGCAGTGGACGGCACGTTTCGCGACAGTACGAATGAAATGCAAAGGAGACGATCAGAATGGCGGAGAATACACGGAAGACGAAAACGGCATGGGCAGATCTGCCGGAAAAGGGAAAACGGCTGGCAAAATATGTCCCGGATTACGTGGTGTTTGATCTGGAGACGACCGGGGTGAGCGCGGTAAACGACGGGATTATTGAGATTTCCGCGATCCGTGCCGTGAAGGGAGAGGCTGTGGAAACATTTTCTACGCTCGTAAATCCGGAGAGAAGCATTCCGTATGACGCGACGCGTGTCAATGGCATTACGGACGAGATGGTGGCGGATGCGCCGAAGATTTCTGCGGCATTGCGCGATTTTCTTGATTTTGCGGGGACATCGGTGCTGGTGGGGCACAACATCGGTTCGTTTGACCTGAATTTTATCTGTATTGCGGCGGAGCGGCTGTTCGGGGAGTCGGTGAAAAATGATTACATCGACACGCTTCCCATGGCAAAAAGCTGTCTGCCGGATCTTGGGCATTATAAGCTGACCGACCTGGCCGCGCATTTTAAGATCAGCGCGAAAGGGGCGCATCGCGCGTTAAATGACTGCACGATGACGCAGAAGTGTTATGAAAAGCTCGGGGAGCTTCAGCAGGGAATGGAGCTTTTGCTGTGCCCGCGCTGCGGCGGCGAGCTAAAGCAGCGGAACGGAAAGTTCGGCGCATTTTTCGGCTGCAGCAATTACCCGTCCTGCCGTTATACGAGGAATCTGTAAATATACGGCTGAAATGCCGTCTGATGTGAGGGGGAAACGAATATGTGGCTGTTTTATGCAGCGGGTTCCGCTTTTTTTGCAGGAATTACGTCGATCCTGGCAAAATGCGGGATCCGGAAGACGGATTCTACGGTCGCGACAGCGATACGTACGATCGTAGTTTTGATTTTCACCTGGATTATGGTGTTTGTTGCGGGCTCTCAGTCCGGGATCACGCAGATTGGCGGGCGGACGCTGTTGTTTCTGGTGCTCTCCGGGCTTGCGACGGGCGCGTCCTGGCTGTGCTATTTTAAGGCGCTGCAGGAGGGCGATGTCAACAAGGTGGTCCCGATTGACAAATCGAGTACAGTGCTCACGATTCTTCTTGCGTTTCTGTTCTTCCATGAGGAGATCAGCCTGCAAAAAGGTTTGGGCGTCCTTTTGATCGTGGCGGGCACTTATCTGATGATTGAGAAGAAACAGAGCAGACCGGAGCGCTCTGCCGGCGGATCCGGGGGAAATGTCTCTGCCGTAAAGCGCCGGGGATGGCTTTTCTATGCGTTTGCCTCCGCGATCTTTGCCAGCCTTACGTCGATCCTCGGAAAAGCCGGGATTACCGGGGTGGAGTCAAATCTCGGCACGGCGATCCGCACCTGTGTGGTGCTTGTGATGGCGTGGGTGATGGTGTTTGTGACGGGAAAACGGCGTGAAGTGACGAAAATTCCGCGTGGGGAGCTCTGGTTTATCTGCCTGTCCGGGCTTGCGACGGGTGCGTCCTGGCTGTGCTATTACCGCGCGCTTCAGGACGGGCCCGCGAGCATCGTTGTCCCGATCGATAAGCTCAGTATTCTGGTCACGATTGCTTTTTCTTACCTTGTCTTTCAGGAACGGCTGTCAAAACGCGCGACGGCAGGGCTTGCCGGGATCGTGGCGGGAACGCTTGTCATGCTGCTGTAGCGGGCATGTTCTCTGCGGTAATCCGCGGGCGACATGTGATGCCGGTTTTTAAAAATACGGTAGAAATAGCTGACGTTGGAATAGCCTACATGCGCAGCAATCTCCGCAATCGGGAGGTCCGGGTTACATAAAAGCTCGCAGGCGCGCTGCAGGCGGATCTCCTGGATCACAGCGGTAAAGCTTTTCCCGGTATAGTCCTTTAAAATTCGTGTCAGCTGCCGTTCGCTGTAATGAAAAAACGATGCGAGCTCATGCAGCGAAAGCGTCTGATAATGTGCGAGAATATAATTCAGAATGAACATGATATTCGGATCGCTGTCGCTGCCGGTGGGATTGGGTACTGTCAGATTCTGTTCATGGCTGCGCAGGAGCGTCGCAAAAAGCATGGTGACCAGTGCGCGAAGCATCCGGTCCGCGTATGTTTTGTTTTCGCGATATTCGTCGAACAGCTGCAGCATGAGACGGCGGACATCCGCATCCTCTCCGGTCTGAAAGAGCAGATAAGAGTGGTGGTCCGGCGTGTAGAGCGCCCGCGAGAAAAAAGAGGAGAGCACGTCACGCTGTGTGAGGGAGCCGAAAAATGTCTGCTCGAAGGTGCTTGAGCGGATCAGCAGATTCATCAGGACAGTGTCATCCGAAAACACGCTGACGGCATGCGGCGTGTGCAGGGAGATGATGCTTAAATCCCCTGTTTTTTGCGTGATCGTTTCCCCGGCGATGTGATTGGTGCAGGATCCGGCAAGGACATATGAGAGTTCAAAATAGTCGTGCGTGTGGATAAAACAGGGGCTGTAGCGCTCGTGCAGCAGTACGACGATATCGTCACACCGGGCGAAGGTGCGCTCCGAAAAAACGTCGCTCTCCGGGAAGGAATGCTGACGCTTTCTGCGGAGCTGCCGATATTCGGGCACACGGTTTGTCAGCCGGTCTAATTCGGCAAGCGTATGCGGCAGCTCGGGGTGAAGACTGCGGTGTGCAAGATAGATTTCTTTAAAAAACTGTTCGTCATCCGTAAGCGTATCAAATGTATGGTTCATACTGTCGTGATATCCTTTTTATCCGCGGTTTCCAGGGAAATTATGCCTGATCCGCGTCCTGGAAAAATGAAGAAAACCTTTTTAATTTATCGTTGAAAAATCTGCCTGAATGACATATAATATGCTTAACAAGGGAGCCAAAAGCTAGAGTACACCTAGCCGCCGGCAGTGTTAAAACCTGAAATAGCGCCTTATCTTACCAGGACGAGGGCGCTATTTTTTGCGTCTGATGTTGATAACAAGAATTATAACGGCGCAAAGCATAATTACAAACTGAATCAGATCCGAATATGTAACCATAGCACCAGCCCCCTTTCTTTCGTCCGGCGGCTGACATAATCGCCCCTTCGGCTCCCCGGTTAAGCATATTATGTTGTCATGGTACAGATATTTCCCTGTGGCCTGCATCTGACCGAATACGCCATGTTTGGGGCGCCTGCTGGTATTTATAAACCAAACAGATCGGCATGGGTACCGGTACGGACGAGGTACAGCTCGTTATCATCGATTTGGTATATAAGCAGCCAGTCCGGCAGAATATGACATTCTCGTTTCCCGGCAGGATTCCCGGAAAGTGAATGGTCTTTATTCTTAAATGGCAGGGGTTCGGGGATCAGAAGCGTGTTTATCACATCATTCAGGAGCGTAAGATTATAGCCACGTTTCTTGCATAACTTCAGATCCTTTTTGTACGCCGTGGAGGCATTCAGATTCAGCATGGTTAATCCTCCGATAAAAGCAGATCTGTAAATTCTTCAGCCGAACCATGGAAATGCTGTCCGCTGCCTGTCCTTATCATTTCGTCCGTTTCTGCCATTGCGGCTATTGTCGTTTCGTTTGGCTGGAAATCCGGGTATATTTCTATACCTGCCATTTGTCCGATGTTTTCTAAAATATTGAGAACAAAGATCATTTTATCCTCGGGAAGACGGTCAATCATATCTTTTGCTAATTCGCGGTTGCTCATAATGTATACCTTCCTTTCATAGTTATTGTATGCTGTCTGTTAATGTTTACTTATGTGATTAAAAATATTGACAAACAGTGATTCGCATGTAATAATATTATTGAACCACTGAAAGCGCGAATGCGTCGTAGGTGGTGTTTTCACTTTTTGGGATAAATTACCAGGCCATATTTTTCGTGGCTGGCTTTTTTAATAAAAAGTTACGAAAAGTTTAGCCCGCGCCATTCGCAAAACCGCGCCTACGGCGCTCTCCGCCGTTTCACGGCTCACTTTTGCTCATATACGGGCGCTCCCTCAGTCGAAATCGATGGATGAAAATTCGTGCGAGCACGATTTTCACCCATGCAATTTCGACTGGCTGAACTTTTACAAAAAAATTCTATTGGCAGAGAAAGTTGCCATTACACTCCCGACAAATTCCATATTTATTAAATTCCCTACACGATTAGGAAGTTCTTTTCTCTTATATCTCGTTAAGTAATACAGATGGACAAAATAAGAGATAAAGTCGCAAATTTGAATAAAGTGTGATTCTTTAGAATCTTTTTCAAGAACATCCTCTATCATATTTTTGATAGGTTTGTTAATGTATCCTCCAAATTGTGATTGTATTGGGTTATAAGCTCTTATGGCTCGTGCGGTTTTTCTCATGGGAGAAATACGTCCTTTATCTGTTATAAGTAAAAAGTTCCAGCTTCCCTGACTGTCATTTTCAATTCGCTGGAAGCTGTATTTAATCCGTCATCGCCGGTTTCATCACAATATACAATCTGTGTTTCCATAAAAATCTCCTTTCCCAGTTTTGTAAGAACCTAAAGTGGCCTGGTTAGTCCTGGGGTGGGTCGGCTGGCCTGGTGTATCAAAGACCTTTCTTTTTTCTAAGTATATACAATTCTGTTTCTGTATCACTAATAATAGCTTTTTTTAGATGTTCGTATTCTTTTCCAGTCAAAGGAATATCAATATTTTCACTGGGAATATAGATGCATCTGTCATATCCGTCTTCATTATCGTAAAATGTATCTACATATTCGTATCCTAATGATAACAAGAAATTAAGATATGCAATCTCATCATTTAATGGTTTGAAAAATTTCTCTTTTGATAAACCTAACAATTCAACTTCCGAAGTGCCTAACGCAGAAGCGATTTTTCGCAGTTGGTCTTCATTTGGTTCACGATTATTGTTTTCATAGTTAGAATATGTTGAATATGGTATTCCAGCATTGATTTTCTATATTTTTTTATCCTGCTTCCTACTTGTATCACTTCATTTATTCCCATATTTTCACCTCTGAAAAACATTATATCATAAAATATTCAAAATTGAATACTTGAAAAGTAAGTACGGCTACTGTTGGAAAACCTGCAGACGCTCTGGAGTGTGACGTAACAGAAATTATTGAAGATTAAGGGAGGAGAAAACAGACAATGGCGAAACTTACGCCAATGAAAGCAATCCGGCAGAAGTGCTTGGAATGCGGCAATACAGGAGCAGGAACCGGGACAGAATCAATGCGAAGCAGCGGGAATGGCGCGCACAGAATTGACTTTTTGGAATTTCATGACCGGCTTGTCCGTTGCCCGCTTGGCAGAACAGATTTTTACGGCGCCAGGAGATTGTTCTTCTACTATTTGGATGTTGCATTGAAGGAGAGGAAGGGGCGTTAATATGGAAAAGGAAAAGATTGGATCGGAAAGTACGAATCTCATACTCTGTTTCAGATCATACAAAAGTTTGACCGCGAATTAGTGACGTACTAGTGACAGCCTTTCCCGCAGATGCAGTATCTGCGCCCGTCCGTGTCCCTGAAAAATTAAGAAAACCTTAAAACACAGCAGCAGGCGGCCGCTGTAAGATAATGATATGCCTGATTAACAATGGACAGCATGCTTCGCAAACTGTCCATTTGTAAAAAAAGCCGGATGACAAGCGAGGCCTGTCAGCCGGTTTTATGATCTGCCTGTGAGGAAATGCAGAAACGAAACGGGCTTGATCCCCTTTTCTTTGGCGGCAGCAAGATATTTCTTATAATATGCGACTACTTCGTTAAATGTCATGGACGGATCAATGGTAAACGTCATATTTTGTGCCTCCTTTGCTTCCTGTTGTTGGAAAAAGTATACCATCCCCAGAGAATGAAATCAATAAAATCCATGTAAAGTATTTGTGGACAATTGGTGAATATATGAAAAATAAATGATGAAATGCGGGTAAACTGCCCAGAATTAACAGATTATTTGTTGGGATACATTGGGAAAATGGGGCGCGGGATCAGTGGTTAATACCAAAATCATATAAAGTTTCTGGTGCAGACAGGCATATTTTTGAAAGAGTATACAATCTTTTTTATGAAACGGAAGAAAACAGATGGAATACGGGAATGAGATGAGGAGAGACGGCCGGCCAGAGCGGCGGCAGAGAGGCGCCGGGCCAATGAGGGAGCACCGGATGGAAAACCAGGACAGAGAGGGCAGGAGGCGGCGGGAAGAGCGTGAGACAGAGCGGATGAGGGAGCGTCGCCGCTACGAGGAGCAGCGCAGGAGGCGCCGGGCGAGAAGGAGGAGGAGACGTATTCTCCGGCTTACGGTATGCCTTGCGGTTCCGCTGGTGGTGCTTGCGGTCCTGTTCACAGGCCGGCGGATATGGCTGAACCGTGAGCCGGAGGTGCCGGTGATGGCTTATGATGTCAAGTATGTGGCGGAGGCGCCGGATTTCATCGTGGAGCTTCTCGATTACAATGAATACTCGAGACCCGGGACGGCGCTTCCTGAGGTAAAAGGGGTTGTGGTTCACTACACGGCCAATCCGGGGACAAGCGCGGAAAACAACCGCAGCTTTTTTCAGGGGCTTAAGGATTCCGGGGAGACCTACGCCAGCAGCCATTTTATTATCGGGATGGAGGGGGAGATCATTCAGTGCATTCCCTGCAATGAGATCGCCTACACCTCCAATGAGCGGAATGCCGATACGGTTTCCATCGAGTGCTGTATCCCGGATGAGACGGGAAAATTTACGGATGCGACCTATCGGTCGCTGATCCGGCTCGTGACCTGGCTGATGGGGCGTTACAACCTGACTACAGAAGACGTGATCCGGCATTATGACGTAAATGGAAAAAACTGTCCGAAATATTTTGTGGAGCACGAGGACGCCTGGCTTGCGTTTAAGGCGGACCTGCTCGATTACATTGATGTGAACGGTATTGCAAAAGAGGAGGAAATCAGGTAGAATACCAGCATAAAAACGATGCGGCGGATAGAGCAGGTAAATCCTGGCAGGCCGCGTGGAAAGATGGGAATATGCTGGAAAAATACTATGAGGAATTAAAGAAAAATCAGAATCTGAGGGAGAATTTAAGCCTGCTGCGAAGTGAATCCAGGGAGAAGGAGGCGCGGGACGCCCTGCGGGAACAGCCTGGCATACAGGAACTTTTGTGCGGCTTCCTGTCAGACGAAGATCCGAAGGTGCGCAGAAACGCCGCGCTGCTGCTCGGCGATCTGCAGCTTGACGAAGCCGTGGACGCTCTGTATGAGGCATATCAGAGGGAGGAGACGCTGTTTGTCCGGAGCGCTTACCCGGCGGCGCTTGCAAAGCTGGACATCGGGGATTATTTTGACGCGCTAAAGGAACAGCGGGATGCGCTTGCGGCGCGGCCGGTGGCGGCGGAAGAAAAAAAGCATGTCGCGGAGGAATTAAGGGAGCTCGACCGGCTGATTACAGAGGTAGAAGGAATCCCGCATCACACGTTTACACGGTTTCAGAAAGAGCATATGTTTGTGCTGACGACGAACCGTGAACAGCGACAGGTGACGATCGACGAGGCGTCCGAGCTGAAACGGGCGCTCGGGAAGACGGCGGAGCCGCATTCTCTCGGAGTGCGCGTGATCACGAAGGATATGAATACACTGACGCTGCTGCGGACCTGCAGGGAGATTCTGCTCGCGCTTCCCGCGCCGGAAGGCATCGGCGCGAATCCTGCTGCGGCTGCGGCTGCGGTGTGGAAAGCGGGGGTTTTAAAGCTTCTGGAGGAGTGCCATGAGCCGGCGGGAGCGTTCTATTACCGGCTCGAGGTGAAGAGCACGATGGAGCTGGCGGAGCGCGCGCGGTTTGCAAAGCGGTTTGCGGCGGAGCTCTCGCACCTGTCCGGGCAGCGGCTGATCAATTCCGTGGGGGAATACGAGGTGGAGATCCGCCTGATCGAGAAGAAGGAGGGCGGGTATGCGGCGTTTTTAAAGCTGCTCACCGTGCCCATGCGCCGCTTTGATTACCGGAAGCACGCGCTGCCTGTCTCGGTTCATCCGGCGGCGGCCGCGATGTTTATGATGCTTGCGGAACCGTATTTAAAAGAAGACGCGCTGATTCTGGATCCGTTCTGCGGGGTTGGCACCATGCTGATCGAGCGGGATATCCGCGTGCCGGCAGGGGATAAATACGGGATCGACACCTTCGGGGACGCCGTGCGGATGGCCAGGGAAAACGCCGCGGCCGCAGGGGAACAGATCAATTTTATCAACCGTGACTACTTCGACTTCCGGCACGATCAGCTTTTTGACGAGATCGTCACGGATATGCCCATGCGCGGGAAGAAGACGAAGGAAGAACAGGATCTGCTCTACGAAAAGTTTTTTGAGAAATCAGCACAGATCCTCGCGCCGGGCGGTGTGATTGTGATGTATACAAACGAATCCGGGTTTGTAAAAAAACAGCTCCGGCTCAGGGAGGAATACAGGCTGCTGGAGGAATACTGCATCCGGGAGAAGACGGGATTCTTTTTATTTGTGATACAGTATCGATGAGAAGGGGAAGACCGGGGGATGGGAAAAGAACTATCTGTGAAAGATATCGCAGAGATGGCGGGCGTGTCGATCGCTACCGTGTCACGTGTGATCAATCAGAACGGCAGATTTTCGAAAGAGACGGAAGAGCGCGTAAAAAAAATTATTGAGGAGTACGATTTTCATCCCAACCAGCTGGCCAGGGGACTGCGGGTCAGCACGGTCCGGGTAATCGGGATTCTGGTTCCCGATATCACGAATGAATTTTTTGCGATGATTATCTTAGAGCTGCAGAAGATTCTGATGACATACGGGTATCTGACGCTGATCTGCAATAATAACGAGGACGAGCGGATTGAAAACGAGCAGATGGATATGCTGCTGGGACAGAAGGTCAGCGGGATTATCTACGTCGGGGGACGCGGCATAGCAAAAATCAGAAAAGGCCTCCCGTTCGTCTGCATTGACCGGCGGCCCGTATCTGCCGGCGCGGAATCGGAGGTTCCATACTGCCTGATCGAGAGTGATAATGTAAAAGGAGGAAGGCTGGCGGCGGAGGAGCTGTACGGCAGACAGTGCCGGAATGTGTGCGTCGTCAGCTACAATCAGGAGATCTCCGCTTATAAAGACCGCGTGGAGGGGTTCATGCAGGCGATGAGAAGCCATGGGATAGAGCCAATGCTCTGCATCGCGGAATACATGAATCACTACAACGAGGGCGAGAATATGATGGATGAGCTGTTAGAGGAGAATCCGGGACTGGACGGCGTGTTTTTTACCACCGATTACCTTGCGCTCGGAGGACTGCGCTCGCTTGCCAGGAGAAAAATCCCGGTGCCCGGGAAAGTAAAGGTGATCGGATATGATGATATATCGCTGTGCGAGAATGTGTTTCCGGCGCTGACGACAATCCGGCAGAATGTAAAACAGATGGCGGAGCAGGCGGCGGACCTGCTGATTTCCCTGGTGAACCACGAAACGGTCAGCCGGGATGCGATATCGAAGATTGATGTGGAATTAATTTCCAGAGAGACCACCTGACGGGGAAGCCGGCAGATCCCGGCTGTTTCAGAGAAAGGATGAAGCGTGCCGGACCATGAACATACAGAGTGGATTTATGGAAGAGTAAACCTTTACCCAAAAGAGACGGAAGCAGGGAGCTTCCGGTCAGAAAGAAAGGAGAAGAAATGGTAAGGTATGAGAGATATGTGTATGAGCCAGAGCTGATTGCGGCGATTCTGGATCAGTGCGAGATCGTAAGCGCGGGTTTTATGGATCAGGAGAACGCCTATGTGGTTCCGATGAATTACGGTTACCGGGCCACAGAGGAGGGGCTGCGCATCTATGTCCACACGGGAAAAACGGGGTACAAGCTGAAATTAATGGAAAAGAACGACAGGGTGTGCTGTGCGTTTTATTCCTGGCAGAATTTTCCGGATCACCCGTATCGGGGCCGGGTCCATGATTTTATGTCCGTCATGGCGTTTGGCAGAATCAAAAGAATCGATCCGGATGCGGAAAAGGAAGAATTTAAGGAGGGGCTTAAGGCGCTGTTTGAGAAAAATCAGCGCACCGGCTGCAAAAATCCGAAAGGAATCGCAGGGATTCATATCTATGTCATCGCCTGTGACTGGAATGATGTCACCGGAAAATCCGAACATCCGCTCCGCAGGCCAGAGGACGCGGTTTTTAAAGATGTGCGCCGGCTGCCGGAGGACGAACGGCCGTATGAGGATGATGACCTGTATGAAAAACGTGACACGCACATCAGAAAGAGTCAATACCTGGGCTATACGGATGAAGCAGAATAAGAAACTGTGAATTGTGCACAAAAAAGAATGAGAAAAATCGTAAAATACGACAAAATGCAAAAAGAAACTTGCAGATAAAAGACTTTTATGATATGATCAATTTAGTCAATGAGTAAACCTTTACTCATTGACTGGGTAAAGGTTTACTCATCGAAAGCAAAGGAGGAACAGAAGCGATGGATCCCAAAAAAGAATGGGCAATGTTTACCGGGTCGCTGTCCGGGGCAGGGAGGCAGCCGGATCATGCCGCACTCGTGAAAAGACTGACAAAACCAGCCGGAATGGCTGACGTTGTCCTTGACACGGATACGTATAACGAGATCGATGATCAGTTCGCGCTGGCGTATATGATGAAGTCGTCGGAGAAACTCAATCCGAAAGCGATCTATGCGGCTCCGTTTTTTAACTACAAATCATCCGGCCCGAAGGACGGTATGGAGAAGAGCTACGCGGAGATTCTGCATGTCCTCACCCTGATGGGGAGGGAGGATATGAAGGAGAACGTATACAGGGGATCCGAAGCGTTTCTCCGCGATGAAAAGACGCCGGTGATTTCTCCGGCGGCGGAGGATCTCGTGAGACGGTCAAAGGATTATACGGAGGAGCACCCGCTCTATGTGGTCGCGATCGGAGCAATCACCAATATCGCCTCCGCAATCCTGCAGGATCCGGGCATCACGGAGCGGATCGTGGTGGTCTGGCTGGGCGGTCATGCGGTGCACTGGCCGAACAATAAGGAGTTTAATTTAAGTCACGATATCGCGGCGGCGCGGATTGTGTTTGGCTGCGGGGTGCCGCTGGTACAGCTGCCATGTATGGGGGTTGTCTCGGCGTTTACCACAAGCGGGCCGGAGCTGGAGCATCATTTAAGGGGCAAAAATGCCCTGTGTGATTACCTGGTCGACGTGACGGCACAGGCCGCTGAGGAATCGTATGGCAGGGATGTGTGGACGAGGCCGATCTGGGATGTCACCGCGGTCGCCTGGCTTCTGGACGGTGATTTCGAGGAGGACTGTCTGATTGCGAGTCCGATTCCGGAGTATGATGACCAGTGGGCATTCAGTGCGAACCGCCATCTGATCCGCTATGTCTATCATATTCACCGGGATCCGCTGTTTGAGGATCTGTTTAAAAAACTATCAATGTAGATTCGTGTCTGTGCGCTGAATGCGGCGCTGGAAGGGAGGAAAGGATGAAAAGAAGAATGATGAGTCTGCTGCTTGGTGTGACGCTGACGGCAACCGCATTTGCGGCGGGATGCGGCAGCAACGGGACAAACCCGGAGGGGAATAAGGGAACGGAGGCGCAGAAGCCCGCGCAGGATGACGCGCAGGGGGATGAGAAGGGCGACGCGCCGCAGGCATCCGGCGGGGGACAGACCATCAAATGGCTGACCTTCGGTCCCGGGGAGGACAACTGGGAGGGGCTGACGAGGCCGATCCTGGCAAAATTTGAAGAGGAGACGGGGATCCATGTGGAGACGGAATGCTATGCGTTTAAGGATCTCTTCCAGGTGATTGAGACGAAATTTGCCGCGGGGGAGAGCGATGTGGACGTCTGCTCGGTGGACGTGACCTATATCGCGAAATACGGCACCTCCGGATATCTGGAGCCGCTGGATTCGTACTTTACGGAGGAGGAAAAGGCGCTTTGGGACGATGCGTCTTATTCGGCCGGCGTGTGGGAGGGGACGATGTACGCCGCTCCGGAAAATACGTCTGCACAGGTTCTGTATTACAACAAAACGCTCCTGGATGAGGCGGGAATTACGCTTCCCGAAAACGACGCCGAACACCGTCTGACCTACGAGGAGGTGGCGGCGCTCGCGAAGCAGGCGCAGGATGCGCTTGATCCGGACAGATCAAAAGGGATTATCGGGCTTGATTTCCAGCAGGTCAGCCGTGTCTATCAGATGAATATGCTGCCGAACTCGATGGGCGGGGCAAATATCAGCGAGGACGGTTATACGCTGGACGGCGTGATCAATACGGAGCCGTGGATCAATGCGATGACCTGGTATCAGGATCTGGTGAAGGACGGGATCGCTTCCCAGGGATACGACGCGGACGGTGTGGCATCGCAGTTTTATGCGGGAAAGATGGTATTTATTGTAAACGGAACCTGGTGCCGGAGCAGGATGGAGTGCGACGACGAGCTCGGATGCACATACGCGCCCTGTTTTGAGGGGTATGAGGATCAGGTCGCGACGTCCACCGGAAGCTGGTATTTCGGGATCAATTCCAGATCGGAGAAAAAGGATGCGGCGGCGGAGTTTGTGAAATATTTCACACTCGGCGAGGGCAGCGATATGTGGCTGGATATCAACGGGGACGTCCCGTCCCGTCTCGACCGGCAGGAGGCGATCGTGAACGATCCGGACGCGCTTCCCGAGATGAAGATCGCGGCGTACGAGGCGGCCAACACGGCATATCCGCGCGCGGTGACGCCGCTGTTCGGAGAATATTCGACGGTCTTAAACGCCGCATGGGAGGATGTGCGCAACGGGGCAGACGTGACGGAGGTCATAGAGGCAGCGATCGATCAGTATGAGTCGGCCGTAGCGGCAAGCCAGAATTAACAGAGAACGATATTCGTCCGGCGGCGCCCTGAAAGCAGAATCAGGGCGCCGCTGCTGCATAACGGGGGACTGCGCTGCAAAAGGGCGGTTCCCGGGAAGGAGAAAGACACACATGCAAAGAATCCACATCAAAAAGAAATGGCTGCCGTATCTTCTGATTCTGCCGACGACGGTTCTGATCTGCGTGTTTAAAATCGGCCCCATCGTGACAAGCATATCCGAAAGCGTTCAGTCTTCGAAGGTGGACGGGTTTACGATGGTAAATTATAAACTGCTGTTCTCGGACAAAACATTCTGGAATTCCACGTGGGTGACACTGAAGATGAATCTGATCATGATACCGCTGCAGATCGTGGTCGCGTTTGTGATGGCGCTGCTGGTCAATGCGAAAGTGAAGGGGATTACGGTATTCCGGACGATCTTTTTTATCCCGTTCTGCGTTTCCCTGACAATCTCAACCGTGATCTGGAGAATGCTGCTTAACATCAACGACGGGGTGGTCAACAGCTTCTTAGGTCTGTTTCACATCGACCGCATCGGCTTTCTGACGGATAAGCGCTACGCGCTGCTGTCGGTGATCCTGATCTGCTCCTGGCGGGGCTGCGCGTACTGGATGATGTTTTTCCTGGCGGGATTAAAGGCGGTTGACACCGGGCTTTATGAGGCTGCGAAAATCGATGGCTGCGGATTTTTCCAGAGATTGTTTTGCATCACGATTCCGCTTCTGAAGCATACGTTTCTGTTTGTCCTGGTGGCGAATACGACGGCGAATTTCCTGCTGTTTACCCCGGTGCAGATCGGGACGGAGGGAGGCCCTTTAGGGAGCACAAATGTCCTGATGTACGAGGCGTACAAGGCGGCGTTTTCTTATTCGAACCGGCCGAGATCCTCGTGTATCGTCGTGATTCTTCTGATCATCATCGGGCTCATCTGTATCGTACAAAATAAAGCTCTGGCAGGGGAGGGATAGACGTCATGCGTAGTCGAAATAAGAAACGGCTCTGTGCAGCCGCACTGTATATGGTTTTGGTGCTGATCGCTTTTGTGTCGCTGTTTCCGATTCTGTTCTGCCTTTCCGCGAGCCTTCGCACGCAGCAGGATTTGACAGCGCACCTGTTTCCGTTTACAATAAGGTCGCTTGTACCGGAAACATTTACCATACAGAATTACATTGCCATTTTTAGGGAATACGGATTTTTAAAGCCGGTATGGAATACCGTGTTTGTGACAGCTGTGACCATTGCGGGGGGCTGTATCTTAAATGCGCTGGCGGCCTTTGCCTACACCTGTTTTGATTTTAAGGGCAGGACGGTGTTTTATATTCTCGTGATGCTGTCGTTTATGGTGCCGTTTGAGTCGACGGCCATCCCGCTTTATGGCATTGCCAGCAGGTTAAAGCTGGTGGACACATATGCGGGGATGATCCTTCCGGCGGTCGCGGACGGCATGGTGATCTTCCTTTTTATCCAGTTTTTTAAGGATATCCCCTTAAGCCTGGTGGAGGCGGCTACGGTGGACGGCGCGTCCTGGCCGAGGATTTTCTGCCAGATTGTGGTGCCGATGGCAAAGCCTGTTTTTATCACGGCGGGGCTGATGATTTTCATGTCGCAGTGGAATTCTTATCTGTGGCCGCTTCTGGTGGCGAGATCAAAGGAGATACGGACGATTCAGATTGCGATCAGCGCATTCAGCGGGGAACGGACGATTCAGTGGACTCTGATTTACACGGCCACAACGCTGTCGATCATCCTGCCGATTGCCGTCTTTATCCCTTTGCAGAAATATTATGTGGAAGGCATCACCGCGGGAAGCGTAAAAGGATGACGGGAGGAAAGATCGTGCGGGTATTATGTTTTGGATCCCTGAATATTGATAAAAGGTATCTGGTGGATCATTTTGTGAGAAAAGGCGAGACACTCTCGTCCGAGTCGTACCAGGTCTTCGGCGGTGGCAAGGGGCTGAATCAGTCGATCGCGATGGCGCGGGCGGGCGTTCCTGTCTGGCACGCGGGGGCCGTCGGGGCGGACGGGGATTTCCTGATCAGGATGCTGAAGGAGGCCGGCGTTTGCACCGAATATGTCCGGGTTCTGGATCAGCAGTGCACAGGCCACGCGATCATTCAGAATGATAAGGAGGGAGACAACTGTATCCTGCTTTACGGAGGCGCGAACCAGGCGGTCACAAGGGAGCATGCGGACCAGGTGCTGAAAGACTTCGGGGAAGATACCATCCTTGTGCTGCAAAACGAGATCAGCGAGCTTGCTTATATCATGAAAACCGCGCATGAGAGAGGGATAAAAATCGTGCTGAATCCATCCCCCATGGACCAGAAAATAAAAGAGCTTCCGCTGGAATATGTGGATTATTTTATTCTGAATGAAGTGGAGGCCGCGGGGCTGACCGGGATAAAGCTGACCGTGGATGCGGACGGTGTCGCTGCGGCGGAGCGGTTAAGAGAGCGTTTTCCGGGGGCGGCGGTGGTCCTGACCTTAGGCGCGCAGGGATCGGTCTATGCGGACAGCGAAACGATCATCCGGCAGGACGCGTACATAGTGGACGCGGTGGATACGACGGCGGCGGGGGATACCTTTACCGGGTATTTTATCGCGGGTCTTCTGAAAAACTCCGACATGCGGGAGGTGATGGATCAGGCGTCCAGGGCGGCGGCGCTTGCCGTCATGCGGCCCGGGGCGGCGCCGTCGATCCCCACGGCGGAGGAAGTCAGAGGGTTTTAACATCATAATTGTTTCCACATGGCAGGAAACTGTTTCCATCCGCCGCCCCGCGCGTGTGCTATGATGGTGTTATCATAAATATCCGGCCGGGACAGGCAGCACCATGTCCGCCGGGAAAGGAGCACACATGAAGTACAAGGAACTGTTTTCCCCCGTGAAGGTGGGAAGCATCACGATCAAAAACCGTTTTGCGATGGCGCCGATGGGGCCGCTCGGCCTTGCGGACGCAAACGGCGGCTGGAACCAGCGCGGGATCGACTACTATGTGGAGCGCGCGAAGGGGGGCACCGGACTGATCATCACCGGGGTGACCTTTTTCGACCAGGTAGTGGAGAAGCAGGATCCCTCCACCGTGCCGAATCCGCTGTACAAGCCGGTGAGCTTTGTCAAGACGAGCCGTGAGATGACGGAGCGCGTGCACGCCTACGGGAGCAAAATCTTTTTACAGCTTTCCGGCGGGTTCGGGCGTGTCACAATCCCGACAAATGTCGGCGATATTCCGCCGGTTGCGCCGTCCCCGATTCCGCACCGTTGGCTGGATAAGACCTGCCGCGCCATCTCCGTGGACGAGATTCACGCGATTGTAAGGCAGTTCGGGGAAGCGGCGTTTCATGCGCAGCGCGCGGGCTTTGACGGCGTGCAGATCCATGCGGTGCATGAGGGCTATCTGATGGATCAGTTCGCGATCTCCATGTTCAACCAGAGGACGGACGAGTACGGCGGATCCTTAGAGAACCGTCTGCGCTTCGCGAAGGAGGTCGTGGAGGAGATCAAGAGCCGCTGCGGGGCTGATTTCCCGGTTACCCTCCGTTTCTCCGTGAAGAGCATGATCAAGGACTGGAGAGTCGGCGCGCTCCCGGGGGAGGAATTCGAAGAGAAAGGCCGCGACACACAGGAAGGCCTTGAGGCTGCAAAGCTTCTGGAGTCTTACGGCTACGACGCGCTGGATACGGATGTCGGAACCTACGACGCCTGGTGGTGGAATCATCCGCCTATGTATCAGGAGAAGGGACTTTACCGCACCTACTGTAAGATGGTGAAGGAAGTGGTAAATATCCCGGTCTTCTGCGCAGGGCGCATGGACGATCCGGATATGGCGCTGGAGGCCATCCGGAACGGCGTCTGCGATGTGATCGATCTCGGCCGTCCGCTGCTGGCGGATCCGGATTACTGCAACAAGCTGCGTGCAGGGCGCGTCGGTCAGATTCGTCCGTGCATTTCCTGCCAGGAGGGCTGCATGGGCCGCGTGGCGGAGTATTCCCTGTTAAACTGTGCGGTGAACCCGCAGGCCGCGAGAGAGCGCGTGACCGCCTATGAGCCGATCCTGGCCGCGAAAAAGGTCATGATCATCGGCGGCGGCGTGGCGGGCTGTGAGGCTGCGAGAGTACTCGCGATCCGCGGACATAAGCCGGAGCTTTATGAGGCGGGCAGCCGTCTCGGCGGCAACCTGATCCCGGGCGGCGCGCCGGAGTTCAAGGAGGACGACATCGCGCTGGCGGACTGGTATACGAGAGAGCTTGAGCGTCTGTCCGTGCCGGTGCATCTGAATACGAAGGTGACGAAGGATGACGTGTTACAGGCCGGTGCGGATACCGTGATCGTGGCGACGGGCTCCACGCCGAAGGTATTCTCCCTGGGGGACGACGCGCATGTCTACACGGCGTCTCAGGTCCTGTTAAAGGAAAAGGACTGCGGAGATACGACGGTGGTAGTCGGCGGCGGACTGGTCGGATGTGAGACTGCGCTGTGGCTGGCGCGTCACGGGAAAAAGGTGACGATTGTCGAGGCGCTGGATCAGATCATGGCGGTAAACGGCCCGCTGTGCCATGCGAACAAAGATATGCTCTTAGCGCTGCTTCCGTATGACGGGGTGGAGATCATTACCGGCGCGAAAGTGACCGGCTATCAGGACGGGACGCTTTCCATTGACACGGCGGAGGGGAAAAAGCAGCTGGCCTGCGACAGCGTGATCCTCTCGGTGGGCTACAAGGAGGAGAATGCGCTCTATCACGAGCTGGAGTTTGAGGTGCCCGAGATCCATCTGCTGGGGGATGCGAAAAAGGTTTCGAATATCATGTACGCGATCTGGGATGCCTTTGAGGTGGCAAATCATATCTGAACATAAGGGTGCGCCTTTCCTTTGGGAAGGTACTGCGGCGCGGTTCCGGGATGGGGGCCGCGCCGTTTTTCTGTAGATTGATCTTTTCTGTCTCTTATGACCATTCAGCATCAGGAGACGTTTTTTTCCATCTCTGAAATTTGCGGTGATTACCGGCTGTCTCCGCATAGCAAAGGAGAGCACGCCCACGTTGTGGGCGGGAAGAATGCCGGAGCATTATCATGAGGATTATTATCACGCGTTTCTGGCAGGGACATTTGTCGGAAGAGGATACGGAGTTGAATCCAACAAAGAACACGGCCTGGGACGGCCGGATCTTCTGCTGAAGGACAAAGACAACCGCAGGGCAATCGTGATCGGGGCAAAAAAGTCACAAAAAGAAGCGGATATGGACGCGGACTGCGATGAGGCCCTCCGGCAGATCGTCGGCCAGAAATATGCGGAAGGGCTGTATGGATATGAGCAGATTTTCTGTTACGGGATTGCGTTTTTTCAGAAAAAGGCCAGGGTGAAAAAGGGGGCGGCCGGGGAATGATTTATTCCCGCAGATCCTCCGCCAGCATGTTCGCCAGCTTTCTGCGGGCCTGTTTTAAATAGCGCTTGACCGAGCTGCTGCTGAGATCTAACAGCCGGGCGATCTCTTTGTATTTCAGGCCGCGGTAATATTTCAGAATCACTGCCTGGGATTCCGTGTAGGGAAGCTTTAAGATCTGATCCATGAGATATTCGCGGTCTATGGATGCGAGAAGCTGTTCCTCCGGGCTGCCGTCCGGGGAGATCTGCTCCGATGGCGGGGGATTTACGTCAGCTTCGCGGTCCGTTCCGCCAAGCTCACTTTGATGAAGCTGATGTTTTTTCTGCATATTGAAGCATACACGAAAATTGATCTGGTTGAGCCATGCATACACCAGAGCCGGATTTTTGAGCTTGTCAAGATTTCGAAACGCGAGTATATAGGTTTCCTGCAGGGCATCCTGCGCGAGATACCCGTCGCCGAGATAGCGGAGGGCATAAAGGTACTGCCGCTGGTAAGTCGCGGCATACAGTTCGGAAAAGGCATCCTTATCTCCTGCCTTTGCGAGGGAGGCCAGCTTTGCCAGGTAGTCAAAATCCAGTGCAGACATCGGCTGCCTCACCTCCTCTCATCTCGTCCCTTTTATCTGTCGGTTTCATGCGGTTCTGTCCGCTCCGTTCTGCCATTGCTTTCATGCGGCAGCTGAAAAAACGGATCAGTCAGCCGGGTTCAGTATAACACATCTAAGCGGATTGCGATAAAAAAATTGCATTTTCATGAAAAATTTGTATCATTTCACAAAAATGAAAAAAATATGACCCTTTTTCTTCCCTCATATACTCTTCCCATATAGAAGCGGAAATGCAGATTCCGTTTTGTGCTTCGAATGCCGCGGAACCGGCGGGCAGCTGTGCAGGGTGCTGGCGGCACAGGAGGAGCATGGCAGCATCGGGAGCAGGAACTTATTACGAATATAGGTGAAAAACTTCCGGGAACAACAGCACAGAAAGGTGAGGTAGTATGAGGAAAAGAAACACAGGGTTTCGGAAATTCTCTGCGATTGTGTTTTCTGCAATACTGGTGCTGGCGATGAGTATCACAGCATTTGCAGAGACAGGTTCTCACGATGCCGGGAATACGCAGGACTCTGCGCCGGCGGATGTGACGGAAACCATGGCAGGGGATGAAGATGGAGCGATTACGGTCACGGACGAGCCGGGAGCCGGCAGTGATGTGACGCCGGCAGATCCAGAGGTTCCTGCCGGTACGGCAGTGCAGCAGGGGACAGGCGACGCTTCCGCGCCGGCAGAGTCGGAAGCGGGCGGTGAGGCAGTCACGCCGACGGAAGATACGACTGGGACAGAAACGGTCGCTCCGGTGGAAGGGACGGAGACCCCCGCGACGGAGCCGTCGGATGTAACGCCTGCGGATGTGACGGAGGTACCGGCGTTGCCGGGAGAGAATCAGACGGAGACACCGGCAGCTTCTGCGTCTGCTGGCAATACTTTGAAGTCGCCGGATGCGGCAGCTTCGGATGTCTCTATAGTACCGGCAGATGAAGATGAGCTGCAGGATGAGGATCCGGATGCCGTATCACCGGACGAGGAGGGTGATACGGAGAATACGGATCCGGATATGAGCGATGAAGCCGCAGCGCTTCAGGCACGGATCGACGCGCTTCCTTCGGTGGAGGAGCTGGCCGGTATGGGCGATGAGGAACTGGAAGCGCTGTACGCCGAGGTAAGCGAGATCCTCGCGCTGGCGGAGGGGCTTGCGCTGGATACGGCGAAGCTGGACGCGATTGCGGCGTTTTTCAGCCCGGAGGCGATGCTGACGGGTACGCTGACAGGCAGCGGCACGGAGGCGGATCCGTATATCGCGGTGGATGAGGCGACGCTGAATGAGGCGGTCGAAGCAGTACCTGCAGATGCGCAGACAGAGGCGACGATTACTCTGAATGCAGATATTGTCTGCAAAAAGGGCGAGATTGTGGTAATACCTGCCGGAAAGAAAATCCGACTTGATATGGCAGGGCATTCCGTTACAGTGGAGCCAGATTTTGAAGGAAGGCCGTTTATAAATGAAGGTTCTCTGATTGTAACCGGAAACGGTACGATTGATTCATCTGCAAGTGAGTCAGGCGGTTATGGCGCGATTAACAATAAGGGAACACTGACGATTGAAAGTGGCACATTCAAAGGTCACTGGAAAGCAGACGGATCCGCGATTCGCAACACAGGGGATCAGGCTGTGCTTACCATTCATAATGGTAAATTTGAAGGCGCTACCTGTGCAATTTGTAATGAAGGAACGGTGACGATTAACAATGGTACCTATATCGGAACTACCTGCAGCAGTTGTGATGGAGCTCATTGGTCATATACGATAAGAAATACGACAGCTGCATCACATATGGTAATAAATGGCGGAGAGTTTATCGGAACACAGGGAGCCTTGTCTGCATCAGCGGGCTATCTGGAAGTGAACGGTGGTTCTTTTAAGACGGTTCCGTGCGCACAGAACCATAGCAGTGTTTTCTATGCGCTTTATGTAGCCGGAGAGCAGGAAAATGTTACATGTATTGTAAACAGCGGTACATTTGAGACAGAGGGATCGCAAACAGCAGTACTGGTTGGCAATGACAAGGACGGAGGGAAAAAGCTCCCGGCAACCGTTACGTTTAACGGCGGTGTCTATAAGACTGCCAATACGGAGAAGTCCGCGATTGAAATAGGCGGAACGACAGGTTATCCGATTGTACATGGCGGATCATTCTCAAAGATTGATGAAAACATATTAGAAGATGGGTTTACAGTTGTTCAGGGTTCAGACGGATTATATCAGATAAAAGCGGAAATTGTTGCCAAAGCCGGAGAGACGACATATGCGACACTTGCCGATGCGATCGCAAATGCAAACGGTGAAACAATCGTATTGCAGGCGAATGTAGTAGAAAGTATTGTGATTCCGGCTGATGCGAATATCACGCTTGATCTTAACGGGCACACACTGACGAATACAGAGAAGCAGGATACGATTACCAATTACGGTATACTGACCATCACCGGAGACGGCATGGCAGATAATGTGTCTCATCAGAAGGCGGTTGTCAGAAATCAGGCTGGCGGAGCAGTAACGATCAGTGGTGGAAAATTTACCCGCAGTCAGGAGAACGGGAAAAAAGGAGATTCGGGTTTAAATTCGTTTTATGTGATTGTAAACAATGGTACGATGAACATCGAAGGAGGGGAGATTACAAATACATCCATCTTCAGTTCGATGATCATTAACAACGCAGAGATGACGATCAGTGGCGGCGTAATCTGCCAGGATGACATGACAGCGGTGAAAAATGAGTACTGCGCGACATCGCTGGTGATCAAAGATTCCGCAGTGATCCGTTCCGCGAACAGTCAGATGCTTCAGAACTGGTCGAAGGCGACGATTTCGGGCGGTACGCTTACAGGAAACCGCGTTACCTCATACACGACAGAGTATACGTCTGAGAAATTATCGGGTATTATCGCGGAATCGCACCTGGAGATAACAGGCGGGACAATCGACTGTGCAGTGATTCAGGGAAATAATTATTATCAGGCAGGCAGTGGGAAGTGGACAAGTGGAGACAATTTGTCCATACATATTGGTGGAAACGCAGTGATCACAACAACAGACGGAATTGTGATCGCCTATAACGGGGAAGGCGGCGAACAGCCGGCGGAACCGGCAGGCAGTGCGCTGATTACAGCAGGTGTGGCCATATACGGACCGACAGAGTCCTTTGAGCAGTATCTTGCGCAAGGACTTGAGATCAAAAATAATAAGGTGACGGAGAAGGAAGAGCCCTCTGAGCCGGATCCCACCCCCACGCCGGAACCCACCCCCGCCCCGGAACCGGGAACCGGTGACAATACGGTAACACCGCCGTCTTCCGACACAGGGACAGCGGCCGGCAATGTTTATTACCCGCCGGCATATGTCTACTATCCGCCTTCCGCTCCGGCAGCACAGGATACAACTATAGCGGCAGCGCCGGCAAATACGACGGCACGGCCGGCCGGTACGGCACAGGCAGCTGTGACGGAGCCTGTGGATGACACGGATCCGGCAGATGCGCCGGAGGAGATCGCGGACAATGAGGTTCCGGCAGCGGCGCCTGAGGGTGAGGATGCATCGGAGGAAAACGGAACAGAGGACGACGAACTCGTGAAGGTTGAAGAGGACGAGGTTCCCCTTGCGTCCGGCGAGCCGGAGGCACAGGCGTCTTCGCACTGGCTCGGATATCTGATCGTATTATTTGCCGCGGCGGCTGTGATATTCTTCTTTATTCTTCTGATGAAGAGAAGAAAGAAAGAGGAAGAGCGGCAGTAAAGATGAAAGGATGATGGTTATGAAAGCGGTACGGTTTTTGATATTGCTGATCTGCATTGTTCTGATGGGAACGCCTGTCTGGGCACAGGGAGCGAAAGACGAAGATTCCGCCATTTCACAGCCAGAAGATCAGAAAACTGTGATCATCACAGTGGTATCGGAGGAAATACCGGAAGTACCGCTTGCAGAATCGGGCCCGGAAGAACATTCCTTTTGTATCCTGCACGGTCTGCTGTCTGTCATGGCGGGCGTTACAGGAATCTGTGGCGCCGCCGGTATTCAGAAAAAGCGGAAACGGCTGGCGGAACTTCAGGCCAGGTATCATTCCGTGACAGGATGGCACGACAGTGATCATTGATGCATTTAAAAGTGGCGGGACAGAGCCAAAGGGCGGACACCCGGGAACGGAGGGAAACATGACAGGTTTTGTCAGGCAGGTCACGATGGGCTTCTGCTGGTGGGATCTGGCGGCGGCTTTGGTGTTTGCGACAATTGTGGCTATAGTTACATGGAGAAGAAACTGCCTGGATCGCCGGATCCGGGAACTGGAGGATCGGATCGCGGAGCAGTACATGGATGATTCGCTACAGGAAATTACGTTTTCCTGATGTTTTCTGTCAGGAATATGGGACGGCTGCGTAAAAAAATGCAGAAACTAAGGATTGAATATTGAAAAAATAAATTGCATATGTTATAATGCCAGCAGGCAAAAGTGATTACAAGTCCATATGGACAAAGAACGAATCCCCGAGTCGTATTGCCGTACGGTTCGGGGATTCTTCTTTTCTTTTATAGTGGCAAAGCACCCACCAGGTTATTTGTTGTCCTCAGAGTCGCTGTCTAACCATTTGATGATGTAGTGGCAGGCTACACCAGCCGTAACAGCGACTAAAAAAGTGATTACAACTTCCATATGAACACCTCCTCCCGTTGCCAGGTATCGGCAGGACAACAAAAAAATAATAACATGTATTGTGATAATATTCTACATATTTCGTAAAAATATTTCAAATAAAAGAGAAGTATGATATACTATAAGAACAACAGGAACTTCTGCCATTACTGCGGACACCGCAGGGGAGTGATATTATGGACACAAAGCACATGGAATATTTTAAGGCAGTCTGCGAGGAGCGCAGCATCCACGCCGCCGCAAAAAAGCTGTTCATCTCGCCGCAGGGACTCGGGAGGATTTTAAAGAGCCTTGAGGAGGAGTTTGACACGGCTTTTTTTGTGCGCGGAAAGGCCGGGGTGATCCCAACGGAGGCGGGCCGGATTTTTTACGGACAGTGTGTGAAAACCGGTGAGGAGCTTGCACGGATGAAAAAGCAGATCCGGAGGGCAAAGGAAAAGCCGGGAAGGCTTCGCGTGGGCTTTGCGAACGGCGTGCTCCAGCTCTTTCCCATCGAGACGCTGTTCGGGTTTATCCGGGAAAATCCGGACATGCAGGTGGAGTGGTGCGAGTATGAGAACGATACGCTGATTAAAAAGCTGTGCGACGCGGAGCTTGAGTACGGACTTGTGGTCGGCAGGCAGCCGGACGCGGGGCTGACCCAGTCCCTGATGTGCACCTGCCCGGTCGTGCTGTTGGTCTATGAGGGACATCCGCTTTACGGGGAGGAGGCGATCAGCCTTCCGATGTTAAAAAACGAAAAGCTGATTGTCATGAACGAGCAGTTCCGCATTTACCATGATTTTATCGCGGCCTGCCAGGTGGAGGGATTCACGCCGCAGATCATCGCAAAGACGATGGACGGCGGGACGCTGCGTCAGATGTGTATGCAGAAGCATGGGCTGGCCGTCACGCCCGATTTCCCGAGACAGTCGTACGCCGCGGCCCGGACAATTCCGTTTCTTGGAAATTATTCCTGGGACATCTACGGAACCTGCCTGCCGAAGGCGCGGGAGGATGAGCCTGTATACCGGCTGGAGGCGTATTTCCGCTCTGCAGGGCATGTAGAAATTCTTTCGAAAGTGTCCGAATTCTTTAGAATCGGGAAGGAAGCTGATTGACAGAAACACGAGATCCCCTTAAGATGGATATAGCGGTTCTGGCAGTATGACGACAAATACAGGAAAAAGGAACGGGAACGCAGGTCATCTGCCCAGAAAGGGAAGGGGAACGAGTGAATATGGTGACATATGAGACACAGGTAGAGCGCTGGGGGGTGGCGGAGTTTACCTGCCATGGCCCGGCGGACGGCAACCCGTTTACGGAGCAGTACATCCGCGGAATATTTTCCTGCGGGAAGGAGACGGTGGAGACGGACGGTTTTTATGACGGGGACGGCGTTTACATTGTCCGGTTTATGCCGTCCTTTGAGGGTACCTATACCTTTACGCTGACGGGGAGTTTTTTTGAGGAAGAAAAGGGGACATTTCTGGTGCGCCCGGCGACAGGGTGCAATCACGGACCGGTGCATGTGGCGGGAACGTATCATTTCGCCTATGCGGACGGTACGCCGTATTACTCTGTGGGCACGACCTGCTATGTGTGGGAGCTCCAGAGCGACGAGCGGATTGCGCAGACGTTAGAGAGCCTTACAAAAGCGCGCTTTAACAAGATACGGTTCTGTATTTTTCCAAAGCATTATGACTACAATTTAGGCGAGCCGCGGAGCTATCCGTTTGAGGGGACGCCCATGGACAGCCGTGTGCTGACAAGAGAAAATTTCAGTCAGTACACCGGAAAAAAAGAGGGGAACGACTGGGATTTTACCCGGTTTCATCCGGAGCATTTCCGGCACATTGAGCGCTGTATCTTAGAATTGCAGCGGCGGGGGATCGAGGCGGATCTGATCGTGATGCATCCTTACGACCGCTGGGGCTTTTCCGATATGACGGCGGAGGAGGACGACCGCTACTGGCGGTATGTGCTGGCGCGGTTTGCAGCGTACCGCAACGTCTGGTGGTCGCTGGCGAACGAATATGACCTGATGACGAACAAGACGATCGCGGACTGGGAGCGCTATGCGTCGATCATCTGCGAAAAGGATCCGTATCATCACCTGCGGTCCATCCACAACTGTCATCCGTTTTACGATTACAGCCGTCCGTGGGTGACGCATTGCAGCATCCAGCGGCAGGAGCCTTACCTGTCCGCGGAGAACGTCACAAAGTGGCGCCAGATTTACAAAAAACCCGTTGTGCTCGACGAGATCTGCTACGAGGGAAATATCCAGTTCGGCTGGGGAAATATCAGCGGAAAAGAGCTGGTGCGCAGGTTCTGGGAGGCGGCCTGCCGCGGCGGTTACGCGGGCCATGGCGAGACGATCTTAAACCCGGAGAACGTGCTCTGGTGGTCGCACGGCGGCGTGCTGCGCGGCGAGAGCCATAAGCGGTTCGGCTTCCTCTATGACATTATGTGCGGGACGCCGGGACTCGGGCTTGCGCCGTACGATCTGAAATGGGACTGCGTCTGCGCGGTGCCGGAGCAGGAGTGGATGCGCCCGGTGAAGAGCTATTACCTGATCTATTTCGGGTTCACCTGCCCGTCCTTTAAAGAGTATCATTTTGACGATGAGACGGAGTTTGAGGTGGAGGTGATCGATACCTGGAATATGACGATCGAGCCGCGGGGCCGGGTAAAAGGGGCCTTCCGCGTGGAGCTGCCGGGCCGTGAGTATATGGCGGTGCGGCTTCGGGCAGTCTGAGCCGTGAGTATATGGCGGTGCAAACGCTGTGTACGGACGCCGGGGACGGCCGCCGTTGTACGGCGGGAAAAATGTGTGAGCTGCCTGGCCGTCGGATACAGAGAGGAAACAGCCCTGAAAAGGGAAATCAATATAGAAGAGACACAGAGAAAAGGAGATATGGAATGAAAGCAGGAATTGTGTACACGAGTACGACGCCGGAGTTAATCGAGCTGGTAAACCGCGAGGTAAAGGCGCAGCTGGGCGAGGGAGCGGAGATTGCAAGCTATGAGGATCCGTCGATCCTTGCGGAGGTGCGCGAGGCGGGGCATGTGACCGCGGGGGCTGCGGCGCGGCTGGTGACGATGTTTATGCAGGCGACCTCGGACGGGGCGGATGCGATCTTAAACTGCTGCTCCTCCGTCGGCGAGGTGGCGGACGCGGCGGTGTCCATCGGAAAATATACCGGGGTGCCGATCGTGCGGATCGACGAGGAGATGTGCCGCGAGGCGGTGCGGCTTGGGGCGCGCATCGGCGTGCTGGCCACGCTGCCTACGACCTTAGAGCCGACGAAAAATACGATAAAGCGCGTGGCCCGGGAGATGAACCGTGACGTCGTGCTGGTGGACGGGCTGATCGACGGCGCGTTCGGGATCGATCAGGAGCAGTTTAAGCAGATGCTGTGGGCAAAGACCGAAGAGATCATGGACGAGACAGATGTCATTCTGCTGTGCCAGGGCTCCATGGCCTACGCGGAGGATTATCTGCATGAGAAATCCGGCAGACCGGTCGTCTCGAGCCCGCGGTTCGGCGCACAGGCGCTGCGGGAGGCTCTTCATGCCAAAGGACTTGTGTAAAGAAGGTTAGGAGGGAAGCATGTTAACAGATACGAGAAGATCCGTCAATGCAAAGGTACACCCGGTGGACGGGCTGGATGTCGAGTGGACGGGAGGGCTCTGGAAGGAGCGGTTTGACACCTGCGCAGAGAGCACGGTGCCGCAGCTAAAGCACATGTTTGATTCCGCGGATATCAGTCATGTGGTGGAAAATTTTAAGATCTGCGCCGGGGAGGCGGAGGGAGAATTCGACGGTACCGTATTCGGGGACGGAGACTTTTATAAATGGATGGAGTCCGCGGTCTACACAGCGTCGCGAAACGGCAATCAAAAGCTGCTGGATCAGATCGAGGAATACATTCGTCTGATCGCAAAGGCGCAGCAGCCGGACGGCTATATCTCCACCAAACAGATCATCGGCGAGATGCAGCAGAACGGGATCACCCGCATGGGCGATATCAATGATTTTGAGGTATACAATTTCGGGCATCTGTTCACCTCGGCGTGCCTGCACAAGCGGATCACCGGAAAGGACAGCTTTATGGCGGTCGCGGTGAAGACGGCGGATTATTTAGAGCAGCTCTATGCGAAGGCCATGGAAACCGGCGAGGTGCAGACAGCGGTGTGCCCGTCCCACTATATGGGGCTGGTGGAAATGTATCGGACGACAAATGACGACAGATATCTGAAGCTGGCAAAGCAGGCGATCGCCCTGCGCGACAGCGTGAAAAACGGGCTCGACGACAATCAGGACCGGCTGCCCTTAAAGGAGCATGACAAAATCATCGGCCATGCCGTCCGCGCAAATTACCTCTACGCGGGTGTGGCGGACCTGTGTCTGGAGGAGACCGACGAGGAATACATGGAGGTGCTGCACAAGGTGTGGCGCAGCCTGATCGACAAAAAGATCTATATCACGGGCGGCTGCGGCGCGCTCTACAACGGCGTCTCGCCCTACGGCAACTTTTTCGTGGATCAGAAGATTCACCAGGCGTACGGTTACGAGTATCAGCTGCCGAACATCACGGCCTACAACGAGACCTGCGCGTCCTTAGGCGGGGTGTTCTGGGCATACCGGATGTTCCAGTTAGAGCCGAAGGCCGAGTACTTTGACGTGATCGAGCGGATGATGTTAAATACGAACCTGGCGGCCTTAAGCATGGACGGAAAGCGTTTCTTCTATGAAAATATGCTGCGCCGCGCGAAACAGCTGGACTACGAGCTGATCTGGCCGCTGACGCGCAGCGAGTATATCTTAAGCTACTGCTGCCCGCCGAACCTGGCCCGGACGGTGGCCCAGTCGGTGGAGTATGCCTACACGGTGTCTGAGGACGCGGTGTGGCTCGGCATGTACGGGGCGAACCGCGCGCATATCGCGCTGGAGAACGGGGCGGAATTTACGCTGGTACAGGAGACGGAGTACCCGTATGACGGGAAGATCCGCTTTACCTGCGAGGACGTGAAGGGCGCGAAGGGCTTTACCTTAAAGCTCCGGATTCCGGGCTGGGCGGTGAGGGGAAGCGTCTGTGTCAATGGCACGGAGAAGAAACTTACACCGGCGGACGCCGGGACTTACCTTCCGGTGGAGATCGCGGACCCGGCGCAGGCAGAGGTCATCCTGACGCTGGATATGGAGGTTCGCTATACGACGGCCCACAATCTCGTCGAGGAGGCCTGCGGGCAGGCGGCGATCGAGCGCGGTCCGCTTGTTTACTGCTGCGAGGGCGTGGACACGGCGGCGGAGACTTTAGACGACCTGTACTTAGATCTTAACGCGGTATACCGCCCGGTGTCTGTCACCATCGCAGGACGGGAGGTGACGGCGCTCGAGACCGAGGAATACTGCATGAACCGGGAGGGCTATGACAGGCAGGCGCTCTACCAGACCCTGTCCTACCGCGGCATGCATAAGGAGAAGGTGCGGTTTATCCCGTATTTCGCGTGGGACAACCGTGAGTTCGGCGAGATGCGCATCTGGTTCCCGGTCGCGTATGTGACGGATCAGGGAGCGGAAGAGACGGAAAAAAAAACGGCTGACCGCCTGCTGGCAGACCGTCTGACCGGATTTACACATAAAATCGTCGTGCTCGACGACGACCCCACCGGCGTACAGACCGTGCACGATGTGTCCGTGTACACGGACTGGGAGGAGGAATCCATCCGCAGCGGGTTTGCGGAGGAGAATCCCATGTTTTTCATCCTGACGAATTCCCGCAGCTTTTCCGCGGAGGAGACGGAGCGGGTACACCGCCTGATCGCGCGGCGTGTCGCTGAGGCGGCGAAGGCGTGCGGGAAGGAATTCATCCTGATTTCCCGCGGGGACTCGACGCTGCGCGGCCATTACCCGCTGGAGACAGAGGTATTGCGGCAGGAGCTTGAGGCGGTAAGCGGCGCGTCTGTGGACGGCGAGATCCTCTGCCCGTTTTTCCTGGAGGGCGGCCGTTTTACGATGGGAAACGTCCATTACGTGAAGGAAAAGAGCGCCCTTGTGCCGGCGGGGATGACGGAGTTCGCGAAGGACAAAAGCTTCGGTTATCAGTCCTCCGACCTGACAGAATATGTGGAGGAAAAGACGAAGGGCGCTTATAAAAAAGAAGACTGCATCTGCATTACGCTTGACGAATTAAGGGCGCATGACCTGGCGTCCGTGACGGAAAAGCTGACGGCGGCAAAGCATTTCGCGAAAATCATCGTGAACGCGATGACCTACGATGATCTGAAGGTATTTAGCGCCGCGTTTATCGACGTGGTGAAAGCCGGGAAGCAGTTCCTCGCGCGGACGGCGGCGGCATTTCCGAAGGTGCTCGGCGGGGTGACGGACCAGCCGCTGCTGGGCAGAAAAGAGCTGATCCGCGAGAATGGAAACGGCGGGATCGTGCTGGTGGGCTCCCATGTGAAAAAAACGACCATGCAGTTAGAGTGCCTGATGAAATCGCAGGCAGAGCTTTCTTACATGGAATTTGACGTCAATACCTGCTTTACGCCGGGCGGGCTTGCGGCGGAGACGGCGCGCGTTACGGCGGAGGCGGAGGCGGTGATAAAAAGCGGCAGGACGGCGGTGGTCTACACCAGCAGGAAGCTGCTCGTGCCGGATACCGCCGATAAGGATGAGATCTTAAAGGTATCGGTGGAGATCTCGGACGCGGTGACCGCGGTGATCGGAAGTCTGTCCGTAAAGCCGGCGTTTATCCTCGCCAAGGGCGGCATCACTTCGTCGGATGTAGGAACAAAGGCGCTGCGGGTAAAAAAGGCCACAGTCATGGGGCAGGTGTTAAAGGGAATTCCGGTCTGGATGACGGGAGAGGAAAGTAAATTCCCGGGCATGCCCTACATCATTTTCCCGGGAAATGTCGGGGATGAGACGGCGCTGCGCCAGATCGTGGAGGAGCTGGTGTAAGCGGGAAATGTCGGTTCGGAAGGAGAGACAGAGATGAGAAAAATAGTGATATCGTTAGCGCCGGTCGCAGCCGGCACGCCGGTGGATGCGGTGAAGCTGGCGGAGGATGTGGAAAAGAGCGTGGCGGCGGGAGCTGCGATGTGCCATCTGCACTGCCGGATGCCGGACGGAAGTTTAACGCCCGACACCTCCTATATGGTGACCTGCTTTGAGGAGATCTTAAAGCGGACGGACGTCGTGGTGCAGGCGTCGACCGGCGGCGTCTCGGAGATGAATATCGAGCAGCGCTGCTATCCGCTGGATTATGAGAAGGTGGAGAGCGCGTCCTTAAACGGGGGCAGCACGAACCTGGGGGAGAGTGTGTACATCAATTCGTTCGACGACATCCGCTACTGTGCGGACGCGGTGTACCGCAGGGGAATCCTCCCGGAGACGGAGGTATTCGACATCGGGATGCTCCACAATATGAAGCTGGTGGCGGATGAGCAGCCCTTTGCCGAGCCGCAGCTGTTTAACCTGGTCTTCGGACACAAGGGCGGTATGCAGCCGACCCCGGAGATGCTCGCGGCCTTCCGCTCGTTTGTGCCGCAGGACGCCTTATGGGGCGTGACGCATTTCGGGCGTGACAACTGGACGTTCCTCGCGGCGGCGATCGCGATGGGGGCGACGGTGGTGCGCATCGGCTTTGAGGACAGCGCATACTTAGACGAGGGACGCACGGCGGAGTACAATTACCAGGTGGTGGAAAAGCTCGCGGCGCTGATCCGTGCCATGGGCTTAGAGCCCGCGACGCCGGATGAGGCGCGGGAGATCCTGCATTTGAAGAAACGGGGAGGATGTGCGGATGCTTAAGATAGAAAGAATCCATATCGACTACGAGACGAATCCCATCGGTGTGACGGGCTCCCCGCAGTTTGGCTGGGAGATCACAAGCGATAAAAGGAATGTACGGCAGGCCTCCTACCGGCTTCAGCTGGCGAGGGATCGGGATTTTACAGACATCGTATATGACAGCGGCGAGGTGGCCTCCGCGGAGTCGGCGCATGTGAGAGCCTTTGGGGAACCGGCGCGTGCGGATGTGCCTGCGGACACAGCTGCGGCCGGGGATCCGGCAGAGGCAGCCGCAGCGCCCGGCAATGGCATACCCTTCCGCTATGAATCCCGCACAAAATATTTTGTCCGGGTCCGCATCTCGGACGGAGCGGAGCAGACAACGTACAGCGAGCCGGCCTGGTTCGTGACGGCGTTTACAAATGACGAGAAATGGCAGGCGCCGTTTGTCTCGGCGGAGACGGACGATTCTTATAAGGAATGCTCGAAGGGTACGTATGTGCGGGGGACTTTTACGGTGAAAAAACCGTTAAAGGAAGCCTTTGCCTGCACGACGGCCCTGGGGCTTTACAACTTTTTCTTAAACGGGAAAAAGGTCGGGGACGACGAGATGACGCCGGGCTGGACGTCCTATCAGAGGCATCTGCTCTATCAGACATATGAGGTGACGGATGATATAAAAGAGGGCGAAAACATGGCGGGGGCCATGCTGGCGGCGGGCTGGTACAAGGGCGTGATGGGCCTGACCAAGGCGCGCAATAATTATGGTGACCAGACCGGCTTTGCGATGGACCTGCTGCTGCGCTATGAGGACGGCACGGAGGAAGTCATCCGCACCGGGGAGAGCTGGCAGGGAGCCGATTCGCCGGTGATTTTCTCCGAGATCTACGACGGGGAGACCTATGACGCCGCGAAGGAGATTCCGGACTGGGCGGTGATTTCCTGCGGGACAGGCAAGCCGGGTGCCGCCGGGGAACCCTGGCACGGCGTCGTCACCGTACCCTTTGACACCTCGGTGCTGCGGGCGCAGAGCGGCGCAAGGGTGCGCATGATGGACGAGCTGCCCTGCGTGGAGATCATCACGACGCCAAAGGGCGATACGGTGCTGGATTTCGGGCAGAATCTCGCCGGGAGGATCCATGTGACCGCCGCCGGGAAGCCGGGAGACGTGATCGAGCTGCGCTGTTTTGAGACGCTTGACGCGAAGGGAAACGTCTACCTGGACAACCTGCGCGCGGCAAAGACCACGATGCGGTACATCTTTGCGAAGGAGGGGACCATCACCTGGCATCCGCGGTTTACCTACATGGGCTTCCGCTATGCGCTGGTGGTTTCATACCCGGGTGAGCTGAAAAAAGAAAACGTTACGGCGTACACGCTGCACTCCGCGATGGAGCGCACCGGGAAGATCACCTGCTCCAACCCGCTATTAAACCAGCTGCACCACAACTACCTGTGGGGGATGAAGGGAAATTTCCTGGATGTGCCGACCGACTGCCCGCAGCGCGACGAGCGGCTGGGCTGGACGGGAGACGCGCAGATCTTCTGCCGGACGGCGAGCTACCTTTCCAACACCTACACCTTCTTTAAAAAGTGGCTGCGGGACGTGGAGGTGGATCAGACGCCCGAGGGCGGCGTGCCCCATGTGGTGCCCAACATCGAGGAAGGGCGCACGGACGGCAACTGGCTGCTCTCCCAGGGCCCCCATTCCGCGGCGGCCTGGGCGGATGTGGCGGTGATCATGCCCTGGACCATGTATCTGATGTTCGGCGACAAGGAGATCTTAGAGCGGCAGTATGAGAGCATGAAGGGCTGGATCGGATTCATGCGAGCTCACTCTGAGGATTATATATGGAACTACAAATTACAGTTTGGGGACTGGGTCGCCCTGGACGCCGAGGAGGGCAGCTATTTCGGCGCGACGCCCAACGATCTGACCTGCACGGCATATTACGCCTACTCGACCGGCCTGTTCGCGAAGGCAGCCCATGTGCTGGGAAAACTGGAGGCAGCGGAGTACGACGCGCTTTATCAGAAGATCGTGGACAAATTCCAGCAGACCTTTTTTGATGAAAACGGCGACCTGACCGCGCAGACGCAGACCGCTCATATCGTGGCGCTCTATTTTAAGCTGACGCCGGAAGCTTATATCCCGCGGACCGTGGAGGGATTAAAGCGCCTGCTGGCAAAAGAAAACGGCCATCTTGTGACCGGCTTTGTCGGGACGCCGTACTTCTGCCACGCATTAAGCCAGAACGGCTGCGTGAAGGAAGCGTATGACCTGCTGTTAAAAGAGGACTTCCCGTCCTGGCTCTACCAGGTGAAGATGGGGGCGACCACGATCTGGGAGCACTGGGACGGCTTAAAGCCCGACGGGACGATGTGGAGCGCGGATATGAATTCATTCAACCACTACGCCTACGGCGCGATCGGGGAGTGGATGTACCGCGTAATGGCGGGACTCGAGGTGGACGAGGAGCAGAGCGGATTTGCGCACGCGCTGATTTATCCGAGGCCGGGCGGCGGGCTCTCCTGGGTGGAAGGGACGTATCACTCGATTTACGGGGAGGAGTCGGTCCGCTGGGAGCAGGAGGAGGATACGGTGACGCTTACGGTGAGCATCCCGGCGAACACGACGGCCCAGATCCGGCTGGATCAGGCGAAGAGCGTGCTCGAGGCCGACGGCCTTGCCTTTGTGCCGGGCGACGGGTATGATATGGCGGAGGCCGGCAGCGGGACATACCGGATCCGGTACCAGAAGAAACCGTGAGCGGCCGGATCAGGCGCGCCCATATCCGGCAGTGGTGGATCAATCAGCGGATCCGTCAGCAGATCCTGTTCTCTCTCCTCCTTGTCGCGATCCTGGGAATCGGCTCCATCGGAGGAATTTCATACCGGATTTCCAGGAATACCGTGGAGCGGAATTTCCGTATGTCCCATGCGGCCACGCTGAAAAATTCGGGGAAAGTGCTGGATATGAACTTAAACCCGATGATCGAGGTGATCCGTTCTTTTTTAAACGACCAGGATTTTAAGAAGGTGCTGCTCAGCCAGACGGACAACGGGAAGCGATCGTTTACCATGGCGGAGCAGCGGGTGTTAAAAGGGGTTGCCGAGCGGCTGACGAAGCAGGAGAGCCGGGTCAATTATGTGGCGTTTATCGATCTGTACGGGCATTATTATCTGTTAAGCAATATCAACCGGGGCTCCTATGATTTTTTTCAGTACTATGAGGAGCACGATTTCCTGGCCACTGAGTGGAGCCGTGCGGCCAGGGAGGCCGGGGGACGGGAGGTCTTTTTCGGGGACAGTGTGCTCGGCGGCCTTTACGAAGAGGGCTTAAGTCTTGTCAAATATCTGAACAATCCGGTGAACAACGAGCCGATGGGGTATATCGTGGTTGATTTAAGTCTGTCTGTGCTCGAGCGGTCCTTTGTGACGGGAAACGAGGGATATGCGACAAACGTCTACATGGTAGTCGACGAAAAACGCGACTGCCAGCTGGTCTTTGCGCCGGAGGACATTGCGCATCCGGACGAGCTGGCGGAGGCGTTCCAAAACCGCGACAGCCAGAAAAAATATATCTTTACCAGCGTCCATAACGAGACGACCGGGTGGGAGCTCGTCAATGTCATCGAGCGAAACGAGCTGAGCACGGACAGTAAGCTGATCCGCAACACCGTATTTTTCTGCGGGGGGTTTCTGGTGGTGCTGAGCGTCTTTCTCGCGATGGCGATTTCGCGGACGATCACAAAGCCGCTAAGCCAGCTCGAACAGGTCATCGGAAAGGTCGGGGAAGGGGAGCGGCACATTACGGAGACGTTTGACGAGAGCGAGGTCGGACGGATCGGACAGAAATTCCGGGAGATGGTCAATACAAATCTGGAGCTCTCGGAGTATCTGTTAAACGCCAGGCTAAAGGAGCGGGAGGCGGAGCTTCTGCTGCTGCAGGCGCAGATCAATCCGCATTTCCTCTACAATACGCTGGATTCGCTCTACTGTGTGGCGATCATTCACGGGGACGACCAGATCGCGGAGATGATTCTGGCGCTCTCCGACAATTTTAAACTGTCCTTAAATAACGGGGAGCGCTTTTATGCGGTGGACGAGGCGATCCGGCAGATTGAGAATTATATGAAGCTGCAGAATATGCGGTTTAACGAGCGGTTTAACCTCCATGTGGAGGTGGAGGAGGCGGCAAGAACGAAACAGATTTTAACCTTCCTGCTGCAGCCGTTTGTGGAGAATGCGCTTTACCACGGGCTCGAGCCGCAGGTCGGACGGGGAAATATCTGGGTGCGCGGCTGGCTGGACGGGGAGCTTCTGATGTTTACTGTCGAGGATGACGGGGTCGGGATGGACGACCTGTCCGTGATGGAGCGCGGATACGGGATCCGGAATGTGCGGGAGCGCATCAGCCTGCATTACGGGGAGGAATACGGATTTACCGTGGAGAGTGAAAAGGGGAAGGGAACAAAGATAACAATCAGGTTGCCGTTTGACAAGAGGGGTGGAGACGATGTACCGGCTGGTAGTGATTGATGACGAGTATCTTGTGGTAGAGGGGATCAAAGCGATGATTGCGCGCCAGAAGCTTCAGTATGAGGTGGTCGGCTGGGCTTATGACGGGATTCACGGACTGGAGGTCGTGGAAAAGCATAAACCGGATCTTGTGATTACGGATATCCGGATTCCGGGGCTGGACGGGCTTTCGCTGATCGAGACGGCGAAGGAGTCATGCCCGGACACGGTGTTTGTGGTAATCAGCGGTTATACGGAGTTCGAGTATGCCAGGCGGGCGCTGTCCATGGGGGTAAAGGGCTATATCGATAAGCCGATCAGTATCGCGAAGCTGAAGGAAGTGCTTGACCGGGTGGAGCGCGACTGCTTTTCCTCCAGGGAGAAGAGCACTGCGCTTCAGGAAAACAGCGCAGGGCAAAAGCGGCTGCGGGAGCTGTTTGACGACTCCGTGGCGTCCATGGCGCGCGGGGATGCGGGCGAGTTAAAAAAGCATATGGAGGAAGCGCTTGAGGAGCTTCAGAAGCTCTATGACAATGCGGAGGATTTCAGGCGTGAGGTTTACAAATGGCTCTGTGTGCAGAGCGATATCTTAGCGGAGCGCCAGCCCCAGGTATCCCGCGATACGCTGATCTCGTATCAGGAGATGGAGCGCAAGGCGACGAAGCAGGAGGTATGGGAGTATGCGAGAAATATCGTGACGGATATCGCGCGTTATATCGAGGCGGATAAGACGGGCAGCAGCCACGCGGCGATCTTAGAGCTGCTCGCCTATATCGACGAGCACTACAACGAGGATATCGGGTTAAACGAGCTGGCGGAGCGGGCCGGGATGAGCACGGCGTACCTGAGCGTCCTGTTTAAGACGGAGGTGGGGACCTCCTATGTGAAATATTTAACGGAGCTCCGGATCCGGCATGCCAAAAAGCTGCTGCGGGACGGACATAAGGTCAATGAGACAAGTGAACTGGTCGGATACAATAATTACCGGTATTTTTGTGATATATTTAAGAAGCATGTCGGGCTGACCCCGAACGAGTATAAGCACAATTACTAAAAAAGTACTGACACATATAAAAAAACCATACAAAATATAAAAAATTACTCACTAGAAAAAATCTCCCGGAATGGTAAACTGTATCTATCAGCAGAGGAAATGAAACGCTGAAATCATTCATAATTGGGAGGATGACGATGAAGAAAAGAGTAATTGCAGCTTTACTGACAGCGCTCATGGTGACCGGCCTTGTGGCAGGATGCGGCGACAAGGGCGGCGACGCAGGAACGGATGCGAATACGCCGGCTCCGGATGCCGGGACGACAGCGCCGGCTACCGAGGAAGCAGCGGGCGGCGACGACGCAGAGACGCCGGACGAGGGCGCGGATGCAGGCGACGCGGCAGGCGCGACGGATTTCTCGGGTGAGGATCCCCAGCTGGCAAAGAAGGTCAAGATCTTAACGATCTGGGCGGAGGACAACGACAACGGTATCCTGTTAAACAAAATCTGTGAGAATTACAAGAACGACGTAAACCCGAACTTTGAGTGGGAATACGAGATGGTGGCAGCGGATCAGCTGCAGCAGAAGATCGCAACCTTAGCGGCTTCCAATGATCTTCCGGATTTCTTCGCCTATGAGGCAGGCGCACCGCTTGTGACGTTAATCGAAGCGGATAAGATCGTCAACGTATCGGAAGCGCTTGAGGAGATCGGCGCGACCCAGTACTTAAACGAGGGCGCTGTGGAGCTGATGAAGGGACTTTCCGGAACGGATGATCTCTACGATCTCCCGCTCGGACTGAACGCGGAGGGCTTCTGGTACAACAAGGCGCTCTTTGAGCAGGCAGGCTGCGAGGCTCCGAAGACCTGGGATGAGTTCGAGGAAGTGCTGGCGAAGTTAGACGAGGCAGGGATCCAGCCGTTAGTGACCGGCGGTTCCGACAAGTGGCCGGCAACCCGTCTGATCAACGCGGTGGCAGTGAGAACCTGCGGCAATGATATCATGACAAAGACGGCGAACGGCGAGACGCCGTACACGGACGCGGGCCTGATCGCAGCTGCGGATACGGTTGCAGGCTGGGCGGAGAAAGGCTACTTCGGCGAAGGTATCACGACGGTTGATATGAACACCGCGGGCTCCATGCTCATGAGCGGCAAGGCGGCGATCTTATACAACGGTTCCTGGTTTACGCAGAACCTGGCAGACGAGAGCCAGAATCCGGCAGGCAAGGACGGAATCGGATTCTTCAACATTCCGGTATCCGACGAGTCCGTCAGCAGCGCGACCTCTTACTCCATGAACTGCGGTAATATCCTTGCGATGGATAAGAGCAAATACGACGAGGCAACCGCATGGTTCTTAAAGTACTTCTGTGAGAACATGGGCGATCTGGCAATGAACGAGATGGCTACGGTGAAGGGTTACACCTACTCCGCATCCGCTGAGTTAGATCCGTATACGCAGATGGTGCTTGACGCGATCAACGAGTCCACCGAAGGCTTTGCATGGTGGGAAGCAAAGATGTCCAGCGAGGTGAGCAAGACCGCGCAGGAGAATGTACAGCCTCTGTTAAACGGTGATATGACCGGTGAGGAATACATGCAGTCCATTCAGGACGTACATGATATGCAGTAGGAGAAAAGCACGGAAAATGTGAATGCTTTATAAGGGGAATCGGAGTATTTCCCGCAGATCATAAGGAGGAGTGTCTGGAAGATGTCGTAAGTCAGATCAGAGCATGACATCCCGGACACTCCCTTTTTGTCAGGATAGAGAGGAAATCGGGCGATATGAAGAAAGTATTGGGAAACAAATCGGCAATCGCACTGTTTGTCGTCCCCGCACTGATTCTGTATACGGCGCTGGTAATGGTTCCGGTTATCTGGTCACTTTACTACTCGCTGTTTTCAGGAAGTCCGGGTCTGAAATGGGAATTTGTCGGAATTAAGAATTATCTGGATCTGTTTCGGGATAAAAATTTCAGAAACGCGCTGATGGTCAATTTTAAATATATCTCGGTGGTGACCATCGGGCAGGTAGGGTTAGGGCTGCTTCTGGCGCTGATGTTTAAATTCTGGTTAAAGCACTGCAAATCCTTTGTGCGTACGCTGGTGTTCTTCCCGGTGGTGCTGCCGACGGTTGCGGTGGGCCAGCTGTTCGCAAAGATCTACGAGATCCAGCCGAACTACGGTCTGTTAAACAGCTTTTTAAGCTCCATCGGGCTGCAGAACCTGGTACAGCCCTGGATCGGGCAGGAGAGCACGGCGCTGTGGGCGCTGTGCGTGATGGATATCTGGGTCGCGATGGGATTCTATTCCGTGATCTTTTACGGGGCGCTTCTGGATATCCCGGATGATATTTTAGAGGCGGCGCGCATCGACGGGGCATCGAGCTTTAACCTGTTCCGCATGATTCTTCTCCCGCTGCTTCGGCCGATGGTCATCACCAGCCTGGTATTCAGCTTTTCCGGTACGGTCAAGATGTTTGAATCGGCGCTGGCTCTGACAAAGGGAGGCCCGGGCTCGGCGACCAAGTCGCTGTCCATGTATATGTATGACGTTTCCTTTACCTTTAATAAGGTTGGATACGGAAGTGTTATCGCGATCGTGATTTTCCTGATCTGCGTGTGCGGATCCGCGATTATTAACAAATTTGATGTGAAAGACGACTGAGGGGGTAGAGGACGATGAGAAAAGTAAGAGGAGGAATCCGGGGGTTAATCATTGTACTGATCTGTCTGGTTGAGATCTACCCGCTGTTCTGGATGCTGACGGCGTCCTTAAAGCAGCAGCACGAGTGGAGCGAGAATCCCGCGTATGCGCTGAACAAAGGATTTTATTTCCAGAATTACGTGGACGCGTGGACCAGGGGTAACATGGCGGTGTTCTTTAAAAACAGTCTGATCACAACGCTGATCTCGCTGGTGTTTATCGTAATATTTTCTACGACTGTAGGATTTGCTGTGACAAAAATGCAGTGGAAGCTTCGAAACGCGGTGGCGAAATATTTTACCTTCGGAATCATGATTCCGGTTGCGGTCGCGCTGATTCCGCTGTTTCAGATTTATAACAAAATGCACCTGTTAAACACGAGGACCTGTCTGGTGCTGACCTATATCGCATTCGGCCTGTCGCTCTCGATCTACCTGGTGCAGGGATATTTAAGATCCTTCCCGGATGATATCATGGAGGCGGCCGTGATCGACGGATGCGGGATTTATAAGATGATGTGGCATATCGTGGTGCCGCTGATGAAGAACGCGATCGTGACGGTGCTGGTATTACAGTTCTTCTTCAAATGGAACGACCTTCTGTTTTCCATGACCTTTATCAGCGATTCCGCGTTAAAAACCGTGCAGACGGGACTGTTATATTTCTCGGATGAGTTCGGATCGAAGAACTGGGGCGCGATCTTTGCATCGGTGTCCATGAGTGTGTTCCCGATGCTGATTCTCTACACGGTGCTGAACAAGAAGCTGATGGAAGGAATGATGGCCGGCGCGGTCAAGGGGTAACGCGATGCAGACAGAAAAGAGAGAGGAATACCGGCAAAAGCTGTTATCGTTTGTCATGGGGCATACGCAGGATGTGTTAAAGCAGCCGAGGTCCTTTATCCGCTATCCGTTTATCGATCCGGGTTCGGTGTATGACGGCAATGTGTGGGACTGGGATACCTTCTGGTCGGTATACGGGTTTTTAAATCTCGCGGACCGGTATGAGGATCCCGCGGTGAAGGAGCGTCTGGTACTCCACGCAAAGGGAAATATCCGCAATTTCTTCGACCATCAGCTCCCGGACGGCTATATCCCGATGATGATCGAGGTCGCGGAGTGGCCGGAGCCCTACCTGAATCTGAAGCATAAGGAAGGCGTGCTGATGAATATGCACAAGCCCTTCCTGTGCAGCCAGATCTGCCTGATCAGTGATTTTACGGGGGATTACACCTGGGCGAACGGTTTTTATCAGGGGATCGAGAACTATTTTGCCTGCTATGAGAAAAACTACTTTTTCCCGGACTGCGGGCTGTATGTCTGGTGCGACGATATCATGATCGGCATGGACAACGACCCCGCGACATTCGGGCGGCCGAAGTTTTCCACGGCGAATATTTATCTGAACAGCTTTATGTGCAATGAGCTTCTCGCGGCGGCGAAGATCTGCCGGCAGTTCGGGAAGGAAGAGCGGGCGCGGTATTTTGAGGAAAAGCGCGAGGCGCTCATCGCGGCGATTCAGCGGGAGTGCTGGGATCCGAGGGATCAGTTCTTTTATTCGGCAGATGTCGATATAAAGACGCGCAAATTTGACTGGTTCCACCAGGGGCTGGGCGTGTTCTGGAAGACCCTGCCGATCAAAATTCGCGTGTGGTCAGGCTTTATCCCGATGTATGCGGGGATCGCCACGGAGGAGCAGGCAGCGGCCATGGTGCGCCACATCTTTGACGAGAAGACCTTCGGCTCGGACTACGGGCTTACCACGCTGGCGAAGGATGAGAAGATGTTCGACCTCTCCGCCACGAATAACCCGTCGAACTGGCTGGGGCCGGTGTGGCTGGTGGCAAACTATGTCGTGTTTGCCGGGCTGATGCGCTACGGCTACCGGAAGGAGGCAAAGCTTTTGTACGAGCGGACCCTCACCCTTCTGGGCCGCGACCTTGAGAAGACCGGCAGCCTGCACGAGTACTATAATCCCTTTGACGGGGAGCCGGTGATGAACGGGGGTTTCATCAACTGGAATGTGCTGGTGCTCAATATGGCGGATGAGCTGGAGGGAAAGGCGCCGATGCTGACGCTATAGGGGAACACAATCGAAACAGGCCGGGAGTGCCGGAAGCGCTATGCTTCTGCCGTTCCCGGCCCGTTTCGCGTCCGCTTCCGGAGGGGATCAGCTCCGCACCGGAGATCCGGCCGGTGTATAAGGCTGTGATCCGGGCGTTAAATGAGCAGAATGGATAGGAGCAAAAAGGACAACGGGATGAAACAGGATTATCATGATAAAAACAGAACCCCGAAGGAGAGAGCGGCGTTGCTGCTGGCGGAACTGAGCCTTGAGGAAAAGATGGCGCAGTTAAGCTGCATTTTTCCTTTCGGAGAAGCTTATGCCGATATGGAACAGATAGCGGATAGTACGCCTTTTGGGATCGGGGAAGTGAGCACCCTGGAAATGCGCAGGATTAAAACGCTTAAAGAGGCGGCAGCCTGGCAGAGGAAGGTGCAGGAGATTGTCATAAAAAACAGCCCTCACGGGATTCCGGCTATTTTTCACATGGAGGGCTTATGCGGCGCTTTTATCCAGGATGCGGCGAGCTTTCCGGCGGGAATCGGCAGGGGAGCCGGGTTTGACCCAGAGCTGGAAGAAAAAATTGCAGGAATTGTCAGCAGACAGGAGGCGGCCTGCGGGATCACCCACGTGCTGGCTCCGGTGCTGGATATCTCCAGGGATTCCCGCATGGGGCGGCAGGGGGAGACCTACGGGGAGGATCCGGCCCTGGCTTCCGCAATGGGCGCCGCGTATACCAGGGGCATTCAGCAGGGAGAAACTGCGGGAAGAAAGACGGAGAGCGTGGCAAAGCATTTCCTGGCGTTTCACAATTCCCAGGGAGGCATCCACGGGACCCACAGCGATACGCCGCCCAGGGCGCTGCGGGAGGTCTACGGGAAACCGTTTCAGGCGGCGATCCGTGAATCCGGATTGAGAGGGATAATGCCCTGCTACTGCTCCATCGACGGGGAACCGGTTCATTCCTCAAAAGGGCTTCTCACCGGGCTGCTGCGGGAGGAGATGGGCTTTGACGGGCTTGTGATCAGCGATTACGGCGGGGTGGGAAACACCCACAATGTCCAGTGCGTCGGCGAGACGGAGGCCGAGGCCGGGTTCCTCTGCATGGAGGCCGGGGTGGATGTGGAGACGCCCTCCGCCACCGGATATAACGGGGAGCTGCTGCGGCAGTTTGCGCGGGGGGAGGCGGATGTCAGGGTTCTGGACGCGGCGGTGCTCCGGGTGCTGGAGGCAAAATTCCGCATGGGGCTTTTTGAACATCCCTGTGCGCTGCGCGGCGATGCATTAAAAGCTGCATTTTACAGAGATGATGACAGAAATATTTCGTTGCAGTCTGCCAGGGAATCCATGGTGCTGTTAAAAAATAACGGGGCGCTTCCCCTTGCGCGCAAAGTGAAAACGATTGCCCTCATCGGCCCGCATGCGGACTGCGCCAGGAAATTTTTCGGCGGATACACCCATCTGTGCATGATGGAATCGACGTACGCCATCGCAAATTCCATTGCCGGGGTAAGCGGCGTGGTACAGGCGGATGCAGAATCGATCCGGACGATTCCCGGAACAAAGATCCAGTCGGACGAGACGGAGGAATTTGACGCTATTTTGCGCAGACAGAAGCCGGACTGCAGAAGTCTGCTGGAGGAACTGAAACTACGCATGACGTACACGGAACTTCTCTATGCATACGGCTATCCCGTTGCGGGGACGGATCAGTCGGGATTTGCGGAGGCTCTGGCAGCGGTGGAGAAGGCGGATCTTGTGATCTTAACCCTGGGAGGAAAGCACGGGACCTGTTCCATGGCATCCATGGGGGAGGGCGTGGACGCTTCCCATATCAATCTGCCGGACTGCCAGGACGCCTTTATCCGGCTGGCGGCAGGATACCATAAGCCGCTGATCGGCGTACATTTTGACGGAAGGCCGGTTTCCAGCGATACGGCGGATCAGTGCCTGGATGCCATACTGGAAGCCTGGAGCCCGGCAGAATGCGGGGCGCAGGCGGTGGCGGATGTCCTGCTGGGAGACTATAATCCGGGCGGGAAGCTCCCGGTCTCGGTGGCCTATCACGCGGGGCAGATTCCGGTGTATTATAATCATCCCAACGGTTCCGCATGGCATCAGGGGGAGAGCATCGGGTTTACGGACTACGTGGATCTGCCCCATACGCCCCGGTATTACTTTGGCCATGGCTTATCTTACACACAGTTTGCCTATTCGGATCTTTTCATAACAAAAGAAGAAATCGATTCCGCAGAAAGCACGCAGATCCGTGTGACGGTAAAAAATACGGGAACCCGCAGAGGGGACGAGGTGGTGCAGCTCTATTTAAAGGACCGCTATGCCAGCGTGACACGGCCGGTAAAGGAGCTGGCGGGTTTTAAGCGGATTACGCTAGAGCCCGGGGAGGAAAAGACGGTGATTTTTACCGTGGCGGCCAGCCAAAGCGCTTTTCTGGACCGGGATATGCGCTGGAAAATCGAAAAGGGGGTCATGGAGGTGCAGGTCGGAAGCTCTTCCGAGGACATCCGGTTAAGCGGCATGTATCGGATTACAAACGACGCATGGATTAAGGGGAGAGAGCGGGCGTTTTATGCGAAGGCGGAACTCCGTCTTCATGAAGGTGGAACTCCGTCTTAACGAAGACGGAGTGGAAAAGCGATAGACGATGCCGGGAAAATGTGTTAAGCTCTTGATATAAAACGTCAGGAGGATCCCTATGGCAAGGATAGTTGGCATCGGACATCAGGATTTTGAGACAGTGATCACAAAAAATCTTTTTTACATTGATAAGACAGCCTTTATCAAAGAATGGTGGGAAAACGAGGACAGTGTGACGCTGATTGCCAGACCCCGGCGCTTTGGCAAGACGCTGAACATGAGTATGATGGAGAAATTTTTTTCCATAGATTACGCGGGGCGGGGGGAACTGTTTGAGGGCCTTTCCATCTGGAAGGAGGAGAAGTACCGGCTCCTTCAGGGGACGTATCCGGTCATCAGCCTGTCCTTTGCCCGGGTAAAGGCAGCTACATTTTCTGATACAAAAAAACAGATCTGTCAGATTATTACCGAGCTGTATAATAAATACGATTTTCTGCTGGAGGGCGACCTTCTGAATGAAAAGGAGAAGGAAGCCTTTCGCGGGGTATCCGTGGAGATGGAGCAGTATCAGGCAGCAGGTTCCCTGAATGCTCTGTCCGGTTATCTGTCACGCTATTACGGAAAAAAGGTCATCATCCTGCTGGACGAGTATGATACGCCGATGCAGGAGGCATGGCTGCACGGCTACTGGAGTGAAATCGTGGAATTGATCCGGAACCTGTTTAACGCCACCTTCAAGACAAATCCGTACTTTGACCGTGCCATCATGACAGGGATTACCAGAGTCAGTATAGCTTCTTACGAAGCATCAGAATCTATATTTTCGGATTTAAATAATCTTGCGGTTGTGACGTCTACATCTGAGCAGTACGGGGACAGCTTTGGTTTTACAGAGGAAGAGGTGTTCGCCGCGTTGGAAGAGTACGGAATGGCAGACCGGCAGGATGAGGTAAAAATGTGGTATGACGGCTTCACATTCGGGAGTAAGAGAGACATTTATAATCCCTGGTCTGTTTTGAATTATCTGAAGACAGGAAGACTTTCCACCTACTGGGCAAATACCAGCGCCAACGGCCTCGCGGGGAAGCTGATCCGGGAAGGCAGCCGGCAGGTAAAGCAGGACTTTGAAAGCCTGATGCAGGGTGAGACGGTGCGGATGGAGATCGATGAGCAGATTGTATACGACCAGCTGAACCGGAAAAAGAATGCCATCTGGAGCCTTCTTCTGGCCAGCGGATACTTAAAAGTGGAGGATGTGGATTTTTCGACGAGGCCAGGGCAGAGCTATTATACTTTGGCACTGACGAATCTGGAGGTCCGTATCATGTTTCAGCATATGGTCCGGGACTGGTTTGCGGAGGACGACAGCAATTATAATGATTTTATCCGGGCGCTGCTGCTGGATGACGTGAAGGCGATGAATATCTATATGAACCGGGTGGCCCTGCAGAGCTTCAGCTATTTTGACACCGGGAACAGGCCCTCCGGGGAGGAGCCGGAGCGATTCTACCATGGATTTGTGCTGGGGCTGATGGTGGAGCTTGCGGACCGGTATATCCTGACGTCCAATCGGGAGAGCGGGTTTGGCCGGTACGACGTGATGCTGGAGCCCAGGTGGCATGAGGACGGGAGCCTCATGGGGGATGCGGTAATTTTGGAATTCAAGGTGCAGGATCCGGGGGAAAAGGAGCTTTCCGACACTGTGGCTGCCGCTTTAGAACAGATCGACCGCATGCAGTACGCGGCGTCCCTGGAGGCAAAAGGGATTCCGGCCCAGAGGATTCGGAAATATGGTTTTGCGTTCCGCGGGAAGGAAGTACTGATTGGGAAAAAGAATGAGAATGAATGAAACGATAACACTTTACCACGGTTCAAAATCGGGAATCCGTGGCCCCATTGCCCCTGTAAGCCGGGAGCGCTGTGATTTTGGAAAAGGGTTTTACATGGGGACTGACCGCATGCAGCCGCTTACGTTAATCTGCAATTATCCGAATGCCAGAATCTATACGTTACGCGTAAATCTCCCGGGTCTGAGAATCCTTGAGATGGAGGTGGGGCTGGACTGGGCGTTGCTGGTCGCATATCATCGCGGCAAGATGGAAGCTGTGAAACATTCGGCCATTTATAACCGTTATGCAAATTTATGTAACGACTGTGACATGATCGTCGGCTGTATTGCCAATGACAGAATGTTTGTCGTCCTGGATCGTTTTTTCAATGGTGAGATAACAGATATGGCGCTGATTAACAGTCTGTCGGCTTTAAAGTACGGTAAGCAGTATGTGGCTTTAACAGAAAAAGCATGCAAAAAGATAACGATCGTGGAAGAGCAGGAACTTACCGCGGATGACCGGGAGAAACTGAAACAGGAAAGTGAAGCCAATCGTCTGAAAGGCATTGCGCTGGCAGATGAGATCTGCCGGAAATACCGCCGCGACGGCTGGTTCTTTGATGAGATTTTAAAGGCAGGTGAATAAAAATGGAAGCACTCCCCCTTCAGAAACGTCAACTCTGTGATATACAGGGACGATTGTTTGAACTCGCGCAAAAAGCCGGACTGGACTGCCCGTCATTCATAGAAGCGTTTATGAACAGCAGAGCGGCTGCTGCCCTGGATGACGTCTATGACCGGCTGCAGTGGGCGGGTGAGGAATACATTCTTGAGGAGCTGAATGAGGAAGTCCGCGGATTAAAGGCGGCCGGTACGGTTTATTCTTTGGAAGCAATGTACTGGACGGGGTATACCTACCGCTACTGGCACTACTACACAGGAGAATCCAGCCGTGAGATCTATCAGACAGCGGATGCCGGGACAATGAACGAGTGCTGGCCCGGTTTTCACACGCTGGACGTGGAGATGGCGGTGGACGATCTGAAAGAGATTGATCAGGAAAGAAATAAGGTACAGGGCATCGGCGGATGAGAGGATCTGCCGGTGCTTTTTTTAAAGATCCTATCTGATATATGTCAAAAAAACAACACATTTCGTTCTGACCGAAACGACGGATCGTGATAAGTCATAAAAAATCTGCGAAAATATCCCAAAAATTACAGGAAATGCACATTAAATCCCATTGTGAAAGGGCCTGATCCGATTTTATAATAAAGACAGAAACACAGACAGGAACGGATCGGGGGAGAGCACAGATGAAGGGACTTCTGAAAAATACATGGAAAAACAGGACCCTGTTTTTTATGGCATTGCCGGCGGTGATTCTGCTGATCATATTTCATTATGTGCCGATCGCAGGGCTGGTGGTCGCGTTTAAAAAATTTAATTTTACGGACGGGCTGTTCAAAAGTCCGTGGAACGGCTTTGCCAACTTTGGTTACCTTTTTAAGGTGGGGGATACGGCCTGGCGGCTGACACGGAATACGATCGGCTATTATCTGATCTTTACGATTACGGGAACCATCGGGAACATCGCGATCGCGATCGGCATCAATGAAATGATATTCAAGCGGGCGGCAAAATATTTTCAGAGCATGATGATCCTTCCGACCTTTATCTCCTATATCGCGGTAGCATTTGTCGTAAAAGCGTTTCTGCAGAATGAGATCGGAATCATCAACCGTTTTCTGATCATGATGGGAGGGGAGAACTATTCGTTTTATCTGAATCCCAGATGGTGGCCGCTTATCCTGACACTGGTGAAGACCTGGAAGGGAATCGGATACGGGTCAGTCCTGTATCTGTCGGTGCTGACGGGAATCGATCACGCGCTCTATGAGGCGGCGGCGATCGACGGCGCGAACACATGGCAGAAGCTGCGTTACATCACGCTTCCGATGCTGGTTCCGATGGTGATTGTGATGACGCTTCTCGGGCTCGGAAATATCATGCATTCCGATACCGGACTCTTCTATCAGGTCACACAGAACAACGGCCTTTTGTATGAAACGACCCAGGTGCTGGATTCCTATGTGCTGAATGCGATCATGAGCTCCGTCGATTTTGGTATGACGGCGGCGGCGACCTTCTGTCAGTCCATTGTGGGATTTGTAATGGTGGTGGGGACGAATCTGATTGTGCGGAAAATTTCTCCGGAGGACGCGCTGTTTTAGGAAAGAATATGAATGCAGACAGAATGGAGAATCGCTATGGGAAGTAAAAAAAAGAAAGTGGGAATGGGACAATGGGTGCTGACCGGTTCGATGGGACTTTATGCGCTGATCTGTCTGCTGCCGGTGCTTCTGGTAGTCGTGGTTTCGTTCAGCAGTAACGAGAGTGTACAGCATAAGGGATTTTCCTTTTTCCCGGAGAGCTGGTCGCTCAAAGCATGGGAATATATCGCGGATTATGGAACACAGCTGGTCACATCCTATAAGGTGACAATCATTATCACGACGGTGGGAACTGCTCTTTCGCTGGTCATTATGGGAATGTTTGCGTACAGTCTGAGCAGAAGCGTGTTCCGGCTGCGGGGATTTTTATCGATTCTGCTTCTGGTCACGATGCTCTTTAACGGCGGACAGCTTTCGAGATATATCATTTACAGCTCGATGTATCATTTGAAAAATACGTATTCGGTGCTGATCCTGCCCGGGTGTGTGACGGCGATGAATGTGATTATCCTGCGGACCTATATCCAGTCGAATGTACCGGAGGCGCTTGTGGAATCGGCGAAGATGGACGGGGCGGGGGAATTCCGGTGCTTCTGGCAGATCGTATTTCCGATGATGAAGCCGGCGCTGGCATCGGTGGGATTTATGCGGGCGGTTAATATCTGGAATGAATGGCAGGATGCCTATCTGTTTATTAACGATGACGCGCGGACCCCGCTGCAGCTGCTGCTGATTCTGATTGAGAAAAATATTGATTATGCGCTGAACAATGCGAAGGATATCCCGGCGGCGGAGTATATGGAGCTGCTGAAAAATCTGCCGCAGGAGACCTGCCGGATGGCGATGCTTTTAACGGCATTAGGGCCGATTATGGTAGCTTATCCGTTCTTCCAGAAGTACTTTGTAAAAGGACTTACGGTGGGAGCGGTAAAAGGGTAATAGAGATATGATTCAAAGGAGGCAGCATATGAAGAAAAAAATTTTATCGCTGGTAATGGCAGCCGCACTGACGGCAGGACTGATTGCGGGATGCGGCAGTAAGCCGCAGGACGCCGGATCGGGAGGAGGAAATGATGCCGGTAACGCGGGAGCAGGGCAGCAGGAGCAGACAGAGCAGCCGCAGACGGGCGGTGAGGCGAAGGAGTCCGGGGATGTGGTAAACCTGGTGCTGGCGATCCGGGGAGCGATCGGGAATGCGAGGGAGCAGGAAATCATCGATGCGATGAATGCATATTCGGCGGAGAAGATCGGCGTGACGATCACCTTTCTGCCGACGGAAGCATCGGAATATGTGGATACGATTGCGAGATACCTGGCGGCAAAGGATGATATCGACATCTGCTTTATGGCGAGCTATACCGGTCTTGTGGATCTGGCGCGCCAGGGGGCTCTGATGGATCTGACAGAGTATGTGCACAGCCCGGAGTATGAGAAGCTGTATGGCGTGATGCCGGAGAACATCTGGGAGGGATCACTGATTGACGGAAAGTATTACTGTGTGCCGAATTATAAGGAGAGCGCGATCGGCTTTGATCTGATGACGCCGAAGGCGCTGGCGGATACGATTAAGGAGAAATACGGCATCGATTTTAACGCGATTGAGTGCCACAATATGTGGGATCTTGCGAATTTTGAGGAGTATGTGGAAGCGGCAAAGCAGGAGGGCGTGTCTTATCCGGTGCTGGATTATGATCTGGATCTGTTCTACTGGATGCAGAGTGATGACCGGTATGAATGGGTGGATTTCGCGTCCAACATTCCGATCGTGCACAACAGGGAGACGCACGAGCTTTCCCTGGTCTATGAGAACGAGGATTTTCTGCCGTATTTTGAACTGATCCGAAGCTGGAATAAGAAAGGATATTACAATGAGGAAGAGCTTCTCGACGGTTTTCAGGAAAACCTGATTTTACAGTCAGGCGATTACGGACTTGCCTCCTGGACATCGGTTCCGGATAATCAGCAGAGCGCATGCGATATGTTTGGAACAGAGGTATATCTGAACGAGTTCGACAATAACTACATTACACAGACGTCCGTGCTTGGTTCGACATGGGCAATTGCATCGTATAGCAGCAAGGCGGATGCGGCGATGAAATGGATTGAGCTCGTGGAGACGGATACAAAATTCGCGGATCTGTTCGTCTATGGAATTGAGGGAACGGATTATACAAGGGACGAAGATGGGAGAATCGTGGATATTCCGGATTCCGGATGGAATAATTATACATGGAAGGTGACAAGCTATGAGACTGCCAGCGTGTTAAACACAAAGGCGGAGGATTACAAAGAGCAGTATACGCAATTTAACGATGCCGCTAAGATTTCTGATATCGCGGGATTCCGTGCGGTATATGATGGAGTCGAAAGTGAAAAAGCCGCGCTCCAGGCGCTGCAGGTAGAGATTCAGGACCTCTATTACATGGGCTTCTATGGTCCTGACAATCTTGAGGATACGATCGCAAAGTGCAAAGCGGCGGGGTCCGATGCGATGATCGAAAAGCTGCAGGCACAGCTGGACGAATATCTTGCGGCGGATCGATAAGAAAAAATAAAAGGAGAGCCTATGCTGAATGTGCTGATTGTGGATGATGACGAGACATTGTGCGACTGTCTGAAAAAGCTGATGCCATGGGATTCGCTCGACTGTAATCCGCCTCTGGTAGCGCATGACGGCCGGGAGGCATGGGAAATTATACAGAATAAAAAGACGGATGTGCTGATCTGTGATCTGATGATGCCGGTCATGAACGGTGTGGAGCTGTGCGGCAGGATCCGTGAGAAGGGGCTGGCAGTTGACATGATTCTGCTGTCAGCCTACGAGGACTTTTCCGTGGCGCGTCAGCTGATGCAGTACGGAATGAAGGATTATATCTTAAAGCCTGTCAACCGGGAGAGTCTTGAGAGTCTCGCAGCCCGCATCCGTGAGATCGGTCAGAGGAAGGCGCTGGTCGGAAAATATTTTAAGGAGGAGTACGAAAAGGAGATGATGGCAGCGCTGGGAAGCCGCGATATGGAGGCGGTGGACAGGCTGCTCGGGGATCTGGAGCAGCTGGAGAGCCGGGATCTGTTAAATGTCGGTCCTTATCTGCTCCGGCTGCTGTACGATTATCTGTGTGTGGTGGTAAAACGCATTGACCGGGAGGAGTATAAGGCCCGTCTCTATCGCAGGCGCGGAGAGCTCGGAGGGCTTTCCGGTGCGCCGGAGCAGGCGGAATTTATCCGGCAGCAGTACGCAAAAGAGCTTGCGGGGAAAGGGGAGGATACGCAGGAGAAGCGGATCCTGCGGCAGATCGTACAGATGGTCAGTGAAAATTATCAGAATCCGGATTGTAATGCGGCATGGATCGCGGCTCAGCTGCATCTGACGCCGGCGTATACGGGCAAGCTGTTTAAGACGGCAAGAGGAATGGGGCTGATCGAATATATCACAGAGTGCCGGATGCGCAAGGCCTGTGAGCTGCTGAACCGGACCAATCTGTCGGTCAGTGCGGTGGCCAGGGAAGCAGGGTATGCGGATGCCGGATATTTTACAAAGGTATTTCGCGAGAAAAAAGGGATATCCCCATCGGCATATAAAGAAAGAATCTGAGAGGCAGGGGAAATCTATGAGAGACTGGTATCGAAGCATCAGTGCCAGAACCGCGCTGATCTTTATTCTTCTGAATATTCTGGTAGTGGGTACTTTTTCTGTGATACTTTACCGCCATTTCCTGTACACGACGAGGCAGTCGGTGGAGGAGTCCCTGAACGCGACGATTGCGGCAAACAATAACAGGAGCCGGGATCTGCTGAACCGGATTGAGATCACGACGGATCTGGTGCATGATTCGGATGTGATCTACCGGGATACGGACACGGAGCTGCCGGATATTCTGAATATGATTGTCACGTTTGAGGAGCGCGGGGACAACAGCCATCTCGTGTCATATCTTGGGGATTATAAAAGAAATAAGGCATTATTTAATAATTATTTTAAGACCTGCTTCGGAGAAAACGAGAGCGTCTATGGCAATGTGCTTTTTGTGGATGATTCCTGGCCGGTTCACCGGTACATGAGGGGGCTGTCAGATCCGATTACCGAGAAAGGCTTTAGCAGCAACCGGCTGGTAAAGGAGGAGGACTGGTATCAGCGCGCCCGGGAAGCCGACGGGAAGCCGTACTGGTTTACGATGGGAGAGGACAAAACGATGCTGTGTATGGCCAGACTGTTAAAGTACCGGCATATCGAAGCGGTCATGACAGGGCGGGAATATGAGCTCGGGGTTCTTGTCGTATGCTTTGACAGCTCGATTCTGTCCGGTTATCTGGAGCGAAACGGTCTGACAAAGGATTCGCAGATCTTTCTGATGGATGATACCGATACGGTGATTTATTCCACGGACAGGGATAAAATGGGAACGGTTTCGCATGAGCTCTCGCAGATGGCAGGCCAGGAGCAGAGGGAATGGGATTATGAGGGAGAGCGCTGCATGATCAGCCGTGCCGGTCTGCCGTTAGACCTTTCGGTCGTCACAATCGTGCCGGTCAGTGAGGTGAGCCGGATGGCGTCGCAGGGGATCCGGATCATTGTGCTTGCCGGGATCGCGGCGCTGCTTGTCGGGATTGTAGCTACTGTTTTAATCAGCACGGCCGTTCTGACGCCGCTGAAGGAATTTGCCGCATACATGGAAGCCGGGGATACCGTCCGCTTTCCGTTTGACCTGGAAAGGAGAGATGAGATCGGCCGGCTTTACCGTTCCTTCTGCCATCTGCTCTGCCAGCTGAAGGAGACGATGCAGCGGGAGACGGAGGCGCAGGAGCACAAGGCGCAGGCGGAGCTGCGGGCGCTGCAGGCGCAGATCAATCCCCATTTTATCTACAATACGCTGAATTCCATATCCTGTCTGTCGATGCTGAACGGGCAGGAGTATATCGCGGAGCTGATCGGGAACCTTACAAAAGTAATCCGATATAACATCAGCAATCCGCTGGAGCTCGTTGCGGTGTCCGAGGAGCTTGACATCATCCGGCAGTATGAGCACATTCAGAAAAACTGTTACCGGGAGCGTCTGACGTTTGCGTACCGGGTGGATCCTCTGGCGCTGGACTGCATGATTCCGAAGCTGATCATTCAGCCGTTGGTGGAAAATGCGGTGCTTCATGGCATGAGCTCACAGGAGAAGACGCTTCGGATTCTGCTTGCGGTCAGTATCAGGGAACAGGATCTGCTGATTCGTGTACAGGACAGCGGAAAAGAGGCCGACACGGATCAGATCAACCGCTATGCGGCGGGACAGGAGGAGAGCAGAACAAAAAGCCTGGGCGTCCGCAATGTTTTCGAGCGGCTGCAGCTTGTGTACGGCACAAAGGGAGTGCTCTGTTACCGAAAGGATGAAACGGGATGCACGGTTGCGGAGATTCAGATCCCCGGAGCGGTATCCTCCGACCGGTTTCCGTGACAGAGCTCCGTAAGAAAGCCGGATGGCGGGAAAGGAGCGATCATGAAACCAGAAGAATTTCTGTACGGGAGCGTTTTTAAGGTCACACGTGAGGATACGTTTCCACAGATAGAACGGAATTTCAGACAGATGAGGGAATACGGGCTGGAGACAGTTGTCGTGTGGCCGTCCTCCTTTTTTTGGGAGGAGCGGACAGAGGAGTATCCGTTTCACACGGGAAAGGAGATTTTAAGGATTGCGGAGCAAACCGGCCTTCGGGTGATCATGGAGCTGGCAGGACAGCTGTCGGTTTTTGAGTATATACCGGATTTTCAGATGAAGGAGGAATACTACGCGGTGGACGTGGAGGGTCACCGGGAGTGGGGGCAGCCGAGCTTTGGGTTCCTGAATTATTTTCATCCGGAGGTGAACCGGCTGATCACGGAGCATTTCAGGCGGACGGCCCGCGCTTACCGGGACAGCCCGGCGCTGCTTGGCTATGACGTCTTTAATGAGACGATGTTCCGATCGTTTGATCCCTGGACGATGGAGGAGTTCCGAAGCTGGCTGCGGGAAAAATACGGGACGATTGAGCGGCTGAATGCGGTCTGGGAGAGGACCTGCACGGATTTTGCCCAGGTGCGCTATGAACGCCATAAGTGGATGAGCATCATGCCGGAAGCCGATTATGCGGCGTTTCGCAAGGAGGCGGTCACACGTTTTCTGAGAAACTGGTGCGATGCGGTAAGACAGGAGGATAAGGATCATCGAATCATTGCGGACAATATTCATTCGATGGTGACGCTCTGCGGTGATTATGACAGGCCGCAGGATGATTACCGGCTGCGGCAGGCGGTGGATGAGATCGGGATGTCTTTTTACCCGAAGGGGGTGGGAACGCTCATGGAGCCCGCGCAGCGCTGGCAGATCTTTGAAGGGATGTTCGATGCGTCCGGGAGGGAGGGCTTTCTGATCTCCGAGATGCAGACCCATATCCAGGCGCTGTTTAACCCGGATACCGCGGTTCGGCCCTGTGAGCTGAAGCAGTGGTGCATGGAGGGGGTTGCGCACGGTGCGCGGGGGCTGATTTACTGGATGTGGAGGCCGTTTCGTAAGGGCCTGCAGACACTGGGGAGAGGACTGGTGGATTACCGGAACCGCCCGACAGAGCGGCTTGCCGCTGCGGAGGAGATCGGGCGGCTGATCCGGGAAACAGGGCAGGTGACGCCGGTGCGCGCAGAGGCAGCGATCGTGTACGAGGATATCTGTGAGGATTTTCAGCGGCTGTATACACAGGCTTATGACGTGGATCAGAACCTGTATCTGCGGTCGGTGTATGGCGCGTACCGGGCGATGTTTGACCTGAATATCGGCTGCGACATCGTACGGCTGCGGGAGATACCGGGCTACCGTGTCGTGATCCTCACAAACCATATCGTGCTCGACGAGGCGGATGCCGTGCTGCTGCGCGCGTATGTGGAGGCGGGGGGAATTCTGATCATCGACGGGAAGTTCGGAATCTGCGGACGCACTTCGCTTGCGCATCAAAGGCTCCCGGGCGGGCCCTTTTACCCGATGATGGGGGAGGATCTGACGGACAGCGATTATGAGGGGCTGACCTTTACCTGGACGGATGCCGCGTCTGGCCGGATTCCGGTGAAGGGCTGCTATGGCAGGGAGCTGGTCAGCGTCACGGACGGTGAGGTGCTGGCCCGGTTCGAAGACGGATATCCGGCCGTAGTGCGGCGATCTGCCGGCAGGGGAACTGCGGGGAGCACGGGCTGTGGGCCGGCGGATCATTGCAATGCAGGAAATCATGCGGGAGCCGTCATCACGGTCAATACGTTTCTGTGGTACGGGTACGCCCTGACGGCGGATGAGACACAGGCAGCCTTTGCGAAAGCGCTGCTGGGAGACCTGGGTGTGAGAACAAAGGGCTCGAATCCCGCGGTGAAGCTGAAGGCGGGGACGGGCCAAAAGGGAGTCGTTCTGTTCGCGTTTAACTATACGGATGAGGAGCAGGAGACGGAGTATGAGGATGGCCAGCACAGGATGACGATCTCCGTTGCACCGCAGGAGGTGGAGATTCTTCTCTGGGAAGGAATGAGAGAAAGAACGGATTCTGGGACAGAAGCAGGAGAGAAAGAAGCATGAGACAGCCGATCAGAGAACTGGAGACCCGTGTAAACCGTACCTACCGCGGCGGCAGGCTGCTGGAGGAATTCCTGGGAAAGGAGCATCCGGAGGACTCCTTCGCACCGGAGGACTGGATCTCCTCCTTTACGGAGGCAAAAAATAAAATCCACATGGAAAAAGAAGGAATCACAAGGGTGGAGGGCGGGCGTCTGATCACGGATGTGACAGAAGCTTCTGATTTTGGAGCGGGCAGGACAGAGCCCGGTGTGCTGGTCAAGCTGCTGGACAGCGGTGAGAGACTGGGCATCCAGGTACATCCCACCGATGCGTATGCCGGGCGCTTTTTTGGCAGCCGTTACGGCAAGACAGAGTGCTGGTATATTTTACAGACGCGCGATGACCTGCCGAAGCCGCCCGTTATCTATCTGGGCTTTCAGGAGTGGGTGACGAAGGAGATCTGGAGCAGCCTTTTCTATCGGCAGGATGTCGCCGGGATGCTTCATGCCATGCATGCGTTTGAAGTCAGGCGCGGCGACACGATTCTCGTAGAGGGCGGAATGCCGCATGCGATCGGGGAAGGCTGTTTTCTGTTAGAGATACAGCAGCCCTCCGATTATACCCTGCGCGCGGAAACGATAACCGCTGCGGGAGAAATGCTGACACCGCAGCAGATTCACTATGGCATCGGTGAGGAACGGATGCTGGAGTGCTTTGACTATACGCCGCGTACCCGCACGCAGATTCAGAACCGGTATTTTCTGCATCATCCCGTGATCCGGACGCCTGCCTGCACGCGGACAGAGCTGGTTACATATGAGGACACCCGCCACTTTGCGCTCAGCCGGATCCGGGGAGACACCGTGATCTGTCAGGATACGTTTGTCACGCTGATCGCGCTTGCCGGGACCGGCAGTCTCACCTGTTTTACCTGCGGGGATTCTGCGGATACTGCGGGCGGTTCATCCGCTTTGGAGCAGCGGGAGGTTTTGCTGAAGCGCGGCGACCGATATTTCATTCCATGCGATACGAAGGTTCGGCTCCGGCAGTGCGATGTCCTCGTCTGCTATCCGCCGCAGAAACCTTAAAATACGACCAGAAAGAAAGGATGATTCCGATGCTGCACACCAGACAGGACCTGATGAACCTGGCATACAGCCTGTATATACCGATGCTTGAAAAGGCGGCCCGCCGCTATCAGAACGGGGAGATACCGGTAAAAATCGACCACGTCGGCTATTCCTGTACGATGCTGGAGGAGCTGTTCCGCCCGCTTTGGGGGATTGCGCCGCTGCTTCTGGAGCGTGAGATGACGATCTGTGTGGCCGGCAGACGGCTGGATGTTCCGTCTTTTTATGCAGAGCTGATGACGGAGGGGACGGATCCGTTCTCGGAGCGGCGGTTTGACCGCAATGTCACGGATTATGACAGAGAGGTATTTGCCAATCAGGCCGTCACCGAGATCGCCGGGTATCTGATTGCCGTCCGGTTTGCAAAGGAGCTTCTCTGGGATATCCTGACAAAGGAGCAGCAGGATCAGATTGCGGACTGGATCCGGAGGTGGTCTTTTTATGCGATCCGCCATTCCTGGCCGAACAATCATTACTGGTATCCGATCCTCTGTCTCGAGGTACTCCGTTATCTCGGTTATGACTGCAGCGGCGCGGATGACGATATCGCCCGTGGATTTGCGGTACTTGACGGCCTGTATGTGGATCACGGCTGGTACAGCGACGGGGAATTCGGCCGTTTTGATTATTATGAGGCATGGGCGCATCACACGTATCCCATGCTGTGGATTCTGATCAGCGACAAAAGTCGTACGGATTATCAGGAGCGCTGCCGCGTATACCGGAGGAGAACGGAGGAATTTCTCGTGTTTTTCGCCCACTATTTCGATGTGGACGGCGGCATGTGCGCCTATGGCCGTTCGATCAGCTACCGCTTTGCGGCGGCGGGAGCCTATGGACTGGCGGCGGCAGCGGGCTGCCGGATAAAGACAGGGCTGGCAAAGCGTATCATATTGAGAAACATCAGCTATTTTTTTGAGAACAGCATTCCGACGGCGGATGGCGTGCTTCCGCCGGGTTACCTGTATGAGGCGCTGCCCTTTGTGGAAAATTACACGTCGGACGGCTCGGTTTACTGTTATACGCAGGGGTTTCTTGGCCTGTTAAACGGGGAGGAGAGCGCGCTGTGGCAGAGTGAGGAGGAGCCGCTGCCGATCGAGAAGAAACCGTTTCTGATACAGTGTCCGGTGGAGGGGATCGGTGTGGTGGTGGAGGGAAATCCGCATAACGGGGTTACCCTGTATAATAATTCCATTCATTATTACCAGGAGAAGTATTTTAGCAAGCGTTTTAATGATATGGCGGGATATTACAGTAAGTTTGCCTATAATGCGAGATCCGGCTACAGCATCTCGACGAGGGATACGGTTTCCTCGGAAAATATGATTTCTCTGTGCACGCCGGACGGGCGGATGATATCGCACCGGCAGGAGATCGAGACGATTGACACCACAGAGGAGCTTCTGATCTCCAGGCATATCCCTTTTTCCAATGACAAAGAGACCGTGATTACATCCTGGATTCTGCCGCTTGCGGACGGGTACCATGTGCGGCTTCACAGGCTTTGCTTAAGTCAGAGCTACCGCGTTGTGGAGGGCGGATTTTCGGTCGGGCTGCGGGACGACGGATTTACGGCGGAAGACGAGGTGGTCCGCTGCGGGGCGCAGATCAGCGTGATTGACGCCTGGGGGATTGCGGCAGGACGGGCGGAAGCGGCCGGGGATTCGGACAGAATTGTGATAAAAAAAGACAGCCGCGCGGTACATCCGGGGATGCATCTGCTCGCGCCGCGTGCCATTTACCCGTGCTATGAGACGAAAGCTCTGCCGGCCGGGGAGTATCTGTTTGCGGCTGTCGTGTATTATGTGACAGACGGGATCATGCCAGAACGGCCGCCTGTTGTCACATGGAAGGACGGGACGGCCGTTGTGACATACGGGCAGGTCAGCAGGAGTGTGGATATGACAGTATCGTGACATCAGGCGGAGGAGATATGATATGGGAAGAATGGTAAAAATCGGGCTGATCCAGGTGGAGCAGCGTGAGGAGGATAATTACGACAAACGTCTTGATATTTTGGAGGACATGGCACGGCGCTGCTACGAGGAAGGGGCGGAGCTGGTTTTTTTTCCGGAGGCATACCAGCATGTGCCGGATCGAAGCATCCTTCGCCGTCCCGCTGAGCTTCGGGAGACATACAGGAGCTGGAAAAAACGCTGCGGAGCCATTGCGAGGGAATATCGCGCGTACCTTGTCCCGTGGGATTATGAGATTACGGAGGACGGCAGGATTTACAACAGCTCTTATATCTTAGACCGGAACGGGGACGAAGCCGGGCGGTTTCATAAGGTGAATCTCACCCGCAGCGAGCTCGTCATGGGGCTGTCCCACGGAGAGGATTTTCCGGTGTTTGATCTGGATTTCGGCAGGGTGGGGATTATGATCTGCTTTGACAACTATTTTCCTGAATCTGCGCGGATTCTCGGAAATCGGGGAGCAGAGCTGATCCTGTACCCGCTGTACGGCGACACGCTGCTTCCGCAGTGGGAGATCAGATTGCGCGCCCGGGCGATCGACAACTGTCTTCATATCGCGACCTGTCAGATTGACCGTCGACCGGAGATCGCTTACAGCGGACTTGTATCGCCGTCCGGCGAGGTGCTCCACCGCCTGTCCTCGTATCCGTCGCACCTGGTCGTGGAGGCGGATCTGGCCAGGAAGGTCGTCACAAATACGATGGCGGTGCCGGGACAGCGTGAGAATCTGCGGGAATATCTGAAAAAATGCAGATTTCAGAAGGCTTATCAGGGGATTCTGGAGGAGGCGGCGGATATCCGTTCCTGGGAAGAAATCTATGAGGGAAGTCTGCCGGCGGAAATGCCGAAGGCGGGACAAAGCAGCAGAGAGGTGATAAAATGAAGGAGACATTTGTCGATATCATTCGTCTGCCGGATGATGTAAAGATTCAGACGGAGACCTCTCCGCTTCGGTATGAGGAGGCCGGGGTGGAGAATCCGGTGCGGGCAGAGGTGAAGTTTACCGTGGAGGACGGGGTGCTTGGCGTGTGGCTGTATCCAAACGGGGATGCGGTCCGGTCGGTCAGGCTGCGGTTTGACGGGGATTTGTCGGGAGTCGTGGCAGTGCTCGGCGATGCCGTGGAGCGTTGCGGCCCCGGGGATGCCGTGTGGCATGCCATGAATCCGCACCAGAGGCTTCCGTGGTATTTTTTTACAAATGATGGCGAATGCCTGCACAGCTATGGCGTTAAGACGGGAGGAAACAGCATTGCCTTCTGGTATACCGATCCGTTTGGAATTACGCTGCTGCTTGACACAGGGAATGGGGCTGGCGGTACCGTCGCGGAGGAGCTGCTCTGCGGGGAGGTGATCTGTCAGAGAGGGAATGCCGGTGTGGATCCCTATCTGACAGCGCGTGCATTCTGTGGGAGAATGTGCGATGCGCCAAAGCTGCCCGATCTGCCGGTATATGGGTTTAATAACTGGTACTGGGCCTACGGAGATACGGATGAGCGGACGGTGTTAAGGGAAGCCGGGTATCTGGGAGCGCTCACGGCAGATCTGCCGGTGTGGCCATTTATGATGATTGACGACGGGTGGCAGGTTTCTCATGTGAGAGGATACTATAACGGCGGGCCGTGGAGCCGGTCGAACGAGCAGTTTGTCTCGATGCAGCGGACGGCGGAACAGATTCATGCGACGGGCTGCCGGGCGGGGATCTGGATGCGTCCGCTGCTCACCATATCGCATGTGCCGTCAGAGGCCGTCTATGACAGCCACGCGCAGAAAACGGGGATTGTCCTGGATCCCTCCCATCCTTTTTCAAAAGAGAAAATCGCGGAGGATATCAGGCGGATCCGGGGCTGGGGGTATGAACTGATCAAGCATGATTTTACATGCTATGATCTGTTCGGAGAAGAGCTCTGCGGGGAGATGCCGGAACATTTTTATGACAGGACGAAAACGAATGCGCAGATCCTGCGGGAGCTTTATGCGCTGATTCAGGAAGCGGCAGGGGAGGATGCGCTGATCCTTGGCTGTAATACCGTGGGACATCTTGTGGCCGGAATTCATCCGCTTCAGCGAATCGGCAATGACACGAGCGGCAGAAGCTTTGAATGGACGAGAAGATACGGGATACACAGCATGATGCGGATGACACAGAACAAAGCCTTTTACATTGCGGATCCGGACTGCGCGGCATTTACCGGTCAGGTTTCGGAAAAGCTGAATTTTGAGTTCCTGAACGCTGCCGCCATGACGGGCGCTGCGGTTTTCGCGTCGGTGACACCGGGGATCCTTCAGATGGCCGGGGAACAGAGACTGCATGATATTTTTCAGACTGCCTGCAGTGTCCGTCCGGATGAGGGGGCAGTGATAACCGACTGGCTGTATACAGCGGTTCCGTCCGGTTTTTCTTTTCGTGGAAAGGAGTACCGGTATAACTGGTATGAAGAGTACCGGGGAGCACGGCATGATCTGACATGGCTGGCGTAGGACAGGAATTTTTGGCAGCCCCTTCCACCGCCGCAGTCTGACTCTTGTGATTTTATGCATTACCGTCTATAATAGGAAAATGATGCCAGGGGAAAAACATGACTTTGTGCCCCGCCAGACATCACAGGATCCGAAAGAGAGGAAGAGGGGAATGACGGGAAAGCAGAAGACAATGGACCGCGCGATGCTGCTTACAATCTGGGCGCTGGCCTGGCCGACGATGTTAGAGCAGCTGATGCAGACCGCGGTGCAGTATATCGATACGGCCATGGTGGGCGCGCTGGGGACCCAGGCGACCGCGGCGGTGGGGGCGACGAGCACGGTAAACTGGCTGGTGGGAAGCTCGATCTCCGCGATGAGCGTGGGATTTCTCGCATATATCTCAAAGGCGTTCGGGGCTGGGGAGACGGATCACGCAAAGCGCGCGGCGGCGCAGTCAGTTCTGACTACGGTCGCAGTGGGCCTGTTTTTCACCGTGGTGACGGTTTCCGTGAGCGGGCTTGTACCGGTGTGGATGCAGGTGGACGCGGGGATACAGCAGATGGCGGCCCGGTATTTTCTGATCCTGTATCTGCCGATGCTGCCGCGGACGGCCAGCATTCTCTTCGGCACGGTGCTCCGGGCGGCGGGGGATACCAAAACGCCGATGAAGATCGGCCTGGCGGTCAACCTGATCAATGTGGTTTTAAATTTCCTGCTGATCTATCCGGCGCGCACGGTATCTTTGTTTTCATGGGAACTGCCGGTGTGGGGCGCAGGGCTTGGCGTGATCGGAGCCGCGGCGGCAAGCGCTGTGGCCTTTACAGTGGGAGGCGTATGCATTACGGTTGTCGTGTGGAGGCATCCGAAGGTATCGCCGCGCGGACAGAAGTTTCGCCCGGATCCGCAGATTTTAAAACCCTGTCTGCAGGTCGCCATTCCCAATATGCTCCAGCGGTTCGGCACGTCGCTCGGCTATGTGGCGTTTGCCTCGATGATCAATTCCCTGGGGGAGGTGGCGACTGCGGCGCATACCATTGCAAACACCGTGGAGTCCGCGTTTTACATCCCGGGCTACGGCATGCAGACCGCCGCGGCCACCCTGGCCGGCAACGCGTACGGCGCAAAGGATCAGAAGCGGATGAAGCGCCTGGCGTCCATGTTTATCCCGTTAGAGATCGCGCTGATGATCGTCTCCGGCGCCTGCCTGTTTCTCGCGGCCCCCGGGCTGATGCGCATCTTTTCGAAAAGCGATACCGTCGTCACGCTTGGGGCGACGGTGCTTCGGATGGTGGCGGTCTCGGAGCCGTTTTACGGGTTTTCGATTATCGTCGAGGGCTTTTTAATGGGCGTGGGCCAGACCAGGCTGCCGTTTCTCTTTAACATCACGGGCATGTGGCTGGTGCGGATCGTGGGGACCTTTGTCTGCACGCAGTGTTTCGGGGGCGGCCTGATTTCCGCCTGGGCCTGCATGATCGGCCATAATCTGCTGCTGTTCGTCCTGTTTTTTATCACGTACCGCAGAGGGACGTGGAACCCGCTGGAGGGGAAATAATTTATTTGCAAAACTTTCGATAAAACCGTAAAATAGGGACAGAGGCACAGTGCGAACGGTGTCAGGAACGCCCGGAGGGGCGATCGGAGGTGCGGATATGGCGGACGGCGTACGGGTAAAGATCGGCGAGCAGAGGTTCGACCGGCTGGCCGGACAGGGAAGATTTTATATCGACAAGACAGATTTCATCAGAGAGTGGTGGGAGAACGGCTCGACGGTGACGCTGATCACGCGCCCGCGCCGTTTTGGAAAAACGCTCAACATGAGTATGCTGGAATGTTTTTTCTCCAGGGAATACGAAGGCCGGAGCGATCTGTTTGAGGAGCTATCCATCTGGAAGGAGGAGGACTGCCGGAAGCTGCAGGGAACCTTCCCGGTGATTTTTCTGAGCTTTGCCGGCATTAAGGCTGACACGATAAACGGGATGAAGGCGGCGGTAAAGCAGATTATCGCGGATCTCTACGGCAGGTATGGCGATATCATAAAATCAGACCTTTTCGATGAAAATGACCGAACGTATTTTTCTTCGGTCAGTGACGAAATGAAGGACGAAAAGGTGTTGATCGCCATAAACCGCCTGTGTAGCTATCTGAAACGGTATTATCAGAAAGATGTCATTGTTCTTTTGGACGAATATGACACGCCGATGCAGGAGGCATGGCTTTCCGGTTACTGGGAGGAAGCGGTTCGTTTTTTCCGGGGCTTTTTTGACAATACATTTAAGACAAATCCCTGGCTTGGCAGGGGCGTTATCACGGGTATTACAAGAATTTCAAAAGAGAGCGTATTTTCGGATCTGAACAATCTGGACGTGATTACAACGACATCGGACGAATATGCCACATCATTTGGGTTTACGGAGGAAGAAGTTTTCCGGGCGCTGGATTATGCGGGGCTTGGTGTGGAAAAACAGACGGTGAAGCAGTGGTATGACGGATTCACCTTTGGGACGCATACGGATATCTATAATCCCTGGTCCATCACTTCCTTTATCGCAAAAAAGGGAAGATATGAGGCATACTGGGCGAATACGAGCGGAAACGGACTTGTGAATTCACTGATGCGGACGGGAAATTCCAGTGTCAAACAGACGATGGAGGATCTACTGCAGGGAAGGAGCTTTGTGACAGAACTCGACGAACAGATCGTGTTTGATCAGCTGGACGGTGATGAAAGCGCCATCTGGAGCCTTCTGCTTGCAACCGGATATTTAAAGATACAGAGGCTTGATCGTGTCGGGGTGCGTAAAAAGAAAGTGTATACGCTGGCGCTCACGAACATGGAGACGACAGGTCTGTTTGAGAATATGGTCAGAGGATGGTTTTCGGGCAGCGCAAAGACAGCCTGCAGTGAATTCATCAAAGCATTGTTAAATGATGACGTGCGTATGATGAATGCGTTTATGAATAAAGTGGCGCTGACGACCTTCAGCTTTTTTGACAGTGGAACGAAACCTTCGGAGGAAACAGAGCCGGAGCGTTTTTATCACGGCTTTGTGCTCGGTATGGTGGTGAATCTCGCGGGTCAGTACAGGATCAGCTCCAATCGCGAGAGCGGATACGGCCGCTATGATGTGATGATGAAGCCGTCTGACAGAACCCAAAAAGCGTTTATCTTTGAGTTTAAGGTGAGAAATCCTTATGAGGATGAGGAAACACTGGAGGATACTCTTGCAAACGCCCACGCCCAGATCAAAGAAAAGCAGTACGAGGCGGAGCTTGTCGCGGAGGGATTTGCCCCGGAGCAGATACGGAAATACGGATTTGCCTTTCAGGGAAAAACCTGTCTGATCGGGTGACGGACAGGCGTAAAAAGGTCATAACAAATTCATAACAATTTTTTCAAAAAAATCAAAAAACATATTGACAGAATTCGCGTTGTCTGGTATACTGATCAAGTCGTCACGAAGAGTGGCTGCTATGCGGAAGTGTCGGAACTGGCAGACGAGCAAGACTAAGGATCTTGTGATGGTTACATCGTGTGGGTTCAAGTCCCATCTTCCGCATTCAGCGATCAGCTGTTTCGTGAGAGATCTGCAGGAGTGGTGGAATAGGCAGACGCGCAGGCTTCAGGTGCCTGTGGTAGCAATACCGTGTGGGTTCAAGTCCCATCTCCTGCATTCTGAATATACAGAGCCGAACCGATAGGTTCGGCTTTTGTGGTCTCACAAAAAGTTCAGCTCACGCCCATTCGTGCGAGCATGATTTTCATCCATGCGATTCCGACTGGCTGAACTTTTTTGAAAAAAATAAAGGAAACATCGCACGGCTGCGGAATATTATAAATAGAACCGATAAGCAGCCGTAACCGGCTGTAAAAGAGAGGATACTACATGTCGATACGGGAAGAAATCGAGCGGATGGAACAGGAGAACCTAAGCCCCTACGCCATGCACAGCGTGGATTCAAAGGGCAGGGATCTGCCTGAGGAGCAGTGCGACATCCGGCCGGTCTTCCAGAGAGACCGGGACCGGATTCTGCACAGCAAGGCTTTCCGCAGACTGAAGAACAAGACACAGGTGTTTCTGACACCGAAGGGAGATCATTACCGGACCAGGCTGTCGCATACGCTGGAGGTGTCGCAGAACGCGAGGACGATCGCGAAGGCGCTGCGGCTGAACGAGGATCTGGTGGAAGCGATCGCGCTCGGCCATGACCTGGGGCATACGCCGTTTGGACATGCCGGAGAATATGTGCTGAACCGTCTCTGCCCGGACGGGTTTCATCACAATGAGCAGAGCGTCCGCACGGTGGAGCGGTTGGAGAAGGACGGAAGGGGATTAAATCTCACCTGGGAGGTGAGGGACGGCATTTTAAATCATCAGTTCCGTCTGATGCCGCATACGTTAGAGGGCAGGATCGTCCGTCTCTCCGACAAGATCGCCTATATCAATCACGACATTGATGACGCGATCCGCGCGCAGGTGTTAAAAGAAGAAGACATTCCGCGGGAATTAAAGGAGATCCTGGGATTTACCACAAGACAGCGGCTGAATACACTGATACATAATATCATCAGGAACAGTATGGGAAAAAACGAGATCTGCATGTCGGCTGAGGTGGAGGAAGCGATGATTGAGCTGCGCAGGTTTATGTTCCGTCACGTGTATAAAAATCCGGTGGCAAAAGGCGAGGAGGAGAAGGCCAAGGCCATGATCGAGCGCCTCTTCTATTATTATATGGAGCATCTTTCGCTCCTGCCGGAAAAATATCTGCGCATGCTCGACGCGGGAGAGAAGGAAGAGCGGATTGTCTGTGATTATATCGCGGGCATGACGGATCAGTATGCGATCAGCAAATTTACGGAATACTACATGCCGCAGGCGTGGCAGGTGGACGGTTACTGAGGAGGAAAGGAGGCGGGCGGATGCCGTATTATTCGGATGAAATCGTCGAGGAAGTGCGTTCGAGAAATGACATTGTCGATGTGATTTCCCAGTATGTGCGCCTCACGAGAAAGGGCAGCAGCTATTTCGGGCTCTGTCCCTTCCACAATGAAAAGACAGGATCCTTTTCCGTGACGCCCGCAAAGCAGATGTACTACTGCTTTGGCTGCGGGGCGGGAGGAAACGTCTTCACCTTTCTGATGCAGTATGAGAATTTTACCTTCGGGGAAGCGATGGAGGCGCTGGCGGAGCGCAGCGGCGTCACGCTTCCGAAGCAGGAATATTCCGCCGGGCAGCGGCGGGAGGCGGAGCGGCGCGCCAGGCTTCTTGAGATCAACCGGGAGGCGGCGAAGTATTATTACGCGATGCTCTGGAATAAAAGGGGGGAGCGGGCGCTTTCCTATTTCCGTGACCGGGGGCTTGGCGACGAGACGATCAAGAAGTTCGGGCTGGGCTATTCCGACCAGTACAGCGACGATCTGTACCGCTATCTGCGCGCAAAGGGATACGAGGATGAGATCTTAAGAGATACCGGGCTGGTGACGATCGACGAGCGCCGGGGCGGATATGATAAATTCTGGAACCGGGCGATGTTTCCGATTATGGATGTGCACAGCAAGGTGATCGGCTTCGGCGGCCGGGTTATGGGAGAGGGCGAGCCGAAATATTTAAATTCGCCGGAGACGAAAATTTTTGACAAGAGCCGCAATCTCTACGGGCTGCACCTGGCCCGGAGCACGAAAAAGCAGCAGCTGCTTTTGTGCGAGGGATACATGGATGTGATCGCCCTGCACCAGGCGGGGTTTGACAACGCGGTCGCATCGCTCGGCACTTCGCTGACCGCAGGGCATGCGAATCTGCTGAAGCGCTATACGAAGGAGGTATATTTAACCTACGACAGCGACGGCGCGGGCGTGAAGGCGGCACTGCGCGCGATACCGATCTTAAAGGAGGCAGGGATCACGGCAAAGGTGATCAGCATGAAGCCGAGCAAGGATCCGGACGAATTTATCAAAGCATTCGGGGCCGATGCGTATCAGGAGAGGATCGATGCGGCGGAGAACAGCTTCCTGTTTGAGATACGGATGTTAGAACAGCAGTACGATATGCAGGACCCGGAAGGAAAGACCGCGTTTTACCAGGAGGCGGCAAAGCGTCTCTGCGGATTTACGGAAAAGCTTGAGCGCGACAATTATATCGAAGCGATCGCCGGGAAATACCGGATCAGCGCGGACGATCTGCGCAGGCTGGTAAACCGGTACGGACTGAAGCAGGGACTTGCCGGAGGAGTCAGGAGCCCCTCTGAGACGGCGACGCCGGACGGTGTGCGGAAGGGTGCGGACGGGTCTGACAGAAAACGGAAAAAAGAAGACGGGATGAAGCAGTCGCAGAAGCTGCTGCTCACCTGGCTCGCGGAGGATACCGGGCTGTTTGCAAAGATCCGCGACTACATCACGCCGGAGGATTTTACGGAGGATCTCTACCGCCGGGCCGCGCAGATCCTGTTCAGTCAGTATGAGGCGGACGGGGCGGTAAATCCGGCGGGGATTGTCAGCCTGTTTGAAAACGAAGAAGAACAGCGCGAGATCGCGGCAGTTTTTCACGCCAGGATTTCCGCGGAGCTGACAAAAGACGACAGTGCAAAGGCGGTGCGCGAGACGGTGCTGCGCGTCAAGGAAAACAGTATCCGCCGCCGGTCAAAAGAGCTTGCCCCGGACGACATGGCCGGGATGATGCAGCTGATCGCGGACAAGCGGGCGTTAGAACAGCTCGAGCGGGCGGCTTATTGAATGAAAACCAAGGATTAGGGACAAAATAGTAACGAACTATGAGAGGATGAAACAGGATGGCAAAAAAGAAAGAAAACATCGAAAACAGCGATATTTTCGAAAAAAAGTCGGTTGCTGAGGACAAAAAAATGGAGAAGACTGCTGACGGGGCGGTTTCCGAAGAGGAAGCGGCGCGGCAGGCACAGGAGAAGTTTCAGGAAAAGTTAAGAGAGCTTCTTAACATGGCCAAAAAGAAAAAGAATATGCTGGAGTATCAGGAGATCAGCGATTTCTTCTCCGATATGCAGCTGGATGCGGAACAGTTTGAGCGCATCCTGGATTTTCTCGAGGCCAATAATATCGACGTCCTGCGAATTACAGATGACGATGTTGACGACGATATGCTCCTGGAAGTGGAGGAAGAGGATGAGATCGAGGTGGAAAAGATCGATCTCTCGGTTCCGGACGGCGTGTCGATCGAGGATCCGGTCCGCATGTATTTAAAGGAGATCGGCAAGGTGCCGCTGCTTTCCGCGGACGAGGAGATTGAGCTGGCAAAGCGCATGGAGCTGGGCGATACGGACGCGAAAAAGCGTCTCGCAGAGGCGAACCTGCGTCTGGTGGTGAGCATCGCGAAGCGCTATGTGGGGCGCGGAATGCTTTTCCTGGATCTGATTCAGGAGGGAAATCTCGGGCTGATCAAGGCGGTGGAAAAGTTTGATTACCGGAAGGGCTACAAGTTTTCCACATACGCGACCTGGTGGATCCGCCAGGCGATCACGCGCGCGATCGCGGATCAGGCGAGGACGATCCGCATCCCGGTTCACATGGTGGAGACGATCAATAAGCTGATCCGCGTCAGCAGACAGCTGCTGCAGGAGCTCGGGCGCGAGCCTTCCCCGGAGGAGATTGCGGCGGAGATGTCCATGCCGGTGGAGCGCGTGCGGGAGATCTTAAAGATTTCACAGGAGCCGGTATCGTTAGAGACGCCGATCGGCGAGGAGGAAGACAGCCATCTCGGGGATTTCATCCAGGACGACAACGTGCCGGTGCCGGCGGAGGCTGCGACCTTTACCCTGTTAAGAGAACAGCTTGAGGAGGTCTTAGGGACGCTGACCGAGCGGGAGCAGAAGGTGCTGACGCTGCGGTTCGGACTTGAGGACGGCCGCGCGCGGACGCTTGAGGAAGTGGGGCGGGAATTTAACGTCACACGTGAGCGCATCCGGCAGATCGAGGCAAAGGCGCTCCGGAAGCTCCGCCATCCGAGCAGAAGCCGCAAGTTAAAGGATTATCTAGAATGATGCTCCCGGTGCTCTCAGAACGCCTTAAGACGGCGGCGGGACTGGTGCCAGAGCAGTCTGTGCTTGCGGACGTCGGCACGGATCACGGCTATGTGCCGATCTGGCTGTGCGGCAGGGAACGGATCAAAAGCGCGATCGCGACGGATATCAACCGCGGCCCGTTAGAGCGCGCAAGAGAGCATATCCGCCGGTACGGGATGGAGGAACGCATACAGACGCGCCTTTCCGACGGGGTCGCGGCGATTCGCCCCGGCGAGGCGGATGCGGTTCTGATCGCGGGAATGGGAGGCGGACTTGTGATGCATATTCTGGAGGCGGGAGAGGCCGTGTGCAGGCAGGCGTCGCTCGTGCTTCAGCCGCAGTCGGAGATCGCCCGCGTGAGAGAATATCTGCTTTTGCACGGATATGTCACGGACGCGGAGGAGATGGTGGAGGAGGACGGAAAGTTTTACCCGATGATGCGGGTGCGCGATGGCAGGGAAGCAGGCGGAGTGCAAAACGATGAAGCGCTGCGCGGGCTGTCGGAGTCAGACCGGATCGGTCTGCGGTACGGAGCGCTGCTGGCGGAGAACCGGCATCCGGTGCTGCTGCGGTACGCCAGGAAAGAGCGGGATACATATCAGAAGATACGGGAGAATCTGGGCGCGCAGCGGCAGACAGAGCAGATCTGCGGGCGGATCAGAGAGGTCGAGGACGTGCTGGCGCTAAATCAGAAGCTGTCAGAGCTGTATGGAGAGTGAACGTTCTGGCCGGCCTCTGGCAGAATACAGGAGGGGAACGAATGGGGGACGAGAAAATCAGACTGACGATTGAGGGGGAGACGCGCGAATATCCCCGTGGAACGACGTTTCTTGCGATTGCACAGGAGTATCAGGAGCGTTATCCGGACGATATCGTGCTGGTCGTATACAACAACCGGTTAAGAGAGCTCGGAAAATGCGCCGAAAAAGACGGTAAGCTCGAATTCATCACGACTGCGGATAAAACCGGGCGCAGAGTCTACCGGAGGAGCGTGACGCTGCTGATGCAGAAGGCGGTGTTCAATCTGTGGGGCAGAGAGCAGATCTCAGTGCGTGTGATGCATTCCATCGCACAGGGATATTACTGCGAGCTGGAGCAGCGAAGCGATGACAGGAAAGAGCGCATCGCGGTGTCGGATGACATGATCTCCGCGTTAAAAAGCGAGATGTACCGCCTGGTCATGGCGGATCACGAGATCGAGAAGCGCAGTATTCATACGGATGACGCCGTGACGCTGTTCCACGAGCTCGGCATGACGGATAAGGAAAAGCTGTTCCATTACCGCCGCAGCTCGCGCGTCAATATCTATGTGCTGGATCACTACAAGGATTATTTCTATGGGTTTATGGCGCCGTCGACCGGCTATCTGAGGTATTATGACGTCACAAAGTATGAGGACGGCTTTGTGCTGCTGTTCCCGGGCAGCGACGCGAAGACGGTGGATGAATTCTGTCCGTCCGGCAAGCTGTTTGCCGCGTTAAAACGCTCCAGGAACTGGGGACGGCTTCAGAATATCGATACGATCGGCGCGTTAAACGATGCGATTGCGCAGGGGCGGATGCAGGAGGTAGTGCTCACGCAGGAGGCGCTGTTTGAGGCGCGCATCGTCGAGGTGGCCGAGGCAATCGTTCGGGAGGAGGGCAAAAAATTTGTCATGATCGCGGGGCCGTCCTCCTCCGGAAAGACCACGTTTTCCCACCGGCTGTCCACCCAGCTGTCCGCAAAAGGGTTAAAGCCGCATCCCTTCCCGCTGGATGATTATTATGTGAACCGCGATGAGTGTCCGCGGGACGAGAACGGGGAATATGATCTGGAGTGTCTGGAGGCGCTTGACGTGGAGCTGTTTAACCACGATATGAACGAGCTGCTCGACGGGAGGCGCGTGGAGCTGCCGAGCTTCAATTTCAAGACCGGACGCCGGGAGTACAAGGGCAGGTTCATGCAGCTGGGGCCGGACGATATCCTGGTGATCGAGGGAATCCACGGGCTGAATGACCGGCTGTCCCACTCGCTGCCGGCGGAGAGCAAATTCAGGATTTATATCAGTGCGTTAACGCAGTTAAATATTGACGAGCACAACTGCCTGCCGACGACGGACGGGCGGATGATCCGCCGGATTGTCCGCGATGCACGGACACGCGGTACCTGTGCAAAGGACACGATCGCTATGTGGGATTCGGTCCGCCGTGGGGAGGAGCGATACATTTTCCCGTTCCAGGAGGGGGCGGATGTGATGTTTAATTCCGCGTTAATCTATGAGCTTGCCGTGTTAAAAATGTACGCGGAGCCGCTTTTGTTTGCGATCGACAAGGAATGCCCGGAATATCTGGAGGCGAAGCGTCTCTTAAAATTCCTGGATTATTTTCTTCCGATGCCGGGGGAGGGAATCGCGAAAAATTCCATCCTGCGCGAATTTATCGGCGGATCCTGTTTCCAGGTATGACAAAAGGAGCGCGGTAAGCGGACCGGGAACAGAAAACAGTTGCCGTCTTTCTGGTTTTCGTGTATAGTAGGGAAAGGTGAACAAGTAGGACAAATGGTCGCGGCCCGTCCGGGCAGCCGGACGGGCTGAGGAAAGTCCGGGCTTCACAGGGCAGGATGCCGGATAACGTCCGGTGGAGGCGACTCCAAGGAAAGTGCAACAGAAATGTACCGCCGCATCCGTCGCGGGTGCGGTAAGGTTGGAAGGGCAGTGTAAGAGACTACCGCCTTCCTGGCAACAGGGAGGGCATATGTAAACCCCATCCGAAGCAAGACCGAACCAAAGCGTTTACGTGGCCCGCCAGCTTTAGGTAGGTCGCTAAAGGCGGCTGGCGACAGTCGTCTCAGACAGATGACCATTCGGCGGCGCATGCCGCCTGACATAACCCGGCTTATCGTCCTGCTTGTTCCCGTTCTGATAAATATTTACGTTCATCCATACGTTTCCGACTGGCTGAACTTTTTTCTAAAATATTTCTTAAAAGATGATAGATCGGTTGACAGTCCATTTCGCAGGGATTACCATAATCACAGAACAACAGGGGAATGCCGGGGGATCCCGGTAAGAAAACGGGATGGAGGATTGTCATGAGAGAAAAGCTGCAGAGATTTATGACAGGGAGATACGGGGCGGATCAGCTGGCGAGGGCGATCAGCCTTGCCGCGCTGGTCTGTATTGTGATTTCGATGCTTGGCGCCAGGTCGCCGTTTTTTGCCTTTTTTTACTGGATCGGCGTTGCGCTGATGATCTTTGGATGCTACCGGATGTTTTCGCGCAACACGTCAAAGCGCTATGAGGAGAACCGGAAGTTTTTGGAGCTTCGGTACCGGGCGGTGGCGCGCGGCGCATCCAGAAGGAATCTGGCGAAGAAGCGCTGGGCGGAGCGGAAGACACACCGTTATTTTAAATGTCCGGGCTGCAGCCAGACCGTTCGTGTGCCGAGGGGAAAAGGAAAGATCTGTATCAGTTGTCCGAAGTGCCACACAGAGTTTGTCAAAAGGAGCTGATGAGCGGGATGTTCGGTTATATCAATATTAATCAGAAGATCATGACGGACGAGAACAAAAAGGCGTATCAGGCGTATTACTGCGGCCTGTGCCGCAGATTAAAATCCAGCTGCGGCGCAAAAGGGCAGATGCTTCTGAATTATGATATGACGTTTCTGATCGTGCTTCTGACGGGACTTTACGAGCTGGAAAATGAGATTTCGGAGATCACCTGCGCGCTTCATCCGACCAGAAAACGGACGGTCTGGATCAATGAGGCGACCGGGTATGCCGCGGATATGAATGTGGTGCTGGCGTATCACAATCTGGTCGACGACTGGAAGGACGATAAGGCATACACGAAAAAGGCATTTGTAAAAATGCTGGACAAAGACTATGCGCGGATCGCGAAGCGGTATCCCAGGCAGGTGATGGCGTTGGAGGAATTCATGCGCCGCACGGAGGAGATGGAGAAAAACCACGAGACGAATCTCGACGTCGCGGCGGGACTCACCGGCGAGATGTTAGGCGAGATCTTCTGCTGGCGTGAGGATGAGTGGGCGGAAGAGATGCGCAGTATGGGCTTTTATATTGGAAAGTTTATTTATATTATGGACGCCTATGAGGATTATGACGTGGATCTGCAGAAGAAGGAATACAATCCGCTGGTCTATGCGATGCGGGAGAGCAAGGAGGACATGGATACTCTGTGCCGGCTTCTGCTGACCAGCATGATGTCGGAGAGCGCAAAGTCTTTTGAGCGCCTGCCGATCCTGCTCCACGCGGATATCCTGCGGAACGTCCTCTATTCCGGCGTGTGGTCCAGATATGAGTATCTTCAGCTGAAAAAGCACAAAAAACAGAAAGCCAGGGCAAGGGCGGAGAAGAAGCCGCGGAGGCAGCGAGGTTACGAACAATGATGAATCCTTATCAGGTGCTGGGGGTGGCTCCCGGCGCCTCCGATGATGAAATAAAAAAAGCATACCGGGCCTTAAGCCGGAAATATCACCCGGACGCAAATATCAACAATCCGAACAGGGCGCAGGCTGAAGAGAAGTTTAAGGAAGTACAGCAGGCCTACGACCAGATCATGAAGGAGAAGCAGCAGGGCGGCGGGTATCAGGGCTTTGGCAGCAGCGCTTATCAGCGACAGGAGGATTCCCAGATACTTCAGGCAGCGGCGAATTATGTGATGAATCATCACTACAGCGAGGCGTTTACAGTGTTAAATCAGGTTCCAATTAAGGAACGCAATGCGCGCTGGTACTACCTGAGCGCGGTGGCGAGCCAGGGTATGAGGCTCGATACGATCGCGAAGGCCCACGCGAAGCGCGCCGTGGAGATGGAGCCGAGCAATCTGGAGTACCGGCAGTTTCTGCAGCACCTGGAGTATGGCGGCACCTGGTACAGCAATATGGGAAGCGGCTATGACCGGCCATATGCCGGTACCGGAAACTGGTGTCTCAGCATGCTGTTTTTAAATATGCTCTGCAACTGCTGCTGTTTCCGGCCGTTCTGATGCGGCGATATAACTATAATGCAGAATAAAACAGAATGCAGCGGATGAGAAGAGCCGGTACACAAAATCGTGTGCCGGCTCCTTTTCGTCAACTCTTTTTCAGCTGCTCCTTCCGCTCTTTTATGAATGCCTCGAGCTCGTCGATCACTTCTTCGTCCGTCTCCTCGTCGTTTAACAGGGCTGCGATCATGCCCTTGGAAAAAGCGATTTTCCGCTCTGCACCGGAAACCTGGGATGCAAAACGGCTGGATAAGTACTCTTCCGCAGTGACGACGGGCAGGTAGGTGCGTGCAAAGGATTTGCCGACCTGGATGATCTCGGCTACTTTGACGTAGTCGTTTTCCAAAAGCTTCTTTAAGCAGGTTTGGACCGTGACTGTCTTAAACGAGCTGTCCTGCTCGAGGATCCCTGTGGCAGTCAGCGGCTTGTCTGAATTCCACAGAATGCACATGATATCGAATTCGCGTGAACTTAGATGTTTTTTCATGATGATTCCTTTCGTTTCTATCATAATGTCATTGTAACACGGCTGCACATGATATTCAAGATTTTATTTAACTTTTGTTTGTATAGATTTCAACTCCGCGTGAATGGGACGGCACACGAAAGGAGGGTGGTGTCTGGATTGTTTACAGAACCCAGATCCAGGCGCCGATCCACTCGCCGGTGGTGTAGTTGTACAGACGCTTGAAGGTATATCCGTTGATTATTTTATAAACATAACGGATATCGTCACTTTGTGGAGATACCTGTGTGGATACCGGTACATTATGGCTGACACAGGGGGCTGCTGATATAGAAGCCGGATGGACCAGGGTAACGATGGTAACGGCGGATAAGATTAAAAATAATTTTTTTGTCATGATAGTCTCCTTTTTTGTAAATGGGAAGTTCTGAAAAGTCGGGTAATATCCGGGTATAATCCAGGACATAATCTCCGTCCAGATATAATTCGTAGGTTTCACCGTTATCGATGAAAAAGGAATCACGTGTCACATGATAATATTCCCCTCCATCCGGCGGTGAGGACGGTTCGATAATCACCCCGAAGGACAGCAGGAGCGTGCCCATCAGGATCAGGGCCGGGAGCAGCGTCTGTCGCCCGGGCGGAGCGTTCAGGATCGAATGGATCCGTGTGCGCAGTAAGCTCTCCGAAGCGTCAAGTCCGATTCCTGCCAGCGCCTGATTTCGTTCCCGGTGTCCGGTCTGTTTTCTGGCTTCGGCCAGCAGAGTCTCTGCATAGCGCAGCTTTCGCTCCATCGAAAAACCGGCGGTCGTGTGGAAATCATTCCGGAGCTCCAGCATATTGCCGGCCTGCCGGCTTATAAGCCAGACAAGCGGATTCCACCAGAATACCATACACAACAGCTCAAAAACATATTTGACGGGCAGATCGTGATGGATGTAGTGGTTTGCCTCGTGCAGAATGATATCGTCGCGGTTTCCGTGCAGTTCGGAGGGAAGTATGATCGCCGGGTGCAGCAGGCCGATCAGACACGCCTGTGTCACAAACTGTGATTCGATCACCGGCAGATTCTTTCCTGCCGCCGGGTGATAACCGGTGAGCTTCCCGCGTCGGATGAGCCGTGACGTGTTCTGGTAGCGGCAGATCCGGCAGGCCCCGAGAATCACAGTGCCCGCGAGACTTAAGATGATCAGGCAGGCGGCAAGGGGCAGCTCCCCGATGAGAGGGCGGTTCAGCAGGCCGCAGAAATCCGCATAAAAAGCAGTCACATAAACAGAATGCGTCACTGTCAGAATCTCGACAGGCAGAAACAGCCTTGCCGCCAGCATACCAAATGCGGCGAGAAGCAGTGTGACATCCCATTTGGAAAAATGTGCTTTCCGAAATCTCAGATACAGGATCATGGCACTGCCGGGCACCGAGGTCAGCATAAGGGCGGTGAGAATCGAAGTATAGGATACCTCTGCTTCCATTTTCTTTTGTGTTTCCTCCTTTCGTATTTTGTAATTGTTATTATAGCAGTATGTTTTCATAAAATCAATATTATTATTGAATGAAAATGGGTTGACACATATCATATATTTAAATATGATAAATATGGGAGAATATATGACACTGGCGTCAAAATTCGTGTCTGTATTTACGGGCATACGATAGAGGGAGGCGGGGAAGTTGAAAAAATATTTTATAACAATACCGGGCTTGTTCTTCTGTATGATATCCGCATGCGGGAAACCGGTCGTTCCAGGCACGCAGGATCCGGAGGGGATCGAAGCGGCAGTTCAGGCGTTTTATGCGTCGGAATATGATTATGAGGAGACACACACGTTTGGATCGGACGGCGAAGAGAGCGGGATTGTCTATGAGGGACAGGTGACCCTGGAGCCTTATCACGAGCATGTGACGGTCCGCACATTTGGCGATACGACCGCCAGTTATTCAGAAGTCACGTATGAGGAAAAAGACGGTATGGTATCTGCGGAACTGGTTCTGGCGGACGGCGGTACGGCCAGTCAGACGGTTCAGAGGAAGTACCCGTATGGTTATGGTGAATCCATTACGTTTACGGAGCAGGAAGACGGCGTGGCGGACAGCATGGAGGTTTTGATCTGGCATGGCGAATATGTGACGGACGTGGGTAAGGCGTATGGATTTAAGGAGGAGCTGACAGCGGTCGTCAGTCAGACCTATTATGTCTCAAAGGACGACCATATGCTGATCCGGGTGGACACGGATCTGACCGGACTGAATCAGACGATCGCAATTGCAAATGCGATGTCGGGCGGGCTTTCCTATGAGGAGGCAAAGGAGACGGTAACGGCGGAGGCTCAGCGGGAGCTGGTGGAGATGAGGATCAGGAATGCAAGGAGCCGGTAAAGCTTTCGAGCATGACAGGATGTGATTTTGAAAAAGATTCGCATCTATTTTCTTATATGTATTCAGCGGCGGAGAGGTCAGTGAACGGAGCCAGAATATTGTGGTGACTAGAGAGGGAGAGAGTGACGATATTATTCTTGTTGGCGCGCATTATGACAGCGCCGGGACGCATGGTGCAGATGACAACGGTCCGGATGTGGCGGTTGTTTTGGAAAAGAGACTGGTCTTTGCGGTTCAAAGGAATACGTACGCTCCATTTCCGAATTGGAAAAGAACATATTGTCCTGATGATAAACGCAGACTCGATTCTTGCCGGGGATCATCTGTACCTGTATGGGGAGAAGGTGAAGGCTTATTTGAGAAGAGGGGCCAGGGAGCTGCCGGGGGTTGATGTGTATCCGAATCCATTGGTGGGGTATGGGGCGTTTTGTACATTTAACATAAAATAAGGAGAGGGCAATGTCAGACACAATTACGATATTAACAACATATAAAGATTTATTTTGGATAATATTTACATTAGTTGCAACTATTATTAGTATATTAACATATATTAATGTTCGTAAGTCCATAAAACAAACATTATATGATAATATACTAAAAGTTCAATTAGAGGCATATGGGATTTTGCTACAGGAGTTGAAGGAAGATAAGGGGGAGTATTTTTTTTCATTAGATTTGGAAAATATGATGAAGTTTAATTTGATTAGTCATCTGGTTGGCAAGGATGTTTTGCAGAACATAGAATTGTTTAATAATATTTATAATATCTATATGATGATGGCGGAAGGTGAAAATGAACAAGCCTTTTCAGTAGAAGAGTTGTCTAGGAGTTTAGAAGAGATAAAAGAGATAGAGGTTTTTATTGAAGAAAACTTTGTGGGAGAAGAAGTTATAAAAGAGAAAGAATCTTTGAAAGAGAAAATCAGAAAGAGATTTCACAAAGTTTCCATGGGAAAATATATGCTTACTGATATCAGAGGATTATGGGTAAATACGCCAAAATCAGGGGAAACTTATCATGTGATTTACCAGTATGTCCATAATGTGTATTTACCTGGACGGATATTAAGAAAGTTGAAGAATTTTGAAAAAGCATATACGGGAGTTGTTCTTGGTACAATGCATAAAATAGTTTTGCGAGAGGAAGACAAGATATTTCGAAGCAGGGGTGGAGAGGAGATTACTATAAATTTTGATAAGATGTGCAATGAGCTTATAGAGGATAAATCTACAAAGATATTATTCAGGAAATATAATAACTTAAAACGAGAAATTCGAAAATCGTTAAAGATTGATGCGCACTGGTGATGATTATAATGAGAATCATTTTTTTGAATTTATTAGTGCGGAATACGCATAATAGCGATGATTTTATTGATTTCCTAAAACTTCTCGATGGACGTTATGCTATCGGGAATGGGGAGAGGGTGTGCAGGGAGATCAGCGACCTTTTGGAACGGTATTAAGAGATATTGGAGGAAATATTTCCAAAGCATACTTTGTGCAGGCCCGGATCTGTGCTATAAAGGACTGCGCCATGCTGATGACATCAGCGGATGATTTTTTCTGGACGTTTGAGCAGGCGGTATCGTATTATCAGTTTGCGCTTGTCAATTACATCGGCTTTTATGACAAGGGCATGGTGCCTGCCGGTGGATGCGGGGATACCAATGGCAGGCCGCAGATTGACAGGATGGCACATTTGCAGGAAGCGTATGAGTTTGGGAAAAATATTTATTCTCAATAGGGGGAAACTGTGAAAAGCGGATTTAGAGAGAGGTGATTGCTTTGGAAGCGAAATACCATATGACACGGGAAGAGAACATTTTTGTCGCAAAGAGGAATATCGTGGATTATATCTGGAAGAGCGCACGGCTGGAGGGGCTGGCCGTGACCTACTGTGTGACTGGGGTGTCGACGAGCCGGGATATTCGGCGGATGATTTTGCTGAACCCGGAGACGGAGTGAGACAAAGCGGCATCGATATGACACGACAAAATAATTCCAAACTTACAAATGAGGACGTTTTGTACCCTGGATGTGTTTTTTCATGGAAAGCTTTTCCTGTCACGGAAAATGCTTTTAACTGGAAACCTGTTCTTTTCACATTTTCCGGCGTATGCTAGAATGAGAGAAAAGCGAAGAGGAGATTTGCGCAGTCCTGTCGCGTAAACGCTCCGGAATGGAGATTATTATGAAGCTAATTTACCGCACCAGAGGAAATTCCACCCCGCAGGGCAAGCCCCGTGTCTATTTTACAGGCCATCCGTCAGATCTGCCCGCCTACAGGGAAGAAATCTTTTCCGATATTCTGCAAATCCAGAACTGTGCTATTTATTATGATGAGGATGAGGTTTCCGATTCTGGCAGAGACGATCTGCTGCGGGAGCTGGAGCAGATGCAGCTCATCGTCATTCCGGTCACCAGCCGGTTTCTCTATCAGCCCAATCGGGCGATGGAAGTGGAGTTCCCGTTTGCCATGGAACATCATATCCCGGTTTTGCCGCTGATGCAGGAGCAGGATCAGGAAACCGCCTTCAACGAGAAGTGTGGCGATCTGCAGATGCTTAACAAGAATGATCCTGATCCCACAGCTCTGCCCTACAGGAAGAAGCTGGAGAAGTTTTTGGCCTCCGTGTTGGTGGGGGATGAGCTGGCGGAGAAGGTGCGCGACGCCTTTGACGCCTATGTGTTTTTAAGCTACCGCAAGAAAGACCGCAAATACGCCCAGGAACTGATGCGGTTGATACATAAAAACGACTTCTGCCGGGATATCGCCATCTGGTACGACGAGTTTCTCATTCCGGGAGAGAATTTCAATGAAGCTATCGCGGAGGCGCTGAAAAAGTGCAGCCTGTTCACCCTGGCGGTGACGCCAAATGTGGTGGAGCCGGGAAACTATGTTATGTCTTTGGAATATCCGGAGGCCAAAAAGGCAGGCAAGCCCATCCTGCCGGTGGAGCTGATCCCTACGGACCGGGATGTCCTGCAGAGCAGCTTCGAGGATATTCCGCCCTGTGCCGACGCTCACGATGAGCCGGCCCTTTCCGTTGCGCTGCTCACGGCGGTGCAGAAGATGGCCATCCGGGAGAACGACGGCTCGCCGGAGCACAATTTCTTCATTGGACTGGCTTACTTAAACGGCATCGATGTGGAGGTGGACCGTCCCCGGGCACTATCCCTTATCACCGGTGCGGCGCAGAGCGGGCTACCCGAGGCCATGGAAAAGCTGGTCGGGATGTATCGGAATGGCGACGGTGTGATGCGGGATTACAGCGCTGCTGTTGAATGGCAGGAGAGGTTAGTTGATTTTCGACAGGCACGGTATGAAGAGAGAGGTGTGGAGGATGAGGGGCTGGACTTTGCCCATGCGTTGTGTATTCTAGGTGTCTATCAGGAGGAACTGGCTGCCCTGTCGGCTGCCAGACAGACGTATGAGCATATGCGAGCTCTCTCTGAGGAACTGAATGCGCGGTTTGGTGGCGAAGTTTTCCGAAGAAACTGTTTGGTTAGTTATAGCAGGCTGGGAGGAATCAGCAGAGCGAAGGGAAGACTGTCTGAGGCGAAGGAATATTACAGGAAAAGCCTGGAACTGAGCAGACAGCTTGTAGAGGAGACTGGGACGGTGGAGTCGAGGAGCGACCTTTCGGCCATGTATAACAGTCTGGGAAATATCAGCAGGGAGGAAGGAAGACTGTCTGAGGCGAAGGAATATTACAGGGAAAGCCTGGAGCTGCGCAAAGCGCTTGCGAAAGAGACCGGGACGGTGGAGTCGAGGAGCGATCTTTCGGACATTTATAATAATCTGGGAAATATCAGTAAGGAGGAGGGAAGGCTGTCTGAGGCGAGAGAATACTATCAGCGAAGCCTGAAGCTTCGCAAACAGCTTGAGGAGGAGACCGGGACGATGGAATCGAGGAGAGACCTCTCGGCCAGTTTTATCCATCTGGGAAATATCAGTAAGGAGGAGGGAAGGCTGTCTGAGGCAAAGGAGTATTATCGGCAAAGCCTGGAAATACAAGGACAGCTTGAAAAGGAGACCGGGACGATAGAAGCGAGGAGAGACCTTTCGGTCAGTTATAACAATCTAGGAAGCATTGATAAGGCAGAGGGGCAATTGTCTGAGGCGAAAGAGTATTACCGGAAATGTCTGAAACTATGCAGACAGCTTGCGGAGGAGACCGGGACGGTGAAATCGAGGAGAGACCTTTCGACCAGTTATAACAACTTAGGAGCTTCCTGTATAATACAAACATAGGGAATCCCAAGAAAGGTGGTTGATA
>CANRSX010000010.1 GCA_947642555.1 uncultured Roseburia sp. | reverse complement strand
CAATCACAAACACGCTGGTGGATCTCCCGGATCCGGTCACCGCAGTGAAACCGGCGGCGCCGGTAACACCGGAGAAATAAAGTGACACAGGGAGGACGGTATGGTGAGGGCCAGCCGTCCTCTTCTGCTTCATGAGTTTATGGAAAAATAGGAAAAGGAATGGAGGAAAACAAAAATGGCAATGAATGTTGAGGATTATATTGAGATTGTGACTGAGAACGATATCGATAAAATGAATCAGTTAAATGACTCAATGGAAAAATTATGCCGGTCAGTGGCAGGCGAATGGCAGAAGCTGGAAGGCACGATAAAAAGCAGTACAATGGCAGATAATTTTAGTCAGATAGGAAAGATACTGACAGAACAGGCTGATGCATCACGAGCATCTATCGGGAAGCTGGCAGAAGAAATGGGCAGTCTTTCTTCTGCATCAAACAGACTGGATATATCGAAGCTTCAGGAATATCACAAAACATTAAAAGATATCTTAGGTGTGACCGATACGTTCAAAAAGGTAAACGGACTGTTGAAAACAGATATGGCAAAGTTTTCGTCAGTTTTATCTGAGGCAGTACAGTATGGACGTTTGGGAAAAAATACTTTTGAGGGGATCGCTGATGCGTTTGAATATGTTAGTGTTGAATTTAATGGATTTCAGAAAGCAGCAATCGGGAGTGTTGCCGTATTTGCAGAGTTTAATGTAGTAAAGGATTCCATTTATGACATTGCAACCGGTTCTGGGAATGCGGCAGTTGCAGTCGCAAAGATTACAGCCGCAGTTGTGGCCGCAGGTGCCGCATTCAGCACCGTATTTGCATTTCCGTATGGACTGGTGGCAACCGGGATTGTAGCCGCAGGTGCCGCGATTATGGGTTTAAACGATGTTTTAAATGCGCTGAACGCAAAAAGGGCAGGAGAAGATATTCGCGAGGCGTTCGAAAATCCGGGCGGTATTTCGATTGAAAAACTGGGTGAAAATTTTGTCAGGATGATGGAGCAGATCGGGGGGAGTTTTACCTCGATTGCGGACCGGTCAAAGGAGCTTGATACGGCAAATTCCAGCATACGGGATGTATGGCTGGAAATAGAGAAGATCGAGCTTTCCATGGAAAGCGGAGTGACGTCCGTTGAGGAGGGGACACAGAAGCTTAACGAACTGTTCGGATCGCTGTCAGACATTGCCAGGGAGAAATTCTCCGCACTGGAAAATACGTTATTGTCTGCATTCGGGGAAAACGGGCCCCTGTCCGGATATATGCAGCAGCTGGGCGTGAATACCCGGGAGACAATGCAGGGGATTCTGCAGGTAAATGATGCGACATTAAAGAGGCAGGAGGAAATAAATGCAGAGCTTGCCACGATGGATCCGGGTAATCCGCGATATCTTGATCTGAAGCAGGAAATGGCAGAACTTATGGTAACGACGGATGATCTGCAGGCAGTGCTCGACAGCTTTCATTTTAAAATGAGCAGTCTCGGAACAGACTACACGGACCTGTTTGACGAAAGCACGCTGAACATCGGAAAACTACAGAATTTTCTTGATCCGTTTATCAGTGCCATTAAGGATACAAACGGTGATATAGAAGAAGCTGTGCTGGTACTGGAAATTTCCCTGCAGGAGGAATTGGATAAGGCGCTAAGCATGGGGGACTATGTATCGGCCAATAAAATTCAGAAGACACGGAATGCGATCCGGGATGCAATGCGCCTGATGCAGGGTGACGTTCGGACAGAAGGAGCCACGGTCGCCTACGCCATGCAGGTGGATTTCATGGACCGGATTGACGATGAGATTACAGCAGCCCAGGAACGATGGGCGGATATGGACAGAAAGACAAGATCGTTCTACAAAGGAGGCGAGGGAGAGTATTTAAAAGGAGAACTGGAAAATTATGTGAAAAATTTTATTGACCCGTTATCACAGGAGCTGGAAACAGCATTTGCAGAGCTTGGAATCAACGGGGTGGGAATGGCGTCCGGGGTATCAGCGGATATCGTGGAAAGCCTTTTTGAAACATCATTTGTAACACTTGCTGACGGATCTCCGCAGTTAGTAATAACATTAAAAGAGAACTATCAGGATATTTTTAACGAGCAGCTTGAAGCGACGAAGGAGAACTTCGGAGTCGGGGTTCAGGAAATCGGGACAGTCTGTGCGGAATCGTTTATGGGAAACGGGGAAAGAATGTACAATTCTGCGATCGGAATGCTTCAGCAGATGATCATGGCGGGGGAAGCGGAAAGAGAACCTCTGATTGCGATGTATAATGAGCTTGGAAGTGCACCGGTCAGCATGGGTCTGCTGACGGCACTGGATTCGATGGGGGAAGAGACAAAGTGGCATGTGATTGCACTGCTGGACCAGTTTAAATATGCAACCGAGGAGGAGAAGGATGGTCTGATTGAGCAGCTGAAAGGATACGGGATTGACCTTTCCGATCTCGGACTGATTGCGGGAATTGATTCGGAAGTGGGGCATGCAGAGGACTCTGGAGGATGGATAGTCAGAGGAGCTGAAACAGGAATGGGAAAAGCGATGGGGGCGATTCAGACCTTTGCTTATGGAGAAGCATTCGGAGACGGGTTTGCGGACGGAATCTATTCCAAAATCGGAAGAGTGGCAAATGTCTGTGCCGCTTTGGTCAGTATGGGGGCACTCTCCATTCAGAGGACACAGCAGTCCCATTCCCCTTCAAAATTAACGCGGGGCCTTGGGACGGATTTCTCGGAAGGATATGAACTCGGTATCACGGATAACGAGGAGGATGTGCAGGAAACCGTGGAAGGCTGGATGACACGTCTCCGAAACCGGGTTACAGCCTTTGCACAGCTGCCGATGGAGGTGGAGATCGCAAGGCCGGAATTCCCGTCCATCAATTATTCTGCGGCAAACATTGTCACCAATACTTATACAGCGCCGGTAAGAGCAGAGCTGGAACTGGGAATGGAGCCATATATGAAAGAATGCATCCGGCAGAACGGCCTTTTGGAAGAGCAGAATATACTTCTGAAAAATCAGAATATGCTTCTGAATGACATCCGGGAAAAACCGGTGATACAGGATTCGGATGTGTTTTCCTCCTATCAGAGAAGTCAGCGGGAATTTTTTGCGAGGACAGGAAGAGTCGGGATCAGCGGGATTGACTGACCCCAAATGCTGTAAAGGCGGTCTGTACCGAAATATGAGCGGCACAGGCTGCCTTGTTCGTAATATGTAAGCGGCAGTTGACATACGTGGCGAGGGAAGATAGAATATAAGAAACACGTCATTACAAAATCAGGGAGGGGAAGGAATGAGGAAGATATCTGTATTGCTGCTGGCGCTACTGGTGATCGGCATCTGCGGATGCGGGGGCAAGAAAATTGATCTGGACGAATATGAACAGCTCAATGAGATTTATTATGCACGGGTGGATTTGGAGGCGGAGATTCCGACGATCTATCTGTATTGTACGGATGATGATTCGAAGAATCGGTGGATTATAATACAGAATATATTGTCGGCGATAGGAGACTTGTATATTGAAACAAATCATATGGAAATCAATTTCTGCATTTACTTTGATGCAGAAGGAGAGAGTTTTGTATATGATGATAGGGAATATGCGGGATTGGACGATGAGGAATTTATGGAAAAGTTGCCTCCGCTGATGGCAGAATATATTTTAGAAGAAGGGATTTACCTTTTACCTACTGAAGAGGAACAGGCGGCATTGGAGCAGAATATTAAGGAGAAGATCATGGATCCGATCAAAGAAAAGTATATAGATGGGAAATAAATTTGTTGCAGGATAACGGCGGAGCGGTCTGCCGTTATTTTTATGGCTGGCGATATCTGATCAGCATCGGATTAAATGAGCTATGACGTTTGCGAAGATGCCGGTGGATGTGGAGATCGCAAGGCTAGAGTTTTTAACCATAGATTATTCCGCTGTAGCTTCCGGTATTTCCAGTAATACGTTCATGGTTCTGATCAAAACAGAATTTGAACTGGGAAAGGAACCATACATGAGGAAAGTCAGCAGGCAGAATGTACTGCTTAAAAAACAGAGTAAAAACGGGTTAAACTTGTGGAACATATAAGGATGTGCTATTTTATATCTGAGAGCAGATAGCACATTCTTTTCCACAAATGAATAATGAGGAAGGTTTGTACTGTAAAGGACAGAATCTGAATCCCAAAGGCCGCCCTGTATCATGCGGGAATGAAAGTATTTCCCATTTATCAGACAACAGGGACAAAAGCAGCGTATTTCCATAAGACAAGAGGGTTATATGACGCGCAGAATGCAATCCGGGATTTATCGAACTTTGGCTTTCCGGAAGGTACAACCGCATATTTTGCAGTGGATTTTGACGCTTCCGAGGGCGAGATCGCACGGAATGTGATTCCGTATTTTACTTCGGTAAGTAACAGCTTTGCGAAATATCAGCAGGGTAAATACTCCGTGGGTGTCTATGGTCCGCGTCTGGTATGTCAGAAGGTTCTGGACGCCGGATATGCAGAAAACTGCTTTGTCAGCGATATGTCTTCCGGTTATGGCAGCAATATTCTTCAGCCGCTGCCTGCGAAGTGGGCATATGATCAGATCCAGACCGTGACTTTGGGAGCAGGGGAAGGAAAAATCGAGATTGACCGCGACAGGATGTCAGGGCTGGCACATCCGGTTCTCTTTGATCCCGGCACTCTGCCGGAAATGACAGAGGAAGAAATAAAGATGAATCAGGAAGCGGATGTATTACGGCTGCTTGACTGTCTGCGGATCCCGCTGGGAAGCGTATCTTTCGGAATTGAATTTAACAGGGAAATACAGATACTGGAAAGTCCGAACCTGGATATCTATTTTTCTGCATCGCTGGAAGCATCTGTAAATCCGGATGCGAATTTCCAGGTAGGTGTGACAAATGGAGAGATGGATGATAGCGCTTTTGCACTTGCATGGGAGAGCTTTACCGGAACTGTAGATACGGGTGAAATGAAGGATTTTATTCCGAATTTTGAATCGCTGGCAGTGGAGATGGAGGACGGCAGGATGGAATTTACCTTTGTCCCTCATGCCGGAGAGAAAAAGTTTGAACTGGATGTGAAGCTGATTATTTATGCAGAAGAGAGGGCACACTGGGATTCAGACTTCGCGATAACGATGAAATATGTGTTTAAGTATGACGGACCCGGACCGGAAGAGATTGCAGAAGATCTGTGGGAAGAGGTTGTAAATGCATGTACTTTCTATCAGGTACCTGCTGAGGTGAAAGAGAAAGAACTTATTGTTGCAGCAGTTATTTTGGCACTCGCTTTTGCGCCACAAATGGTGCCAGGATTACAGGAAGCAGGAGTAGCGTTTGCTGCGATTGCACTGGTAGTGAGAAAAGCGCTTAACTGGTTAAACAGCAAAGATGACACAATAGCATAAAGAAAGGATTTCAGTGATGGAGATATCAATAAAGACAAACGTCTCAGAGCAGGCAGCCGAAGGCTACGCAGAATTTTATGCCAGACATCTGCAAAAAGGATATTATATGTGGATTCTGATTACAAATCCTATTCCTGTTGTAGCGATTCCGTATTTATCCAGCAAAGTATTTCCATACGAATCATTAGATGTTCGAAAAAGTATTCTCGTATATGCCATGCTTGCTGTGGTAATGGCTGCGATTGTAATGGTAGAATATCTTGCGTATCAGGATAACATATCAAAAACAACGAAACGGATGAATACATTCTATGTACGATATGATATCCAGGGAGAGTTGCTTTTTCAGATCGGGGATGAAGAACTGCTGATAACGTCTGAAAACCGGATAATAAAGTGTTATTATCATCATGGCCGATTGTTTTTTCAAGGTGCCAATCGCATAAGGAAGGTATATGAATGTCCTGACGTTTTGTACTTTTTGGTAGGATCCAGTTATTTTGTGATCCCTGTATGGAACTGTGATCCCGAAGAATGGAAGCAGATCTGTTCTTTTTTGAAGCAGACATTTGGAAATCGCTATATCTGCCTGAAGAAACCGGTTTTTCCGAACCGGGTGAAAGAGAACAGCCGGTAGTATCCGGGCCTTTGAATTCCTGACTGAACCGCGAATGATCGGTCAGTCAGGAAAAATAGAAATTTTTTTAAACGTGCGCTCTTCCCTTTGAAGATTTTGGTAGAAAAATACGGATATTTGGAAGACACGCACAACACACAGGACGAAAAAGATCAATGTGACATGCAGAATTCGAATGCAGGTCAGGAAACGCATGAAATCTACAAATGCAACTCAGGCAACTTTATGAACAGCAGCAGATTCAGATACCGGAAAGGGTATCACAAAGACCGCGGAAAGCGGCAGAAAGGAGAACAACATGAAAACAATAACAATCGGAGAAAAAGAATATCAGCTGGAATTCACCTTTGAGGCAGCGGAGCACAGAGGCCTGATTCAGGACATGTTCCGCATCCTCTCCGGCAGCTACCTCGTCCGCAGGGGAAGCGGGGAGGCCCGGGATAAGGACACGGAGCGGATGGAAACAGCAGCATCCATGCTCGACGGCGTGGCGGAAATGATCAGCGACATGCCGCACATCTGCCGGACTGCCTTTTACGCAGGCCTGCTGGAGCACCACAGGGTGCCGGAGAACGGGGCGGCGCAGCTGATGCGGCAGTACATGAAGGAACAGAATCTCACCTACATGCAGCTGTATGAGGAGATCCGGAAGTGTATGGAGGACGACGGTTTTTTCGCCCTGTCGGGCCTGACGGGAATGCTGGAGCAGATGAACGCGGCAGCGGCGCAGGCCGGGAAGACGGCGCAGACCGGGAAGGCGAAAAAGACGGCCGCCCGGAAATCCCGGACTTCGGCAGGCTGATCCGGGAGGAATACCTGGTAAACGCCCTGGCGGCAGGCGTCTCCTACGAACTCTTCTGGCATCTGAACCCGGCGAAGCTTAAGTACTTCTTCCTGGCGCAGAAAAAGCGCAGGCAGGCGGAGGACGAGCGGGACTATCTTCTCGGCCTCTATGTCAGGGAGGCTCTCCGCTCCACGGTGTGCAACGCATTCCTGTGGAAGCGGAAGGGCGCCGCGCCGGACCAGTATCCGGCGAAGCCCTTCCTCCGGGATCTCCCGGCAGAACAGGAAAACCGCCGGATGACAGAGAATGAAAAACAGCGGGCTGTGGATCTGTTTTTCGCTCAGGAAAAGGTCCGACGGGTCAACTGGCAGCGGGCGCACGGGAAGGCAGCAAAAAAGACGGAGCCGGAAACCTGACATTCCAGAAAGAACAGTTTAAAAAACCGCCGTCGGTATCGAAAATCCCGGCATTATACAAACGGGTTCTTCAGGCAGAAGATTTTTATGGCCAAAAGGCGATGTTAAGGAGAAAACCGGCGTCTAAAATGAAACATGTCACAAAAACAACAGATTCAGATACCAGACCGGTATCACAAAGACCGCAGAAAGCGGCAGAAAGGAAAACAATTATGGCAGAACAGGCATTATCAACAATCGGAGTCGTATTCGGATGGGGACTCGGCACCATGACAGAGGCGCCGGAGTCGTGGAAGCAGATCGAGGAGTGTATCAGCATCGGCAGCGTGACGCTGTCCCAGGACAAGCTGGATGCCACCCCGCTGGAATCCAGCAGAAAGAAGTACGTCGGAGGACACGCGGACACCGGCGGAGAGCTTCAGACGGTGTTTAACGACACGGACACCTTTGACGCACAGTGGGCCGAAATGCTCGCAGCATATGACAGCAGGACGGCAGGACAGTCCATGTGGTTCTGCGCCTACCATCCGTCAAAGAAAAACATGAATGTGTACATCGTGGAGCCGGGCGCGCTCCCGACGCCGGAATATGCGGTGGGAAGCGTACTGCAGTACACAATCACAAACACGCTGGTGGATCTCCCGGATCCGGTCACCGCAGTGAAACCGGCGGCGCCGGTGACACCGGAGAACTAAAGTGACACAGGGAGGACGGTATGGTGAGGGGCAGCCGTCCTCTTCTGCTTCATGAATTTATGGAAAAACAGGAAAGGAAATGGAGGAAATGGCAATGAATGTAGCAGATTTTTATCGTTTAACCGCAGACGAACTGGATGAAATGTATGAGGTTGCGGGTGAAGTACTGAAAAAAATGGAAGAGGCAAAAAAGAAGGTTGGAGATGTCGCTATTACTGAATTTTCTACCATGAAGGATGCGGTCAGCGGATTAATTTCCGGATCAGATTCCGTTGTAGAAAGCCTGGGAACCATAGGGATATCGGCCGGAATCGCCGGAGCAAAAATGTACGCGGCACTCGGACCGGCCGGGCTGGCCTTTGCGGCAGTGACCGGGATCATTGCAGCTCTGCATGGTATTGATGAAGCACGGATAGAAGCGTTTAATCAGACCGAACTGGGGCAGTTTGGACAGGCGCTGGATGAAGTGTGTGAACGAATATCTGTACAGTCCGCGGAAATCAGAGAAAACCTTTCCGGAATGGACGCTCATATTGAAACTGCCGGAGTGGCAGAAAGTAACAGGGCAAAAGATCTTGCACGGGCATACGAAGAGCTGGCAGGGAAAGCCAGTCTTACGGCGGAAGAACAGCAGAAAATGAAAAATATATCCGGGCAGCTTGTAGATCTTGTTCCCGGGCTAAGCGACTATATTGATGAACAGACCGGACGCCTGAATACGCAGAAAGAAACCCTGGATCTATTAATTGAGAATATGGAACTTTACGCAAAACGTCAGGCAATGCAGGATATGCTCACGGACGCATATAAGGATCGGTATGTGGCTGAAGAAAATGTGAACGAAGCCAAGGAAAGAATAAAAAATGTACAGGAAACATTTGCGAAAGAACACTCGGACTGGTCTGACGAAGCGATCGCACTGGTGTTAAAGGGGGATGTTGACGGACTCGATAAAATGGTCAGGGAGATCGGATCCGCTGATAATTATGACCCCAAAAAATTTCAGGAGGTATTCGGATCTACAGCATATGGCGCAATTGAAGCCGGGGAAATGATTGATGATCTGGAGGCAGCTCTCGGCGATGCATATCCGAGACTTGCGGAAGCAGAAGCAGTTTTAGACGAAGTGGATGCGAAAATAGAAAGTCTGAATGATAATATAGCAGAAAACAGTAATCAACTTCAAGACAGTACATCAGATATTGAAGATACCACAAAACAGACAGTGGAGTATAAACAGGCTCTCAGTGACCTCAAAGCAGAATTCAGCAACATGGATCTTAATATATCTGATCAGCTGGCAGAGAACCTTGCGTTCCTGGATGAAGGAACGCTGGAGTCCGTGACACAGATGTTTGAGAAGCTGAAAGAGCAGACTGCACTGTCTACGGAGGAACTACAGCAGCTTTTTTCTGCGATAGCACCCGGTATCTCCGAACAGTTTATGGCGTCTCTCGCAGAGCAGTCCCCGGAAATGCAGCTGCAGATCTCCATGACACTGGCCGATATCACGGCAGGAGCAGAGGTTCCCATCGAAAATCTGCAGGAAATATTCCGGATGCTGGGAGTCGATCTGCCAAACGAAGTAATCGGTACCTTTCAGGAACAGGAACCTTTTATGCAGATATCTGCCATGAACCTGCTGACAAAGCTCGGTGAGGGACAGCAGCTGGTAGCGGAAAACCTGCAGGAAGTATTTTCCGCGATGGGAATACAGTTACCGGCCGGACTTATCACTTCGCTGTCGGAAAGCGAGGCAGGAGTACAGCAGCAGGCGGTCAGTCTGCTGTCACAGCTGAAATATGCTTCCGATGAAGAACGAGAAGGACTGATTGAAAAGCTGAATACACTGGGAATCGATTCGGCGTCACTGGGATTTATTGACGGTATCGCATCTGAGGAGGATAATGCAAATACAGAAGGAAAAAATCTTGTCAATGCTTCCACGCTGGGAATCCGCCTGCAGATGGCATCCGGAATGTTACTGGCAAAATTATACGGAGGAAATTTCGGGCAGGGGTATGCCGAAGGAATTAAAGCCCAGGCAGAAAACGTCGCGGGCGCGTCAGCAATTCTTGTAAGGGCAGGCGCGGCAGCAATTAAAAGTGCACAGAACTCAAATTCCCCTTCAAAGCTGACAAGAAGTCTCGGCATTGATTTTTCAGAGGGGTATGAACTCGGCATCTCGGATAACGAAGAGGATGTAGTGGAAACCGTGGAAGACTGGATGACCCGTCTCAGGAACCAGGTCACAGCGTTTGCGCAGACGCCGGTGGAGGTGGAGATCGCAAGGCCGGAATTCCCGTCCGTCGATTATTCCGCTGCAGCTTCCGGTATTTCCGGTAACACATTTATGGTTCCGATCAAAGCAGAACTTGAACTGGGAATGGAACCATACATGAGGGAAGTCAGCAGGCAGAATGCACTGCTTGAAGAACAGAACAGGCTTCTGAAGGATATCCGGGAGAAGCCTGTGATACATGATTCCGATGTATTTTCCTCCTATCAGAGAAGCCAGCAGAACTATTTTGCAAGAACAGGGCGAGTCGGCATCAGCGGAATTGATTAAACAATTATGAGACAGCGGCTTATACATTAGTTTCAGAATATATAAGCCGCCGTTCTTTTATCGAAAATAAGATTGAACCCATATACTGGGTATGGTATAATTTATCTACAAAAATAATATGAAGCGGGAGGCTATGATTTATGAAAAGAATTACTGCACTTTTATTGATGCTATTATGCTGTATGTCTTTCATCGGATGTGGGGACGGCGAGGAAGGAAATAGTAATACAGGCTCTTCAAATAATGACAGCAGTACAGATGATGAGGAATTTTCCTTTCCATATGACATAGAAACGAATGACGGACTGGTTCAGATCAGCAATATTTATCTTTTGCAGGAGAAAACAGAACATGGATATGAGGGGATCATAGCAGTTGAATTTGATTTTTCAAATTTGGAAAGCGATGACTGGTACTGGTTTGACAAGGATTATTTCATTGGTATTTATCCTGGATATGGTGTTGGAAGACCTTTGTCAATAGGTACAACGAATAGAAAAGAAACGGAAATTGGAAGTGATGGAAAAAAATATTTATTCTATCATATTGATGAAACAAAGGAAGAGTTCAGTGAATTAGATGTTCAACTGAGTATATATATTTCCAAAGGATCCCAAAAATATCAACCTGATATTAATATTCCAAGTACAACATGCGTAATAGGTGAGACATTTCCAGAAGAGGTTCAGAGTATATTTGATGTTACATTATGGAAATAGTGATCGTTGTAAAATAACGGCAGAGCGATCTGCCGTTATTTTTACTTTGGTGCGCCCGGCGGCGCACGTTTCTAACAGGTGCAAGTCCCGAATCCGCCTGGTAATGGGAACGATTATATCTGAAAGCAGGATTGTTCGTCGTGCAGCGGTCAGTTTCCCATCAAAGCTGACAAGAGGTCTCGGCATTGATTTTTCAGAGGGGTATGAACTCGGCATCTCGGATAACGAAGAGGATGTAGTGGAAACCGTGGAAGACTGGATGACCCGTCTCAGGAACCAGGTCACAGCGTTTGCGCAGACGCCGGTGGAGGTGGAGATCGCAAGGCCGGAATTCCCGTCCGTCGATTATTCCGCTGCAGCTTCCGGTATTTCCGGTAACACATTTATGGTTCCGATCAAAGCAGAACTTGAACTGGGAATGGAACCATACATGAGGGAAGTCAGCAGGCAGAATGCACTGCTTGAAGAACAGAACAGGCTTCTGAAGGATATCCGGGAGAAGCCTGTGATACATGATTCCGATGTATTTTCCTCCTATCAGAGAAGCCAGCAGAACTATTTTGCAAGAACAGGGCGAGTCGGCATCAGCGGAATTGATTAAACAATTATGAGACAGCGGCTTATACATTAGTTTCAGAATATATAAGCCGCCGTTCTTTTATCGAAAATAAGATTGAACCCATATACTGGGTATGGTATAATTTATCTACAAAAATAATATGAAGCGGGAGGCTATGATTTATGAAAAGAATTACTGCACTTTTATTGATGCTATTATGCTGTATGTCTTTCATCGGATGTGGGGACGGCGAGGAAGGAAATAGTAATACAGGCTCTTCAAATAATGACAGCAGTACAGATGATGAGGAATTTTCCTTTCCATATGACATAGAAACGAATGACGGACTGGTTCAGATCAGCAATATTTATCTTTTGCAGGAGAAAACAGAACATGGATATGAGGGGATCATAGCAGTTGAATTTGATTTTTCAAATTTGGAAAGCGATGACTGGTACTGGTTTGACAAGGATTATTTCATTGGTATTTATCCTGGATATGGTGTTGGAAGACCTTTGTCAATAGGTACAACGAATAGAAAAGAAACGGAAATTGGAAGTGATGGAAAAAAATATTTATTCTATCATATTGATGAAACAAAGGAAGAGTTCAGTGAATTAGATGTTCAACTGAGTATATATATTTCCAAAGGATCCCAAAAATATCAACCTGATATTAATATTCCAAGTACAACATGCGTAATAGGTGAGACATTTCCAGAAGAGGTTCAGAGTATATTTGATGTCACGTTATGGAAATAATAATTTGTTATAAAAATAACGGCAGAGCGATCTGTCGTTATTTTTATGATCTGCCGACAAACTCGAAAAAGAACAACAGACCTACATTTGCCTGCGAGGCTTATCCAGTGGATACGAATCTGGCATCACGGATAATGAGGAGGATGTTCAGGAAACGGTAGAAGGCTGGATGACGCGCCTCCGGAACCGGGTTACAGCCTTTGCGCAGCTTCCGGTGGAGGTGGCGATCGCAAGGCCGGAATTCCCATCCATCAATTATTCGGCTGCAAACATTGTCAGCAGTGCTTACACAGCGCCGGTAAGGGCGGAGCTGGAGCTGGAACCGTATATGAAAGAATGCATACGGCAGAATGGCCTTTTGAAAGAGTTGAACACATTACTAAAAAATCAGAATATGCTTTTGAATGACATCCGGGAAAAACCGGTGATACAGGATTCGGATGTGTTTTCCTCCTATCAGAGAAGCCAGCGGGAATTTTTTGCGAGGACAGGAAGGGTCGGGATCAGCGGGATTGACGACCACAGATGATGGGAAAGGCGATCTGTGCCAAAATGTGAATGGTACAGACCGCCCTGTTTGTAATCAGGAATCGCCTGTTGTAAGAAGAACCGGAAGATGATAGAATGGAAAAAACAACAGGGAGGGTATTACGATGCGGGCTGACAGAATGAAAAGATGGAAAGCAGGTTTTATGCTGATCGTGATGGTGTGTATCGGGTCAGGAGGCTGTGGAAGCGGCTCACCCAAAGATCCGTTGCAGGATCCGACGGCGGTCACGACACCCGGCGGGGAAGTGATCCGCTATGGCGACACACAGGAGTCGGTGGAAGAGATTCTTGGGATGGAGACGACATTTTGGAGTTATGATGAACATCGTGTGCAATATACGGATAAAACAGAAGCTTTTTATCGGGAAACAGAAGGGGAATATCGTTTGGCATATATTCTGATTATGGATCCATCTTATACCACTTATCAGGGAATCAAAGTTGGAGATAATTGGAAAGATGCCAAAGAGAAACTGAATTCCAAACTGGTCTTTGAAGAATATACGTATGGATTTTGGAGTGCATATATAATATTTGATAATGGGAAACAGATCGATGCGAATATTGATCAGGATAAGTGGGAAGAAGACTGGCTGATATTGAGATATGCATATCGAGATGATACTATTATAGGTATGGGCATTTTTGATAAAGAGGCACCCTATTTTGAATGAAATGTAACGGCGGAGCGATCTGCCGTTATTTTAATACCTGACAATATTAGTTGTGCATGTACAGCGGTCTGCCTCTCCTTTAAAGGTGACGCGCGGGCTTGGAAATGATTTTTCGGAGGGATACGAACTTGGCATTACGGATAACAAGGAGGATGTGCAGGAAACCGTGGAAGGCTGGATGTCCCGTCTTCGGAATCAGGTCACAGCATTTGCCCAGCTGCCGGTGGATGTGGAAATCGCAAGACCGGAGTTCCCGTCCATCAATTATTCGGCTGCAAACATTGTCAGCAGTGCTTCCACAGCGCCGGTAAGGGCGGAGCTGGAGCTGGGGATGGAACCGTATATGAAAGAATGCATCCGGCAGAATGGCCTTCTGGAAGAGCAGAACACATTACTAAAAAATCAGAATATGCTTTTGAATGACATCCGGGAAAAACCGGTGATACAGGACTCGGATGTGTTTTCGTCCTATCAGAGAAGTCAGCGGGAATTTTTTGCGAGGACAGGAAGGGTCGGGATCAGCGGGATTGACTGACCACAAATGCTGTAAAGGCGGTCTGTGCCAAAACGTGAATGGTGCAGACCGTCCTGTTTATAATCAGGAATCGTCTGTTGTAAGAAGAACCGGAATATGATAGAATGGAAAAACAACAGGGAGGGTATTACGATGCGGGCTGACAGAATGAAAAGGTGGAAAGCAGGTTTTATGCTGATCGTGATGGTGGTGTTGTGTATCGGGTCAGAAGGCTGTGGAAGCGGCTCGCCCAAAGATCCGCTGCAGGATCCGACGGCGGTCACGACACCCGGCGGAGAAGTGATCCGCTATGGTGACACACAGGAGTCGGTGGAAGAGATTCTGGGGATGGAGATTGAACTGCAACACTACGAAGATCATGTTATACAGGGGCCAAACGGAACAGTAGCCTTTTTCCGGGAGACAGACGGAGAATACTGTATGACATATATCCAGATCATGGATCCTTCTTATACAGTTTATCAGGGAGTCCGGGTTGGTGACCGGTGGGAAGATGTCAGGGAAAAACTGAATCCTGAATTGACAGATGAATCATCCCATATGGCAGATCTGTTATTTGATGACGGAGAACAGATTAATGCCAATATTGATTGGGATGAGAGGGAGGAGGACTGGCTGATACTTAGCTTTATATATAATGATGAGGGTGTTATCACCACCATCTATCTTTTGGATGTACAGGAAACCAGTTTTTAGAAAGTAAAAATAGCGGCGGAGCGATCTGCTGTTATTTTTATGACCGCTGAAATCAGCTCTGCATGCGCAACGATCAGTTTTCTGTGATAATTGAAGAAATGGCCCGAACATGATATAATCCAATAAACACTGTCAGAAAAGATGAAGGGGAATTCTTATGATAAAGAAATATGATTTTGGGAACAGCTCCAAATCTGTTACGGAGCCTGATACGGTTTATCAAAAAAATAAAGGAGAACGTTTACCAATCATGAAAAAAACAATAGCAGGAATTATGGTCGTCATGCTGTGCTTTCTGTTAACCGAATGCGGTGAGGAAAAGGAATGGACCTATGAACTGCTGGAGGAAGAATTCGGCGGAGTGGTCGAACTGGACTTTGACTCTGCTGTCACATGCTTAAGACTGCTGGCAAGACAGAGCTACAGCGTTTCCGGATATGTCGTTGATACGAATGACTTCTCGCCAGATATACTGACAATCTCGAAGGATCCGGATGCACCTGCGTCATATCGGATTAATGTGGGTCAGGGAAGAAATAACAAGTATTTTGCAGCAGAAGGAGAAACCGTATACGTAAGGGCTCACAATATCGAATCCTATACAGAGAACTACTATCTATCCACGCTGGATGTAACCGGCGGATATGTTTCACCTGATAAAAAAGAGGAGGAATATCTTTCCGTACCGGAATTTATAAAACTCATGGATGTGATATACGAGGACACTTACTTTAAAACCGAAGGCTACATTCTGCGGGACGGGGAGGATTATGAGGGAAATCCGCAGTACTATCTTTACCCGTCCGAAGAAGCATATAAAGAAAATAAATACAATAAAATCGAATTACAGTTTCCAGAAGCACAGTATCATTTAGCCGGAAAAGAGGTTGTGATCATCGGAAACCCGGATATCAATGCATTTCACGAAAGCCTGCAGAACTGTAGTATCGTGGAGGAAAAATAACGGAGGAAATTCAGTATGAAAAAAAGAATCATGGTTTTACTCTGCTGTATGGTAATCGCTATAGCCGGCTGCGGCAGTCCGTCTTCAGAGACCGGGCAGGAGACGGCTCCTGTTGTTGAGAAAAGCCTTGGAGCGGTATCATATCAGGTGCCGGAGGACTGGGTGGAAGCCAGTGATCCGTTAACGGGAGATATCTATTATCGTACCGATGGATATGTACTGCAGGTATCCCGCGCGGAAAATATGGGACTGGAACCGGATTACCTTACAGAAAATATGGATGCTTTTGCCGGCAGTATGGTAGAGATGATTGTGGGTAACAAGAGCCAGTTTACACGAATGTTTGAGATCGAGACGATCGATACCGTAAAGCTGACGGATAATAACGGAGATTTAGAATATGGCACCCGAAAGATCGCAGATATCAACGCCTTTGAAGGGCGTGTAAATTTTCTGATAGACGATACAGAATATCAGTGGCATGCAAATGTTTTTATATATGAAGACGGATTATACCTTTTTGTAGGGGTTTCAGAGGCGGGGAAGGATTACTCCAAACAATATGACGCTGTTATGGACAGCATTGAGACCAGCACAGATGAATCCGCAAATCCATAAGATGAAATAACGGCGGAGCGCTCCGCCGTTATTTTATACATCTGTAATCTCAGATCTGCGTCAGAAAATGGAGGAAAAGGGGTTAGAGAGGGGATTATGATGCGGGCTGGCAAAACGAAAAGATGGAAAACCGGTTTCATGATGATCGTAATGATGATGGTGTGTATTGGGTCAGGAGGCTGTGGAAGCGGCTCACCCAAAGATCCGCTGCAGGATCCGACGGCGGTCACGACACCCGGCGGAAAAGTGATCCGCTATGGTGACACACAGGAGTCGCTGGAAGAGATTCTGGGGATGGAGGTTACCGGGGGGAAGGAGCACTTCCCGGAATATGAAGACAGAACACAGGCTTTTTACCGGGAAACAAATGGTGAATATCATATGGCATATATTAATATCAAAGATTCCTCTTATACGACATATCAGGGTATCCGGGTTGGTGATAATTGGGAAGAGGTCAGGGAAAAACTGAACCCTGATCTGATAGAAGAAGGATCGATTAGTGCACATATCATATTTGATAATGGAAAACAGATTGATGCGAATATTGATATGGATGAGTGGGAGGAAGGCTGGATTGTGCTTGGTTATGTGTATAGTAAAGATGGTAATATTATTGCTATTTCTGTCCTGGATGGAAAAGCGATCGATTTTCAATAAGAGAAACGTAACGGCGGAGCGATCTGCCGTTATTTTTATGGCTGGCGATATCTGATCAGTATCGGATTAAATGAGTTACAGCATTTGCCCAGCTGCCGGTGGAGGTGGAGATCGCAAGGCCGGAGTTCCCGTCCATAGATTATTCTGCCGTGAATATTGTCAGCAGTGCTTCCACAGCGCCGGTAAGGGCGGAGCTGGAGCTGGGGATGGAACCGTATATGAAAGAATGCATCCGGCAGAATGGCCTTCTGGAAGAGCAGAACACATTACTAAAAAATCAGAATATGCTTTTGAATGACATCCGGGAAAAACCGGTGATACAGGACTCGGATGTGTTTTCGTCCTATCAGAGAAGTCAGCGGGAATTTTTTGCGAGGACAGGAAGGGTCGGGATCAGCGGGATTGACTGACCACAAATGCTGTAAGGGCGATCTGTGCCAAAGTATGAACGGTACAGACCGCCCTGTTTATAATCAGTTTTTCGCTATAAATTGAAGAAACGGCCCAAACATGATATAATCTAATAAACACTGTCAGAAAAGCGGAAGGGGAATGGGGGATTCTTATGAAAAGAAAACTGATTTTACTGACGACATGCTGTCAGGCTGCGGCAGTGACGGCGTGACGCGGGAGGAATACGAGAGTGTCATTGCTGAGCGGGACAGCTATCGGGAGCAGGTGGAAGAGTACGAGAAGGAAAAGAGCGAATCACTGGAAAAGGCCGTGGAAGAGCTTTCTATCATGGATGAGATGTCCTTTGCGGAGTCTGAGGTAAACAGGCACCGTATACTGTCTATCACGATGCATCACGGATATACGGATATGAAATGGAAGGATTTTGGAGATGTACTCGAACGTGTTCGCAAAGAGCCATGGTTTGATTATGAGTACGTTTTTATCGAAATCTGGAACAGCAGTCTCGGACTTGTGACATCTATGGAACTGAATATGAGGACTGAGGATATAAGATCTCATATATGGTATGATGTCAGCGGGGAGGATTCCAACGGTGACAGCGGGACGCTGATTTACCAGAACGAAGATGTGATCATCACCTATACCGGGATGAGCGGATATAGTAATTACTATTACATTAACCTGGAAGTCGAAAATCTGACGGATGAGACACTGCTGATCCAGACAGAGGAGACGTCGATTAACGGTTATATGGTTGACCCCTTATATTCTGTCGATATATCTCCCGGGAAAAAGGCGGCGAATGGTATGATGATTTGGTCCAATGATGCAAAGGCGTATCCCCTGGAATCGGTTGAAACTGTTGAGACAAAATTCAGAATTGTGAACGATGATTACAGCATCAGATCTGTTACGGAACTTGTTACGGTCTATCAAAAAGAATAAAGGAGATCATTTACGAAGCATGAAAAAACAATGGAGGAATGCTTTATGAGACACAAAGTCTGTCCAAAATGCAAAGCGGAACTTTCCGGGAAGAATCCATACTGCTGGAAATGTGGATATTTACTGAAAAACTCATGGGCAGGCATGAGAAAAGGATTCGGGATAACGGATCTGGTGATCGGAATATTATTTATGTGCCTGATTCTTGGAAGTGAAGGAGGAATTGAAAATAATACACGTATGTGTGTTGTTTCCTGGTTTTTTATATGGTGTGGCCTGCTTGGAACATTTGGATATCAGAGAAAATGGGCAGTTACAGCTTCCATACCATTTTATGCGCTGGGAATCATCTTTAATTTTGTTTTTATGTCTGAGTATCCGGCGCATGTTCTGCTTATGGGAATTATGGCTGTGTTTTTGATTTTTATCTGCATCAGTTTTACGGATAAAGGGAGTTTTAAAAGTGGGAGATAGAGGATTTGTCAGATTACAAATAACAGGGGTATTACGATGCAGGCTGACAGAACGAAAAGGTGGAAAGCAGGTTTTATGCTGATCGTGATGGTGATGTTGTGTATCGGGTCAGGGGGATGCGGAAGCGGTTCACCCAAAGATCCGCTGCAGGATCCGATGGCGGTCACGACATCCGGCGGGGAAGTGATCCGCTATGGTGATACGCAAGAGTCGGTAGAAGAGATTTTGGGGATGGAGATTGAACTACAGCACTACGAAGATCATGTTATACAGGGGCCAAACGGAACAGTAGCCTTTTTCCGGGAGACAGACGGAGAATACTGTATGACATATATCCAGATCATGGATCCTTCTTATACAGTTTATCAGGGAGTCCGGGTTGGTGACCGGTGGGAAGATGTCAGGGAAAAACTGAATCCTGAATTGATAGATGAATCATCCCATATGGCAAATCTGTTATTTGATGACGGAGAACAGATGAATGCCAATATTGATCGGGATGAGAGGGAGGAGGACTGGCTGATACTTAGCTTTATATATAACGATGAGGGTGTTATCACCACCATCTATCTTTTGGATGTACAGGAAACCAGTTTATAGAAGGTAAAAATAGCGGCGGAGCGATCTGCTGTTATTTTTATGACCGGTGAAATCCGCTCTGAATTCTTATGATAAAGAAATATGATTTTGGGAACAGCTCCAAATCTGTTACGAAGCCTGATACGGTTTATCAAAAAAATAAAGGAGAACGTTTACCAATCATGAAAAAACAATGGACCTATGAATTATATCGGATTAACGTGGGGCAGGGCAGGGATAACAGGTATTTTGCAGCAAAAGGAGAAACCGTATACGTAAGGGCTCAAAATATAGAATCTTATACAGAGAACTACTATTTATCCACGCTCAATATAACCGGCGGAACGGATTGTGTCAGCCGCACTCCCAATTACAAATCTTTTGAGAAAAAGATGGAATAACATCAAACAATATGTTATAATTCTTGCGTTGCTCACCGAAACCTGGCAACAGGAAGGAGGTGTCGACGTTGGATATTTTCATTTCTTTTTTTATCGCTGTTGCGGCTGGTGTAGCTTGCCACTATATCATCAAATGGTTAGACAGCAATGACAAGAGCAACAAATAACCTACTGGGTGCTTTGCCAGTATAAAAGTAAAGAAGAATCCCTAAACTGTACTGCAATACAGTTTAGGGATTCGTTCTTTCGTCAACGTGGACTTTTCATTTCTTTTTGCCTATCGGCATTATAGCATATGTAAAAATGTTTTTCAATATGCTTTTAAAGTAAAATTTTATCCTAATCTGGTATCAATCAAATCCTGATTCCCTGTCGGCCTTTTTCTCCCAGCACGCTCTTTTTCATCCTCGTATACGCCATCACGATATAAATCGCATAGATCACCGCAAACGCACCGACCGCCATTCCCGCAGTCACACGCGGGCTGCCGGCGCCGACCATGGTTCCGGGCTCCACCAAACCGGCGAGATTCAGAAGAAACGGAACGCCGATAAAGAGCGGCGGTATCGCCGGCATGATATAGTAAATCGCAAACTGTATCCGAAGCGCCCGTTCCATCTCCCGCCGGTCCATACCGAGTTTTCCAAGCAGCGTGAACTGCCTTTTGTAACGGTCCGCTTCGGAAAGCTGCTGGATCGTTAGAATCGTGGCTGCGGTCATAGTGAGCACCAGCGCGAGATAGTAAAGCGGAAACACGGTCATCGCCGTCATGGCTGCGGACTCCTCTTCTGCCTCCGACCGCACAAACATTACAACATCGACACCGCTGTTCTCCTCCACACGTTCCCGCATCCGCTCAAGCTCCTGCTGCTGCGCCTCGCTGACCGGTTCCGCCGTCTTCGCGACATACATATGATGGCTGACCGGACAGGCTTCCGCCGCCTCATCCGGCACGATCAGAATGTAATCCCGCCCGTTGACATTCCAGTAATGCTGCGCAAATACCTCCGTATAAATCCCGCCGGGGAAAAGGGTATGCCCTCCCGCCGTGACAGAGCCGTCCCAGCCCTTTAATGCGTCCGCAACATACGGCTGGCAGTGGATGAGATACTGATCCGGCGAAAACTCCGCCGGCGGATAGCCGAGCATTTCCCGCAGAGAGGCATAATCGCTCGCCCGCATCAGCGTATCTACAGAATACATGCGGTAATACGGCGTGTTCTCCTCGATCGCCCGCATGACCGTATCCGTCTCTCCCAGGTAAACGTTATATTCCCTGGAATCCCGGATTATAATATTACTACACATATCGTCTATCGTTTCCTCCCTGTCTGCAGCCGGCAGATCCGCTCCTGATCCCACGAAGCTCACGATCAGATCAAAGCATGCGAGCGGCGCCGTGCGGTTTACAAACATCGCGCGGAATATCATTCCCGTTCCCTCCGAGATCAGCGTCGCGGTAAACAGCAGGGCGATCGTGGCCATGACAACGCCCATTGTGGCCAGCTTTGCCGAGAGCGTCCGGAAGACCAGCAGATTCTGCCCCTGATATTTTTTCGCGGGATGTTGTTCAAACCAGGCCGGGACGCCGGAGGCAAAGCTGGCAAAAAAACCATAGAGGAACAGGATGATAAAGGCCGCGCCGATCATCCCAAACAGCAGACCGCCAAACATGATAAGCAGCGTTCCGGTCACGCCAAGGACGATCGAAGCCGCAAAGGCCTTCCTTCGCCCGCTCTGCTTTCTGATCACCGCATCCTCGTTCTGACGGTCAAAATAAATCAGATCGCAGATTTTCATCTTCCAGATCCGCTTCCGGCTTTTTCGCTGGGCCAGCAGGTAAATCGCGATAAAGTAAAAAAGCGTCAGTCCCACCGCTTTTATGGAAAAAGAAAATGCAAAGTGATACGGACTCCCAAACAGCGCAAGGACAATCGCCCGCAGGAACTGAAAGATCAGATTGCCGAGCAAAAGCCCCGGAATCAGCGCAAACCCGCCCACCACAAGGTTTTCCATAAAAAACAGCCGCGCGACCTGCCGGTTTTCAAGGCCGGTCAGAATATAGATCCCCAGCTCTCTGCTGCGCCTTGTCAGCATAAAATTCGTCGTATAGGAGACCAGCCAGCCAATGATGCACACGACCACAATACTGATCATCACAATCATCACCGACAGCTGAGCCACCTGTAGGGAAAGCTCTTTTATCTCGTCCGAAAATATGAGCCCGTTAAAGGCATACATCAGCGCCGCGACCATGACGACCGTCACAAAATAAACCAGGTAATCCCCCGCCTGACGCCTGGCATTGCGCAAGGAAAGCTTAGATAACGTCACTGATATCACCTCCCAGCAGAGCCAGCACATCCAGGATCTCATGATAAAAAACAGCCCTCGTCCGTTCTCCCCGCAGCAGCTCATGAAACAGCCGTCCATCCTTTAAAAACAGGACGCGCTTCGCGTAGCCCGCGCTGTATGCGTCGTGCGTCACCATGAGAATCGTCGCTCCCATCTGGCGGTTCATCTGCGTCATCAGTTCCAGCAGCTGTCTGGACGCCTTTGAGTCCAGCGCCCCGGTCGGTTCGTCCGCCAGAAGAAGGCTTTGTCCCGCAACAACCGCACGCGCGCAGGCGGCCCGCTGCTTCTGCCCGCCGGACACCTGATACGGAAATTTCCCGAGCACCTCCGTGATGCCAAGTCTTTCGGCGATCTCCCGCACCCGCTTTTCCACCTCATCCGGGCCGGTATGATTCAGGGAAAGCGCAAGCCCGATATTTTCCTCAATCGTCAGCGTGTCGAGCAGGTTAAAATCCTGAAAGACGAAGCCGAGTCTCTCCCGCCGGAATCTGGCCAGCTCCCCGGACGGCAGCGCGGCGATATCCTTCCCGTTTAAGAGAATGCTCCCCGCACTGACCGTATCGATCGTGGAGATGCAGTTTAACAGCGTGGTCTTGCCGCTGCCGGACGCGCCCATAATCGCGATAAATTCACCTTCTTCCACGTCAAAGCTGACCCGGTCTAAGGCCTTTGTCACATTGTTCTTATTTCCGTAGTACTTTTCGATATTTTTTACCTGCAGCATATTCCCTCCGTTTCCGTGCCGGACTGCTCCTGATCCAAAGCTCCGGCAGCCTGGTCTGTATCGGCTTACAGAAAAGAATACATGAAAACCCGTACCGGCGGTAGCGATCTGATATTGATTTTCCTTACGATTCTGTAAGGTTTCCCGCCGGGACAGAGGCGCACGCCGGAAACGTCAGCGCGACGGAAGTGCCCTCCCCCTCTTTTGAGGAAACCGCAAGCTCCAGCTCCAGGAAATCCGATATCTTTTTGCTCAGGTACAGTCCCATTCCGGTGGAGCCCCCGCGCAGGCGTCCGTTGCTTCCGGTAAAACCGCGGTCACAGACCCGCGGCAGCTCGTGAGCCGGGATTCCGATCCCGTTATCGGAAACCGTAAGCTGCACACGGTCCCCCACCGGCCGCGCGGAAATTGTCACGACAGGTGTCTCGCTCCGGTAACGCGCGGCGTTCTGCAAAAGCTGGCCGAGAATAAATACCGTCCATTTTTCATCCGTACGCACTTCACATTCCGCGAGATCCGTCTCCACACGCACGCCGCACTGAATCAGAAGGCTGCGGTGCGCCTGCAGCGCCTGTGCCGCCAGCCGTGAGAGATCGGTCCGCCGGATCACAAAGTCCCGCTCCGGGTTTTCCGTCCTGGCGTAATAAAGCGCCCGCTCCACATGCGCCTCGATCTGTGAAAGCTCCGCGGCAAGCTTACGCCGTACCTCCCCGTCCAGCTGCCGGCTGATCAGGCGTGCCGCCGTGATCGGCGCCTTGATCTCATGCACCCAGCTCTCGATGTACTCCCGGTATTCCCGGTTGGCCGCCTGCGCATCCGACACCTTCCCGATCATCGCTTTTCCTGACCGGCACAGAAAGTCAGACAGATACCTCTCATACAGATCACCGCCTGGCGGGGCGACCTCGGCAAACAGAACCTTCTGATCCAGCCCGTCAAACACGGCGGAAAGCTCCTTTAATCTCGCCCGGATCCGCAGATACTCCGCCGTCTGCATCAGCGCCGCCGCAAGAACCGTCGCAGACAGCACGAGAAGAAGCACCCCGGGCTGCGTTCCCGTAGCCAGCAGCAATGCTCCGAGAGTAATTTCTAACAGAATATAAATCATATATTTCCCCAGCCGGTCCGCGATAAATTCCTCCGGTCTCATAGCTGATACCCCAGCCCGCGCCTCGTCTTAATGCAGTCCGGCAGCCCCAGCTCCGCCAGCTTTGACCGAAGCCTTGTCACGTTGACGCTTAACGTATTGTCATCAATGTAGATCTGATGATCCCAAAGCACATCGATCAGATCCGTCCTGGAGACAATCTCCCCGGCGTGCCGCATCAGATACGCCAGGATCTGAAGCTCGTTGCGGCTTAACTCCACAGTCTTCCCCTGCGACGACACGACCCCTTTTGTCAGCGAAAGCTTCAGGCCGCACGCCTCGATCGCATCCGCCGGCTCCCCGCCGTCGCTCCGCCGCAGGACGGCACGGATTCTGGCCAGAAGCACCAGCATATCATAGGGCTTGGTGATGTAATCGTCCCCGCCGAGACTTAAGCCCCGCAGCTCATCCATGGCGGAATCACGGCTTGTCACAAAAATAATGGGCGTCTGCACGGTTTTTCGAAGCTGCGTGCACAGCGTCAGCCCGTTTATGCCGGGCAGAAGGATATCTAACAGGATCAGGTCCGGTCTCTCCGCCTCTGCCTGTCCTAAAATATCCGAAAAATCCGTGACCGCCACGGCCCGGTAGCCCTCCCCTGTCAGCAGTGCGGCCAGCTCCTCCCTGATGTCCGGCTCGTCCTCGATGATCATGATTGTCTGCATAGATGTTCTCCTGTCTGCATATGTGGATATTATCATAAAAAAGGAACCATATAGACCGGCAGGCAGGTAATATCCTGATCCTTTGAAAAATCTTTGGTATAAATCAGATATTTCTGTAAAATCCGGTCTGAAAATTTTTCCCAAAAAGCATCCAGTGACGCATGTGTCCGGTAGCCGGATGATTTGACCTCCAGCGGGCATATTTTATTTTTTCTCGTGAGCAGAAAATCAATCTCGTAATTGTGCCTGGTTTTTTCATTGGGAAATGTGTAATAAAACAGTTCGTTCCCATTGGCTGCCAGCATCTGCGCAACGACATTTTCATACAGATATCCGAGATTTGCGCTCAGTCTGTCATTTAACAGCTTTTCATAGATCACATTTTCCGTAAAATCCCGGTCGCAGAACATAAGCGTTGTAAACAGCCCGGTATCGCATAAAAACATCTTAAACCTTGAGAGGTCCCGGTTCGCGGACATTCCGGCATTCGGGTCATTCGCGTGATACGATACCAGCACCGTCCTCGAATCCTTCAGCTCCGCAATGAGCTCCAGCATCTGATCCGCCCTTCCTCCTGCGAGCACCCCCGATACCTGATATCTCGACGCATTCGTATTCAGCTGGGCCGGAACCCCGTCAAACAGAAGGGAAATCCGTCCGGTCGGATCAATTTTTTTAAAATCATCCCTGTAAAGTGACAGAATGTCCCGCTTCACAGCATCCGTTTTTCGAAAATTATTCGTGCGGATATATTCGTCCACCGCCTGCGGCATCCCGCCCACCAGCATGTACAGCCTGAAATCCCGAAGCAGCTTTCTGTGAATCTGATCCCCGCATCCCCTTTCTGACTCATAGCAGTTCCGCAGTAACGGAACCGTCGCAGAATCCCCGATGGCCCATAAAAATTCCTCATAGTCCATCGGAAACATGGGAAGCTTCCTCTCCTCGCTGGGGATCAGAATATCCTTCACATTTTTCCGGATGGAGATCAGCGAACCTGTTTCAATGTAGTCATAGCGATGATCCTTCACCAGTGCCTTCATCGCCTGTCTGGCCAGGGGGCAGAGCTGTACCTCATCAAAAATGATCAGCGATTTTCTCTCATGCAGATCCCTCCTGTACTGAAGCTGCAGCTGTAAAAACAGATAATTCAGATCCGAAACATCTTCAAACAGCTCCCGGACCGATCTGGGCGCCACAGAAAAATCAATCAGTATATAGCTCTCATATTCTCTCCTGGCAAACTCTTCTACAATGGTAGACTTCCCGACACGGCGCGCTCCCTCGATCAGCAGGGCACTTCTGCCGTCTGATTCCCGCTTCCACTGTACCAGTTTGTCATATATTTTTCTTTGAAACATGGCCGCCTCCACAAAATCGCATTTTTTATAATGCCATTATACAACAAAATCGCATTTTTTATAATGCCATTTTTTACAAAAATCGCATTTTTTATTGCAGAGATGCCCAACACTCCCCGAACACCGACACCCCGCACGCCCGCACCGGCACCGTCACCTCATTCTCCAATACCGGCTGCATTTCCGACTCATCTCCCTGTGGGGCGGATCCCGTTCCTCTGCCGGAGAAAAACACTCTCCTGCCGTCCGATAAGAGCACCCGCTTTGCCGCCGGGAGCCGCAGCGTGCAGTCCCGTTTCTTTGCCGAATACACGATCCACAGACGCTGCCAGGGATCCCCGTCGCTTAGCGCGTCAAAGGAAAAGGCCACGCACTTTTTACTATATTTATAAAAGTGAATCGTCTTCACGACCTCCCAGCTTCTCATGCGGTAACCCGAAAAGCTTCTGCGGATCAAAAGCATCCCCTTATAATACGCCATCAGGTCTTTATACTGGTACATCCGCTCCCAGTCCAGCGCATTTAAGCCCGCCGGCGACCGGTAGCTGTCGCCGATGCCCTCCTTCGTGCGCGCCGCCTCCTCCCCTGCCTGAAAAAACACGGTTCCAAGGGACGTGAGGACAATCCCAGCCGCAAACCGGTTCGCCTGCAGCACCGCCTGATCATCCGCCCGGAAATCAGGCTCCTTCTGCAGGGTATAACAGAGCTTGTCCCACAGCGTCCAGTTGTCGTGGGATGAGACATAGGTGATTGTCTGTCCCGGGTCATGCGACAGATATCCGCCCCTTCCATCGCACCAGGCCAGCACGGAAGACCGGATTCGCCGCTCCAGCCTCTCCCCTCCGTTTACAAATCCGGGCGTTTTCGCGTCAAAGACACTTCCCTTTATGGAGTCTCTTGTGTCATCGTTAAAAATGGCAATCCGCGGGTCCAGTTTTTCTACATTTGCCTTCACCGCCGGAATCAAACCCTCCCGCATCGCGGATGCCCCGGCTGTCCACGGCTCCCCGTACATGAGAATCGATTTCCCGCCCGGCAGCGCATCCAGTTCCCGGCGGATCCCGTTCATGGTCTCCACGTCATAAAGCCCCATCAGGTCAAAGCGGAATCCGTCGATGTGGTATTCCTTCGCCCAGTAGCAGACGGATTCCGTGAGATACCGGCGGAACATCGCCCGCTCGCAGGCCGTCTCATTTCCGCAGCCGGAACCGTTTGAGAGCGTTCCGTCCGCATTCTGCCGGTAGTAATAATACGGCACCGTCCGCTGAAAACAGGAATCCATGGAAAAGGTGTGGTTATACACGACATCCATCACAACGCCGATTCCCGCCGCGTGAAGCGCCTGCACCATTTCCTTAAACTCGCGAATGCGGACACGCCCGTCATATGGATTTGTCGCATAACTGCCCTCAGGGACATTAAAATTGAGCGGATCATATCCCCAGTTAAAGGAATCGACATTTCCCTGATCTCCCGCCTCATCGACGGAGGCGAAGTCGAAGCAGGGCAGCAGGTGCACATGGGTGATGCCGAGACCCTTTAAGTACGCCAGGCAGGTCGGCTTCTCTTCCGCCGGCCCGGCCTGTGCACCTGCCCCGGAAGCCCTCCGCTCTCTGCTCCCGCGCAGCGCCATGTCTCTGCCGATCCTCACGTCACTTCCCAGCGCGGAGTCGACAACTGTAAATGCTCTATACTTCCCCCGATACTCCGCCGGGATACCGGAGCTTTCCGCAAAGGAAAAATCCTTAATATGCAGCTCGTAGATCACCGGCAGCTCACCGGGATCGTAATGAAACGCATCCCTCTCCCAGCCGTCCGGATCCGTCTCCCGCAGATCCACGATCATGCTCCGTCTTCCGTTCACGCCGCAGGCCCTGGCGTACACATCCTGCGTCTCCTTCGTCTGCCCGTCCGCCGTCACCGTGTAGGTATAATAGCGGTTTTTCAGATTTTCATCTGTTTTCGCTGACCATACGCCCTTTGCACCGCGCTTCATCGGCAGGACCGCGATCCGGTCGTCCGTCCCCTCCGTACCGCTCTCATACAGATTTAAAACCACCTCCTCCGCGGTCGGCGCCCACACCTTAAATACTGTATCCGCGTCGTGAAGCGTCACGCCCAGATCGGTTCCCTCATATTCATACCTGCGCTCAAACGCCTCCGAATCAAACAGTTTTTTCCAGCCCGCCGGTTTTTTTGCCTTCATCCGCTTCTCCCCCTGTCCCGCTTTGCTTCCTGCCTTTTATTATACACGTTTCATGCCGCCGCTGCACAACATAAATCTGTTTCTGAATTATCATGACAGGAAACGGATGAAGCCGGCTCGCATTGAGCCGGCTTCTTTTCGTCGATTCCTTTTTCTGTTTCAGATTCTTTTATTTACAGCTTCAATGCCACTGCCGCGCCTTCCGCTGTCGCATCGATGATCTTTCCCGCCTGGTTTGCATCGCCAATCACATGAACCGGAATATCGAGCTTTTCCAGCTCTGCACATAAGCTGTTTTCCGGCCGGGTTCCAAGAGCGGCAACAATGGTATCAAAACCATGCATTGACACTGACCCGCCGTTCTGCGTGTAAGTGACGCCATCGGAAAGAACCTCTTCCACCCTTGCGCCGGTCAGTATGCGAACCCCTTTGTCCTGCAGTCTTCTTACCAGCAGTGTACGGTTCGGCGTGCGATCCTCCATAAGAATTTCGGGCATCATTTCAATCAGCGTGACTTTCTTTCCATACATGCAGCGATCATTGAAGGGATGGGCAAGGAAATCAGCTGTTTCACAGCCTGCCAGGCTTCCGCCGAGTACTAAAATGTTCTTTCCGGTATTACATTTTCCTTCCAGTACATCCCAGCAGGAAACAATATTCGCCTCATCATTATTTAACCACTTCGGCCAGACAGGTTTTCCTCCGGCAGCCAGTACAATCTCATCCGGTGCGAACTCTTTCACCACTTCAGGGGTAACCTTTTTCTTTAATTCGATCTTTACGCCATTCTTTACTGCCTGTTCGATCAGATACTTTGTGCCATGCGCAATATCCTGTTTTGCAGGCGGGAAAGCCGCAAGATACATCGTTCCGCCTAATCGGTCCGACTGCTCCATCAGAGTGACGTCATGGCCTCTCTGCGCAGCCAGTCCTGCTGCTTCAAGACCGCCAGGGCCTCCGCCAATCACCAGTATGCGTTTACTCTGATCCGCTTTCGTTATCGGAACTGCTTCCTTCCCTACAAAAGGATTCATCGTACAGTGAAGGCCTTTGCCCGCTGTCAGTCCGGCAAAGCACTCGGTGCAGCCGATACAGGGCCGGATTTCCTCACATCTGCCGTTCTGAGCCTTATTCGGGAACTCGGGATCGCATAGCAGAGCTCTTCCCATATATGTAACATCTGCTTTGTTCAGCGACACTACCATTTCTGCTATCCAGGGCTCGTTGATTCTGTTGTCAAAACCGACCGGAACCGTAATCGCCTGCCTGATTTTCTCCGCCAGATCAGCATTAATCGCCTTCTCACCTCCGCTTGGCGAAATTACGTTAAAATCGGTTTCAATGTTACCGTTCTGCAGGTGGAACATCGCCACGCCGGCTTCTTCCATACGTTTTGCAATATAGCAGGTTTCGATCAGCTCCTGTCCTCCAACCGCCATATCCGTTATACCCAGCTTTACAATAATGGGAAAATCAGGCCCTGTTTTTTCAACAATCTTTGCGATGACTTCCAGCGGGAATTTTAATCTGCCGTCCACAGTTCCGCCATAAGCGTCCACACGTTTGTTATGAAGCGGCGAAAGGAAATTTCCAAGAAGCCCGTGTCTGTTGCCGCAATGAAGCTCAATCGCATCACAGCCGGCCTCCTTCGCGCGTCGTGCCGCTTCACCAAATTTCTCAACGTATTCCTGTATCTCGTCCGCCGTCAATGGCCTCGGAACAACATCAACTACATTATACGGAATCGGAGAAGCTGCAACCGGGAGCTGATTCTCATTAAAGAGCGGGAATCCCGCGGTAGCTGGATGGAATAACTGAGGTGCAATCTTCGCGCCGTATTTGTGAACCTCATCCGTAAGTTTCTTCCAGCTTTCTATCTGAGCGTCGTCATACAGGCCAATGTTTGTAAACGAAAAGTACTTTCCCAGTCTGTCAACAATCGCTGTTTCTGTGGTGATGAAGCCTGCACCGCCGCGAGCCCTTGCCGTATAATAAGCAATTGCTTCGTCGGTTACCTCATTTCTCTCATTGCCCAGCACGGTTCCCATCGGACTCATAAAGATCCTGTTTTTTACTTCCATGTTTTTGATTTTAATGGGTGTGAATAAGTTCCTGAACTGTTCCATCTTAAGCTTCCTCCTTCATGATTTAGTAAAAATTAGAAATATTTCTTCCGTCAAAGTTGACCTGCTGTCTTCATTATACTATCATTACGATAAGGAATGATTGACAGATCTAATATTATGTCATTTTTATTTACAATCTTATAATTATGTCGCAGGAGGCGGTATGGAGAACAGAATCTACAAGGATGCGATAGCGAAAAGTTTTATGGAATTATCAAAAGAAAAAAGTGTGGCGGATATCACAGTGAGCGATATTGCAAAAGCCTGTGGTATCTCGCGCCAGACCTTCTACCACCATTTCAAAGACAAATATTCCGTAATCGAATATCTCTATGAGCCGGCAATTAAAAAAATAAAAGAAATCGGTATGGGGTGTGGCGGTGATATTCAGGAAGCGTTATTGAAAATGTATCAGGAATGCTACAACAACAGAACCTATTATATGTCTGTCATCTCTTACGAAGGTCAGAACTCTTTTGAAGAATATTGCATAAAAGGAAACCGGGAGTTTTTTATAGAGTATCTTACACAAAAATACGGGAACGGGAATCTGGACAAGTCTTTGGAAATCGCAATTGATTTCTCCTGTCATGGCGCTGCATACACGCTGATCAGCTGGATCCGAAACGGCATGAAGGAAAGCCCGGAATTCATTGCCAGGGAGATGTACAAATGCCTGCCAGAGATATTGCGGCTGTCAATGGAACAGTAATACGGATGGAATCCGGCTTGTAACAGAATACAGATCATGCTAAAATGAATGAAATGATGCCAGGAGAAATCCTAAGGCACCCTAAACCAGGAGGTTCTATGTTAAAAATCGTATTCGGAGACATTGAAAATTCCATTTACCACCCGCCAACCTGGTTTGACAACCGGTATGAAGATGAATGGATCACGGATCCTCTTTCAGTACAGATGATAAAAGATATCGACAAATCGGACGTGATCAGCCCGCATCTGATCGAAAGCCCGGTGCTCGGGCCGATATCCACAAAAGAGCTCTCCGGAGGGGTGAAAACGCTGATGCTGATGGCGTTCGACGAATCCGGAAAAATCTTCAATGCGTCCTCCTGTGGGAACAACTGCGCGAAATGGATTGTTGCGATTGCAGGGAGAAAAGACCTGACCATAAACCTGCACCATGTGATGGATTTCAGCTCCGTCGGGGAATTCGACGCCCTGATGCTGAATACCGGGAGAATGGTCCACAGCTATGAGGAATATGTCGACGAGGCCCTGGGTATAGAGGAGCGATGACAGATGAAGGGAAGCTATCATGTAATGGTGCAGAATAACAGGCTGCGCTATGAATTTGACATCAGACGAAATATCACGATCATTCAGGGGGACAGCGCCACGGGCAAGACGACGCTGGTTCAGATGATTGCTCTGTACGCAGGGCTGGGGGAAAGCTCCGGTATTGAGCTCCGGTGTGAAAAAAATTGCCGTACGCTGGATAATCCTGACTGGGAGCTGATTCTTCCTGCCGTGCATGACACGATTATTTTTTTGGACGAAGAAAATCTGTTTCTGAAAACGGATCAGTTTGCCAGGATGGTCAGAGAATCCGACAATTATTTTGTTATTATCACAAGGGAAAACCTGGTAAATCTGCCGTATTCGGTGGAGGAAATCTACGGAATCCACACTGCAGGAAAATATCACGATATGAAACGGATCTACAATGAGTTTTATCACATTTACAGCAATGGGGCATTTTCATCTGAAATAGCCCCCGATGCGGTCATTGTGGAAGATTCCAATTCAGGCTATGAATTTTTCCATGAAGTCTGTGCCCAAAAGCAGATTCCGTGTGAAAGCGCCGGTGGGAAATCGAGCATTATACTACGATTGAAGAATACAAGAAAATGCCATATACTGGTAATTGCCGACGGGGCGTCCATCGGGCCGGAAATGAATGAGCTGGCCCAGTTCATGAAGACACATCCTGATACCAGATGCTACCTGCCGGAATCTTTTGAATGGATCATACTGAAATCCGGCCTGATCGACGGCAACGCCCTGCAGGAACTTCTGTCACACCCGGAAGATTTCATAGAAAGCCGGGAATATTTTAACTGGGAACGTTTTTTCACCCATATTCTGATCCAGTATACAAAAGATACTTACCTGCACTATAGCAAACAGCGGTTAAATACTGCGTATCTGCATGACAGGGCGAGAGATGCGATTCTGAAGGTGATGGAGCACATACACTTTAAATAGCGGGCGCCCTGTCTGCTACACAGAGCAGAGAAAACGCTATCCGTCATACGGAATAGTGAAAACGCTGTCTGTTACACAGAACAGCAAACACCCTGTCCGTCATACGGACAGGGTGATAAAAAACACATTCACAAAGCACAGCAGCCCCAGGAGGGTCACGATCAGCTTTCCAGCCGTCGTTTTTACCCGCAGCTCCACAATCCCGCGCTGTTTTTCGATGGCCGCCATGGTCACCAGCAGCAGAATCCCGTAGAGCGGCGCATACACCCGCTCCCCGGAGACGTAGATCGTCGCCATAAAGCCAAGCACCGCACCGGCGCCGAAGCCCAGGCCCAGCAGGATCAGCACGCAGACATACTCCCCGACCGACTCCCCGAACAGCTGCCAGAGCGCATACAGCATGGACGCCACCGCCGCCGCGAGATACACCATGGGAATCCAGGTCGACAGCTCCCCCCAGCTCCAGGAGAGAATCTGACCCGGCATGACAAAAAGACCCGATAAGCCCGGATAGGCTGTCCGCAGCACCGTCTGCCCGAAAAGGATCAGAAGCGGCACGGACGAGACAAGTGTCTTTTTAAAATCCTTTGTCTTCACATACACCAGCAGCGCCCAGATCAGCGCCACCGCGAAAAAGACGACATCAGCGTTTGCCAGAAATACCCGCTCGATGCTTAAGAGTCCCAGATAAAGCTTTTCCCCGAAATTAAATTCTGCATAGACGGGAAGATCCGCGATACTGACCGCATTGCGCTTCGCGTTTCCCGGGCAGAGGGCAATCACCGCCAAAGAGATCACATCAATCACCCAGAATGCGACAAATGTCATCATCGCGTGTCCGGTAAGCTTTTTCGCTTCGGCGCTCCCGCCATGATCCCCTTTTCCGCCGCGCTTCTTTTCCCCGGCGTTCCCGCCATACTTCCTTCCCCCGGCATCTTCCCCGCGCTTCTTTTCCCAGTACAGGGAAACCGTGCTCATCACAAGCACAAACAAAAGGATGACCGCCATCTGCTCATGGCTTCCGGTGATGATACACGCCGGTATCCCGATCAGAAGCTCCCACCAGAAGATCTTCTCCCCGGACAGAATCTTTTTCACGAGCATTCCCACGAAAAAAATACACCAAAACGGCCAGAAGTGCGTCACCGTGGTTGTCGCCCAGCCCGCCGTCCCCATATCGTGAAACGGAAATAAAAGCGCCGCCCCCGCTGCGCACCAGCAGATCAGGCGGCTCCTGTCAAAATACCTGGAAAGAATCAGTGGCAGGCTCGCAAACATCAGGAAATCAATCAGTCTCCACAGCGGCAGGCACTGCATCACCGACACCAGCACAAATTCGGAAACTACTCTTGAAGTCCAGTTCTGATACCGTCCCGCTAAATAGGCCCACAGCGTGGTACCCTCCGTCGCCTCCCGGAAAAACACATCATCCCCGCCCATCGGCTGCATCAGCAGATGATATACCAGCCCGACGGCGGCGGTCAGCGCGAAGGGTACCCACAGGGCAGACCGCTTATTCTTCATAGATCCCATCGTTCATTTTCGCCCCGCAGCTGCTGCAGAACGCCGCTCCCTCCGGCATCTTTAACCCGCAGTTCGGGCAGATCGCGGCTCCCTGGATCCGCAGCACCTCCGCCTTCATCCGCTCGATCTCGTCTAACGCCTCGCTGATCAGGAAGAACTGCTCCGCCTCCTCGCACTCCTCCTCATTCCGGTGCTTCTCATAGTATGCAGCTCCGAGCTCCCTGTACTGCCGGTCCACATAATCTTCCTTTGCCTTGATGTCGATCTTAAGCTTTGCGATCTCGGAGACGTCCTTCGCCTTCTGGCTGACATCCTTTCCCGCGCTTACCAGGGATTCCCCTAACTTATCAAAAAAATCCATATCCGCCACCTCCTGCATTCATATATATTCACAGTATACCCTCAATTCCCGGTTTCGGCAACGTAAATTTCTCCAGGAATCCCTTTTTCTTTGCCCCGTCTTCTTTTTTTATGGTATGATACCAAAAACAGAAGCATTTCGGAGGAACGCTGTATGGCACTGAATTATAAGACAAAAGACGGTTCCGCTCCCCAGGGAAAACCCCGGGTCTATCTGACCGGACACCCAAAGGATCTTCCCGCCTGCCTTGACGATATCACAGACGACATTTTTCAGAGTCAGAACTGTGCCGTCTACTACCGCACGGATCCACAGACAGACGAAGAAGCGAAGAATTCCTTCTATGAGCTTGAACAGATGCAGCTCATTGTCATTCCGGTCACCAGCCGGTTTCTCCTCGAGGACAATCAGGCACGCCGCCTGGAATTTCCCTATGCGATGAAGCATCACATTCCCGTCCTCCCGCTTATGCAGGAGCCGGGGCTTGAGGAGACGTTTAACCGGATCTGCGGAAATCTGCAGGTTCTCGACAGGCACCAGCAGGATACAACCGCCCTGCCCTATGAGAAGAAGCTGTCACAATATCTCGGTTCCGTGCTGATCGATGATGATATGGCGGAAAAGATCCGCGCCGCATTTGACGCCTATATTTTCCTGAGCTACCGCAAAAAGGACCGCAGATACGCACAGCAGGTGATGCACCTGATCCACAGCGATCCAAAGCTTTATGGCATCGCCATCTGGTATGACGAGTTTCTGACCCCCGGGGAAGATTTTAACGCGGCCATCGAAGCTGCTCTGGAAAAATCACAGCTGTTTACCCTGGTTGTCACGCCAAATATAGTAGAATCCGGAAATTATGTGATGACGACCGAATATCCAAAGGCCAGGGAAGCGGGAAAGCCCATTCTCCCGGTGGAGCTTCTTTCCACAGACCGGGGACAGTTAGACGCCTGCTATCAGAATCTGCCTCCCTGCGCCAGCGTCTCGGAGAAGGACGCCTTTCACGAGACGCTGCTGAAAACCATCCGCAAAACGGCCCTTCAGATGCGGGACAGCTCCCCGGAGCACCTTTACTTTATGGGGCTTGCCTATTTAAACGGCATTGACGTGGAGGTCAGCCGCGACCGTGCCCTGGCCCTGCTCACCGCCGCCTCCAATTTCGGGCTTCCCGAAGCCGTGGAAACGCTGGTCTCGGTCTACAAACACGGGAACGGAGTCCCGGCGGATCCCCTCACCGCCCTCCATTTTCAGGAACGCCTGTGTGTTCTGAGAAGAAAACGGTTTGAAGAGACAGCAGATGAAATCGACTGTCAGGATCTCATTTTTGCGCTGTGCGATCTGGGGGACGATCAGCTGAACGCCGGGCAGACGGTCTCCGCCACAAAAACATATCTGGAATTATACGATATCTGTCGTGGTCAGGCGGACCGTCTGCCGGACTACCCCAATGTGACCGCGCAGAACCTGACGGAATGCTGTACCCGTCTCGGGGATGTACTCCGCGCGGAGGGAAGATTAGACGACGCGGTGATCTGTTTTGAGCAGGCGCTTACACACTGCCGGAAGCTGTGTGAACAGTCGGAAGAGGTTTATGCCCGGATGCTGTCCGCAAAGCTCTGCCGCAGCCTCGGACTGACCTTTCAGAAGCTGAAAAAGACAGATCAGGCGAAATGCTATTTCACACAGTATCTGAAGGAGGTTTCTGACCTGGATCGACAGTTAAGCAACCGGCAGACCGGGCTGCTTCTGGCCGACAGCTGTGACTGTGTCGGCGGCCTCTGCGCGGATACCGGGGATTTATCCGGGGCTGAAACCAGCTATGAGTATGGTTTAAAGCTGCGGATACAGATTCATCAGCATAACCCCTCAGATCCGGCGGCGTGTTATAATCTTGCCGCAAGCTACGAAAATCTCGCTTTTGTCAGCTTTGCAAAGAAAGATTTTGACACTGCGATACGGTATTACAACGAAAGCCTGGATAACCTGTTTCTGTACTGGGAAGAAACGCATACCCTGCAGGCCGGCCTGGATCTCGCCGACTGTTACCGGACGCTGGCAGAGGTATACCTCCAGACCGGAAACCATGAGGAAGCGCTGGACAACTGCAGGGAGGGCCTTGACATTGATCAGGAGCTCTTCAAACGATATAAGACCGACACAGCGAAAAACAGACTTGCCCTTGATCACAGGCTTTTGGAAGATATTCAGGCTCTCTGCCGCCGGGACAATGCCACTTAAAGCAGCTGTCAGGCGTTTCGGCCGGGGCAGACCATCACGGATCTGTCCCGGCCATCGTCTTACCTCGTACAGATATACACCAGATAGCCCGCATAGACCAGAAGCATCACCACGCCTTCCGAGCGGTCCAGTTTCTGCTTTGTCGCGGTAAACATCCATGCCATCATGCTCATCGCGATCAGGATGACAATATCCACAACGTTTTCCATGATAAAGGCAATCGGGCTGATCGTCGCCGCAATGCCGAGCACAAAGAGGATATTAAAAATATTCGAACCGATCACGTTGCCGAGCGCCATGTCAAGCTCGTTCTTCTTCGCGGCAACCACGGACGTCACAAGCTCCGGAAGGCTGGTGCCGCAGGCCACGATCGTAAGCCCGATCAGGTTTTCGCTTAAGCCCAGCCGCGCCGCGATCGCCGACGCGCCGTCCACGACAAAATCGCCGCCGAATTTGATCGCGATCACGCCACCCAGGATAAAAACGATACACTTCCACATGGGGAGCACCTCGTACTCCTCATCCCCGGCATTTGCCCTTGCCCGCATCGCGGAGCGCACCATCCATACCAGAAAACAGACGAATACTGCTAACAGGATTATGCCGTCCGCCCGTCCGAGCTCCATTGAGAGGAAGCCGCAGATTAAAAGCAGCGCCGCACAGAGAATCGAAAACGGGAACTCATGCTTTAACGTGCTTTTTTCCGCCTTTAAGGGGTTAAATAACGCGGCAAGCCCGCAGACTACCATCAGATTAAAAATATTAGAGCCGACCGCATTGCTGACCGCCAGCGCATTGTTTCCCCCGATCGAAGCCGTGATGCTGACCGCGCACTCCGGCAGACTCGTTCCCATCGCCACGATCGTAAGCCCGATAATGATCGACGGCACCTTCAGCGTCTTCGCCACGGAAGAGCTGCCCTCCACAAAAAAATCCGCTCCCTTGATCAAAAGTACAAATCCTGCCACCAGCAACACAACTGACCACACCATCTCCGTCATAACCATTCCCTCCTACTGCTTTTTCCGGTTTACTGAGTCTTCCCCTGTGCGGGTATCCTGTCTACAAAATCCCCAGGTGCGTCAGCAGAATCCTTGTCCCTAAGATCACCAGGATCAGCCCTCCCGCAAATTCCGCCCTGTTCTTATATTTATTTCCAAAGAAGTTCCCGACATACACGCCGCCGACTGCAATTACAAACGTCACAATTCCGATCACGGATACGGCTTCCACAATCGGGTAATCGAGAAACGCGAACGTGATCCCGACCGCGAGCGCATCGATGCTTGTCGCGATCGCAAGAAGCAGCAGCTCCTTTAGATCCAGCGGCGGATCCATCTGTCCGATCTCCACCGCCTCCGCCGGCTTTACCGCCTCCACGATCATTTTTCCGCCGATAAATCCCAGCAGCAGAAAGGCGATCCAGTGATCTATGTTTGTAATGTACCGTTCAAACCGGCTTCCGAGCACCCATCCGAGAAACGGCATGAGCGCCTGAAATCCTCCGAAAAACAACCCGATCACAAGCGCCTGTTTTTTGTTTACCTTGCGCATTGCAAGCCCCTTGCAGATCGCCACCGCAAACGCATCCATGGCAAGACCGACTCCCATCAGCGCCAGTTCCATTAACACTCCCACTCTGCTTCCTCCTCCCACAAAAAATGAGACCCCGGTATACTCACGCACCCGCTGCCCTCACCGGACACCGGATTCGTAACTATACCTGAGTCTCATTCTTTAAGATTTGCCAGACCTCACGGCCGCGTATGTTGACAAATCACGTTCACACGCAAACTACTCCCTCACGGAATTCTCTATATACGGCTCTCGCCGACGTTTTTCTTACTATAATGCACACATTTGCGTTTGTCAATCCAAAATTTCGCCAAATGGAAAATTTTACATATTCTTTACGTAAGCATGGTGCATGTCACCCCAGAAGCTCCATGATCTCTTCCCTGGTAAAGCTCACGGAATCCATGCCCTCCCCGTTTAATACCTGCTCCGCAAGCTTTTTCTTCCGCTCCTGGATCGCAATGATCTTTTCCTCGATCGTCCCCTCCGCCACGAGCTTATAGACCGTCACCACATGCTTCTGCCCGATCCGGTGCGCGCGGTCCGTCGCCTGATTCTGCACCGCCACATTCCACCAGGGGTCATAGTGGATCACGATATCCGCGGCAGTCAGGTTCAGTCCGGTGCCGCCGGCTTTCAGCGAAATGCAGAACACCGGGACGTCGTCCTGATGAAAGCTCTCGACCATCTGCATCCGTTTCTCCTTGCCCACGGCTCCCGTCAGCATATGGTAGCGCACGCCCTCCTTTGCGAGACGCTCCGCCAGCCGGTCTAACATGGAGGTAAACTGCGAAAACAGAAGCACCTTATGTCCCCCGCTGACCGCGTTTAAAATCAGCTCCATACACATATCCGTCTTTGCGGACTCACCGTGATAATCCTCAAACAGCAGCGCCGGATCGCAGCAGATCTGCCGCAGCTTCGTCAGCTCCGCTAAGATCTGCAGCTTTTCCGTGGAAAATTCCTGATCCGTCTTCTCGTCCAGAAGCTGTTTTAAATGCTGCACGTGCGCGTCGTAAAGCATCTGCTGTTCCCGTCCGGGTCTTGCAAACACATGCTCCTCGAGCTTTTCCGGCAGATCGCTTAACACCTCGCCCTTTAATCTGCGCAGGATAAACGGACGGATCATCCGCTGTAAGCGCGCCATCTTTTCCTCGTCGGAATTGATCGCGATTGGAATCTCAATCTCCTCCCGAAACCGCTTGTAGCTGTAGAGAAAGCCCGGCATCAGATAGTCAAAAATACTCCACAGCTCGCTTAAGCGGTTCTCGATCGGCGTGCCGGTCAGCGCCAGCTTAAATCCCGCCGTGATCTTTTTGACCCCCTTTGCCGCCTGGGTGCCCGGATTCTTGATGTACTGCGCCTCGTCGATCACCTGGATCCCGAATATCATGTCCTGATAATGCTCCGCATCCCGCTTTAACAGATCGTAGGAAGTGATCAGAATCTCGCCCTCCCGGGTCGCTGCAATCATTTCCTTTCGCTCCGCCGCGCTTCCCGAGATGACGACTGTGGACAGCTCCGGCGCAAAACGCCCGATCTCCTTCTGCCAGTTATAAACCAGCGAGGCCGGGCACACGATGAGGGAGCGGCGGCGGTGCGAGGCGGGCTGCCCCGGCCCCGCCTCACACTCCCGGGCCTCAGACAGCAGGAGGCTGATCACCTGGAGGGTCTTTCCCAGTCCCATATCATCCGCCAGGATCCCTCCAAAGCCGTTTTCCCGCAGGGTCTTTAACCACAGAAACCCGCTCTTCTGATACCCCCGCATTACGGGTTTCAGCGAATCCGGAAGCTCATAATCGCTGTCCTCAATCGTTTTCATATTGCGGACAATCCCCTTAAACGCCTTATTCTTTTCCACCGACAGGCACTGATTGCCCTTTAACGCCGCGTCAATATACATTGCGCGGTACTTCGGCACATTCACGCGGCCTGATTTCAGATCATCCTCCGTCAGCAGCAGATCCTCGCTGATCTCGGCCAGAAGCCCCGGCCCGTCGTCACGGATGTCCAGGAAATCACCGTTTTTCAGGCGGATATATTTCTTTTTCCGGTCATACTTTGTCAGCAGATAAGCCAGCTCCTCGGGAGGCATCTCCTCCGAAGAAATCTCAAGCTCCAGAAGGTCGCTCTTTAACGCCACCCCGACGGATACCTTCGGCGAGGATACAACCTTCATCCCTCTGAAATCCTCCGACGTGTAGATCGTCATATGCTCGCTTAAGCGCTGCAGCCCGCCGGCGAGCAGCCGGTAAAGCATGTCCTCGTCGCGCGTGAGCACAAACACCGTCTGCCCCATCGCGTAATCATTAAAATACGGTTCCACCAGCGAACGGATCCGGGATTCCTCGGAAGGATCGCGCACCTCCCCGGGAACGGCTGTCTCCAGCACATTATACTTCTCATCACCATATACCGCCATGAGCTTCGCGCCCACAGTCTGATTGTCCTGCTTATCCAGGTAAAGCTCAAACTCCGGTTTCTTCGGAACGTAGAGTCCTTCGTCGAACCCGTCGGATACCACCTCAAAGCTTTCCTTTAACAGCGGAAGCACATCCCGGCAGAATACAGGCAGCTCCTCGGAGGCAATATAGCAGCCGTCTCCCGTCTGACGCATCAGATAGTCAAAAAAATCACCGGTCGCCGCCTTCAGTGCTTTGGTGCTTCGCCGGATTTTAACTCCCTCATAAAAATAAAAATACGCGAATCCCTTTATGACATGCAGTTCTTCCAAAAGTAAAAAAACACCGGCTGCCCCGGCGCGTATCGTAAGCTTCGGCCTGTATTCCGTATCGGTAATCCGGCATAACCACTCGCCGTCATTTCCGGTCTCCGCCAGAAAAGGCCGGTTTCGCACCGCCTCAAAAAAACGGTCCAGTCCCACCTCGTCCAGCTCCATCGTGCGCTCATAGCCGCCGCTGTAGACATAGTAGGCGTGCGCCCTGCTCTGCCGGCGTTTGTCCTCCTCCTGCTGCTCCAGAAAATGAATCAGCAGAAGGGCGTCCTCCGTAAACGCATCCTTATTGTGATAAAACTCCAGCTTTTTTCCGTAACGGACCTTTTCATTCTGCCGCAGTGCATGCAGAAACGAGGAAATACTCTTTAAAACGTACTTCTGCTCCGCCCCGATCTTAAACTCCACCACCGCATACCCGTAGGTGAGCTTAAAGTGCGGTTCCAGCTCCACTTTTCCGTATATCGTTTCCGGAATCAGGTAAGCGGTCCCCGCGCGCAGGGAATACTGGTTTAAGAGATTTTTCAGCACAGCGGGGGTCTGCATGGCAGAAACCGGCTCCGGCACACCGGGCAGCTTTCTCTCTTCCGGCTCCTTTCTGCCCAGCTTCACATTCAGGATCTCCTTTGCCTGCCTGCGGCTGACATAGGCGAGAAGCACCGCCACGCAGTGCTTGCAGATCCCCTCATAATTGAAAAACGCCTCGCATTCGCAGCTGCATCTGGCCACATCCGCATATTCCTCGTCCACCTCGGCCGTCACCTGATACCAGTCCTGTTCCCTGCCGCGCACCTTTGCGGACAGCTCCGCCATGGGACTTTTTTCCTGCAGATAAATATCATACGTAAAATCCGATACCCCGCCGGTCTCATACAGTTCCTTCCCTCTTCGGTAGGCCGCCGGATATGCCTCGGCTTTGATATCCGATACAGAAAACATAATCTTCCTCCCAGTCTGATTTATGCCGCCGCAGCCGCTTTTCTTCTCACTGCCAGAAGCCAGGGGCTACAGCCGGTACCGTTCTCCGAACTCCTGCAGCAGCCTCATATACTCAGCGCTCTCCGCACCCTCAAGCCGCTGCGCATAGCGGTGCTCCTGCACCTGGGAATCCTTCAGCTGCATCATATAAATCGCAATATTGGACGAGTGATCCGACACACGTCCGTAGTCCATCGCGAGATCCGAGAGAATCAGCCCCAGCTCAATCGTGCATTTTCCCTTGCGCAGGCGCTTAGTGTGATGCTTCTTCACGGTCTGGTAGAGATCCTCGATCACCTCCTGCAGAGGCGCAACCGTCCGCGCGAGGTTCTGATTATTTGCCACAAATGCGTTCGTGGCCCGGTTTAAAATATCCGTCACCGCATCCCGGTAAAGAGCCATCTCCTCTTTTCCCTTTTTGGAAAACTCGTAGCCCCCCTCGTGCATCTGCTTTGCATTTTCCGCCACGTTTAGCGCATGGTCGGAAATGCGCTCGAAATCCGTAATGCTGTGCAGCAGCGCCGTCGTCTGGAGACTGTTCTGATAAGACAGATTCTCACTGCTTAACTTGGTTAAATAGGCGCTGATTTTATCGTCATATGTATCCACCAGATTCTCGATCCGGACAATCTCTTCCGCCTTCTCTTCCGAATATTCCGTCAGAAGCGACATCGCCGCAAGAAAGCTGTCGCGCGACATCTGCGCCATCTGGCTCACCAGGACGCGGCAGCGCTCAATCGCAAAGGCCGGCACGCTTAAGAACCGGTCGTCGAGCACCATAAAGACATCCGTCTTCTTCTCATCCTCCGTCTGCGGGATCGTCATGTAGGCCAGCTTCTCCAGCAGCCACCGGAACGGGAAGAGCACGATCGCCGTAAAGATATTAAACGCGGAATGGATCACCGCAATCCCCACGATCCCCGCCGTCTCGTCCATGAACGGGAAGGTAAAAACCGCATCCGCCACATAAAATACCACCAGAAATACCGCCGCCCCGATCAGCTTGAAATAAACCGGCACGATGGCCGCGCGCTTCGCTCCTCTGCTGGTCCCGAGCGCGGATAACAGCGGCGTCACACAGGCTCCGATGTTCTGCCCCACGATCAGCGGGATCACCGAGCCGTAAGTAAAGGCCCCCGTCACGGACAGCGCCTGTAAGATACCGACCGACGCCGAGGAGCTCTGGATCACCGCTGTTAAGACGGTTCCCGCCACCACGCTCAGCAGCGGATTGCGGAACATCGTGAGGATCCCGGTGAACTCCGGCACGTCCGCCAGCGGCTCCACCGCCCCGCTCATGGCCTGCATTCCGTACATCAGCACTGCAAAGCCCAGCATGATATCGCCCGCGTTTTTCTTTTGGTCACTTTTTGCCGACAGCAGAAAAATGATGCCGATCAGCGCCAGCACCGGCGAGAAGGAGGACGGCTTTAACAGCTGAAGGAAAAAATTCCCTCCCTCGATCCCGGTTAAGCTGAGCAGCCAGGCTGTGACCGTGGTTCCGATATTGGCTCCCATGATGATGCCGACCGCCTGGGAAAGCTTGATAATCCCGGAATTCACAAATCCCACGACCATCACCGTCGTCGCGGACGATGACTGGATCACCGCCGTCACTCCCGCTCCAAGCAGCACCGCCTTAAGCGGCGTTGATGTCAGGCTCTCTAAAATATGCTCTAATCTGCCGCCCGACATTTTCTCTATCCCGGCTCCCATCACATGCATCCCGTACAAAAACAGTGCCAGTCCCCCCATCAGGGTCAGTACTCCAAAAATGTCCATTTCTTCCTCCGTTCGTATTCACATTCATACATACACACAATTCTTTTATAGCGTATTTTGGCGCACTTTGCAATCATTTACGGATTTCCCGGGTATTTTTTTCCACAAGCCTCCTGGCGATCATGATCTGATGGCCGCAGCCAAGGCATTTTAACCGGAAATCCGCCCCGACGCGGAGGATCTCCCACTCGCTGCTGCCGCAGGGATGCTGTTTTTTTAAACGGACGATGTCGCCCACCTCGTATTTGTCCATAGGATCTGCCTTTCTATGATATTCCGGTCTGGCATCAATTCGCATGCGCCTTCCAGCATTTCACGAACTCCTGCGTTCATCTGTGAAAATACCGTCTTTGACGGATTCACATTGGAGAAGGAGCCACCTTCTCCGTGGGCTTTCTGAATAACTGACAGCGCATACGTCCAGTATCTTCTTCTTAGCTCATATCGGCTTCCGGGTCCATCTGCATTAGACTCATTCTCTCTGTAGCCGCTCCGGCCGCCGCGATGGTGGCCGGAATTTCATCTTAAATTCAATTTAATGCATTAATTGATACATTTTTCTTGACAGATGGACCCGCTTTGTGTATCATATTCTTGGAGGTAATACTTTATGAATCCAAACTACAACCAAAATTATACACGGGAAGAAATTGATACTGTCCTTGCGAAGATAAAGTGTACAGCTCTTCAATGCCGAAGGAGAGGAAGAAACTGTTGATATATATACCAAATTCAATGTAATTGACCTTCCATCGGGAAGCAGAGCTGTCGTTATATCATTTCATAAAAGAAATAAACCCATCGATTACCTGTTTCGATAATGGTGGGCAGAAAGGAGGAGCTACAGATGAATGCAAAGAAAGTGTTTTGTGAAGAGTGCAGAAACGACGTGGATTACGTTATTGCAACTACACCGATGACTGGTTCCATCAGGGAAAAAGAATATTCCTATATTGGGAAGGAAGCCCATTGCGCTGAATGTGGTTCCCATATTTATGTTGCAGAAATCTCAGACGCAAACCTGCGTGCTTTGTACGATGTATATCGGCAGGGTAACGGGATCATTGCCCTTGATCAGATCCGGGAGATTCCCGTGAAATATGCTATTGGCAAAAGGCCTCTTTCTCTACTCCTTGGATGGGGAGAACAGACCTTCTCCCGGTACTACGACGGAGATACGCCTACAAAACAGTATTCAGACATTCTTGTCCGAATCTACAATGAGCCTTTATTTTATTCCGAACTGCTCGAATCAAATAAAGGGCAGCTGAAATCCGCTCTCGCTTATGAAAAGAGCCGTCGTGCTGTTGATGCATTGCTCTCTCCTGATGTGCCGACAAACAGCAAAATCAGCCTTGTCATCCAATACCTGCTGAACCAGTGCGAAGATATCACTCCACTCGCCCTGCAAAAGGCTCTCTATTATATTCAGGGCTTTTACTATGCCTTCTATCAGGCATTTCTTTTTACAGAGGACTGTCAGGCATGGGTACATGGCCCGGTCTACAGGGACATATACTTTCGCTATAAAGATTATCGATTTGATCCCATTGAAAAGGCAGAAGACTTTGACTCGAATGTGTTCTCTTCCGGAGAGAAAGCCATCTATGACAGCGTCATAGATAATTTGTGCTGCTATAGCGGAAAGGTGCTTGAACGTTTTACCCATAACGAGGCTCCGTGGCTTACCACTCGAGGGGATCTTCCTATCACAGCTCCGTCTGATCGTATCATTGATAAAGAACTCATTGGAAACTATTTCAGCACGGTGAAGGCAAAGTATAACATGCTCAGTCCCGGCGACATCAGAGAGTATACACAGGCCATGTTCTTTCGTAAATAAACGCGTTTAAATCTTTTTTGTTGCTCCGGCACGGCGCCAGTCACATCCCGTCACTGGCGCCGCGGCCTTCTGCGTTATACTGTCAGGTTTCGAACCCCTGACCGTACACTTCCTTTTCCTTACCCGATCACAGCCGTGCCGTACCGGATCAGCTTCGCCTCACCGGTCATGCCGTAATCGCGGATTCTCGCGCTGATGTTAAAGAGCGGGCCGGGGCCTTCCTTCTTCTCCTCCGCGCCGCCCTCGCCGACATTCGCGTTGTTCGCATTGTCCGCAAGCTGCATGGAGAGGGCGCTGCTCCTGTCGTAGTAGCCCCTCGCTAACAGGCGGTTGTTTAAGCTGCTGGATACCTCCACGCGGATCTCGTTATCGCCCGGCTTTAACAGCTCCGTCAGATCCATGGTGAGAGCGTTCATATCCATGTTCTCCGCCTTCGTGCCGTTCACGTAAACCGCGCAGGTCTGCGTGTTCGTGCTGCCGATGGAGAGCAGGATCCCCTCGCCGGCCGCCGGGCCCTCCGGCAGGTTTACAGTCGTCGTGTAATAGCCGACGCCGGATACCTCCGGGCCTACCGCCGCGATGTCCTTCCAGGGGATCAGCTTTGTCTCCCCCGCCGCAAGCGGAGTCTTCTTCGTCTCGTAGTACACCTCGTTCGTCACGATGCCAAGGCCGCGGTCCTCCACGATGACCTTCTTCTCGCCCTCGTTCCAGTCCTCCACGGTCAGATTCCACACCGGAAGGGCGATGTCCTCCGCCGCCGTCACGTTTACGGTCTGCGTCGTACCGTCGGAGAGGGTCACCTCGTATGCGCCGGACTTCGCCGCGGACACCACAAGCTTTCCGTCCTTCTTCGTGACACAGTCCGCGGTCGTCGCCACCGCGTGCAGCTCCTTTGCCGCCGTAAGGTCGATGGCGTAGAGCGCAGCCTGGCCGGGCGCGAGCGTCACGTCAAATTCCGTGCAGCCCTCCTCGATGCGGTAGCAGCCCATCTCCTCCACCTTCGCGTTCCAGCAGTCGATCCGGTACGGTTTGCCGGCGCCCTGCACCTTTAACGTGAAGGCAAAGTCTTCCTGATCGGTGTACTTCATGTTATAGACAAACACATAGAGCTTTCCGTCATCCTCCTGCACATGGGTCAGGATCTTCTGGTTGCTCTCCGCAAACGCGGTTCTCGGAAGAACGCCTTTTTCTACAAGCGTCTCGTATGTTTTTTCCTGCTCGTCGATCTCGCAGACATTGGGAAGGGCCTTCATCTGCGCCACCAGCTCCGCCAGCCGCTCGTCCGCTCCGTCGTTGAAGGGCGTCATCATCGCGGCCTTCCGGTGGGTCTTACTGATCCCGCCCGGACGGATCGTCTCGGTCACGCCGTTGACAAATACGATGGGAAGCCCCTTCTTCGCCAGGGCAAGCAGCTTCTCCGCCGTCGCCACCGGCAGCCCCTCCTGATAGAGGATCAGCGCCTGATAGCCCGGGCCATCCGGCAGCAGCACGCCATCCGCGACGTCCACGAAATCCTCCTCTAAGATCTGCGGTGCGAAATAATCCCAGGTGTAGCCCGCGTTCTGAAGCTTCATATCTTTCCAGTACATGCCCTCATTCGCGCGCATGCCCATTCCTGCATAGAACTGCTCCTCCGGGACGCCGCCGAAGACGAGATTATTGAAATTGTAGTCCAGTCTCACGATCCCCAGATCCATCCGCGGTTTTCCCTGGCGCAGAATCATCTGATACCTTGCCACCATCGCTGTCCAGTCTTTGTAATGCTGGTACGCCGGCTGCCTGGAGCCGAAGCGCTCGGAGAAGATCGGCCACATGCCCTCATGCCCCGGCCAGTAGGTGGAGGCGTCGGAGCCCGCGATGCTGGAGTAGCCGTGCAGCACCGTCTTCGTCACGCCGGCCGCAAACTGGGTGTAGATGATCTGATTGTAAAAATCAAGGCCCATCATGTAATTCAGGAGCGTCGCCCCCGTCTCGCTGGAATAGGTCCGGTTATAAATATGGGCGGGGCCCGCCAGGCCGCGATAGGACTCGATCTGGGAAGCAAACTCTAAGGACTCGGTCTCAATGCCGTCCACGTATTTGCCCGGCTGCGAGATCTCGAACGGAAGGCCATAGGAAATCTCGGCGCGCAGCGTCATGTTGTGGGTGTGCAGCCACTCCTGCATGGGACGAAGCATATTTTCCATATACATGTCCGTCATGGTCTGATACAGGTCATTGTACAGCTTCTCCGCGAAGGTCTCATCCTTCATAAAATAATGATAGTTGTACACCGGCTGCATCATGCCCGGCTGCTTTAACACGAAGGGGAGGTACGGCGTTAAATCATAGCCCCTGCGCTTCTCAAACTCCTCCATAAAATGATAGCCCCAAAACTGTCCGCCCTTTCCGAAGGTTCCCAGCTCCAGGGAATCCATGTACATCATGCCCCGGCCGTTTTTCTCCAGGTTCGCGCGAAGCTCCGGCGTGAGCACGTTTTTCTCCCAGTAATCGATAAAGGCTTCCACGCCATAACGGTCGATGTAGTTGATCGTGTAGGAGACGCTCATGGAAGGCTCCGCCGTCTGCCCGGTGCCGTGGATCCAGAAATAAAAGACCAGGTAAGCCCCGTCCGCCGGCGCCGTCCAGGCCAGCTTCCCGTCTGTGACCTCACCGGTCAGCACCAGGGCGCTCTCCTTATCGAGGAAGGTCTTCCCTTCGCTCTTCTCCTCCACGCGGATCGCGACAACCGCCACGAGATCCTGCTTTGTCACCCCCGGCATCACGAGCTCGGATTTTAAAATCTCCCCCTCCCGGGACTGTCCGGCCGCAAGCTCCTCCACCGCGTAGTCCAGCTCTTTTGCCGCACACTTATCGTCCGGTGTGATGCCCACCAGGTTCGCGTTCGACCAGTTCGTCCCGCTGGTCATGGACACGCCCATGTCATACTTCGTGGTTTCTTCTACAACCGTATGTGAATCGTGCACCCACTCCTCGGCGCCCCAGCCGTAGAGCTTCGAATCCGCGCCCGGCTCCTCCATCGCCAAAAACTCCACCGCGCCGAAGCCGGTATCATGTAAATCCTTAATCTCTTTCTTTAAGGTCTCATCCGTGTGAAACCCCTCCGCTAACCACCAGCGGACGTCCGGACGGTATTTGATGTCCGGGTTTTTCAGTTTCTGCATGTTTTCGCAGTTTCCCATGTGTTTCCCCTCCTGTTTCTGTGATGAACTCTATATGTTTTCTCCCTTTTCGGAAAAGTGTTCCCGATGCATAAATTTAAAATTACAAAGTATATTTCTACAGAAATCACATAATATTCAGCAATCCAACAATTCTATAAACGAGAATTTATCCATTTGTAAATTCTCTGTCAAAAGCTCTCACTGTCTCGCGGTTCAGTTCATCGTTATAAATATCCGATTCAAAATATCTCCCCCCGCAAACCTCTTTCAAATATCCTTCTTTCAGTTCCATAGCCATAAACGCAGGATAATTATACCCCTCTGCATCTGCTATTCCATAAACTTCCGCTTCCCTGAAACCAAACTGTGGATAGTACTCCGGTCTTCCAAAAAACAGGATTGCGCCATAATCAAGCCGTTTCGCCCGTCCTGTCATGGCATGAATCAGTGCCCCTCCAATGCCTATCCGCTGATATTCGGGTAATACGCTCAGTGGTCCAAAGTTCAGAACGGGAAGTGACTGGTTCTCTTTTTTCACAACTGCGTTACTGCAAATAATATGCCCGACAATCGTCCCATCTTCCAGTACCGCAACCAGACTGAGCGCCATAATCCCATCCCGGCGGCGCAATTCATGAACCATCCAATGCTCATAGGGACGGCCAATCTGCCCCCGCTTGATTCTGTCAGAATATCCGAAGGCAGCTCTTGTTATTTCCTCTACTCTTCGATAATCTTTTTCTTCTTCAGGTCTAATATTTATCTCCATACAATCTCCAAATTCCGATTTATATATTTGTGATAAAATCTTTATCTGCCATTTACAATGTATATTTATAAGTTATTTCCCACTGGGTACACAATTCCGAAAAGGAAGTATATGTTTGGGGGACAGCCCGCTCTACAGCCCTCCCGGCAGTGCAGTGCGGCCGTCCCCCTGTTTCCCGTCTATCCGTTATATGCCTGATGCCCCCCGGCGTCTTACGTTCTGATTCCGGTATCATCATAGCAGGCAGCCGTTTCCGCCGTCAATGCCAGCGGCGGAGCATGTCACTATTCATCCCATATGTGGCGACAAAACCCCCGCCTTCCTTTTAAAATGCGGCCTGTTTTATCCATCCGCTGCCTGAGTCCGCGTTATCCTCACGTCTGACCGCCTGCCGCGGCCCTGCGCACCGCCTGTTTTCTCCGGTACTCCGCAATATTCCCGGTATTCCCGGAAATCCCCAGCACCAGCAGCAGGAACACCCCCAGCACGATATTCTGAAGATTGTCCGTCAGCCCCAGCGCGATAAACCCGTTAAAGATGATGGAGATGGTCAGCTCGCCGATAAAGATCATCAGCGGCATATTGTCCACCAGCCGGAGAAGCTGCATGCCGATCAGCACGCCCATCATCGGCTTAAATACCATGGACATGCTCACCATGCCGATCGCCACGGTCACCTGCCCCGAATAGCAGCTCTGAATCACCGCGCCGAAGGCGCAGAAGATCCCGCTTAAGGCAAAGGCGATAAATTTCAGCCGGCCGGTATCAACGCCCATATTTTTTAACATCACCTCGTCGTTCCCGCAGGCCATGATCTGACAGCCGGTGCTGGTCTTATACTGCAGGAAGTAGGAAATCAGCCCTGCGATCAGCACCAGGATCAGGTTTTTCGGCCAGGCGCCGATGCGGATCATATCCTCGGTGAATTTTACCGCGGAGCCGGTTCCCGCCACCTCCGAGAGCTTGTAGGAGACCACCTCCATCACCAGCACCACGCCCATGGACACCACCATGGAGGGGATCCGCAGGACTCTGTAAAGAAATGCGATCACGATCCCGCCCACAAAGGCTCCTAAAATACATCCGATCAGAAATCCCGGCACCCCGAAGGAATTGCCCAGCACCGCGCCTACGGCAGCGCCCAGAATAACCCTGGCGCCCGCGCTGAAATCCATCAGCCCGCACATCATGACCGGCGCCATGGCAAGCCCTAAGACGGTAGGGATCAGGCTCTGGCTGATCACAATCTGAAACGTATGCAGGCCGAAGCCCTCACAGATCAGACTGAAAAACAGAAATAATACGACAGGCAGTGCAAAGATGCCCGCCACGCTCAGTATCCTTTTCTTCATTCTGCCTCCTTACAGCTCATAATTTGACAGCAGCTCCTGCAGCGCGCTCTCGTCGAAGTCAGGATTGTTCCAGCCCATCATCTGCTGCAGTTCATCCTCCTCAAAGAAGACGTACTCCGGATTGGATCCCGCTTCCTCATAGGCCTTTGCCTCCTCCACGGTGCGGATCTCCGCCATGTCAACCGAGTTTGTACTCTTTCCTTCCAGGCTGCCGCTGATGGGCGTTCCCTGCACTGCGTTCACCAGCTTGATCCCGCAGACATACATGTCCAGTGCAAAGGACGGCGTTCCCACCGAGTAGGTCAGGATTCCTGTCTCAAATAATGCTGTGATGCCCTCCGGATGGTCGATGCAGACCACCTTTACGTCTTCTCTTCCGGAATCCTGCACGGCCTTGACCGAGATCTCCTGCACGCCGGTCACCGTGGTTCCCACACAGAACACTGCGTCCAGATCCGCGTTTGCGGAGAGGAAGCTCTCCACCGCGTTCGTCACATCGGAGGCCTGTGCCAGTCCTCTCGCCTCGCCGACGATCTCGATATCAAATTCCTCACATGCCTTTGCCAGCCCGACTTCACGGGCGTCGCCAGTGGTATCGCCCTTTGTCGTTGAAATAATGGCGATCTTTTTTGCACCGCTTTCCCCGAGATATTTTCCTACAAGATATCCGGTATTTACCTCGTCCTCATAGCAGTTTCCCACGTAGTAAGGGGATGCCTCACACATGGCTTTGATCTCCTCGTCGTTGATACTGCGCATGGAAATCGCCCAGTATACCTGTGCTTCATCGCAGAGGGAGCAGATTGTCGGCAGCACGGAATCCGACGGTGGGCAGAACATCAGGCCGTCCACACCTGCAGCAATTTCACTTTCTACAAACGACAAAACTCCATCAGCATCAAAGGTAGAAGCCTGATATACGATCTTTGCATTTGCCACCGGTCCGAGTTTATTATTCAGATTGTAGGACATCTGGTTCATCCACATGCTTCCGGAATCCGCAAACGGTACCGCGATTGTAATCTCCTTTAAATCTACATCCGCTGCAGGAGCTGCCGGCTCCCCGTCATCGGCCTTCGCCGCTTCCGTGCCATCATTGCCGGCGCTGCCGGCATCCGCCGCATCTGTGCCTGCGTCCGCATCGCTCCCTGCGTCCTTTTCCGCGCCTGCATCATTTCCGTTGCCGGCACTGCCGCCGGCTCCGGTATCCCCGCATCCGGCAAGTAATCCCACCGCAAGCATCGCTGTTATACATGCTGCCAGTAAACGTCTTTTCATGATAAAATCCTCCTTAATAAAATATAGTTTATTTGATGACCTTCATGTTTTTCCGGTCAAAGGAAATCGAAATCGCGATTAAGAAAATCAGTCCCTTCACGATCTGCTGCGTATTCACGTTATAGCCCATAATCGTCATGCCGGAGGTTAAAAACGCCATGGTCAGACTTCCGACGATTACCCCGCGGAACTTCGTCGTGGGTCCCCCGGACATGGGCAGTCCGCCAAGGAGAGCGGCGTTTAACACGTTCATCATCAAGGTGCTCCCCGTCTTGCTGCTGGCTGTCCCGGTGCGGATCAGGCTGACAAAGCCCAGCAGACCCACCAGGGCCCCCATGATCACAAAGGCTGTCAGTTTGTACCTCCCGACATTAATTCCAGTCTGTCTTGCCGCTTCCGGACAGGACCCGATCAGTTTTCCCGTCTTTCCGTAGACTCCGTGCTCCAGCATCATATATCCGGCTCCCAGGCATCCGATGAGGATCATAAGCTTTAACGGCAGGGTAAACCACTTTAACATCTCAAGGGGCGCCTGCTGCACGCTGTTGTCCAGGACGATCAGCACGAGGCCGTTTAAGATGAACTGCCCGGCCAGCGTCGTGATAAAGGCATCGACGTGGGCCTTCACGTGCACCAGCCCCAGGATCCCGGAGATCAGCATTCCGGTTAAGAGCGCCGCCGGGAGGGCCAGCCAGGGATTCACCTTTGCAGCGAGACAGGCCACCGCACAGCTGACCGCCATATTCGCCCCGATGGAGAAGTCCAGGATCCCCATGGCAAAGAGAAAGGCGTAGCCAGAGGCCCCGACGATGATGTAGAGTCCGTCATTTAAGATCGCCTTCATATTCTGGGCCGTAAACAGTCTCCCGCCGGAAAATATCCCGAAAAAGATCAGCACCGCCGCCAGTCCCAGGAAGGGGAAGATTTTCTGAAAATCGACTTTTGTCGCATTTGCTTTTATTTTTTCCATCCTTTCGTCCCCCTATACCATGTAATCGATCAGCATCGTTTCCGTCAGATTCTGCTCCCGGACAAATTCGCCGCTGATGCGCCCGTCCTTTAAGATGATGGTCCGGTCGCTCATGCCGATGACCTCGGGAAGCTCTTCCGAGATTAAGATGATGCTCTTGTTCTGGCTGCGGAGCTCCTGCATCAGGGCGTAGATATTGGATTTCACGCCAATGTCGATCCCTCGCGTGGGGCAGTCCAGGATAAAGATATCCGCCCCGAAGCCCAGCCATTTTGCCAGGGCCACCTTCTGCTTGTTCCCGCCGGAGAGCTCCATCACGTACTGCCCCGGTCCCTGCATCTTCACCTCCAGCACACCGGCCCATTTGTCCACAAACTCATTCTGAGCTTTCTCCCAGATGAAGGGGCCTTTTGCCAGCTTCGCGTAGGAGGCGGAACAGATATTGTCACGGATGCTCGAGGCAACCATCAGAGATTCCTGGTCGCGGTTTTTCGAGATGTAGGCGATCCGCCGGTTCATTGCCTCCTTCGGAGACCGGATGGGCGTCCCGTCCCCTGCGGTCACCTTCCCGAGATCCGGTTCCATGTTGCCGTAGGCCACGCTTCCTAAGATATGCATTCCGCAGTCCGCCAGCCCACCGAAGCCTAAGATCTCGCCCCTGTGCAGCTCGAAGCTCACATCCTTAAGCTCCTTTGCCGTCACATGCTCCATCCGCAGTACAACCTCCTCGTTTTTGCAGGACTGTGTATCGCTCCGGTAATAGTCCTCCGACACCTCCCGGCCCACCATCAGCCTGCGCACCAGCGCCGCGTCGAACTGCTCCTTTTCCAAAGTATCGATATAGACGCCGTCCCGAAGGATCGTTAAGGTATCGCAGACCTCCATCAGCTCGTCGATGTCGTGGGAGATAAAGATCACGGATCTGCCCTCCCCCTTCATCCGTTTCATAATCTGATAGAGGATATCCCGCCCGTTCCGGCTTAAAGCAGTGGTGGTCTCGTCGATGATTAAGATCTTCGGGTTTAGATACATGGCCCGGGCCACCTCCACCAGCTTGCGATCCTCGAAGTTTAAGGACGCCAGCGGCGCCGCCGCTTTGATGTAGTCCGCCCCCACCGCGTTTAACGCCTTCTGCGCCGCCTCATTCATCGCGCGGTTGTTTAAGACGCCCCCTTTGCAGAACATGCTCTCTTTCCCGACAAAAATATTTTTTGCCACGGTGAGCGCGTCGAAGGTCCCCTTTTCCTGGAGGATCATGCAGACCCCCTTCTCGTTCGCCTCCACGCTGTTCTGAAATTCGCAGAGCTCCCCCTCCAGGTAAATCTTCCCGGCGTCCGCCTTCTGGATCGCCGCCACGATGGAGGTCAGCGTCGATTTGCCGGAGCCGTTCTCCCCGATGAGCCCGAGGATCTGCCCTCTGCGCAGGGAAAGGCTCACGCCCTTTAGCGCCTTTGTGATGCCGAAGCTCTTATACATGTCTTCCACTTTCAGCAAGAGCTTCTCCTGCTCCATATTCATGCCCCCTTTCTTTTTCATAACCCTGTCACGGATTCTTATTTTACAGGATCTGTCCTCCCGGAATCTCAGAGAACCATATATGTGGTTTCCTGTTGGATTCCGTTGATTCTGCATTTACTTTACCAGTCATGAGGCGGCAGTGTAAACATCACAATTCGACTGTTTTGTTCAAAATTCCCCTTTTTTTCTGCTGTGTCATTGTGTTTTTATGAATTTTTTCCTATAATTCTGATAGAAAAAGAAATAAGAAATTTCATTGAAAGGCGTATAATCATATGAAGCCAATTTCCGTCATCATCGCCGACGACGATCAGCTGATGTTAGATGATCTGAAAACCTTACTGGACTGGAACGCCCTGGGCTTTTCGCTGACGGCCACCGCCACAAGCGGCACCCAGGCCTTAAAGCTGGTGCGGAAGTTTCGCCCGGCGATCCTGATCACGGACATCATCATGCCGGGGATGGACGGCCTCGCGCTGATCGAACAGTTAAAGGAGCTTCAGCCGGATCTTCTGATCCTGATCATCACCTCCTACGACGAGTTCGATTACGCCAAACGCGCCCTTCGGATGAATGTCTGCGATTATATTTTAAAAAACGAGATCTCGGCGGCTACCCTCACGGCCCGGCTCACCTCCATGGCCTTCTCCATCGCCCACACGAGCCAGATCAGCGGCTCGTTTCTCTCGCAGGAGCTGGAGTCGTATTTCATGGACGGCCTGCTGCCGGATACCTTACAGGCTCTCTCGGGGGAGCGTTATTACTTTTTTGTGCTCTCCCAGATCATGCCCTACACGAGAACCGTCGCGCAGCTTGCGGAGGCCAGGCGGGCGTCTATCCGTTATCTCTCCTCCCTCCTGACACAGCCGGACGCTCCCGCAGTCTCCTTTCAGTTTTCCTGCGACGAGTTTCTGCTGTTCGCGGTCCGGCTGGAGAGCCCGAAAAAGGAGCGCGCCTTTTTTCTGCATTCCCTCACGAAAAAGATCTGGCAGCGCATCAAAAGCAATGCAAACCAGCCCTGTACCCTCTTTTTTTACCCGCACCGGCTGGGCATTGAGGAATTCCGGGCCATCTTTGTTCAGAACCGCCCGCTGCTCACCTTTTTCTCCATGTTCCGCCCGGAGGAACCGGCTGACATCGAAGGTTTGCTCGCCGGTGAGCGGTATCAGCCGCAGACGCGTCCCTTCCCCTTTCAGCGCTTAGACGGCGTGGAGGAGCATGCGGAGGAGCATCTGCTGCTGATCAAGGACTACCTGACGCGTTGCCATGAGAGTCGGGATCTTGCCGCCATCCTGGAATTTTATCAGAAATTCTGCACGCATATGGAGGTGCTCTCCCGCGGACGGCTCTCCGTCTCCGAGGCCCGGATCTTTTATTCCCTCGAGGCGCTGCTGAAATGGATTTTCAACACCTATACGGACTGCATCCACATGCACAGAGCCGAAAGCATATCGCCCTATTCGCCCGCGATCCGCTCCGCCATCGAGTATATGGAGCAGAATTATTCCAGCGATTCGCTGAACACGGAACAGATCGCCAGACACGCGTCCTTAAGCGTCAGCCGGCTTAACGTACTCTTTAAGCAGGAGACCAACCGGACCGTCAACGAATACTTAACGGAGCTGCGCATCGAACACGCTGTCTGGTTTCTGCAGAATACCAGTATGAAGATTTATGAGATTGCGGAGCAGTGCGGCTACCGGTCGTCCCAGTATTTCAGCACGGTCTTCTGCTCCCACACCGGGAAGCGCCCGATCGACTATCGGAAATCCTAGCGCCATTTTGCAGCCAGACACTGCCCGGCGGCAGCCGGCCCTTTCACACACCAGGAGGAGTTCATTCATGTATACATCCCGCGCCTTCCCCTCACGAATTGCAGAGCGGATCAGCAGAAAACTGATTCTGATCTACGCAGTCATCTATCTGCTTTTACTTCTCATTCTGTTCCTGGTCTTAAGCCCCCTGCTCTATCGGGACGCAGTCCGGGAAAACACACAGCTTCTGTCCGTCCTGACCGAAGATTATGTCCTTTTGCAGACGCAGCTGGCGGAGGGCATGAACAGCCTGTCCGGGAATTTCTGGAACCTGGTGTCCGCCTATGAAAAAAACAAAACCGATGCCCTTCGCTCCGAAATCGTGCAGGAGCTCTCCTCCTATGCCGCCTCCCACCAGAATTTCGCGACGCTTGGCATCGAACTGCCGGATGGGGAATATATCTCCTCGATCTACTACACAAACTTTCCCCAGCATGAGCTGCTGTCGGGCAGCAGACATTATCGGAACCTTTTATCTTCCTATAGCAATAGTTATTATTCGCCTTTTTACCTGGACGGGCTCACCACAAAACGTCCTTCTCATTATGATACCACGCAGGAAGATTTCCTCTATTTTTCCAAAAACTATTTATATGGTACGCATTCCTATACACTGACGGTTTTTTACATTTTAAACTCCACCTTAAAAAAGAACGACGCCCTCGCCGCGTCGTCCTTTGATTCCTACTATATTACAGACCGATACTGGGATCTCATCTATGCCACCGACGAGGCGCTCTGGGATGACATCGACCGGCTTTTTTCGGACGGGACAAACCCCTTCACCGGAACCGAGGGAAATTTCCGCCTCGGAAGCGGCCGCTGCTTTTATCAGCGCATCCCCTCCACCGGCTGGACGATCGTCTCCTATGTCAGTTATTTCCATATGCTGGAGGGTCTGTTCCTGACGCTCGGCATCGTGACCGCCCTCTACCTGCTCTCGCCGGTACTCTACACGCTCTTTCTGATTCCGGCCGTCCGCAGGCAGCTCGCCCCGATGCGCGCCCTCGCGGATGCCATGTCCTCTTTTACCGCTGGAAACGATATCCATGCGGACATCCACACGCAGGACGAGATCGAAGAGCTGGCCAGTACGTTCAACCGTATGGTGCTGGCCATCAACCGGCAGGTAAAAGACATCCAGGCAAAAGAACAGGAAAATGCCGTGGTGAGCTATAAGCTTCTCGCCACACAGATCGACCCGCATTTTATCTACAACACCATGAATATCATCAACATCATGGCGCGTCAGGGAAAAACCGACGAGATTGTGGAGATCAATACCGCGCTGACACGAATTCTGCGCGAGCGCTTAAACAGCAAGCTCTCGATCCTCGACACCGTCCGAAATGAATATGAGACCATGCTGCAGTACGCCACGATCATGGATTATCGCTATGAGCATCAGATCTGGATCCATTATGATATCAGCGAATCGCTGATGGATCATCAGATTCCGAAGAATATCCTGCAGCCCCTCGTGGAAAACAGCTTCTATCACGGCTTCGGCCACATGGAGGCTCCCCTGTCCGGGCACGTCGATATCCTGATCTATTCCGTGAAGGATGAGATTGTCATTGAGGTCAGCGACGACGGGCAGGGAATGTCGCAGAAGCGCATTGAAGACATCATGAATCAGTCATATAATATCTATGAAGACAAAAAACCGCATATCGGACTCCACAATATCCGACAGCGGCTGCAGTATATTTACGGGGAAAAATGTCAGATGGAGATCCACAGCACGGAAGGAGCCGGGACGACGGTGATTATCACGCTGCCGGCATGAGGGCGGTGTCAGTCCTCCCCATAGAAACGATTTGTACTATATTTTGACCATTTCAGATACATATCCTTGTAATTAACCTTAATAAACGCCTGGATTTTTGCAATTTCCCTGTGATTCAGATTTCCTTTATTCTGAAGAATGGTATCGCCATTCTCCTTCACAAAAAATTTTGCCGATCCGGCTTCTGTCAGCCTTCTGTCACTGGCGTGTACATGCATACACTCAACCGTACAAAATGAAGTGAAGTATAAATAATAGCCGGCAACTTTAAATTCATAATATTTGGGCATTATTCATCCTCCATAAATCCTTTGTTTTTCATAAAATAATCCCGCACAATCTGAATCTCAATATCATCCATCGTTGTTTCAAGGCTCTCTCCTTCCTCTGACAACACAACTGCACGTTCCGGCAGATCCAGATTCAGAACCCGATATCCCATATCACATTTTGTAAACGCATATCCATTTACAATCAAATCCGCTTTATCAGCAATCTCCACTACATCTGGCATTTTCTATCCTGACCTCCTTTATCGGCTTCAAAAAAATATCCGGTACGATATACAGATTCTCCAGGATCGGAATTAAATCTATATACTCTTCCTCATAATCCGGGTTATGACTGTACTTTGCCGTGACCACCAGATACCCGTTTTCCCATTCCCTCACCGCAATATAACGTTCCAGCGAATACGGCGCTTTAAACCGGATCGTACGATTTCCATATTGAAATATTGTGTAGTTTTTATCGTTACTTAATGTCGCATAATCTGTCATATCTGACCTCACTCCACATTCTCCGCCGTCTTCCGCCCCTCCGCCATCCGCGGCGCCTTCGCAAACAGCACGGCTCCGGCCGCGACGACGATCAGCGAGATCAGCTGGGAGGTGGACAAAAATCCAATGCTTCCCCGGTAATCGTTCCTTAAAAATTCCACCGCGAAGCGGCCGATCCCGTAGAGTATCATATACAGCGCTCCGACGCGCCCCCGCTCCGGTTTTTTCGCCGCATAATATAAAAGCACGCCGCAGATCACAAAATCTCCCACGGAGGAGATGATCTGCGTGGGCATCAGCTTCACGCCGTTCGGCGCCTGCTCAGAGTGCTGAAAAGTGATTCCGTACCACGCATCGGTCTCTCTCCCGTAGCAGCAGCCGGCGAACAGACAGCCGATCCGGCCGATCCCCTGAGCGAACACCAGCGCAGGCATCACGAGGTCAAAGTAATCGATAAACAGAGCCTTTTTCTTCCAACAGTAGAGATAACTTGCCAGCACGCCGCCGATGATCCCGCCGTACACGACAAATCCGTTGCGGAAATTCCAGAGAATCGAGATATCCTCCAGGACCTTTGGGAATTCCACGATATAAAAAAGGATCCGGCTGCCCGCAATCCCGCCGACGATCGCGCAGAAAAAAATGCCCCAGATGATGTCCTCATCCAGTCCCAGCTTCTTCCCGCGCCGCAGACACATGACGAGCGCCGCGAAAAATCCCAGCGCCATCATCAGGCCATACATATAAATAGTAACCGGTCCGATTGAAATTTTATTATACATGATTGTCCTTTCTGACATTTAGTATCCATATATGTCATAAATCTCATCCGTGTAGACGCCCTGCTCTTTGTACACGATCAGCGGCTTCTCCACCGTCATCCGCGATTTTCCGCCCTTTAACCCTTCCAGCAGCACCATATTCGGCTCGCGGTCGATATAAGGGTACACCAGCTTCATCCGTTTCGGCTCCAGCCGGTACGCCACCATTTTGCTTAAAATTTCCGCCAGGCGAAACGGACGGTGCACCATGTAAAACCTGCCGCCCGGGACAAGCAGGGACGCGCTCTCCCGCAATACGTCGTCCAGCGTGCAGCACACCTCGTGGCGGGCGATCGCTTTTGCCTCCGTGGCGGAGCCAAGCCCGTGCGCATCGATCATGTAGGGCGGGTTTGTCGTGACAATATCAAAAGAAGATGCCCCAAAGAGCTTTGTGGCATCTCTGATATCTCCGGTCACAATCCGGATTTTCTCCTCCAGATGGTTGTAGCGGACGCTCCTGCGCGCCATGTCCGCGCTTTCCTCCTGGATCTCTAACGCGGTAAAATCCTCTGCGCCGGTCTTTGCCTCCATCAGGATCGGGATAATCCCGGTTCCGGTCCCGAGATCCAGCACCCGGTTCCCCTTTTTTGCCTGCGCAAACCCGGAGAGCAGCACGGCGTCCATGCCAAAGCAGAAGCGGGCCGGATCCTGGATGATAACGTAACCGTTCCGATGAAGCTCATCTAAGCGTTCATGTTCCCGGACCAGATCACTTGACGTCATCAATTTTGGACTTTCCTCCCTTATCCTCCAGCGCCGCGAGCTCCTTTAACTCCTTTTGCGACAGGCGGACATTCTCCTTCCGGCGTTTCGGACGGAAGCGCAGCTCCTGCACCTTATATTCCCGGATCTCCTTCTCGCCGTCCACCTCGATGATCACCTTCACCGTCTGACGCAGCACATTGACGGAGGACACCTCGCCCTTAAAACCGTCATTTGTCGTCACGCGATCCCCGTTGTTCGGGAGACGGCTGTTTAAATATTCATAGGTCTCCTCCTCATTCTTCAGGCAGCACATCAGCCTGCCGCAGACGCCGGAGATCTTGGTCGGGTTCAGCGACAGATTCTGCTCCTTCGCCATCTTGATGGAAACCGGGGCAAACTCGGACAGATATGTGTGGCAGCAGAGCGGCCTGCCGCAGATCCCGACTCCGCCCATAATCTTCGTCTCGTCGCGGACGCCGATCTGACGCAGCTCGATCCTGGTGCGGAAGACCGAAGCCAGATCCTTGACCAGCTCGCGGAAATCGATCCGCCCGTCCGCCGTAAAGTAAAACAGCAGCTTATTATTGTCAAATGTATACTCCGCCTCGACCAGCTTCATGTTCAGTTTGTGCTTCGCAATCTTCTCAAGGCAGATCTGAAACGCGTCCTTCTCCTTCTCATGGTTCCTGGCCACCGTCTTTTCATCCGCCTCCGTCGCAATGCGGATCACAGGCTTTAACGGCTGCACCACATCCTGATCCTCCACGTCCTTCGGGCCTGTCATGACCGTTCCCATCTCGACGCCGCGTGCCGTCTCCACGATCACATGCATTCCCTCATGAAGCGATAAATTTCCAGGGCCGAAATAATAGATCTTTCCGGCATTCCGGAAACGCACTCCAACTATTTTTACCATATCAGTTCTCCTTTATCGTCAGCAGCAAGAGCTCGATCACCAGATCAAAATTCACATTTGCATTCAGCCTGATCTGAGCCTTGTGCAGCGCTTTTATAATGGTTTCCAGCCCTCCGTACGAGCTTCTCTCCGCCTCGCGTTTGATCTCGTACACCTCATCCTTAAAGATCAGGCTGTTCACATCCTTCGTCGCCTTGTACATCAGTACGTCCCGGTACCAGACCGTCATCAGCTCAAAATAATCATTGATCTCAAGCTTGTAATCACTGATCTGCCGGACCGCCTCGCCCATCTCATAAAAATCAATATCGTCCAGACGCCGGATCAGCTGCAGCGCGGATGCCTTTAACTCCCCGAAGCGCTCGGAGCAGGCCAGCCGGATCGCCTTCCCGACCGTCCCCTGCGCAAACGCCACGCAGATGTCCGCCTGATAATCCGGGATCTGATAGTGCTCCATCAGATAGCCGCGGATCTTCTCGTCCGGCACGGCCTTTAAGTTCAGCAGCACACAGCGGGAGAGGATCGTCGGCAGAAATGCTTCTGCATTTGTCGTGAGAAGCAGGATCACCGCGTAGGCCGGCGGCTCCTCGATCGTCTTCAGAAGCGCGTTCTGCGCCTGCACATTCATCTTCTCCGCCTCGTCGATGATATAGATCTTATACCTGCTGCTGTACGGCTTAATCACAATGTCATGATTCACCTGCGTGCGGATGTCGTCGACCGATATCGTATTTGGCTTCTCGTGCCTGACATAGATGATATCCGGCTGATTTTTCCCTGCCGCCTGCTTACAGGAACGGCATTCCATACAGGGTTCCGGATGCGCCGTCCGCACGCCGCCCTCCGACGGGTTCTCTGTATTCCTCTCGCACTGCAGCGTCGTCGCAAACGCCTCCGCCAGCATCATCTTTCCGGAATTGTCCGGTCCGTTTAAAATATACGCATGCGATACCTTATCCGTGGCAATGGCGCTCTGCAGATGTGCAATCATCTGTTCGTGTCCCAAAATGTCCTTAAATCCTGCCATAATTCCCCTCTTTTCTGCCGAAATCCTCTTTCATCACAGCATGCATCCGATGCCCGGCCGCCGCTTTCCTTCCCGGCCCGTACCACGGCATCCCGCATCAGGTCAGAATATCCAGCAGCAGTCCCCGGATCTCGCCGATCCTGCCCAGGATTGAAATGTGATCCTTCTCGTCCTTTACCAGCTCCTGCGCCAGCTCATCCAGGTTCGCGTCAATCAGCTTGATGAGCCCGTACACCCGGTGACGGCCTTTCCGGTCCAGAAAATTTTCCCTCGAAAACTTATGCGAGCGGAACACCACCTCATTCATAAATTCCCGGATCAGCTCCCGGTATCGTCTCATATCCCGTACGTCCATGTGCTCCGCCAGCCTGTTTCCCTGAAATGTGATATCCGAAAGCAGGGAATCCACCTTCGCCTGAAGATCCGCATCCGTGATCGCGCTCGCAAGTGTAAATTTAAATGTGCCGTCGCCCTTCTCCACTGCCTGTGCATCCGGCGTCTGCGTCACCGGCGCGGCTCCCGAAACCTTAATATCCAAAACTCCACCTGCTTTCCCTTATTCCCGTCTATTGTAACATATAATTCTTAATCTTTTGTTCGGTTTCTCTTAAATTCTCATTTACAAAACGTGTGGAAATCCCGGCAGCCGCAAGCTCCTCCTCCGAAAAATCCGCCGCGTCCGCGAGAAATCTCCGGCAGAGCTCCTCGTACCGCGGCCGGCTCTCCTTTCTCTCCCTCTGTACCGCGCGAAAGAGCCGCTCTCCGTCCTCCACTTCTATATATATCGGAATAACCCGCTCTGTTCCAAAGTAATCCCGAAGCTTCCGGTACGATACCAGCGTGCCGATCAGCAGATAATCCATCTGCGCATCCGCCATCTGATGATCGTCCACCGTAAAATATTTCCATATCCCGTGTACCGTATCATAGGCGCGCAGCTCGATCACCTTCCCGGCAGTCTCCAACTCCGCCAGCCGCTCCTCGCCGCAGAAATAATATTCCACGCCGTCCCGCTCCCCTTCACGCATCGGGCGCGTCGTATAGGGGACGACTGTTTTTAATGAAAGCGCCGGATCCGCGAGCAGCATTTTAAACAGTGTGTCTTTTCCGGTCGCGCTCTTTCCCATGATACAATAGATTTTTCCCATTTTCGTCCCTTATCAGTATAATCGAAGTTTTAACAAGATACAATCTTTATCCTTCCCGCAGACAGATCGGAGCCGCACTCCATCCGAAGTCCCAGCCGGGTGCACACGGTTATTCTTTCCAGAAATTCCCGGCTTATGACCTCGCCCGGCACAATCAGGGGAATCCCCGGGGGATAGAGCGCGATAAAATCCGCACATATCCTGCCCTGCGCCTCCGAAAACGCAGCATCCTCAGACGGCAGCTCCTGTGCCTTCCACAGCGGAAGCCGTCTGTCGTTCGGCGCATACATCTGTGCAATAAAACCACGGGGCGACAACGGACCGTCCCATAGCCTCTCCTGCCCGGCGCGGCAATCCGCCTCCGCATCGATCTCATGCAGCGCCTTTGACAGGCGGTCAAAGCCTTCCGCTGTATCCATGATTCCCGTCATCCCGAGCACATAGCCGCCCGACGCCATCTCTATCTGAAGTTTGTGTCGTTTCAGCAGGATCTGAGACAGTGTTTTTCCGTCTTCTTTCGAAAAAACGACAATTTTTGAATCATCCCACGCAAACGCTTCCTCCGGCAGGAGATCCTCTGCACGCATCACATGCAGATGCCGCAGATCCGCTGCGCTGCGGTAAAATCCGTCGAGCAGCGCCCGGTATTTCCCGAAACGCTCCTCTCCCTCCTCGAAAAGCATACGGATGCAGGCGTCCATTCCCGCCATCAGCAGATAGGAGGGGGAGCTTGTCTCAAAAATATTCAGATACTGCGCGATCCGCTCCGGCGCAATCCGTTCGGAGGCGAGGTGCAGCAGCGCTGTCTGCGTCGGCGACGGCAGCGTCTTGTGCAGGCTCATGATCACCGCGTCCGCCCCGGCGCTGACCGCGTGCGCGGGGAATCCGCCCCATGCTCCGGCGCTGACCGCGTGCACGGGGCATCCGCCCCATGCCCCGGCATGACCCAGCCCCAGGTGCGCACCGTGGGCGCTGTCCACGATCAGGGGAATCCCCTTCGCGTGGCAGACCGCCGCGATCCCGGCGACATCGGATATCACACCCTCAAAGGTCGGCGAGGTGATGATAACCGCCTGATACTCCCCATCCCCGGCAAGCGCATCCTGCACCTGTCCCGGGGTAATCTGTCCCTGCAGATCATTTCCCGTTATAACCGGATAAAGATAGTCTGTCTCAATACCGCCGATCAGCGCCGCATGGTAAACCGCCTTGTGGGAGTTGCGCGCCATTAAGATCCGGCCGCCCCGTTTCACCGCCGCGCAGACCGCTGCCAGGATCCCGCAGGTGCTCCCGTTTACCAGGAAAAAGCTTTCCCTGGCGCCGTAAAGCTGCGCCGCGCGCTGCTGCGCTTCCTTTAAAATCCCCTCCGCGCGGTGAAGATTGTCAAATCCGTCGATCTCCGTGATATCCATCCGGTAAGGATCGATAAAGCCCGACGGCTGCCGCTTGTGTCCCGGCATGTGAAACGGGTAAATCCCCGCTTTACTATATGAAATTAGCCGTTCATCCAGATATACGCTCTTTTGTCCTTCCACGATCCGTCCTGCCTTCCCTCTTCACGTCGTAAAACACCTCGGATCCGCTCAATCCAGAAACCGTCCCAGCCCGGGCATCCAGTCTCCGAAGAACACCTCGTCCTCACAGATGGATCGCCAGATCCGCGGAAGGAAACCGCCGAGCACTTCCATCACTTCTGCCCAGGACGGCTCTGTCCGTTTCTGATGGCGCAGATACTTCTCCCAGCGCTTTCGCATGTATGTATAATTGCGGTAGGAGAGAATCACGTCCCCTCTCTCCTGATCCGGCACAAGCCTTTCCCGCCTGCAGACGTCGTGCAGCATCTGCCTGATATGTCTGCCGTCCACTGCCTCCGTGTGAAGAATCGCATATACCGTATCATAAGCTCCCATATCCGGCAGCAGCTCCATATTTTTTATAATCTCAAACATCTGCTCCGCGAGCACGATCTCCGCGGGGTAGTGCAGATAAGGAATCTTCTTTCCGCCCTCCATAAACAGCGGAAATGACCTTCGCTCCGGCACCGTACCGCTCCAGATCAGCTCCGCGACCCGGATGCGGATGGGAACCGTCATCTCCTCAAATTCACCGGAAATCTCAAGCTCCACCGTCTCCCCCTTCAGCAGCGCGCGGCCCTTCCACTTAATCTCCGGCGTCTTCTCCGCCTTTAACATATGGGCCAGCATCACGTACCCCATCTTCAGGGACAGCTTCTGTCCGGGCGCCACATCTCCCCGTTTCACGACAAGCGGATCCGTGATATAGGCAAACTCCAGCGTCAGTATGTTTTCCTTCCGGTACTGTCCGACGCCGAGCGCCATATCATTTTTCAGCCAGAGAAACAGGGAAAACGGCGAATCTTCAATCAGATACATCAGCGTTTCCAGCACATATCCGGCCAGAAGATTCGAAAACGGAATCCCCAGCTCTTCACTTTTCACCTTCAACGCGGCTCTTTCCGTCACTGTATGTTTCATTTAAAGCCATACTCCTATCATTGTCTGCACTTTTTTTACCACCTTGCGTTCTCTCGCATACTTCATCAGCCGTGCGACATCCTTCTTCGGATCGCGGATATAGGAGAGCAGTCCCTCCTTGAACAGCTCGCGCTCCATCTTATCTTCATATTTCAGACATTCACAGACCAGACGCTCTTTCTCAAAAATCTTCATCTGTGTCCCGCCGTACAAAATCTCCGTCACGCCTGTCTTTAGCGTCTCAGGCTCCGCATAAAGAGGGGTCACCTGCGGAAAATCCAGACGGAATCTGGACTTCGAGGTATTCTTGTCCACCGAGAGCTTATAGCCGAACGGCTTATTCTCAAGATAGCCATATGCATAAAGCGCCGTCTCAAGATTTAAGACGCAGTCCGGAAAGAGCTTCGCGATCAGCTCCTCCTCCGAAAAATCGCTGATCCGGATCGTATAATAACCGTTCTTGATCCGTACCAGATCCCCCTTTTCCACAAAGTCAAGAATCCTTCGGTAATCAATCCCCAGCTCATTCAGCTGGCTTTTCTTCACAACACCGCCGTGCTGATCGATAAATTCCTTCACACGGTCCAAAATCAATTCTCTCTTTTCATTTACAACGTATGAATCTGACATAGGAATTCTCCGTTTCGTATGTGCATTCTTTGGTAAACCGTATAACTTCTCCGCTCTCCGAGCATTTTTGTGGCGTTTCTTTCCTTATACTATACGTGATCTTTTCTCATTTGTCAAACAAACATTTTTGTCCGTTTCGGACTTGTTTTTCTTCCTTATATGTCTTATAATATTCAGAAGACATCACATTATGTCGATAATGGCAGAAGAGAAAGGAGCCGATATGGATTATCCAAAAACACCCATCCGAAAAAATCCCTCCCGCGAGACCTGCGAAGGCATTATCCGCCGCATTCTGATGACTGAGATCTTAGAGAAAGGGAAGAACGAACACTTTCGCAACGCCTCTGATTTTATGAGTTATTTCGAATCCCTCTACCCTCCGTCGGGCGCCCTGACCAAGCAGGTACAGCGCGCGGTCCGTTCCCTGCAGATGCCGAAGAACGACGCCGGATATTTTATCCCGAACAAAACGATCGAACAGTTAGAGCAGGAAAAGGAGCTTCAGTATGTGTTCGGCAAAGCGGACGCCGCCGTCTTCTCCATGGAGTCGTACAAGCCGCTGTTTTTAAAGGCGGATCCTTCCGTCACCACGTACCTGCTTCATCTGATCGGAGCGTCCCCCCTTTTCGAGGGCAAATATCTGACCGCGCAGGAGACGGCAAACGGCATCCTGTTTTACACAAAAAATCCGACACAGCTGGAAATTCTTCTGAACAGCTTAATTGTCAGATAATTTTGTCTTTTCTATTTTATGTCTGTATAACAAAAGACGACAAATAATACCCGGTATTATTTGTCGTCTTTTGTTGTTTTTACCATCTTCTTCTGTGTCTTCGTCTTCTTCTCGACCGTATTTTACGGAACTGCTCTCTCCGGCTTTTCCTCACTTCCATATTATGCCGGATGATGTAATAGTTATCGACGAAGCGTTTTCCCACAAACAGCAGGAATACCAGAAGCGCCACCGCAGCCGCAATCATTGCAAGGAACAGCGGATCAATCTGAATGGTCCTTGTCTTCGTCTCTTCCCCGTCTGTCGCTGCCTCTGCTTTCTGATTGTCAAACACAAATCCCTGGATCTCTACGCCGGTTCTCACGATATCCGCCCGGCCCACTTCCCGGCCCGCATACGTATAGACAAGGGTTCCCGCGACATTTTCCCCGACGGCGTCATAGCGGATCTCGGACGCCGCATTTGAGAACTCCGTCGTCTTTGGCAATATGATCCCGGCATTCTCGTCGATATCCACAAAAGCCCTGCTGCCGTTATTTAAAATCCCCGCATTTACGGGCTTTGACGTGTCATATTTCGTCTCATTGTCCGCAATATTATAAATCTGAAAATTGTCAAACGCATACTCGAACAGATTCGTGCTGTCCACCCACTGGGCCGGAGGCTCGGTGTGCATGACCACACAGACCAGAGACATCCCGTCCTTTTCCGCGTAGGTGACCAGCGTCGATCGCGCCACCGCGGTCCAGCCTGTTTTTCCGCCGGTGCAGTATTCATACCGGTATTTTAAGGTCTGCCACGGATACAGCATCTCATTGTGGTTCGTCAGCGGCGTCGGCTCGTCATGCTTGTTCGTCGGCGGGATCGTGTAGCGCGCTGTTCCCGTGATAATCCGGAAATTCTCATTCTGATACGCCGCGCGGGCAATCAGCGCCATATCATGGCAGGTCGTATAGTGTTCCTCCTCGAAAAGACCATGCGGATTGCAGAAATGCGTGTCCAGGCATCCGAGCTCGGCGGCCTTTGCATTCATCATTTCTACAAATGCCTCCACCGTACCCCCCACATGCTCCGCGACCGCATACGCGCATTCATTTGCAGACCCGAGCATTACCGCGTACAGGCACTGCTCCATCGTCATCTGTTCCCCGTAATCCCGCGCAATCCCGGACCCTTCGGTATTATCAATCGCCTCATCAGAAAATGTGACGATCTCATTTAACTCCGAATGCTCCAGTGCGATCAGCGCTGTCAGTATCTTTGTGATACTCGCCGGATAATTCCGCTCCATACTGTTTTTCTCATAGAGCACCGTCCCGGTCGTCATTTCCATTAGAATCACGGACGGCGACTCTGTTGCCGGTCCCTCCGGCCAGTAATCCGCCGCTGATACGCTGACCTGCCCGGTCTGTATAAATATGGCCAGGCTCACAAAAAAAACGATCGCTCTGACCAGAATATTCTTCTTTTTCATCCTTTTCTGCTCCTGCTGCCTTTCACTTTCGTTTCCATATATTAGTATCAGTATAAGCGTTCAAAAAAATACATGCAATCTTTTTTCAGAAGAAAACACTTTTTTTATCCGGAAATATATTGTAGAATAAAGTCCGTACAAAAATCAGCAAAGGCAGGATCATCATATGCGATTACGAAATATTCCCGGCGCCGGCGAGGCGGTCGAAAAAAGCCCCTACTGCATCAGCGACCCGGTGTCATACCGCGGACGCTGGCAGGACGTTTTTCCCTCACCCGGCCCGCTTCATATTGAAATCGGCATGGGAAAAGGCCGTTTTCTCATGGAACTGGCCTCCCTGCATCCTGGAATCCGCTATCTCGGCGTCGAACGCTATTCCAGCGTTCTGCTCCGCGCGTTACAGAAAATGGAACAGGCTCCGCTTCTCAATCTGAAATTTCTCTGTATGGATGCCGCCGATCTTTTGCTCGTCTTTTCACCGGGCGAGGTTTCGCGCATCTACCTGAATTTTTCCGATCCCTGGCCAAAAGACCGGCATGCCAGGCGCCGGCTTACCTCCAGGCAGTTTCTGGAACGGTACGCGGCCGTACTTTCGGAGGACGGACAGATTGAGTTTAAGACGGACAATCAGGATCTCTTTACGTTTTCCCTGGAAGAGATTCCCGCAGCGGGCTGGAAGCTGCTCGCATCGACCCGCGATCTGCACCATGATCCGGTTCTGATGGAGGGAAACATCATGACCGAGTACGAGGAAAAATTTTCATCCCTCGGCAACCCGATCTGCAAACTGATCGCAGCGCCGGAAAGATAAGGCGTGATTTTTGTCCGCCATGTCTGTCCGTCATCAAAAAATTACCGGCAGCAGAAATTTTCTCTGCTGCCGGCGTCGTTCTCATTCTCATTATACTCTGAAGCGGTTCACATCGCCCGTCATTTTATTTGCAATATCTACCAGCTCATCCGTATCGTGATAGCATTCCTCCACAATATTTCCGAGCTCCACCATCGAAGCGGAGGTCTCCTCCGTGCTCGCCGCGTTCCCTTCCGCGATCGCCGCAAGGCTCTCCATGCTGTGGGTGACATCGTCCTTCACCAGGCTGACCGATTCCATCTGTCCGGCAATGTTATTGATCGCAATCACGACATTGCCCATCTCCTCGTTCATATCCTCAAACACCTGCTGTGTCGCGCCAAGCCGCTCGTTCTGATTGTTGATATCCTGCAGCACATTCTGCATCGTCTCAACACTGATATTGGAATTCTGAATCAGTTCTTCCACAATCCCGCCGATCTTCTTTGCGGTCTCGCTCGACTGATCCGCCAGCTGCCGGATCTCATCCGCCACCACAGAAAATCCTCTTCCATGCTCTCCTGCCCGCGCTGCCTCAATGCTGGCGTTTAACGAGAGCAGGTTGGTCTGGCTTGCAATATCGGTAATCATGTTGATCGCGCTGCCGATTTCCATGACGGATTTGTTGGTATTGTTCGTCTGCTCATGTACCTCGTCAATCGATGTCCTGGTCCGGTCGCTGATCTCGGCCAGCTCATCGAGGGTCTGGTTCAGCAGCTGATTGTGATTCTGCATCTCACGCGTGCTTTCCATCAGCGTTTCGACGTTCCTGCTCGTCTCATTTACCGCGTCTCCCATATCGCCGATCTGGTTGTTGACGTTCTGCATCTCATTCGCCTGCTGCGTCGCACCGTTCGCAATCTCTTCCACCGCGATATTGACATTGCGGATCGATTCGTTGATCGTATTAAAGTTCTTCCGGAATTTTCCGGTAAACCCGTCGAGCGAATCCGCGGATTTATGTATATTCGTGACAATCCCTGCCAGCCCGAGCACCAGTGTGTGCACAGATCTTGCGATATTTCCGATCTCATCACTTCTGCGGACAAGCGTGCCGCTCACCTCGCGGTTCAGATCGCCCTCCGCCATCGCGTCAAGACGTGTCACCACCTGGGAAATCGCCTGAACAATCATCATCATCGCCGCCGCGATCAGTCCGCAGGTAATCATCGCAATGATCACCATAAAAATGACGCTGTTGCGCATCCGGGATTCATAGATCTCCCGCGTGGTTTCCGCCTCCATCGCCGTGGACAGCACTCCGACCGGTGTACCTTCATTATTATAAAGTACTTCGTAATAGGAGAAATACGGTTTGCCTCCGACCACGGTTTTGCTCGTAAAATATTCTCCCTTTGTCTTTACTTCATTATAAATGTCTGCATCCAGCCGGGTACCGATGATCCGGTTCCCCGACTCATCCCGCGCGCTCGACGCCACCCTAAGATCCTCCCAGAAAATCGTCACGTTCACATCCGTCGCATTCAAAAATTCATCCAGCGTCCCCTGATCCTCCGAGATATTAAAATCGCCTTTGTAAAAATTCTCCCCGTCATAGCTGTAATCCCCGCCGCCTCCAAGTCGGGAGAGCGTCACTTTGATCGAATATGCCGTTGTACCCAGCTCATGCTCCACGACACGCTCGGATACAAAAATCCCCAGCGACCGGATCGCGAGCCCGGACATAATCACCAGAATCATCAGAGGCACCAGCACCAGCAAAAGAATCTTTGCCATCAGATTCAGCCCTTTTCTCTTCTGCACCGTACTTCCATTTTCCATCACATTTTCTCCTAACATCAGTTTGTCGAATCCCGCACTATGATCTGCATCTTTTTTTATTTTAACACATACAATGATAAGATTCAATTTTTTCTGTCAGGGAAAATAAAGATAAAAATCTGAAATCATACAGAGAGAAAAAAAAGCACTAACAACGAGCCCTTACGCTTCATCATTAGTACTTTATAACAAGGTTATAAATGGAAGATGGTACATCAGTGCGCCACCAGGGGTTCGAACCCTGGACACCCTGATTAAGAGTCAGGTGCTCTGCCAGCTGAGCTAGTGGCGCATCTACTGTGCTTTCCAATGGGTGTTCCCCCAAGCACGAAAGTTATTATATAACAGATTTTTCAGAAATGCAACCATTTTTTAAGAAAAACTTTAAATTTTTTTCCGCTTATGGTATTTTAGTATTATCAAGGTAAAATAAGGAGGTTCTTATGAATGTAGAAGAACGATTTCTGAAATATGTCGCCTGCCATACGACATCGGAGGAGAACGACTGGGAGACAGCGCCGATTCCTTCCACGGAACGTCAGTTTGAGCTGGGCCGCATTTTAGAGCAGGAGGTGGCCGCGCTGGGTTTAAAAAACGTTGTGCTCACAGATCACGCTTACGTCTACGGTCTGCTCCCCGCCACTGCCGGATATGAGGACAGGCCATCCATCGGTTTTATCGCGCACATGGATACCTCACCCGCTTATTCCGGGAAAGACATTAAGCCGCAGATCATCCCGTCTTACGACGGCGGCGATGTACTGCTGAAGGGAAGCGGCGAATCCATCCGCGTTTCCGATTTCCCGCACCTGAAAGGTCTGGCAGGGCGCACACTCATCACAACGGACGGGACAACCCTGCTCGGCGCGGACGATAAGGCCGGCGTCGCGGAGATTCTGACCGCAATGGAGGAGCTGATCGCATCCGGGCAGCCGCACGGAGACGTCTGGGTTGGTTTCACCCCGGACGAGGAGATCGGACGCGGCACGGAATTTTTTGATACCGACTATTTTAAAGCGGACTTCGCCTATACCGTAGACGGCGGTTATGAGGGTGAAATCTCCTTTGAAAATTTTAACGCTGCTACCGCTCATTTTTCAATACATGGCAAAAGCGTTCACCCGGGCGAGGCAAAGGACGTTATGGTAAACGCCATTCTGATCGCCTGCGAGATCCAGTCCATGCTTCCGCCGGACGAAATCCCGGCACGTACCGAAGGGCGGGAAGGATTTTATCACCTGATGGAGCAGCGCGGGGACGTGACCTCCGCCGCCGCTTCCTATATTGTGCGTGATCATGATAAGGAACGCTTTGAAGCGCGCAAAATCCGCCTGCAGGAGATCGAGGCACAGTTAAACCAGGCGTATGGCGACGGAACCGTCACACTCACGCTTACGGACTCTTATTATAATATGAAAGAGATCATCGATACCCATCCTGATATTGTTGAGCTTGCCAGACGCGCCATAAACGCGGCAGGGCTCGCGCCGGAATCTTTCCCGATCCGGGGCGGTACCGACGGAGCTGCGCTGACCTTCCGCGGTCTCCCGTGCCCGAATCTCGGCACCGGCGGCTACGCGTTTCACGGCCCGTTCGAGCATGTCAGCGTCGAGGGAATGGAAACAGCGGTAAGGATCATAAAAAATATCATCACCCTTACCGCCGAATAAAAAGTCATATCTTTTATTTATAAATCTTCCAGAAGCGCCGCGATCTCTTCCGGCGTCATCATCCGGTCAGGAATGGCCGAAACCGGTTCTTTGGCCTTCTGTGGCCTCGCAGCCGGCTTCGGTTCCGGTTTCCTGGCCGTTTTTTTGATCTCCGCTTCCAGAGGAACCGGCTCTGACACGTCTGGAAGCTCTGGGTCCGGCTCCGTATCATCCGGAATCCCCCATGCCTCTGCATCCAGCATCAGCTCTTCCGCAAATCCATCCTCCTCCGGTTCCGGCTCTGGCTCCGGCTCCGGCTCTGGTCCGAATGACGGATCCTGCCCGTCTGTCTCTGCGTCCAAAAGCAGATCCAGATTGTTGATCATAAAATCCATGTCTTCCGGGAAATCGTTCTTCCCCGGCACTTCGGGCTCCTCCAGACGTTCGAAATCATCTGGCAGCGCAAAATCATCCGGCAGTGCAAAGTCATCCGGCAGTGCAAAATCATCAATCAGAAAATCTTCCGACGCAGCTTCCGGCTCCGGCAGCGCTTCCGATTCCTCTTCCGGCACGACCTCCGGCTCCTCTTCCGACGCTGCCTCCTCCTCTGGCACGACCTCCGATTCCTCTTCCGACGTGAACCCCGGCACAATTTCCGGCTCCTCTTCCGACGTGAACTCCGGCACGACCTCCGGTTCCTCTTCCGTTACAGCTTCCAGCACGGACTCCTCTTCCTCTTCCGTTACATCTTCCGGCACGGACTCCTCTCTCGGCATCACTTCCGGTTCTTCCGCCGTGAACTCCGGCACAGGTTCCTCCTCCGGCACGATTTCCGGCTCCTCCTCCGCCGCAGTATCCGGCTTTGGCTCCCGCAGCTGTATCTGCTCCATACGTTCCAGCCGCTCCATCAGCTCCGTCTGCTGGCCGCGGATCAGCTTCATCTCCTGCTGCTGTTCCGCCATGATATCCACCGCCTGCTTCAGTCCGTTTCTCACCAGCTCTCCAAGCTCGGCAAGCTCTTCTTTTAACTCCTGCCGGCTGGCCTCCTCCTGCATCCGCTGCATCAGAAGCTCTTCCTCGTGACCAGAAGACGCTCTGTCATCCCGTGCCTGTATCTGCTCCTCTGCCGCACGTTCCTCCGCGGCCTGCGCTGCGGCAGCCTGCTCCTCCGTCAGCCGGAACAGCTCCTCCGCCTTGTCTTCCAGTTTTGTCAGCCTGGCCAGGATATTGGTATTAGACCTCAGTACGGCATCCGCGCTCTCTTTATTCTTTCCAATTATAATTTTTGCAATGGCTTTCTGCACTTCCACCATATCCTCGAACAGTTCCTCCGCCGGTTTTCTTACGTCCATCTCAGCACCGTACCTTTCCACAGTCTGTCAGCCGCCGGTTTACGCACCGGCCGCGCATCCGCATGTTTTTTCGTATGGTATTATCTTAACATATTATGAAGAAGATGAAAAGCTTTTGAAGTTTATTGACAGATCGCCGCGGCTTTTATACCATTAGGAAAAGAAGTCTGTTTTCCCGAAAGGAGACCGTTATGGCCGGTACGTTATATCTGTGCGCCACCCCGATCGGCAATCTCGAGGACATTACGCTCCGGGTACTGCGCACATTACGAGAAGTCGATCTGATCGCCGCGGAGGATACCAGAAATTCCCTCCGCCTGTTAAACCATTTTCAGATCAGAACGCCCATGACCAGCTATCATGAATATAATAAAATAGAAAAAGCCTGGCAGCTTGCAGACAAACTGCGGGAAGGAAAAAATATCGCACTGATCACGGACGCCGGGACCCCGGGAATTTCCGACCCGGGCGAGGAGCTTGTGCGCATCTGCACCGAAGAGGGGATCGCGGTCACCTCCCTGCCGGGCCCGGCAGCCTGCATCACGGCGCTTACCATGTCCGGCCTTCCGACCAGACGCTTTGCGTTTGAGGCATTCCTTCCGAGGGAGAAAAAGGAAAGAACGTTAGTTCTGTCTCAATTAAAAGAAGAGACACGCACAATTGTTCTCTATGAAGCTCCTCATCATCTGAAAAAAACACTGGACGAACTCTTTGCAGTCCTCGGAGACCGCAGGGCTGCCGTCTGCCGCGAGCTCACAAAGCGTTTTGAAGAAAAGACAGTATCGACACTTTCTAATATCATTAATTACTATAAAGACAACGAACCGCGGGGAGAGTATGTTCTTGTCATCCACGGAAAGACACAGGATGAAATAAAAGAGGAACAGCAGAAAGCCTGGGATGAGATATCCCTTGAAGATCATATGGCACTTTATGAAGCGAAAGGATCAAGCCGCAAGGAAGCCATGAAGCTTGTCGCAAAGGATCGCGGCGTCTCAAAGCGGGACGTGTATCAGGCACTGTTATCCGGCGCGGATCATCCAGGCACATCGGAAGATGACATCTGAAAAGGCGGTGTGAATATGAATTTACAGAGAATACAGCGGAAAAACAGGCCTGGACATACAGGACATTATATAAGGGAAATATTTTGTCTTTTATTGTCATTGATTTATATTTCTTTTGTCTTTGGCGGGTGTGGAAGATACTTAAAAGAATATAATATGCCTGAGGAGAGCAGCTTCTCTTCCGATCGCACTTTGTCTGGGGAAAATTCCGATTACACTCCCTCCGCGGAAGACAGCAGGACATCAGACAGCCTGCCCGCCGAAATCTCTCTTGTCATGGTGGGCGACGTCCTGCTCCATGCGCCGGTCGCCGAGAGCGGGCTGCGGGCGGACGGCAGCTACTGTTTTGACGCCTTATTTACAAATATAAAAGATACTGTCTCATCGGCGGATCTCGCCCTCGTCAACCAGGAGGTCATCATCGGCGGCAGCGAGCTTGGCGTGAGCGGCTATCCCTGCTTTAACGCGCCCTATGAACTCGGAGACGCGCTGGATGCAGCCGGTTTTGACGTCATCCTTCATGCGACCAATCACGCCCTGGACAAAGGGGAAGCCGGCATCCAGAACTGTCTGACCTACTGGGAACAGCACCCGGATATCGCGGTGCTCGGAATCAGCGGCGACAGTTCCTCTGGCAGCAGCGGAGATGACAGCAGCGGTTTTGGTGCCGTCGGAGATGACACTTATTCCATCGCCATAGGCAGCGGCTGGGGGCAGCAGCAGGGACGCGTTTTCTTCTATGAACAGGATGGGATCCGCATTGCGATTTTAAACTACACCTATGGAACAAACGGGATTCCCATGCCGGCCTCCATGCCCGGCGCGGTAAATCTGCTGGAAGAAGAAACCGTGCAGGCCGACCTGGCGCTGGCGGAGGAGCTGGCGGATTTTACCATTGTCTGCCCGCACTGGGGAACCGAATATCAGCTCGTCCCCTCCGCGGAGCAGGAATACTGGGCGGATCTGTTTCTGAAAAACGGAGCGGATCTGTGTATCGGCACGCATCCGCATGTTATCGAGCCCATCGGGTGGATGCGCGACGACGAAGGGCACGAAATGCTCGTCTACTATTCGCTCGGCAATTTTGTCAACTGGACTTCCTCTTCCGGCGAGGGGATTGCAAACCGCATGGTCGGCGGCATGGCAAAGGTCACGATCGGGCGCACGGCAGACGGCGGGGTGGCAATTACCGATTACGATATCAGGCCAATCGTCTGCCATCTCTCGGACGGAACCGACGGAGTCGCCGCCTGGTTTTTATCGGATTACACGGATGCGCTCGCCGCCGGTAACGCCATTCGTTCACAGGACCCCGCCTTCTCACGGGCGTACTGCGTTGACCTCTGCAATGAAGTCTGGGGCGATTCCTTTCGCTTTGAATAAAATTTATCCTATCTTTTTTTCTCCCTCACACGTTATACCTTATAGAAACACAGCAGTCACAGGAAAGGAGGTGCACATGGATACAGACGCTCTCCTGATCCAGCGCATGAAGCAGGGCAGCGAGGATGCAATGGAGATTTTTGTGCGCCGCTACTACCCCGTTATCCTGCGCCATCTCAGATACCGCCTGGCAGGGAAGGAGGACGCGGAGGATCTCACACAGGAAACCTTTGTCCGTTTCTTTTCCGCCCTGCCGGATTACCGCCATCAGGGTAAAGCCCTGAACTTCCTTTACACGATTTCCGGGAATCTGTGTGCCGACTATTACCGGGCCGCAAAAAGCCTGCCCCTTTCCCTGTCAGAGGAGGAAGCGGACAGTCCAGACGCCGCTTTTCCCGCAGACCAGATCCACGCCGGTATCGATGTGAGGCAGGCGCTTTCCCGTCTTCCGGAAGAGCTGCGCGAGGTGATTCTTCTTTATTATTATGAAGACCTGAAGCAGAAAGATATCGCAAAAATTTTACAGATCGGCCTTCCCCTGGTAAAATACCGGCTCCGGCAGGCCAAAGAACGGTTGCTGGCCGATCTGGACGACAGTGAGGGCAGCAGCAGAAAAAAGAAAAGGAGGATACCATGGACCGATTAAAACACATCCTGAATGCCAGACCACCTGCAAACGTGAAATCAGAGCCCGACGAGGCAAAAATCCGACAGACGCTGATCCGCGCAAAGCAGGCCTTTTATCAGAGCGACCGGCAGCGGAATACGTCATATCCCGAATTCCTGTTCTGTCAGTTTCTGTATCTGAAGAAACGCTGGTGGCTGCTCCAGATCGCCGTGCTCCTTCTGATCTGGCGTATGCTCATTCTCTCCGACAGCGTGGATGCCATCCGGCGGTATATCGGCGGGCTCGCCCCGGTCTTTGCGATGCTGATCATCCCGGAGCTGTGGCGCAGCAGACGCACGGATTCCCTCGAAATCGAAGGAGCTGCCTTTTATTCGCTCCGCCAGATCTACACAGCACGCATGCTGCTGTTTGCGATGGCGGACACCCTGCTTCTCGTTGTATTCAGCGGGCTGGCAACGTATACGGAACGGATTTCTCTCTTTGAGCTGACCACACAGTTTTTCTTCCCGCTTTGCGTGACCTGCTGCATCTGTTTCCGCTTTCTCTGCAGCCGTTTTACAGACTCGGAATATTACGCCGTCGCTCTCTCCATTTTCTGGAGCGGCATATGGATTTTTCTGATCATGCAGGACGAGATCTACCGGGCCGTGCTCCCGGTCGTATGGATTGGGCTCACCGTGATCTCGGTTTTGTACCTGGCCTGGCTGATCCGGCGCGTCTGCTTATCCTGTGACTCCTGCATGGAAATGCAGACTTTACTCTGACGGAGGTAACTCATGGAACTTGTGATCGAAAACCTGACAAAAACATTCAAAGATACTACAGCTGTAAATAACATCAGCTGCACCCTTTCCACCGGAGTCTACGGGCTGCTCGGTGTAAACGGAGCAGGAAAAACCACGCTGATGCGGATGCTCTGCACCCTCTTAAAGCCGACCGCCGGACGCATCACATGGAACGGCGCCGATATTTTTACCATGGACGCCGACTACCGGAAGCTGCTCGGATATCTGCCGCAGGATTTTGGCTTTTATCCAAACTTTTCCGTTGAGGACTATCTGATGTACATCGCGTCCATCAAGGGCCTTCGACCGGCGACCGCCAGGCAGCGTGTGAATACGCTGTTAAAACAGGTGGGGCTTGATCCGGTACGGAGCCGGAAAATGAGAAAGCTCTCCGGCGGCATGAAACGGCGGGCCGGCATCGCGCAGGCGCTGCTCAATCATCCGCGCATTCTGATCCTGGATGAGCCCACCGCCGGACTTGACCCGAACGAGAGGATCCGTTTCCGCAACCTGATCAGCGAGATCTCCGAGGACCGGCTGGTGCTGCTGTCCACCCACATTGTCTCCGATATCGAGTATATCGCGTCGGAAATCCTTCTCATGAAGGACGGCGCCTTCTTACACACAGGCACGCAGACGGAAATCCTCGCCGACATTCCTGAAACTGTGTGGAGCTGTGTCGTTCCAAAGGAGCAGGCCGCGGATCTCCTGCGCCGGTATAAGGTCGCCAATATCCGCAGCACACCGGAGGGCACCGCAATGCGGATTTTATCAAAAACCCCTCCCGTTATGTCTTCTATCCGCGAAAAAGCCACATTAGAAGATATTTTTCTGTCTTATTTTGGAGAAAGAACAGGTGAAACAAATGACTCAGATGATATATTATGAGATAAAAAAGATTTTTTCCCAGCACAGCGCAAAGCTCGCGCTCCTGCTGCTGTGCGTCACCCTGGGCGTCACAACGTTTCTCACCGTCCACAGCGTCTCCTGGATCGATGAACAGGGTGAAAAAACGGCCGGCCCTTCCGCGGCGCAAAAGCTGCGGGCCGCCAGGAAAGAGTGGGCCGGATATGTGGACGAGGATGTGATCCGGCGTGTGATCGAAGAAAACGCGCGCGTCAATGCAACGCCGGAAGCACAGTCTTCAAATGTCGTACAGCAGGAAATTGCTTTCAGCAAAAAACAAGGCTTTTATGATATCCGGATGATGATCGCCCGCTCCTTTTCCGGCTTCCGGGAACTCGACTATTATCTGCCGGACTCCCTGACGCCGGAGGATGCCTCCCGCTTTTATCCGAACCGGATGGCACAGCTTACGGAATGGCTGGACGGCGAGGCGAAGGATACGTTTTCAGAATCGGAAAGGGAATGGATCATTCAGAAATACCAGGAGCTCCCCACGCCGCTTTGGTATGACTACGCAGAAGGGTGGCTGAATCTGCAGACCTATTCCGCCACCATCATTATGATTTCTCTTTTGATTCTGGTCTTCCCCATCGCTGGTATCTTTTCCGGCGAGGCAGCACAGAAAGCGGACGCCATCTTCTTTTCCACATATCACGGGAGGAGGAGAGCGGTTCTTGCCAAGCTGTGCGCAGGATTTCTTGTGATCACCGGAACCTACTGGACAATGATGCTGATCTATACCGCCGTCACGCTCGGATTGCTCGGCACGGACGGCGCCGACTGCCTGATCGCGGTCTTCCGCTGGAAAACCTTATATGAGCTGACCAACGGCCAGGCTTATGCGCTGATCGTGCTGGGCGGATATTTGGGCTGTCTGTTCATGCTGCTCCTTGCGATGCTCGTCTCCGCAAAGACAAAATCCACTGCCTTTGCGGTCACGATCCCGTTTTTTCTGATGTTTGCGCCCGGATTTCTCTCCGGCAGCCACAATGCCATGCTCACAAAGCTCATCGGGCTTCTGCCCGACCAGCTGCTGCAGATGAATACCGTGTTTTCCCTGTTTTCGCTCTATCGCGTCGGAACTCATATCTGCAGGTCGGCCCCGCTGTTATTTGCAATTTACCCGGCTGCCTGTATCCTGCTGCTTCCGCTGATTTACCGCGTGTTCCGACGGACGCAGGTCGCGTAAACGCTTATGATGAAGTCCGGGGCGGTAACCTCTTTATGCTCCGGTATCATCATAATACGCATCCAGATACTGCTCCACGATGGGAAACGGCGCGGGACCGATTTCCAGTATGGCACGGTGAAAGGCGATATCGCTGTAGTCACTGCCGTAGGTCTTCTGCGCCTTTTCCTTTAACCGCAGAAATTCCAGATACCCGACGTAATATTTCAGATAATGCGCCGGTTCCTCCACGATCAGCTCATAGATCTCCCGCAGCACGGTGCGGTCGGTGATCCCGTAGGTCTCCCAAAAGGCAACCGTATCCGAAAAGTCCCATCCGTCATAGTGGATGCCGAGATCCGTTGACGCATAAAGACTTAGCAGCGCGGACTGGTTGTGCGACATCAGCGCGGCAAGCTCTTCCTTAAGACCGGCATAGTGATACGAAATCATTTCTACATATGTCGCCCACCCTTCCACATAACCCGGGAAGTTTAAAACTGTCCGTGCAGGGGCCAGCCCGGCCTCATAGGACATCACCGTCTGATAGAGATGTCCGGGGAATCCCTCGTGGGCAAGCGTTGTAAAATACCGCATGGAGGTGGCATCTGTCGAGGCATTGATAAAAATCGCGTTTTTTCCGTAATCGTCGATCGGAGCCGTGATGTAAAAAGCCGGCGCCATGTACTCCTCCATACACTCGTCGATGTAGCTGACCGTGTACTCCGCCTCCGGCGCCGCCGGGAATTCCGACGCCATCTGCTGTTTTAACACCTCAAGCGTAGCTACCGAATCCCGCCCGGTCAGCACGACGCTTCCGCTCTTTTTTTTCAGATCCGGGTAATCCAGCAAAAGGACCGCCGCCTCGGTCAGATCCTGATTTCTCTGCTCGCTGATCATCTTCTGAATTTCCGCCACGCTTTTTCCGCTTCCGGTATTGTGGCTGACCAGGTATTCATAATACGCTCTTCCCTCGGGAAGATAACAGAGCCCCATCTCGTTTTCCCCGCTCCCGAGCAGCCCGGTCAGCGCATCCGCCAGCATCCGGTAGGCCGGAAGCACATGTTCATTTACAATTGTCTCGTTTTTTGACTTGTATAATTCCCTCTCGCGCTCCGTCAGGCCGTCCATCTGATCCACCTTTCGGTCAAAGGTCTGGATCAGGTAGTGCTCTTTCGGATTTTTGACAAATGTCTCACACTGGGAAATGATCGTATCGCAGGCAAAGTCCGACATGAACAGGCCCAGCTCCGCCTTTTTCTGTTCAAACGCGATGATCTGTGAAAAATAATCGTCCGTCAGCGCAATCAGCGCGAGATAATCCTCGACATCCTGCCTGTCATAAAAACGGTATTCCTCGTACAGCACCGGCAGCTGCGCCTGGATTCCGGTGGAGGGACGTAATAGCTCGTCATAATACGCAAGCTCTGACACGGACAGCTCTGTCTGTAAATACTCTTTTATCACATCGCAGGTCAGCTGCCGCGATGTGTCAAGCCGTTTGTAGTTAAAATCATCCAGCACGGACAGCAGGTTCTCAATTCCGGCATCCGCCTCCGTCATCGCCTGCTCTGAGATTTCCCCCAGTGTGATGGGCGTCTCTGTGATGCCGTAGCGCTCCGGGTCCGCCAGGGTAAAATGCAGGTTGATCGTATTCCCGGTGACCTCGGACCGGAAAAACTCCTCCAGAAATGCATCAAAAGCCGCCGTCTCCGTGGCCGCGGCATCCGCCTCCGCCCCACTGCGCCCGGATGTCTCACTGTTTCCAAAGTGCGGGAGATCACAGCCAGAGACCAGCAGCAGAACTGCCAGCAGGCCGGCGATGGCGCTCCGTAATCTCCTCCGACGAACCTCCTTCCGATCACATGCGCTCCAGTGAATTGTTTTCAAAATCGCGATACCTCGTGATAGCTCTCTAATATCAGAATATCCTATGAGAGCGCGCGTGAAATTATGCCGGGGCGAACGGTTCTGTTTTCCGTGTTTTCTTTATATAATAGATACAGCTTTGAAATCCGAAGGAGGTTTTTATGAATTATCTCTGGGCATGTATGATTTTAATCGGCGTGAGCTACGCCGCCTTTCACGGGACACTGCCGGCGCTTACCAGCGCGGCCCTCTCCTCCGCGCAGGACGCTGTAACCCTGTGCATCACCATGACCGGCGTGATGTCCTTCTGGGTCGGTCTGATGAAGATCGCGGAAAAATCCGGCATGATCGCCGGGCTCTCCCGGCGCATGAGCCCGTTTCTGCGGTTTTTATTCCCCAGACTGCCAAAGGACCACGCCGCAAACGAGTACATCGCCACGAATATGATCGCGAATATTTTCGGGCTCGGCTGGGCGGCGACGCCGGCGGGACTTAAGGGCATGCAGGCTCTGGAGGCCCTGGAGGAGGAGCGGAGAAAGGGCGGCAGCTCCCCGGACGGTCTGAAAAATAAGGATGGCCGCTCCAAAGTCATCCGCGCGGCAGACAGTACCTGTCCGGCAGTGCCAAAGGGGACGGCCAGCGACGAGATGTGCACCTTCCTCATCATCAATATCTCCTCCCTGCAGCTGATCCCGGTGAATATCATCGCCTACCGGAGCCAGTACGGAAGCGTGAACCCGGCTGCGATCGTGGGACCGGCGATCCTGGCGACGGCGGTGAGCACGCTGACGGCGATTGTGTTCTGTAAGGTGATGAATGGGATGCGGAGGGTGTGAGGCTCTCCGCTTTTTCTTTGGATATAAGGTAAAAATCTCCCGAATATCCATACCTTTTCACGAAAACCTGAATGTCTCCACAGAAAAAACCTTCTATACTGATCTTATCAATATGACTCAGGAGGTATTTCAAATGGGAAACAAAAACCAGCCGCAACCCGCAAACGACAACACGCAGTACCGCCGCGCAAAGAACAGTACGATCATACTGGCAATGCTCCAGGGGGCTTCCTGCGGGTGCTTTTACTCCGCAATCGGCTCTGTGAGCTATGCGGCAAACCTGGGATTCGGCATCTCTGTCCTTTTGGTGGGAACCCTGATGACACTGGCACGCCTGTTCGACGGCATCACGGATCCCATCATTTCCATGATCATCGACAAATGCAATACGAGATTCTCCACCTTTACCGTATGCCTTTCCGGTATCTTTCTTCTGTTTTCCCTGATCGGGCTCTCCAGGATAGACAAACCGGAAAACTTTACCGCGGTCTCCTCCGGCAGCAGTGAAAAAGTGAGATGGAGAGACATGCTGAGCCTGCTGAAGGATAATAAGGGGCTGCAGTGCTATATCCTGGCGGCCACCTCGGATAAGCTGGCCATGACGATATCCGGCCAGGCTATTATCGGAACACTGCTGTACGGCGTTGTGATCGGAAACATGCAGTTAAGCGCCATTCTGAATATCATCGCCATCATCCCGATTTTTATCTTTGCAGGGGTGAGCGGAAAATATACCGGAAAACACGGCAGCAGAAAATCCATCATCTTCTGGAGCATCGTATCCATCGCGGTAAACAGCGCCCTGATCGTGTTTATCCTGATCAGCGCAAGGCGGCCTGTAGCCGAGTCCGTACCGATGATGATCCTGTTTGTAATCCTGGCGATGGTGCAGAACGGTATGAGGATTTCCGTCAGCATCCCCACAGGCAGCATGATGGCAGATGTAGTTGATTATGAGGCCTATCGCAGCGGGAAGTATATGCCCGGCGCCATGGCCGGTACATACAGCTTTATTGACAAAGCCGTCTCCTCCGTCGGCGCGGTGTCCGCCACCTTCTGCGTCGCCCTGATCGGATATAAGGATGTCATGCCGCAGCCCACCGATCCCAAAACCATGCCGATTGTCCTTCTGATCTGCGCCGTGTTCTATGGCCTGCCGATTCTCGGCTGGATCTGCTCCCTGATCGCCATGAAAAGAACGCCGGTGACCAGGGAAATGATGATAGAAGTGCAGAAAACGATTGCGGAACGGAAAAACGCATGCCGATCTCCTGTATGCTTTTACTGCTGTCAGCCAGCAGAAGCTTCGCCTGCGTTATTTTTTCATTGAGAATAAACTCTTTGACCGTGATACCGGTTTCCTTCTGAAATTTATGGGAAAAATAATATTCCGTATAGCCGGTCATCCCCGCCAGCTCCTCCATGGAAAGCGGTTCCGACAGATGCTTCCGGATATAATAGCAGACATTCTGAATCGCCGGCGAAAGGGAGGCGTCCCCGGCCCGCTGCATCTGTGCCATATATCCGGACACCATCTCTTTGCAGAATCTGACCACCTCCCCGGTTGTCCGGCATTCCTCCAGCATCCCGGCATACGTCTCGTTAAGGTCATAGGCCACGGAAGGATGCATCCCGCCGCGGATACAGGAGCGGGAACACAGGGTCAGAAGAATCATCGCATTATTTTTGTCCTTGCGGACGGTATCTTTGATCCGCAGGTCCATCCCCGCGGTAACGGAGAGCATGGACAGCACTGCGGAGACAGCGGCAGGATCCCCCTGCTCAAACATCTGGCAGAGCTGCTGCTCCCATTTCCACAGGCTTTCCGCTGAAATGGAGGTGGTTTTTCCGGCGGGAGACGGCCGTTTTCTGTCCTGCACAAAAAAGCTCACCGCAGAAACCGGAATCGTCTCCTCGTTCAGCGCATAGTGCAGCATGACGGCATAACCGGTGAGAATGCTGTTGGGAATCTCCGGCGCCTGCGAAATCATTCTGCTGACAATCGCGTGAATGTGAACAGACAGTTCATAGGTCTCCAGCTTCTGGCGCAGCAGATCGGAGGTGTCTTTTCCGGTCACAACAGGTCCCAGGAAATGGATGCTCTTTAACACCCCTTCCCTGCGGGCAAAACCGATGATCCACAGCAATCCTACATTTGTCTCCAGTATCAGCGGCGTAAACTGCCCGGCGGCAAGATGAGACCGGACAGCGGGAATAAAATCCGCCACCGCAATCAGATCCCATGTGGCCGTCGTATCCGACAGGTTAAAATCCGCGTCATAATTCCACAGAAACAGCGGATAATTACTACAGATCAGTTTGTGAAAAAACGTAAGCTTCTCCTGCATCTCCATGACAGACCCCCGCCCTTCAACATGTCATTCGCAGAACCTTTCCTTAAAAATAACACACATTCTTTAATATGTAAACACGCGAAACAGCGGAATATGCTACCATGACTGTCAAAGCAGAACCATACAGGAGGGAAGCAGAACATGAAAGCGATTCATTTAAGAACAGAGCATCTGAAAAATCCACTGGGAACCGGCATCAAAAAGCCGTTGCTGACCTGGAACTGTCAGGGCGGAGTCACACAGACCGCATATGAGATCGAGGCCGTCTCAGAGGGTGCGGTGATCTGGCGCAGAAAGCAGACCGGTACGTCCGCCATGAGCGCTGTGTTTGAGGAACCTTTAAAAGACCGGCAGCGGATGGAATGGCGCGTGCGTCTGTGGGACGAGAACGAGACCGCCGGAGAGTGGAGCGAAACGGCCTCATTTGAGATGGGGATCCTGCATCCCTCCGGTTTTACCGCAAAATGGATCAATCCGGAGCTCACCTGCGATCCCACCGTCCACAAGCCGGCAAGCTGTCTGAAAACCACGTTTGAGCTGGGAGCGTACCGCACCGCCCGGCTGTATGTCACCTGCCACGGATTGTACGAGGTATACTTAAACGGGCAGCGGGTGGGAAATTTCGTGCTGGCGCCGGGCAGTTTTACCTATGAAAAGCGGCTGGCCGTGCAGACCTACGATGTGACGGACCTGGTAAAAGAAGGCTCCAATGAGGTTTTAGTCATCCTGGGGGACGGCTGGTATCGCAGCTGCACCGGCATCGACGGCATCCGCAATCTCTACGGCGAGGATGTGGCGCTGCTGTTTCAGCTGGAGGCGGACGGCAGGCCGGTCTGTATCTCGGATGAAACCTGGCTGGCGTCGCAGGACGGGCCGATCCGGGAAAATGATATGCAGCAGGGCGAGGTTTTTGACGCGAGGCGGGAGGCGCCCGCAGACTGGCATGAAGTGAAGGTGGAGACTTTTGACAATCAGAATCTGATCTGCCAGGACAGCGTCCCCATCGTGGAGCGGGAGCGTTTTACAGGGGACATCATAAAAACGCCGGACGGAAATACCGTGATCGACTACGGGCAGAATCTCGCCGGATATGTGGAATTTACCGTCAATGCCCACGAGGGCCAGACGATCGTCCTGACTCACGGGGAAACGCTGGATGAAAACGGGAATTTTACAACGGAAAATTTTCAGGACCGGGCGCGGCACAGCGAGGGAGAGATCAGGCAGAGGATTGTCTACATCTGTAAGGAAGGTTTGAATCACTATAAAGCCAGGTTTACCATATGGGGATTCCGCTACGCAAAGGTGGAAACCGAAGCGGACCTCACCGGCGCTGTCTTTACGGCGATTGCGGTCTATTCCGATATGGAGGAGACCGGGCAGTTCGAATGCTCAGACCCGGATGTCTGCCGGCTGGTGAAAAACAGCATCTGGAGCATGAAATCCAATTTCTGCGACGTGCCGACGGACTGCCCCACCAGGGAGCGCGCGGCATGGACCGGGGACATGGGGGTCTTCATTGACGCCGGGCTGTATCTGGAGGACTGCTATCCGGTGGTGCGCAAATGGCTGGCGGAATGCCGGGCGAACCAGTATCCCGGCGGGGAAGTGGCGATGATCGCCCCCAGGGTCAGCCACATCTCGCCGATGCAGCGGATCTTATCCGGTTCCGTGGGCTGGGGAGACGCCTGCATCATCGTTCCCTACGCGCTTTACCGCAGATACGGGGATCTGCGCATTCTCGAGGAAAACTATGAGATGATGAAAAAGTGGTACGGTTTTCTGGAAAAGCGGGCGCAGCAGACCGGAGCCGTGCTTCAGGCAGAGCATCCTCTCGCGAATTATGTCATCGATACGGGTGTGGACTACGGCGAGTGGTGCGAACCGGATCAGAACACGGATCTCCGGGAAGTCATGGGACATCCGCAGTACAAAGTGGCCACCGCGTATTTTGCCCGCTCCGGGCGGATGCTTGCCGAAATCGCAGCGGCCCTTGGCAGGGAGGAAGAAGCGGCGCACTACCGCGAGGTATCGGAGAAGGCGGCAGAGGCCTTCCGTCTGACCTGCACCGATCAGGGAAAAATCCATTCCGACCGCCAGGCGGAATATGTGCGGGCGATCGCCTTCGGGCTTTTAGACGAATCCGGAGAAAAGGCAGCCGCGGAGGAGCTCAACCGCATGATTTTAGAGAACGGCTGTCATCTGAACACGGGATTTCTCTCCACCCCCATGCTCTGCGAAACCCTGGCGCGGTACGGATACACGGATACCGCCTACCGCCTGCTGCTGCAGGACACCATGCCCGGCTGGCTCTACGCGGTGAAAAAAGGCGCGACCACCATCTGGGAATGCTGGGACGGAATCGATGAACAGGGGAAGGTGAAGAACTCGCTGAATCATTATTCCTACGGGGCTGTCTGCGACTGGCTGTTTGGAGGGGTCTGCGGCATCCGGGTCGAATACGGCAGGCACCGGTCGCCGGACGCTGCCGCTCAGCCGGATGTCAGGGTAACCCTCCGTCCCCAGCCGGATCCGAAGCTTTCCTACGCGCGGGCCTCGTACCGCTCTCCCTTAGGAGAAATCATAAGCGGATGGCGGTATGAGGGGGAAGACCTGCGGTATGAATTTGTGATACCGCCGAATGTAGTCGCAGAGGTCACGCTGCCGGACGGGAGGGAACTGACGCTGAAGGCAGGGGAGCATTTGATTTCAGCCCCGATTCGGGAATAAAAACTACATACTGCTTTTTTATCCAGTGCTTGCGCTTTCTCCCCCGTTATACTATACTATTTATCATATTATGATAAAAAACGACCGGATTTTTGTGCAGATTGCCGCCAAAGCTGACAGCGGCATCTGCCCGCGCCTGCAACTGACGGTGCGGCGGTACCGCAGAAGGGGAGGGATGACGGAATGTCCGAAAAAGAACAGCGTCCAAACGATTTTGCACTCTTTCGGATGCTCTGTGAACTGGAAAACGTCATACGCCAGTACCCGGATGAAACCGATGCCCTCGAAGAGATCCGCCAGCTGTCCGGTCAGATCGAATCAAAGCGTTACCGTGTGGCCGTGATCGGCGAATTCAGGCGCGGCAAATCCAGCATGTTAAACGCCCTGCTGGGCGCCTCCGTACTGCCCACCGACATTCTGCCGATGACGGCCACCGTGAACCGCATCGTCTACGGCAGCGAAAAAGAGGTCCTGATCCGCTACCGGGACGGGCGGACACAGCGCGCGGAGATCAGCGCGCTGGCAGACTATGTGACGAAGCTGACCGAACAGAATGTCCGGGTCGCGGGGGAGATCCGTGAAGTCACCGTATCTTACCCCTCCGTATTTTTAAAAAACCATATCGAGCTGTATGACACCCCGGGGTTAAATGACGATGATCCCATGACAAAAATAACCCTCGACGTCCTCCCGGAAATTGATGCGGCTATAGTAGTTATATCAGCTGTCATGCCCTTTTCCATGACGGAGCGCAATCTGATCCTGAAGCTCTTAGAGTACCCGGAGATCCGGAATATCATATTTGTGGTGACCTTTATCGACCAGGTCTCCTCCCGGAAAAAGGATCAGGACCGGGTGGTAAACTACATACAGAAGCGCATCACGGAGGAAACCATGCAGCTGGTACGAAGTACCCACGGGGAGGATGAAGCGCTTCTCGCGAAGGCACAGCGCATCTTAGAGACCCCGAAGGTCTTTGCCATATCCTCCATGCTGGCCTTAAAGGGCTTTTTGTACGACGACGAGGAGCTGCTTACAGAGAGCCGTTTTCCGGAATTCAAGTACGCGCTGACCGAGATTCTGACTGCCTCTCAGGACATGGATATCTTTTATAAAGTGTCTGATTTTATCAAAAAGACCGAAAAAAATATCGATGTATGGCAAAAAGAACAACTGCAGAAGGCGGAATCACACATCGGGAAGGCTGAGATCTGTTTTCAGAAATGCCAGGAATATACAGAAACCTCCCATAACCGGCTGCAGCAGCTTTTATGGGAGACGGACAAAAAGCTGACGCAGCTCGGCATCGATACGGCATACGGCAGGCGGTCCGGCACTGTCATCGATGTCCTGCGCCGCTTTTTTATCAACGCCTTAAGTTCCCTGCGCAGGGATACCTTCTCGGCGGAGGCGGTCCGGCTGGCCGTCGCACAGGCGGCGGAGCTGGCGCTGCAACGGATGGATCAGCTGCGGCAGACCATCCTTCAGACCCTTGTCCTCTGTCAGAAGACCTACGAAGAAACCCGTGATGCAGAATACACTACAATTATCGAATATATATGGGATACAGCCGTACCGCGGGACGAACTGGATGCGCTCTCCATCGAATTTCCCGCCTTTCGCTGGAACGGCCCCCTTTACCCGCCGCAGACCGACCTTTTGCGGGCGGATATCATCGCGCTGATCAACGAACGCCTTCTTGCGGCCAACAGAGACTACCAGCTGGCGGCGGAGCGCAGCCTCGCGGATTTCCGGAAAGCGCTTCTCTCCCAGAACCGTTCGGACCGTGCCTTTTTTGAAACCATCCGTGCGCAGTGGGAAAAGGAGAAGAGTCAGTTTCCCCTGCAGTGCGAGCTGCTGAGGGAACGGCACGAACAGCACCGGCTGCTTTTAGAGAGGCTGTTTCTGGAGCTGTCCTCTCAGACGACGGCAGCATCCGGCCAGAATATCACAGACCAGGAGGATACCACATGTTTTGTACAAAATGCGGAAAGGAACTCTCAGACGACGCCCGCTTCTGCGGATTCTGCGGCAATCCCCTCACCCCGCGGCGGCTGATCTGCCCGGCCTGCGGGCGCGAGCTCGGCGATCAGATGATCTACTGCAGCTACTGCGGCACGAAGGCGGACACGGCGGAGGCGGATTCCGCGTGAGTATTCTAAAAGAGGCCATGGAGCTGGCGGCGCCGGGGAGGATGTGAGGAACCGCGCATTGATCTGAAAAACTGCTGCGAGCCAAAAACGATCGGCAGATCTGATGGAGTTTCTGCATAAAAGGGATGTCGCCCGGTCATCTGATTTGATGACTGGGCGACATCCCTTTTGTCATGAGCACATTTCTATTGTGCTGTCCTCAATAAAAATGCCCTCTCCGTCATTCAGTCGAATTACCTTTGTCAGATATTTCTTCTCAATTGCTGATTCTCTTCCTCATCGCGTTTAGCAGGTTTTCACTCGACAATCCATCTGAACACAAAACAAGCATCTCTGATCCTCCGATAAAGCTTCCTTATTCCTTCCCATAAGATCAGTCCACCTCAATCAGGTCGTGTTCTTCCAGCGGCAAAGTACCCGCGTTCAGAGCATCCAGTTTATTTTTCAGGTAGCGGATATTGCTTTCTGAATAGAATGGGTCTGGATCGGCTGTTATGTCAAAAGGAATGCGCCGCTCCTGTTCGACTTTTCTGCAACAGATCGTCAGTAATGTTGTCAGGTTCATTCCCATTCGCTGACAAATCTCCTCTACGTTTTTTTTGAGTTGTTCATCCATTCGAAAGTTAACGTTTACGCTTTGTGCCATAGCAAGCACCTCCTTATCAATTCCAATTATAGCAGAGCGGCTAGAAATTGTAAAGAGTTGTCATTACAATCTGTTATAAAATCTCACCTCAGATACCGGCAGATTTCCTGATTCATCCTGTCATAGGAATTCCAGTCCGCTTCCTTTACCGGAATCCCGGATTTTTCGATCAGGAATTTTAAAATCTGAAAGATCTCCTTTGCGCTTTTTCCCGTCTTCGTCTGAAACCATTCGTCCGTCACAGAGACGATCTCATGGGCGGCAACATTGCGCACCTTCCCCTCGATCCTGGTGATCTCGTTTACATTGCGGATCAGCGCCGTGTCGCGACATTTGTATTCAATGATTTTTGCGATGGGACCGGAATATACCGGGCCGCCCGTAAAGTTCCCTCTGTACTTACTGTTCAGAAGATCCAGCAGTCCTGCCTGTTTTAGCTTATTTTTGTCCCATCTTAACATATCGCCGTCCGTCTCGCAGCAGTTTTTCAGATCAATATGGCACCTGCTGCTTAAGATCATCTCCAGAAGGTCCACTACCAGAGGCGTAATCCCACGGATGAAATCCGCGTATTCCTCCTTTTTCACCTTCATCTGAAGCACCAGCGCGTATTCAAAAATCTTCTGATCATTCTCACCCTTCACCGGATAGATGTCATAGGTCTTTCCAATCGTCAGCTTGCGGATCTGGGTACGGTTCAGTTTCACCCTGGCATCCATGATCTGCAGCAGGCAGAAGGCATCCTCCGAAATCCCGTCCCTGATCCCGCGGGCAACCTCCAGCGCCGCCGTGTAGTCATAGGCGCTGATGTGCTTCTTTATGATTTCCGTCTGAAGCATCTGCATCAGATTAAGGCTTTTCACCTCCGTACAGCGGTCCGGCGCATCCTTTGCGTTATCCTCATTCCGCTCCCAGGCGATCTTATTCTCATACGCCTCCCTCTGCTCGTACTCCGAGTTCATCTTCCTTTTCGGCGTGGAGACCTGGATCGGCTGGAAACGGTATTCCGCAAAGGTGGCCATCACGAAGAGCGCGCTTTTCATCGCCGGCGTGCCTGAGGCCATGTTCAGCAGAAGCTCGTCCCCTTCCTCCATCTCATTTTCGATTTTTAAAATCTCGTTTCTGAAATCCTGGTAGAACACGTCGTACTGCTGCACGTTGATCAGCTCGTCCCGTTCGATCAGACGGATCTCAAACCTGTGATCCAGCAACACGCCGAGCCGTTCCAGGGCGTCGATGTACCGGTTATCTGCTCTGTGAAATTCCATCATCTCATGGGAAAGATACAGATAGACAAGATCCGGCCTGTAGTGTCTGCAGATATGAAGCATGGAGCCATCCCGGAAATACCGGATGGGATCCGTGCCGCCGATCGGGCTGAATAAAATTTTTTTTGGCATTTGTTTTCTCCTTAGACTTGTGTATTCACGAATGTACGAAACCTCAAAAGTGTGTTCTTACTACTTGTCTTTATATATATGTTGACACACTATATTGTAAAGCGACTCACTGATTCGGATACCGCTTGTTTTTAAGACATTCAGACATTTTTCTACATCAGAAGCGCTCATATACTGCTCATCAAAAGCCTGTAACAGTATACCTATTGTTCCGGTTATCGCAATCCCAAGTTTTTTGGCAATCTGCCTGCCTTTGTGCTCATCCATAAATAACAGGTCCGCAGATTTTTCTCCAGCCAGGATAATTGCCTCACTTTCTCCGGCATCCAGCCCGGTTACTTTTTGGAGTATGGCCAGGGCTCCGAAATTCGACACGGATTCCACCTCCAAAAATGGGCATGTCTTTACGATTTCCGCCTCATCCGAAAAACTTTCATTTTCCGTCAACTCAGAAAAGACCGCATTTGGAATCACCACCTTACCAAACATTTTCTCCAGCAGATCCAGCCGTCCAGCCTTAAGCAATGAGATAATTGGCGTTGTATCTGAAATAATTATCATAAGACCGCCTTCCTGATCTTATGCAGTGTGGATAGATCTTCATCCAGTTCCTCCTTTGACGCGTCCAGATAAGGAAGCCCCATCTGTCCATACAGGGTAATCAGATCCAGCTTTCTGATTCCCAGCATCTCTGCGGCTTTACCATGGGAAATTGTTCCATCCTGGATATAAGGATAAACCAGCATGGCATTACGCTTTATCTGTGAGTCCGGGTCAAGGCAGACAGTAAATTGTACTATTTCTTCCGGTATGTCAATTTCAATTCTTTTCATGGTCATAGAACCATCTCCTTCCTGTCATTAGTATAATCCAATCTGCCATAAAATCCAACAGCAAAATGTCTGCCATTCATGGTGTACCGTCAGTTTCTGATGCAGTTGTTCCTGATTTTACAATCCTCCGTCCCCTTTCGGGGCTCCTTTCTTTTATATCGTGTCGCTTACAAAATGGCGTTTTTTAAAAAATACTTTTTCCGTCCCCTGGCGGGGCTGCTTCTTTTTTAATTTCTGTCAAAAACTGCTTGCAACATTCGAGTTGTATTTTCCGTCCCCTCATGGGGCCTCTTCTTTTAAACCTGATAGTAAAACAGGGTACCCTGTTATCGTCCCCTCGCGGGGCTGGGTTTTCTTTACTTAATGAATTTGCTCTTAGTAAAGACACGCCGTTATCGTCCCCTGACGGAGCTGGGTTTTCTTTACTTCACTTAAGATTAACGAATGGTTTAATTTAGTTATCGTCCCCTCGCGGGGCTATGTTTTCTTTACTTTATCACAAGATCAATCATTACGAGCAGTAGTTATCGTCCCCTCGCGGAGCTATGCTTTCTTTACTCTATGAACAACCAAATAGAACTCTTTAGCGGTTATCGTCCTCTGGCGGGGCTATGTTTTCTTTACTGATGACGGAAGAGACACTGAATAAGGCTATGTTTTCGTCCCCTCGCGGGGCTATGTTTTCTTTACTTTAATCATACATATAAAGGATCTGTGACCTGTTTCACGTTATCGTCCCCTCACGGGGTTTTTCTTAAATAGGTCAACGATAATGTCTAAAAGATGCCCTTGAATCGGTATCCGTCCCCTCACGGGGCTTTCCTGTTCCGTTTATGATAAAAGCCATTTTGGTATTAACTTTAGGTTAATCAAAAGTATCCGTCCCCTTTCGGGGCTCTCTCGTTCTTATGATTAAAAATACATAGAAAGGAGGATGCCTGTATGAATTTCCGTCCCCTCACGGGGTTTTCCTGTTTCCATAATATTTATACACTTGATTTATTTGCTGGTATGGATGAATTTCCGTCCCCTCACGGGGCCCCTCTCCGCATCACATCCGCTTCATCTCCTCCACCTGACACAGTCTCATCTGATACCGCTTCCCGTTTATGATCAGATATTGTGGCCGCACCCCATTTCAATCCCGCCTTCGTCCATGACTAACCTGAAATTATACTCTGCTATAAAATAAATACAGGTATTTAACACCCAGATAAATCCTGTTATACGATCTTTGCTTGCTGAATTTTGCTCTTTTAATAGTTCTGTCGGATCCAGTCTCTCAAAATATTCTTTATACTTGTTCTTCGGAATCCGATATTGTCCGTACTGAATTCTATTAGCTTTGGAAATATTGTGATATATGATCTGCTTAAATACGCCTCTTATATACTTCCAGTACGTCAGATTCAGATGTGCATATCCCTGTTTTGTGACCCAGTCTGCCAGCTGATATTTAGCTGTCGATAAATTACGCTCCGCAACTACTTCCCGCAAAGCATGATCAATCACATTTTCCATGTTGCTTACAGAAGAAATTTCTAAAATTTCATTACAACACTTTTTCCTTTTTTCCGCATCACTTATTCCAAAATGTTTTTCAAGCAAATCATCCATTCTGAACGGGAAATCAAATTTTGACCCCAGTATCGTCTCCTGTTCTACCAATGCTTTATATTCTTTTCCCGGCTGCAGCGATACGGGAATCTTCCGTTCTGCAAAATCATCATCCGGCAATTGACACAAATGTCGATATGACTCTATCATAGGATAATTTATATACAATCTTCCCATATCGGCGGCATCAGAAAAACATCTCTGCATTTCTAAAATTTTTTCTTCCGAGAAATCTGAATCATGTCGCTCATAATCAAATACTAAAACTATATTTATGAAATCCTCTTTATATCGAAGTTTATCTGGATATCGTTTCTTACTGATCACAAAGGGCAAATCAATATCTTCATTTTCCTTTGCCCACTCCTCACCATACTCTCTCACAATATCATCATATAACTGATAGATATTTGTTCCATATATCCAGATTTCGTCCATATTGATATTGATTTCAGGAAAACACTTAAAAATCAACCAGAATAGCTTATTTTTTTCATGATGCCCTTCTACAATCAGCAGGTTTTGCCCCCGTTTCCTCACCTCTCCCCGATCACTACTCATATTTGTCAAACTCCCCACTGATATACATCTTTTCAAGATTATGGCCTTCCCGCAGCTCTCTTTCTGTTGCATTACAAAGTGCAGTCAATGTACCCTCCCCTGATAAAATAAACAAACAATCCGGCCGCATGAATCGGTTCGTCATTAAATTCGTATTATGAGAAGTCATAATAATCTGGCATTCAGAAAATCTTTTCTTGAAAAAACTGATCACTTTCTCTGCCATTTCATAGTGATAAAATGCATCAAATTCATCCAGATATAGGAAAGATGGAACCCGGCTTTTCGGAATCAGTCGTCGATATAAATCAACTAAGGCTAACGTACCACTGGATGCTGTTTCATAAAACGGTACTAATTTTTCATGCCAGAAATATAGTTCTCTCTGACCATCTGGCAATTTTTTTAATATCAGTCTGCACTCTATACCCATTTCATTAAGAAAATTTTCTAAAAATTTTAACTGATCCGAATCCTCCAGCAATTCGTAAAAACCATCGTTCATTCTTCCCGGAATTCTTAACATTGCATCGCCTGCTTTTATCATAAGCATTCTTCTGGCGTAATTAGCTAATTTTATCAGAATAGAATCCCTGCTCAGTGCGACATTATTTATCAGCCATCTCAAAAATGGCAGCCTGGGCTCCTGCAGTTCCTCACTGTCACCAGTTTCTACTGACTGAAAATATCTGTCTGTACTGGCTGTTTCCGCATTTATATATTCAAGATTTTTAACGTCAAATTGATTATGTTCAAAATCGCAGCGATAAATCTGTTTTCCATCAATGAGTAATTCCTCATCTCTAAGTTCCTGATTTGAAAACCGGGCATAGCGATACACCAATTCATTGTTATCAAACCTGAACTCATATGAAAAAATCGCCGTTTCGTCGGTTGAATCCGCATTAAGGAAAATTCCCGTATCAGTATAACGCCGCCCGCCGGACACAATTGTATATAAATCAATTAACGCTTTTCCCAAATTTGTTTTTCCTGTCGCATTTCTGCCATATATCAGCATTTTGCTGATTGTCCCATCCGTGATGCAATCCGTACTAAACTGATACCCTGCAATATTTTCAAAATCTATCGATATTTCATCTTTAAAATTTTTGTAATTCTTTAATGTAAATTTCTTTAACATTTTCCTGCCATCCCCATACAAAATATTTGCACACAAATCTGTCATTACAGTATAGCGGTTTTTTCAGCTCTTCACAATATCTTCCCGTAATTTTTTTACGGCGAAAGTATCCGTCCCCTTCCGGGGCTTACATTACATTTTTAATAAGAAGTTGAGAAGGTCGTTGAGAAAGAAGTTATTGTTTTCCCGTCCCCTCACGGGGCTCCCCCCCCTCTCCCGCATCACATCCGCTTCATCTCCTCCACCCGGCACAGCCCCATCTGATACAGCTTTCCATGATACCTGGTGCACTTCACCGTATGGGGCGACACCCCGTACTGCCGGTCCAGGAAATGCTTGTGCACCCGCGGAACATTGGTCCCGTCAAAAATCTTCGGAATCAGCTCCACGCTCTCCCCTCTGCCGTACAGCGGATAAATAATCGTCTTAGCGGCAAATCCGCAGCCGCCGCCCAGCAGGACGTCTTTCTCACCCGGCCCCTCCATCCCCCCAAAGGCGGACAGGAAATTTTCATAATAGCTCCCGCCAGACACCGCCACCGCATTTAAAATATCCTGCTCCGTATAGGGGCAGAGCCTGGAATCGATGGTGATCGTAAAACGGATCTTAGTATCCGGCTTCACGCACTCCCGGAGCAGCGGAAGGCTTCGCTCCATTCCCTCAATGTGCTTATCGATTTTCTGACAGAGCACGAGGGAATCCGTCGACAGGGGCTCGCTGTCGCTGACGATCAGACCCTGGAGCACGTCATTTACCGCGTCCTGGGGCTTTGTCCTCTCGCGTGCCAGGGTGCGGTAGGCAGCCTCCTCGATCCCGGCGATCTCCCGTTTCAGATACCGGGTCCGCGATGCCCTCTGCTCCGCGTTTCTCGTCAGATTCTGCTTCTGCGTCTGATATTTTTCCGGTGCATTCAGGATATCCGCGCCCAGCAGGATGGTCCGGAGCATTCCCTTGATGGAGCTGCCCGGGATATAGGGATTGCCATAGGGATCCTTCATGCATTCCATGACGTGCATCCGTTTCGTATCCCCCTCCAGTCTCACGTCCATATAATCCAGCACATACTTAAGACAGGGCGTTACCTCCTCCATCCCGATTTCCTGGCGCTTCAGCCACTCCGTCAGATCCGAATTCTGCTTCCCCAGCAGATATTCCTCAAAGGCCTCCTCTTTCCCATGCTTACCGATCAGGCTGTACAGTCTCTGAATATCCGGTATCCCCACCTTTTCTGCACTCAGAAAAAGATATTCTTTTTTCCCGATCTCTCTTCCGCTTCCCACGAAGACCGGCGAGAGTGTCCGCAATATAACCTGATAGCAATTCAGATGCCGCCTCATACATCCACCTCCATAAACATCGGTCTGGCATAACGGTATACCGGATGCCCCCCGTCCGGATCGGCAACATCGTATACATCCCCCTGGTACGGCCTCCGGATACAGGCTCCGGCCTTTAAGACATAGAGGTCCCGTCTGCGCCGCTGCTCCTTCGCATATTCTTCGGAGGCCACAAATCCGCTCCTTTTGATCAGAAGATATTCCGCCCCCTCCAGGGCGCTTTCCAGCTCGTCATCTGTCGGCAGCGAGACGGACAGGGTCATATACGTCTCTCCCTTTTTTCCCAGCCTCTCATGCAGCGCCGGCGGGAGCGTCCCGAAGGACAGCTGAAAACGCCCCAGGCCTGCGGACCGCTTTCCCCCGATTCCGCTGTAGGACAGTGACTCCATCAGCCGGTCCAGCAGTTCGATCGCCGCCGCATTCTGATAACCGGCGATCAGATACAGACCGTTTCCCTCGTTATAATAGTAGCATCCGACCCGGTAGGGCCTTGTCTGCTCCTCCCCCCGCACGGCCGCCGACGTCTTCATCTCCGAATATCCCAGATTCTGAATATTCCGTTCATTCAGCACATCATAATCTCCCCGCAGATAAGTTTCAAACCGGTCCGCCGGGATATAGTTCAGCTTCTTATATGCTTTTTTTAAAACAGAATCGCCCTGGCTGTCCCCTTTCTGGATCCGCTTCATCGGTTTTGGCAGAAAATACGTGTCCCCGATGTACGGAAAGGCGTCTGATAACAGCAGCTCCCCGCTTTTTGCATACCGATAAAAACAATCCATGGCTTCCTGCCCCATTCTTAAGGCCTCAAAACACAGCGCGGAAAAAAGCGTGTCCGCGCAAAACACGTATTCACTGTCCTCAAGACTGTTTCTGCCAAAGTGCACCGCACTCTGAAAACTCAGCCTGTATACCCGATAATCCATCCTGCGACTCCCTTATCCCATGACCTGTTCCAGCAGTGCATTGCAGCGGCTTATGATACCCGCATCGACGGCTCCTACGACTACATCTGCCTTCACATCGTGAAACAGCACCTTCCCGTAACCCCTGGAGCCGTTTCCCCCCAGGTAATCATACGAAAGCAGCCGGAAGCCCTCTGCGAGAATCTGAAAATCCTCCTCGATCTCCCCCTCTTCCTCCGCCTCATACATGATGTCCAGGCCAAACAGCGAGCCCCGGATCACCCGCTCGATCTGCCTCGGGTTGGCGACAGCGGTGGCTCTGTTGATCGTATTTTCAAATTTAATCTCCGTCAGGCTCTGCAAGCCCTGCCTTCTTAATTCATCCGCATTTTTTAAAAACATGTCGGAGACCAGCACCCTGCTCCGTTTTACCTTATTTGCCTTCGCCGAGCCGAATAACCGGATCAGGCAGGGGGCGTCCTCGTCCGGCTTTCTCGCTACAGTTGTATTATATTCCTTTGCAAGCAGCGTCCGCATCTTACCCTTTAACGAGCTTCCCGGTATCATCGGGAGACTGGTTCTCGCATCCTTTAACACCGGCGCATCCACAGACCCAATGGCCGCAAATGCGGAGGATCCCCCGATATGCATTCCTGTTTTTACTTCGATCGTCCCGGTAATCTGAATCTTTGCGTACATGTATTCTCCTCCGTTAATTATCCCTTCCGCCATAATATCTGTGAAACGCCACCAGGGCCTCCATGTATCGGTTAAACAGGATAAAAGCTTTCCTGCTCCCCTTTATCTCCTTTAAAAGCTCTATGACCCCTGCTTTTTCCACCAGATTTTTCACCGAGAGCTCTCTTCCGGCTTCATAGAGGAAACGCACCCTTAAATACTGGATCCTGGAGCAGATCTCCTCCGGCAGGCTCTCCTCCGTGTCGTTTAACACCGCGTTATAGATATCCGCCGTCATGGACAGCAGGTTGCGCAGCTTTGAGGTCGTCACCATCGGAACCGGGCGGCCGTTTTTGTCCTTCATATTTTTTAGCGCAAGGATGGCCTGTTCCGCCTCATCCACATAGTTCTGTTCATTCACCCTCATGTCCGGTTTCCTCCTTTTCCCTGGTCAGGTATGTGTATAAATAAATCGCCGTGATCAGCTGTCTGCGGTCTTCGTCATCCCTGATCCACTGGTACATCTTTTCTGAAAACACGCGGTAGGCCTCCCTCTGCTCACGCCCGGCGTCCCTGTCCGGCTCCATGCGTGACAGCAGATAGACGTACCGCGCAAAATGAATCTTTTCCGTCCGGTTTCGGATCAGGTCCAGGATCTGATACAGGAAATTCATCCCCCGCTCCTCTGAAACCGTAAAGAAATCATAGATCACCTTATATTTTTCCTGAATCACACGCTGTGTAAAATCCTCCCAGTGCCAGGTGCTTTCGCCGGTCCCAAACACCGTCACCGCATCCTTTCCCGGCAGCTCCTTCGCTTTTTCCTCCAGCTTTGCCACCTCGTCCGCGATCACGCTGATGGGGTACGACGCTTCATACATCCCGATTCCCGCCGATATCGTCAGGGTTCCCTGGGTATAACGCTTAAATTTTTCCCGGATATCCACCGCAAGCTCCAGGATCTCATTCCAGGCCCCCACCAGAAACAGGTCGTCCCCGCCCGAGTAGCAGATCGCCGCATTGCGGCTGTGGGCCTCTTTTCCATTGATGGAAAAAGAGCTCTCCCTCAGAATCTGATTGATGTGCAGTTTAAAAAATAACGATAGGTGTCGTGAAAGGGTGGCGGTGCGCGACAGGGTGACATAGCGGTTGCCGTTCGCCGGGTTGTCAAAACCGGAGACAAAGGCCTGTCCCAGATTATCCACGTCCGCCCTCAACACGCCGATCCGGCTGACTCCCTCCGCCTCCTCTGCAAACTCGTCAAAAATCTTTCCGGTGGTATAATCCCCCACCCATAATTTTGTGGCGCCGTACTTTCCCGCACCCATCCGGTTTTTGCTGTAGGCGCGTATGAAGCCGTCCTCCTGCGTGCCTTTCCGGAAGGACGCCTCATCCTCCGCCGTGAGGTAATATCCCCCGGGAAGCGGAAGCGCGTCTTCCTTCACGTCCGGATGCTCTGTCACCGTATAAAAACCGCGGTACAGGACATTGCCGGAAAACCTCTGGATCGCGAGGCAGGTGGGGCAGATCCCCTCCTCCGAGACCCGCGCAATCCTCCTGCACACCTTACATTCCCTTGTGTAATCCCTCTGACGTTTCTGATTGAGGGTCAGAAGATCCGACGGGAAATACCGGTGGCTTTTCTTTGCCGCAATCATGTCGCTGATGCCTTTAAAGATCTCCGCATAGCTCCCCTCCGGTACATTTTTCAGGCTGTCCGCGCTGCAGGCCGCGTATCCCCACGCCGCGTACAGCGAGATCTGAAACTGCTCCAGCAGCCACTGATTCAGCCTTCCCATATAAGCTTCCACCGCATCGTTCGTCCTTTTTGTATTCGGCGTCAGGATATAGCAGTGGCCGCCCCCCGCGTAGATGACGTTTGCCCGGGAGAGATGCAGCTCCTCCAGCAGGCAGTCGATGATGTGCTCCATCATGATTTCCAGGTAAAAAGATCGGGCCCGCAGGGTTTTTAACGCATTTTTGTCTGTGATCGTGTAGATAAAATCCTGAATCCCCGACAGATCCACCGAATACAGACGGAACATCTCCAGATCCGATATCACAAAGTTGTAGCCGCTTTCCTCCATATGCTGCATGACGCAGCTTGCGATGGCCGCCGTCAGCTTCAGGTGGTCAAAGAGCGAGATATCCGCCATCTCATCCTCTGCGGCAATGGACGGCACAAAGGAAAGCTCCGCCTCCAGCACCTCAAGCAGGGCATTCACATACTCCCGCGTCCACTCCATACCGCGAAGGCCGTCCAGCAGCGAAAGCCGCATCCTGTCATAAAAGTCTTTGTCAAATGCCTTCTTCTCCGCCACCGGATACCGGATATCTCCTTCCGGATCCAGTGTCCCGGGCTCGTAATAAAACTCCTGCTGATTCCGGTTTAACCGGTTAAAGACGCTTCGCAGCGGCATCGAAACCGCAAACGCGGTATCTCCCGGATCCGCATGTCTCCGGTCCATGGACGCAATGCGGTTCGCAATGCTGACTACATATGACAGCGAATCATCTTCCTGCCCCGCTTCCCACCGGGCATCCACATGATGGCATCTGACACAGTCCAGCACCTCGCCGTCTTTTACCCCGGCCTCTTCCTTTAAAAAATCGTATCCGCTCTGGCTGTGCCCTCTTTTGTCTGTGTCCGGCCTGTATATTACTTTTCCGATGTCGTGCAGTAACGCGCCGATCACCAGCTTACATTCTCTGTCTGTCATCGCTCTTCTCCGTTTTTGATTCTGATCGCGCCCATCCCGATGGCCGTCTTGATTCCCACTCCCGAATACTCCCCGAACCGCGCCAGCAGCCTGGCAAACCTCGCCATGGCGGCCGTCCCCGTGATTCTGATACACAGCTCCCCTTTAAAGGAAGGGATTTTCACTCCCTCCAGCGGGAAAACTGTGCTTTTCAGCCGGTAACGGATGATCTCGCTGCAGCCGGTCAGCTGTTCCAAGGTATCCTCGTCATACATGTCCATGTCCACTGACGCGGCGCTGTACTTATTCATCAGGCTCTGGTAGATCAGCCTTACCTCCGGCATGATGATATACCTGCCGTTGCTCTTAAAGGCCGTCGGCGTCAGAAATTCCAGGTTCAGATACCTGCTGTACTGATCCGCATAAAATTCGTCCAGCAGTTCTTTTTTGCGGATGGTCCGCAGCTCCTTCGACAAAATACGGATATGGGTCCCCTTTTTTTCGAGCTCAAACTCCTCAAATGCCGGATCCAGCAGCGGCAGTATCATCTTCTGATAATCCTCCTGTGTGAGGACGCTGACGGTCCATTCCGGCGGATCCCCTCCGGCCACATACTGGCTGTAGGGCTTTAAGCCGGGCGCATGCAGTTCTTCCGCGTATCCGCCCTCCAGCTGATTCATCAGTACCCCCTGCAGATTGGAGGACTGGTAGTATCCGAAGTCCGCTCCCTCCGTCAGAAGCTTCATTGTCAGTTTTGCCAGCATGTCTGTGTTCTCCTCTACACTGTTCAGATATACTCCCATACGGTAACGCTCCTTCTGACACCGGTTTTACGTCTATCATATCACAATACCGCCCGGCTGACAAAAGAAATAAGGAATCGCATGTCATACTTTTTTTCCCGCTCTCATATACTGTTCCAAACGACAGCTTCGGGACAGCATATGAAGATAATGATCTTTCTGTCGGATGTGATCATTCCGGTTCTTATTTTTACAATCGTAGGATATGGTCTGCTGAATCGCCAGAATATCTATGAGGAATTTATCGAGGGCGCAAAGGACGGATTTCAGACCGTGATCGGCATCATGCCTACCTTAATCGGACTGATGGTCGCTGTCGGCGTGCTGCGGGCTTCCGGTTTTCTCGACGCGGTCTCAAATGTCTGCGGAAGTCTGACAAGCCGGATCGGCTTCCCGCCGGAGCTGCTGCCCGTCACCCTGGTCAAAATGTTTTCCTCCTCCGCTGCGACGGGCCTGCTGCTTGACCTGTACAAGGAATATGGCGCGGACTCGTTTCTCGGGCACGCCGCCTCTATCATGATGAGCAGCACGGAGACGATCTTTTACACGATGTCCGTCTATTTTATGACCGTAAAAGTGAAAAAAAGCCGCTATACCCTGGCCGGAGCCCTGCTGGCCACCCTGGCGGGGACGATTGCGAGCGTGGTGCTGGCGCGGTCGATGTGATACGACAAATGTAAAGCCAATTTTGGTATTTGACAAATGGCGCAGGAAGTACTATAATATTTTTATATCAGCAGACAGGGCACCTGACGCCCGGTCAGTGTCGCGGGATGGAGCAGTCTGGAAGCTCGTCGGGCTCATAACCCGAAGGTCGCAGGTTCAAATCCTGCTCCCGCAATTATACAGATACCCTTACCGCATTTTACAGTGTGGTAAGGGTGTTTTTTTGATAAAAGTTTAGCTCGCTGCATATCAACCGCCGGTTGTGTCAGATCCGCAAAACAGGTGATGGAAAAATTACATTCTTTGGTTATAATCAGAAGCGGAGGTGATGTGATGGAACCGATCGGGAAAAAGATACGCATCCTGCGCAGGCAGAAAAATCTGACGCAGGAACAGCTGGCGGAACGGCTCTGCGTCTCCGCGCAGGCTGTCAGCAAATGGGAAAACGAAGTCTCCGTGCCGGATATCGGACTGCTGCCGGTGATTGCAAGATACTTCGGGATTTCGATGGACGAGCTGTTCAGCTATCAGGCGGACACGCAGAGCTGCCAGGAACGGTTTATCCGTTTTATGGCGGAGCACGATGTGCTGCAGTTCGGAACCTTCCGGCTGCGAAGCGGACGGATCTCGCCCTATTATATCAATACGGAACATTTCCGCTCCGGCTCACAGATCACGGCACTCGGACTTTTTTACGCAGAGTGCCTCTGCGAACATAAGATCGAAACGAATCTCCTGTTCGCCCACACGCGGCGGGAAATCCCCCTTATGGTCGCGACAGGCATGACGCTCTGCGAGAGATACGGCATGGTTCTGCGGTTCTGTACCAGCGAAAAAGGGATCCGGCCATCCGACCGGGTGACGATCATCAAAGACACCCTGACCTCCGGAAGCACCCTGAAAAACACAATATCGCGCATCCATACACAGATATCTGTCGAATCACTGTCTGTCATTGTGGCGGCGGACCGGATGGAACGCGGAACCTGTCCCGGAAAAACAGCCCGTCAGGAAACGGAGCAGAAATTCGGCATTCAGATTTTTTCCATTGTGACGTTAGAGGATATCATCCGCGCCATGGAACATGACATTCTCGCGGGTAAAAACCGCATTGACAGAATGAGGCAGTATCAGGAAACATACGGAGGAACACCATGCTGACAGACCGTCTTATAGGAGAAATCATACAGAAAAAGAATCCGTGCATCGTCGGGATTGACCCGGAGTGGGAAAAAATCCCGGATCTTTATAAACAAACCGCCGCTCTGGCGCCTGACGTCGTTTTTCAGTGGGCTGCGGATGTAATAGACTGCATTGCGGATCTGGTCCCTGCGGTAAAGCCGCAGATAGCATTTTATGAGGTGTACGGCGCGGACGGAATACGGATTTTTCAGGACATCGTCGCATATGCGCATGAAAAAAATCTGATTGTGATCGACGACAGCAAGCGCAATGATATCGGCAATACCGCCCGGGCCTACGCATACGCGCATCTGTCGGAGGACGGCCCCGTCAACGCCGACTTTCTGACGGTTTCCCCCTTCCCCGGTACAGACAGCCTTGCGCCCTTTTTTGACGCTGCCCGGCAGAATGGAAAGGGCGTCTTTGTCCTGGTAAAAACATCAAATCCGGGGTCCGCGGATATTTCGGATGCATTGCATCCCTCCGGTATCCGTCTGTGCGAATGGCTGGCGGACCATCTGAACCGCATCGGTCAGACATACGCCGGCAGGAGCGGCTATTCCCCCATCGGCGCGGTCGTTGGCGCCACCTTTTCGAAGGAAGCCGCAGGTTTAAGGAAACGCATGCCGCGAAATTACTTTCTTGTCCCCGGATATGGCGCACAGGGCGGCACCGCGGAAGACATCGTTCCCTGCTTCAACGAAGACGGGCTGGGCGCGCTGGTGAGCTCCTCCCGCGGGATTCTCTACCCGCATCTTAGCGCCGGCGTTTCTCCCAGAACCAGAACGCAGTATCAGGAGAATGTGCGGCAGCAGGCGCGAAAGATGCAGCGGGAGGTATATCAGGCGCTGAAACGTGCGTATCAGGGAATGGCATACTAAAACGGTGTGCCAGGGTTCATTCCGCCGCCCTCACCGGATGCCGGATCACGGTCCGCAGCCGGTCGGGGCGGCAGCGGCGCGCATCGCTTAAGTAAATCTCATGGTGATACCGCGTTTCCGAGAAGTCCGGCACATAGCCCTGTTCCTTAGCATACTCCTCCATCAGCCGGATTGTCGCCGGCTCCTCATCATAGGGACCGACATGCAGACACTGTACGCAGAGTCCTTCCTCATAGGAAAGAAATTCTACACTTGTAAAGTCCGTTCCCTTCTTCTGCCCTGCCTCCGCCACCGCCCAGGCGAAATCTTCACGGGTCACAAAGTCCGGCAGGCGGATCAGGGAGATCCACTGAAACGTCTCCTTATGTGCATAGTCGATTCCATGCACGCCCTCCTGCCACCAGAACCCTTCCAGCGGCGGCACGACATAATCAAAAAATCCGTCGATCTCATGTCCGCTGCGGCGGCTCATCTTAATGGTAAACGCAATCCCGTAGAGCAGTCCCATCGCCTGCTTATACGCGCCGCCCTCCATATTCGGATCGCCTGACCCGCGCACCGCGATAAAATTCATCGCCGGGATGTCGATGATCTCCGGTTTGTTTTTCGGCAGATAAAATTCTTTGTATTCTTTTTTGTAATCAAATGCCATCTCTGTCACCTCCACCCTCAGAATACCACAAAAAACCTGACAGGTATTGTCAGGTTTCTTTCCCATTTTTCTGATAAATCCCATATGCGGCCTTTGCAACCGCTTCCCGAAGATACGCCGGCTCGATGACCGTCACCTGGGTTCCGAAGGAAAGCAGATATCCGGTCAGCCAGGTATCCTCCGGCATTTTCGCACGTGCGAGCAGCTTCCCGTTCTCCTGCACCGTGACCTGTGAGACGTCAAATTCGTCGTAAACCCGGTATGCGGCCTCCGGGGAAAATAAAAGCACGATCTCCCTTAAATCCTCCTCGCGGACCCCGTGCTCCGCCGGATACCGCATCGGCGGAAACGTTTCCTCCGTCACCGTGAGCGATAATATCCGGCTGAGCTTAAAGACCCGGAAATCCGCTTTGGTCAGACAATACGCTTTCACATACCAGGCGCCGGCCTTACAGAGCAGCTTTATGGGACGAATCCGCCGCGTCATCTGTTCCCCGCGCATTCCGACATAAGTGATCTGTACCTCCAGACGTCGGCAGACCGCGCCCTTAAGCCGGCCGAACATCTCATCCTCATGCGGAACAATCCCCCAGCGTGAAAAATCGACCTCCAGCCAGTTCTCCCGCTCCGTATGAAACAGCGCGGAACATTTCTTTAACAGTTCCGCATCCATATTCCCAAGCGCAGACAGTCCGGACAGCGCCTCCAGGATGATCTCTTTTTCCTCTTCTGAGAATATCACGCGGCTGATCGCTTCCGAAAACTCCCCGATTCCTCCGTTTTCCTGTCCACACGGACGTTCCAGCAGCCGGATTCCTCCGCCGCGCCCGCTCTCCGCCCAGACCGGGATCCCGGCCGCGCTCAGCGCATCGATATCCCGGTAAATCGTCCGCACGGATACCTCCAGCCGCTCCGCCAGCTCGGGCGCCGTGACCCCGTCGCGCTCAATGAGACAGTACAATATCTGAAATAACCTGCTTCCTTTCATGACAGTCTTTCCCTACAGCGCAATCCGCCCGAATACCTCCCCCAGGCCCGCCTGGATCAGCAGGTCGGCGCGGTGATCCATGGGCGTCGTCGACTTATTGATCAGCACCAGCTTATGGCCGCGGTAATAATCGATCAGCCCCGCCGCCGGGTATACCGCTAAGGAGGTCCCGCCGATGATCAGCACATCCGCCTGGCTGATATAAAACACGGACTCCTGCATGGTCTGATTGTCAAGCCCCTCCTCATAGAGCACGACGTCCGGTTTAATTCCGCCGCCGCACTGATCGCACAGCGGTACTTTTGTGTCAGAATTCAGGATATATTCTGCATCAAAACCCTTTCCACACTTCTGACAGTAATTCCGGTGCACGCTGCCGTGAAGCTCTAGGACCTTTTTGCTGCCCGCCATCTGATGCAGGCCGTCGATGTTCTGCGTGATCACGGCCTTCACCTTCCCGGCTGCCTCCAACGCCGCGAGCTTCTGATGGGTAATGTTCGGCTGCGCGGTAAGACAGAGCATTTTATCCCGGTAAAACCGGTAGAATTCCTCCGTGTTCCTCATATAAAAGGTATGGCTTAAGATCGTCTCCGGCGGATAGTCGTATTTCTGATTGTAGAGACCGTCCACGCTCCGGAAATCCGGAATGCCGCTCTCCGTGGAGACCCCGGCGCCCCCGAAGAAGACGATGTTGTCCGATTCCTTTACCATCTCAAGAAACTGTTCGATTTTTTCCATCTGTGTCCTCCTCCACCCGGATCACAAACCTCAGCTCGTAATCCGCATTCATGCTATAGCAGTATTCCGGCCTGGTCTTCGGCCCGCAGCTCCCGGTCCCGATCCCCATCTGAAACGCGGAGAGCGTCACATAGGTGCCGGTCACCACCTCGTCCTCGCGGTGCTTCATATCGAGAAGCTTTTTATCGCTGTAAGGCTTGACCCCCAGCTCAAAGGCCCGGCCCGCCGCCGTAAAGGTAATCTTCTGCGTTCCGTTGCCGACGGATACCCACCGGCAGTCCATGCGGTTGCCGCTCTCCTGCGGGCGGATATTCGGCTCCGTCAGATCGGATACCGGGCAGGAGATCTCCTCCATCTGCGTATGATCCTTCATATCCGCATAGGATTCCCCGTTTCTTCCCAGGTAGCAGACATCGGTGAAATCCGCATCCAGGCGGAACGCCTTTCCGAAGCGCGGCAGATCGCCCTTCCCTTTCTCGCAGTGCAGGCGGCTTGTCACCACAATCCCTTCTGCGCTGCCCTCGTAGAGATCCGTACAGAGAAACACGCCCTTTTTGCAGGTGATCCGCGTCGTCACCGCGATGCGTTTCTCCTCCCGCTCTACAGAGAGCACCTCCTCCTTCTGATCCAGAAAACCATCCACGGCACTGTGACCCACCATGCCGCAGTCATTGTCTGTCGGCGCACGGAACAGGATCGTGTAGTTCTCCGGCGTTTCCATACGGCCTTCCGCGAGCTTCATCTCCGGCCTGCCATTTTTTACGACAAACGTCTCGTCCAGTCCGACGCTGCCGGCGTCCTGCGGCGCTGCCGCGATATGCTCCTCTAAGATCAGCTGCTCTTTTGCGACCTCCTGCTCTGTCACCGTGTCGACCGTTGCGATGGTCAGCCAGAGATCCGTTCCGGCTTCCCGGGCGGCCTGCCGTTTCTCCTTTGTGGGAATCGTCACCTCTTCCTTTGACAGCGGCCCGGCCTTCGGCACAAGCGTCATTTTTGTCCCGTCGCTCCACGTACAGTCGAGACGATAGCGGTACCCTTCCGTAAAGGCCCGCGTGTTAAAAATCTCAAACCGGTCCTCTCCCAGGCAGCGGACGCGGATCGGGCGGTAAATATATTTCATGAGCCTTGCACCGGTGGACGGCGTGCGGTCCGGGTAAAAAATGCCGTCCACACAGAAATTGCCGTCATGCTCCCACTCGCCGTGATCGCCGCCGTAGGTGTAGCTGCCGTCCGGGTGCAGCACGGCGTGATCCACCATCTCCCAGACGCAGCCGCCCATCAGGCTGTCGTGCGCATAGATCTCTTTCCAGTAGCTCTCCGCGTCACCAGGGCCCACGCCCATCGCATGCACATACTCGCACAGAAAATACGGCCGGTCGCACATCTCCTTTACCTTCCAGGTCTTTTCCCCGATCTCGTGCACCTGGCTCACCGGCGGATACATCTCGCTGGCCACGTCATAGGCTTTGCGCTTCGTGTGAACCGCGCTCTCATAATGCACCGGCAGCTGAGTGTGCTTTTTCAGATAATGGTACATCCGGTCTGTATTGTACACGCCGCCCGCCTCGTTTCCAAGGCTCCACATGATTACTGACACATGTAATTTATCCCGCTGGTAAAGTCTGCGCACGCGGTCCACATAATGTCCGGCCCACTTCGGATCGTCGCTGATCAGGTTGTAGCTCGGCGGAATGTGCTGCGAGACAGTGCCGTGCGTCTCCAGATCCGCCTCGTCCACCACATAGATTCCGAGCTCGTCGCAGACCTCCAGCAGGTAGGGATCCGGCGGGTAATGGGAGGTACGCACCGTGTCGATATTGTACTCCTTACAGAGCTTCATGTCGCGCTCGATCTCCTCCGGCGTTAAGGTATAGCCGTTCTCACAGCTGGTGTCATGATGGTTCACGCCGTGAAGCTTCAGCTTTTTCTGGTTCAGATAAAATACCGTATCCCGGATCATGACCTGCTTAAACCCGACCCGAAGCTTCACGCAGCAGCTCTCGGTCTCACAGTAGAGATCATAAAGCGCCGGCTCCTCCGCCGTCCACTCCCGTACCGGAAGGTTCTTAAACTCCGCCGTCGCCTTTTTCTGCGCCGCGATCACGGTCCGCTGCTCGCGGATCCCGTGTCCCTCGAGCGTCACGGTAACCCTGTCGTCCCCGAACAGCTTCAAATTTACCGCCGCGGTATAGCCGCAGTCCGTCTTTTTCGTCTGAAAACCAATGTCCCAGATATCAGTCATATCGCTGATCCGAAGCAGCACATCGCGGAAAATACCGTTGTTGCGGAACATATCCTGACATTCTAAGTACGTTCCGGTGCACCAGCGATGTACGACCGCCACCAGCTCATTTTCCCCTTCCGTCACCAGGGATGTGATATCAAATTCCGCCGTGTTGTGCGCGCCCTCGGAGTAGCCCGCGAATGCTCCGTTCACATAGAGGTCCAGGCAGCTCGCAACGCCGAGGAACGAGAGTACATAATTCTTTTTCGTGTCTGCGACTGAAAAATGCTTGCGGTACACGCCGATAAAATTGTACTCTTCGCCCGGATCCTGCCATCTCGGCTTCAATCCGTAGTCAGATCCCATCAGGCAGAAGGTTTTCCCAACCTTTTCCGTGGTCGGAATCTTCGGCGGATTATATGGAAACTGATAGCGCGTGTTGACATAAAACGGTTTCGCATAGCCGCGGAACTGCCAGCAGGACGGAACATCGATTTTGTCAAACTGCATGGTGTCCGTGTCAATGATCACCGGCAGCTGCGTCGGCTTCGGATAAAATTTAAAATCCCACTCCCCGTTTAAACATACTATCTTTGACGATTTGTAGCGCCGCTCTCTCCCCGTCACGGCGTCGGCCTGCTCCCTGTCCGGATATGGGATAAAATAGCTGCGCGGCGCGAGCTTATTAATCTCATATACCTCGAAATTGTGATAATTGTCCGTGTTCATCCGATAGCGCATAGGCTCTTCTCCTTTCGTGATCCGCCCGGTTCTACTCATTCTTCCATATAAATAAGTATAAGAAACAGGAAACAGCATTGCAAGCTGTTTCCTGTTTTTTATGCCCTGTTCTCCTTATTTCTGCTTTCCGTCAGAGCCGGATCACTCCGCCGCATGCACCGGGATCACGACCCGCTTCGTCTCACAGCCCCCGGCGGTGAAGGTCACGGTGATCTCTCCCGGCTCATATCCGGCGCGCACCACCGCCATCACATATCCGTCGTAGGTTTTCCAGGTCATATCGTCATAGCTTCCCGCCACGCTGGGATCCGCGCTGCCGAAGCCCTGCAGGGTTCCCGCGCCCTCCACCGTGACCGTCACTTCCCGCTCCGCAAAGAGATTCTCCGTTCCGGCGTTATCCACGAGCTTCACCGTGAGGAATGCGAGGTCCTCCCCATCCGCCGTCAGCGCCGTCTCCCCGCAGTCCACGGAAAGCTGCACGTCCTCTGCGGCGGTCTTTAACGCGAAGCGCCCGGTCTCGACGCCGTCTTCATAATTCACCGCCACCAGCTCTCCCGGTTCATAGGTCAGTTCATAGGATGCCGTAAATCCCTCTGCCTCGCCGGCCGGCTTCCTTCCCAGGGAGGTACCGTTTAAGAAGAGCTCCACCTCAGACGCCGGGCTGTAGATATCAAGCTTTACCGGTTTCCCTTCATAGCCAGGCCAGGTCCAGCTGGCGATATTATCCTTTAACATCCAGGCCGTCTGCGAGTGCTGCATGCCATAGCGGTTTACCCGCTCCACCGCAATATACGGATCCTTCCGCAGCCCGTACACAATCTCCCTTAAGTAGCTGATGGGCCTGCGGTATCCGATCAGGTCAATATCCCCGATGTAAGCCGTCCGGTCCGGATATCTGCCCATAAAATTCTGTGTCCCGTCGTAATAGAAAATCCCGCACCCGGCCTCGCCCAGGTAATCGTAGCCGGTCCAGGTATAATCGCCCAGCACATGGTCATGATGCTTTACGATATTCCAAAGCCGCACGATATCCGCCGGGAAGGTTTCCGTTCCTACAACCGTCTTGTTTGGATGAAGCTCTTTTTCCAGCACATGGCGGCCGGTCAGATAATTTAACCCGGTGATGTCCATGGCCTGGCTGGATTCCTCCAGGCTCTCCGTCATCAGCGGATGGCAGGCAAAGGCATCCGCCAGGGGGCCCACCATCAGCGCCATCATTCCGTTTAACGCGCTCGCACCCTCTTCCTCACGCGCGTTCCCGTCTCCCGCTGCATCCGCGGCCTGTGCCTGTGACGCCTGCTGCTGTGCGGCGCTCATCAGCTCCTGAATCACCTGACCCATCCGCGGGCCGAGCGTCATCAGACCGTTCATCGCGTTTGTCGTATAACGGGACGGATCCAGCGCGTGGAACTGATTGCAGATCTGCCGGTTGATCTGGGCGCCTCTCGGCGTTCCAAGATCCGGGATCTCATTTCCCGCCGAATAGAGGATCACGCTGGGGTGGTTGTAATCCTTCGCCACCATGCGCTCCACCTCCGTATCCACACAGTCCAGGAAATGCAGCGCAAAATCATTCGGGTTCTTGTGGTTCGTCCACATATCGGAGAGCTCATCCATCACCAGCATGCCGTATCTGTCACAGGTGTCGAGCATCGCTTTGCTCATGGGATGATGCGCGCTGCGGATACTGTTAAACCCAGCCTCCTTCATCTGACGGCAGCGCCGTTCCTCCGCCTTCTCTAAAGTCGTGGCGCCGATGACGCCGTTGTCATGATGGATACAGGTACCCCGCAGCTTTACCTGCTCGCCGTTGATCCGAAGTCCGTGCTCCGCATCCAGACTTAAGCTGCGGATACCGAAATGCTCTTTTGTCTCATCCAGCAGCTCCTCTTCTGCATACAGCTTCACAACGCAGTCATACAGTTGCGGGGAATCCGGACTCCAGAGCTTCGGCTCCTTTACCGCGATCCTCTGACGCGCCGTCTCCTCTGCCTGGGAGAACATGGTGACGCTGATCCGGTCAGCGCCGACGATCACGCCGTCACAGGAAAGCGTCGCCTCAACGGTCACCTTTTCTTTTTTCCGCGCGAGATTACAGATCTTTGTACAGACCTCACCCGCCGCGGGCACCCTCTTTTTTATCAAAGGAGCCTTCTCCCGGCTGCTGCAGCATCTGACGGATCCGACGCTGTTTAGCATGAACCGGATCCACTCCGAATCCGACAGCCAGGAATACCTGTTTTCCAAGCTGTGCCATATCATGAAATCCAGCCACGGCAGGTGCACCCGGGAAGAGCTGACGACTCAGCTGCACTATAACGGGGAATGTCTGAACCGGATTATGAAAAAATATACGGGAAAAACAATCCTGGAATATGGTCAGGAGATCTATTTGGAGGAGGCCAGACAGCTCCTTTCGGACACAGAGCGAAGCATCTCCGCCATTATTGATGAGCTGGGTTTTTCCAACCGCAGCCATTTCTACCGGCTGTTTGAGAAGCGATACGGAGAGACCCCGCTCGACTATAGAAGACGTGTTCGGTCTGAAAATTCCCTTTCGGGTTAAAACCCCGGGGCAGAGTGCCCCGGGGCCGGGTAATCCCTTCCTACAGCCGGATCGATGTTTTCACAAGATCCTCGTCCGCTGCGCTTGACCCGACATAAATCGTATAATCCATATGCTCAAGCTGCCACTCGCGGTACACCGGATTGTACCATTTCAGCTTCTCTAACGGTGTCGTGATCGTAACGTCCTTCGTCCCGCCGGCTTTCACGCTCACGCGTGCAAATCCGCGCAGCTGCTTTACCGGACGATCCACAGCCGAATGCTCAAAACCAGCATAAAGCTGCACAACCTCGTCGCCGTCTGATGCGCCGGTATTCGCCACCTTCGCCGTCACCACAAGATTCTCTCCGTCCACAACTGCCTTCGGATCCGTAATTTCAAATGTCGTATAGCTTAATCCGTAGCCGTAGGGGACAAGCGGCTTCACGCCGTTTTTCTCCAGCCGCGTATACCCGTGATAATACTCGTAATACTGATCCGTCGCCTCCCAGTCTACATGCGGAAGATCCTCCTCGGAATACGGCACGACATACGGCAGCTTTCCGGACGGGTTCACATCGCCGTAAAGGATCTCAGCGAGCACGGTGCCGCCCTCCATGCCGGGATAATAGGCCATGATCACAGCGTTCACGCAGTCATACCATTCCGTCATCATGATCATATTGCCGCCGATTAAGACAACCGTAGAATTTTGGTTGACCGGACCTGCCTGCTGCACCAGCGCAACCTCGTCCGCGTGAAGGCCAAGACCGGTTTTTCTGTCGCCGCCCTGGGAGCCGATATAGTTATCCGCCTCATTTTCCGAGATAAATTCGCCCTCGTCATCATGGTTATATCCGACCACAAACACGACCGCATCAGCCTCTGAAGCGATTTTTTTCGCGCGCCCGATATCGGACCCGTCGTCGAAGATCACCTCACACTGATCATTCGCCTTCTGTAAGCCCTCCAGCGGCGTCACGACATACGGCGGACGCACCCAGCTCGAGCCCTGATCCCCGATCGCCGGTTTATCCGCAAGCTTTCCGATTACCGCAAGCTTCTTCGTTTCTGATCTCCGAAGCGGGAGCACGCCCTCATTTTTCAGGAGGGTGATACTCTTCTCCGCGGCTTCCTTCGCGACCGCAATGTGATCCGCACAGCCGACCACCGACATATCGTATTCTTTATGGCCTTTGTCAAACGCGAGAATCGTCCGCACGATGCGGAGCGCCGCCTCGTCGATGTACTCCATCGGAACAAAACCGTCCTGCACCGCTTTCACGAGGTTGTCGCCGAAGTACTTCGTCCACATCATCTCCATATCCTGCCCGCCGTTCGCCGCTTCCACGGTATCCCGCACGCCCCAGCAGAAGTCGGACATCACAAAGCCGTCAAAATCCCACTCTTTTTTCAGCACCTGGCGCAGCAGATAGCCGTGGTGGCCGCAGTGCACGCCATTGTAGCGGTTGTAGGAGCTCATAACGCTGGCCGCGCCCGCATCGATACAGTCCTTAAAATGTGGCAGATACACCTCCTGCTCGGTCCGCTGGTCGCAGGTCACGCTGCACTTAAAACGCGCATTTTCCATATTGTTAAATGCAAAATGCTTCACGCAGGCCATGACGTCTTCCTCCTGCACACCGCGCACCAGCGCCGCGCCCATCTGTCCGATCTGATACGTCTCCTCGCCGTAGGTCTCCTGGCTGCGCCCCCAGCCCGGATTGTACGGCATGTTGATGCAGACCCCGGCAAACAGATTTCCGCCAAACGCGCGCACTTCCCGTCCGATACAGTGTCCCACCCGCTCCTCTAATTCCGGGTCAAAGGTTGCGCCCCTGGCCATTGATACCGGAAAGCAGGTCGTCTGTCCGTTCCCGCAGACCACGCCGCGCGGGCCGTCCGCAAACAGCATGGGAGGCAGGCCGGCTTCCTCAATACCGCCCGCCGCATAGGGCACCACATTGTAGTGGTTCTCCTCGCTGGTCATGTCGGCCGCCATCTCTCCAGGCTGGTCCATCGATAATTTGGTGATATCAATATTTCCGCTCATCAGCCATACCTTCTGCTCTAACGTCAGCTGATCCACCAGCTTCTTCGCCTCATCCGTCATGGACAGGCGGTATTCCTTTGTCGCTCTCATATGTTTTCCATCCTCTCTCTGATCTGTCGCACGAAAACCATACGTCATGGGAACATATGCCGACGGATCCCGCACGCATCTGTGCAATATGCCGGAATATCTGCGGAAGCTTATGCATTTTATCTCCACGATATGTTTCCGTGTACGTTAACGGTGATTTTATTATAAAAAGGGATCCGCGTAATTGTCAATCCCTTTTTCAGTAATTTCATGAATTTTGTGCAATGTGGATACTTAGATTTGTATAATACGTTTTCTTTTCCGGAAGCGTCCCATACGCGAGATAGCGGAAGAGGAGCTCCAGCGAAAGCTCCCCCTGCTTCTCCGGTTCCTGGCAGATCGTGGCGGAAATCACGCCCGCGCGCATCAGCTCCTCCTGCTCCGCCACAAGATCGTTTGTGATGATCCGTACCTGCCGCGCTTTATTGGCGCGGGCAATCTCCCGGCAGATTCCATAATCGGCCGGATTGATCACATAGATCAGATTCACATCCGGAAAATCCAGAAACAGCTGCCGGACCGCCGTCTCATTTTCCTTCTGTCCCTCACCGATGGCGCGGACATCAAGGATCCGCATCGCCGGATAGCGTGTCCTTACCTCCTCGCAGAATCCCCGCAGGCGCTCCCGGTAGCTTTCAATCGGCGAATCGCCTCCCTCTGAAAATATGCACACCCTGGCATCATCGCCGCCAGCAAGCGCAGCAAGCCCCGCCGCCAGTCTTCCGGAATCCTCATAATTGCATCCGATATAGCCAATATATTCCGCTTCAGAAATACAGGCGTTGTAAAACATAACCGGCTTCCTACGACGTTCCGATTTTTTTAAAAAATTCCGCACCAGGGGCGTATCCAGCCCGAGCATCACATATCCGTCCTGCTCCTCAGACGCAGCCTTTACATCCAGCCCCGGCGGCGCGATCACCCGCCCTGTTGTATCCAGGTCAAAAAAAGCAACGCAGACGCCGTACTGCTCCAGCTCGCGCGCTTTCTGCTCCGCCGCCATCCGCACCTTTGCAAAAAAGGGATGCCCTTTGGTCTCCGGGATAAAAAAGCCGATTTTTAATTTCTTTTTTCGCACGGCAAGTCCCTGCGCCACATGATTGGGCCGGTAATCAAGCTCCTTCATGACCCGCTCGATGCGCTCCTTCGTCTGCGCGTTTACCATGCCGCGGTTGTGCAGCACGCGGTCCACCGTGCCGATGGACACGCCCGCCGCCTTTGCAATCTCTTTTATCGTAGCCATCCCGCTTTACTCCCCGCACAGTCTCACTTCACATGTTCCCGCAGGATGCGCGCCATCTCCGCCTTCGAATATTCGGAAAGCTCCACCTGCTTTCCGTCGATATAGATCGTCGGCACGCCCTCCACCTTCAGCACTTCTTTGGAATAGCGCACCGCTTCCTTCTCCCGGGCAGTGTAAGTTCCCTCGTTCAGCGCCTGTAAAAATTCCTCCGGGTCAAGTCCGGCCGCTTTTGCCAGTCCCGCCAGCACATCCGGTTCTCCGATATCCTTCTCGTCGATAAAATAAGCGCGGTACACAAGGTCGGCATAACGGCCGCCGCAGCCCTTTTCCTCCGCAAAATACCAGCCCTCAAACGCAAGCCTTGTGTAAGGGCGTGGGACTACGTTTGGCGGAAACTTTACATCAAGTCCGAGCTCTTCTGCCGGAGCCTCCAGAACGCCGTAATGACTCTTCCTCTGCTCATCGTGATACGTGTCCACCCGCTCCCCCGGCTCCTCGGTCAGCTCCAGCGGCTGAATCCGGATATCCGCGTGGATCCCGGTCTCCTCCATGGCCGCCAAAAGCGCCTCCTTCGCCACGATACAGAACGGGCATACAAAATCCGTTACAAATAAAATCTCACTCATAGTTTTCCTCCTATATCCGAAACTGTCTCATATCCGTCATCAGCCGGTCAGACTGTTCCTCGAGCGCCCTGGCGCTCTTTGCCGCCTTCCCGCTCTGCTCCGCCACCACATGGGTGTGTTCCCCTAATGTCCGGGCGGATTGCGAAATATCCTGCGATACCGCAAGCTGGCCTTCCATCTGGCCTTCCATCTGCGACGCCATCTGATCCACACGTCCGATCAGCTCCACCATATGGGTTACGATTTTCTCGGTTTCCTGCACCTGGTCAAACACGCTGTCAAAGGTGCTGCCGGCCGTCTCCACCAAAGCGGCGTTTTCCCTGACTCTGTCCGCGCTCTCCTTTGTATAATCCACCGCTTTGGACACCATATCCCTGATATTCTTCGTCACACCCGAAATATCATCCGCAGCCGCCGTGCTGTTCGCCGCAAGGCTGCCAATCTGTTCCGCAACCACCGCAAAGCCCCGGCCCGCTTCCCCGGCCCTGGCCGCTTCAATGGACGCATTTAAGGCCAGCAGATTTGTTTCCTCTGAGATATCCATAATCAGTTCCACCATTTTGTTGATGCGCCCGATGGCATCCCACGTCTGCTGCATCTGTTCCGTCAGTGCGCTCATCGTCTGCTCCACCGCGCCCATGCCCTCACGGATCCGGCTCATGGCCTGCTGCCCGTCACGGGAGACGGCCCCCGTCTCCTGCATGATCGCTCCGGCGCTGGTTCCCTCCTCGTGGGTGGTACGGATATCCGCAGACAGCAGCTCCATCTGCCGGTGAAAGTGTTCCACGGTATCCGACAGCTTTTCAACCATGGTATCCATCTCTTTCATGGCCCGCTGCTGATATCCCGCGGATTCGGATAATGTATCCGATACCGTGCCGTTTTCCCTCGACTGCTCGCTGAGCCAGTTCGCCGTGTCAGTGATTTCCGCTATCATATTGCGCATTTTTTCCAGGAACATCTGCATATTGCCGCTCATCGCCGCAATCTCGTCGTTTCCGCTAATCTCCAGATTGCGGGTAAAATCCCCTGTCGCCACCTCAGCCAGGGTATCCGTCACCAGCTGTACCGGTTTCACAATCCGGTTCATCATTCTAAGAATCACAACCACCAGCAAAACAGCCGCCGCCATGGCAATCAGAACCATCGCAAGTTCCAGCTGATGAAGATCCTTTAATACTTCCGCATCCGGGACGAATGTAATCAGCTTCCAGTCCGTATGCTCAATCGGAAGAATGCACACCTGATAACTGCCGTCGTCCCCCTTTACGCTGACAAGGCCTGTGGTGCCACGCTCCAGCTCCCGTCCGATGTTGTCATAGAGCGCATCGCCGCTCTGGCCGATCACCACCTCCATCATGGACGCGTCGGGGTGGGCGATCACCATCCTGCTTCCCGTCACCAGAAATGCCCGGCCGCTTTCTTCTATTTTAATCACCCTCATCATATCCGCCACATAATCCAGGTACACGTCCACCGCCATCACACGGGCAGCCTTCTCGTAATCCATCCGCACAGATACGCTGACGCAGACCTGGCCTGTGTTCGAATCGTAATAGGGCTCCCCGAAGGCCAGCTCGTCATGACCGCAGCCCTCCACATACCAGTCCCGCTCCGTGAGAACCCAGTCCGCATCCGGAACCCAGCCGGAGCCGTCCAGATAAACGCCGGAATCATCGCCCATGTAAATCCCTGCCGGATATGCCGAGTTAGTCTCGACAGACGTCTCCAGAAACGCAAGTATCTCTTCATCGGTGTCAAATGTTCCCAGGTTAATGGCGTCCTCAAAAACCTTCAGCTCTCCCATGATCCGGTCCGCCCAGCTTTCAATGTCCTTTGCATATGCGCTGGCCTCTGCTTCCAGCCTTTCCTGATCCCGCTCAATCAGCATTCTGCGGCTGATCAGGAAAAAGCAGGCAATCAGCAGCAATACCACCGGAATAATCACAAAAATCAGTTTTGCACGCACACCCGTTTTTTTCTTCATCCTGTCATCTCATCCTTTCCCTGTATTCTGCTGTATTGTACCATAAATAATTTACAATTGCATTATATATTGAATAAACTTTGTGCAATCTGCCCTATTGATTTTTATCAAACATTTTGCTATATTTGTAGTACATATCAGGGATCATCTATAAGCATATTTGCAGCAATCACTTAATTCCCGCGAGCAACGAGCCAAATGAGCATATTGGTATGTCCGTCTGACTCCGATGCGGAGACATCTCTCAGATGTATATGCCCTGTTATCATTTTCCCAAATACGAGAGCAGCGGATGCGCATCCTGCGGATCTGTCCTGCACAAACACTGGGCAACGCACTTCGCGAACTGTCCTTATGTCAATCATTTTACAGGAGGAATCAGCCTATGGCACAAAACAACAAATTAATGAAGCACAGAAAGAGCGTGATGGAGATGGATCTCATCGATGATTTTCTCTTCGGGGAATCTCTGATGAATTCGGAAACCGCCGTCCCGATGGCGAAAATGATTATTGAGCGCGCGACCGGACTGAAAGTAAAAAACCTCACCATCAACTGCCAGAAAACCATCAACGGACTTGACACGGAGTACCACGGGATCCGCCTGGATGTCTCGGCAAGCGAGGTGAATATCCGGGAAGAACAGGCGGAAACCGTGCGTGTCTTTGACATCGAACCTAATAACACCAAAACGGGAAGTCTTCCAAAGCGCAACCGGTATTACCAGGCGCTGATGGATGTAAAGCTCCTGGAGACATCGGTCGACTATGACCGGCTGCCGGAGCTGTGGAGTATCTGGATCCTTCCCTACGATCCGTTCGGCGGGAACAGGATGATCTATACGGTAAAAAATGTTGTGGAAGAAATGCCCCGGATAGAGTATAATGACGGTATGAGGAAAATATTTCTCTATACGGATGGAGAGATCGGCGGGAGCATGGAGCTTAAAAATATGCTGCGCTATATCCGGCGCACCAGCCAGTGCAATGCCGTGGATCCCGAGCTTGAAAAACTCCATTCCGGTATTGTGCGTCTGAAAAACAGCAGAGAGATTGGAGTGCGGTATATGCTGGAGCTTGAAAAAACAATCGAAAAATGGAAAAGGCTGATTGATGAGGCAGAAAAAGAGGCTGAGGAACGTGTTTCAGAACGTATTACGGAACGTGTTACGAAAGAAGTCACAGAACGCGTCACCGAGGAAGTTACAGAACGCGTCACCGAGGAAGTCACAGAACGTGTCACCGAGGAAGTCACAGAACGTGTCACCGAGGAAGTCACAGAACGTGTCACCG
>CANRSX010000009.1 GCA_947642555.1 uncultured Roseburia sp. | reverse complement strand
CTTCCCTTTTTATGGGTGTAGTTTCCGGTTCTGCCAATAATAATTATACACTAACGGCACAACTCAGTAATTCATCCATAAGGAATCCTCCGTAAAAAAGAAAACCGCCCTGATGATACAGGACGGTCTCTGAGCATTTTCTTTCGGCTGCTGCCTACTCCGGCTTGAGGTTTCACTGCACAACCCCTCTCGAAGGCTCCGCATAACAAGGCTGTCCGGTACGCTGTTATGCCTCATCGCCTGGACAGACACACGCCGTTGCCTGTCTTGTACTATTATTATACGGAGAGAAAAGAAATATGTCAATGAAAACTTGTAAACCGGTCTTTCTTTACAAAAATATCAGAAAACCGTATACTGTAACTATATTTTCTGAATTTCCGGAGGAAAAGCCATGGCAGCACCGAGAAAAGACAATGTAAAAGAGCTGATCCTTGACGCAGCGGAGGAGCTTCTTCTGACCAGAAAGCTCTCCGATATCTCCCTGGCCCAGATCGCCGCCTGCGCGGGAATCTCCAAGGGGACCCTGTATTATCATTATAAAAATAAAAACGATATCCTCTTCGACATCACCGACCGGTATCTGGACGAGCAGTACCGGGATCTGCTTGCCTGGACCGAGGACGCCACAAAGGATACCTCCCTGCACCGGCTGATCCGGTATGTCCTCGAGCGCGACGTCTCCACTGCTGGCATGCGGCTTCACCTGTTTTACGACGCCATGATGGGCGATGAGGAGATCCGCCAGAAGCTGCTGGCGCGCTATGAGGAATTCGCCCGCATCCTGACGGAAAAGATTGCCGAACGGACGGGGGAGCCGTCGCCGGAGTATCTCGCCTGGCTGCTGCTGGTGCTCTCCGACGGCCTGTTCATCCACCAGACGCTCGGCAACCCGCTGCTCGACATCCCCGCGTTTATCCGGCAGTCGGAAACCTGGCTGGCCGCAGGTGATCCCGGGACATGAAAACGTCAAAATATATTGACAAACTCTTCCAAAAGCATTACCCTGATTCTATAGAATTTTTCAGGAGGGTGTTTTATCATGAGCGAATTTAACAATCTGACACTTGAGATCGCCGATCAGATCGCGGTTCTTTCCATCGCAAGACCGGCTGCCTTAAACGCGTTAAACAGCGAGACGCTGGACGAGCTTAACGTGGCGTTAACCGAGATCGAGGCCATGGATGACGTGAAGGTCGTCATCTTAACCGGCGGCCCGGACAAGAAGGGCAATGCGTTCAAGTCCTTCGTCGCGGGCGCGGACATCGCCGAGATGGTGAATTTCACCGCGGCGGAAGCCAGAGCGTTCGGCATGAAGGCGAGCGTTCCGTTCTTTAAGCTTCAGAATATGCGCCAGGTGACCATCGCGGCCGTCAACGGCTTCGCGCTCGGCGGCGGATGCGAGATCTCCATGTCCTGCGATATCCGCATCGCATCGGACAACGCGATCTTCGGACAGCCGGAGTGCGGACTCGGCATTATCCCGGGATTCGGCGGCACGCAGAGACTTGCCCGCTTAGTCGGCATGGGACGCGCAAAAGAGATGATCTTCACCTGCGACAATATCAACGCAGAGGAAGCTTACCGCATCGGCCTTGTGAACAAGGTAGTGCCGGCGGAGGAGCTGATGCCGACCGCTAAGGCTATGGCGGCAAAGATTATCTCCAAGGGAAGCTACGCGGTATCCATCGCAAAGGCTGCGATCAACAACGGTTACGATATGGACATTAAGAACGCGGTCGAGATGGAGGCGAACCTGTTCGGCGTTACCTGCTCCACCAACGACAAGAAAGAGGGCATGACCGCATTCCTCGAGAAGAGAAAAGCAGACCTGACCGATTTCTAAGCGGCTCTTATATTTTTACATATCTGAATTTCACAGAACCACGTCCGGGCCCTCACCGTCCGGCGTGGTTCTTTTGTTCTGTTCTTTATCTTTTGCTTTCCCGGCAGATCTGTGGTATACTTGAGAACAGACAGCACCATGTAAGAACAGCGGCGGTTCCCGCATTTTCCGCCGCTCTGACAAAAGAAAGGCAGGTCCTTACCATGTTTGACAAAATGATCGGTTTTATCGGCGCCGGCAATATGGGGAGCGCCATGATCGGCGGCATCTTAGACGCCTCCCTGGCGAATACCAGCCAGATCATTGCCAGCGCACACTCACAGGAAACCTTAGACGCAGTCCGCACCAGATTTTCCATCGAGACGACGCGGTCGAATGAGACGGTCACGGAACGAAGCGACATCCTGATCCTCGCGGTCAAGCCGGACCGGCTTTCGGAAGTGATTCCGCAGATTGTCCCGCACCTTCGGAACAGCTGCGTCATCGTTTCCGTCGCCGCCGGAAAAACAATCGCCTCCATTGAGGAGATGTTCGGCAGAAGTATCCGCCTGATACGCGCAATGCCGAATACCCCCGCTCTGGTTGGGGAAGCGATGAGCGCGCTCTGCCCGAACGCCCTGGTCTCGGAGCGGGATCTTGCCCAGGTACAGCAGATTTTTAACTGCTTCGGCAGGTCCGAGATCGTTCCCGAGCACATGATCGACACTGTGGTCGGCGTCTCCGGATCATCCCCGGCCTACGTCTATCTGCTGATTGAGGCCATGGCGGACGCCGCCGTCGCAGAGGGTATGCCGCGCGCACAGGCATATAAATTTGCCGCGCAGGCTGTATATGGAGCGGCAAAAATGGTCCTTAAAACCGGCGAACATCCCGGCGCGCTGAAGGATGCCGTCTGCTCCCCGGGCGGTACGACCATCGAGGCCGTCGCCGCCTTAGAGCGCGGAGGATTCCGCGACACCGTCATCACGGCGCAGCGCGCCTGCACGCAGAAATCACGTGAGATGAGCCGCAAAAAATGACCGCCGGATGGCATGCGCCGGAAGGGACTTCTTGCGTGAGATATTGAAATGGGTTATAATGATACAGACAAAATTTACTGACAGGAGGAACATATCATGTGGGCTTATGAAAGCGTATTTTATCAGATCTATCCGCTCGGTTTCTGCGGCGCCCCTTTTGAGAACGACGGGGTGGAGGAACACCGCATTTTAAAGGTGGAGGAATGGATCCCGCACATAAAAAAGCTCGGCGCAAACGCCATCTATTTTTCCCCGGTCTTTGAGTCCGATACCCACGGCTACAACACCAGGGATTACCGGAAGATCGACACCAGACTGGGCACCAATGAGGACTTCGCCGGAATCTGCGACAAGCTGCACGAAGAGGGGATCCGCGTCGTGTTAGACGGCGTGTTCAACCATGTCGGCCACGGCTTCTGGGCATTCCAGGATGTGTTGAAAAACCGCGAGAGTTCCCCGTATAAGGACTGGTTTTTCCTGAATTTCGGCGGGAACTCCGGTTACAACGACGGCCTGTGGTACGAGGGCTGGGAGGGCAACTATGACCTGGTAAAGATCAATCTGCGCAATGAGGAGGTTGTGCAGCACATTTTCTCCTGCATCAAAGGCTGGGTGGAGGAATTCGACATCGACGGGCTGCGGCTCGACGTGGCCTACTGCCTGGACCACGATTTCGTGCGCAGGTTAAGAAGCTACTGTGACAGCTTAAAGGAGGACTTTTTCCTCGTCGGCGAGACGCTGCACGGGGATTATAACCAGCTGATGAACGACGCCATGCTGCATTCCGTGACGAACTATGAGTGCTATAAGGGGCTTCACTCGAGCTTTAATTCCATGAACATGTTCGAGATCAACCACTCCCTGCTGCGGCAGTTCGGACCGGAAAACTGGACGCTCTACAAGGGGAAGCATCTGCTCTCCTTTGTGGACAATCACGATGTGACCAGGGTGGCAAGCATTCTCTCGAATGAGAAGCATCTGCCGCTCATCTACGCGGTGGCCTTCGGTATGCCGGGCATCCCGTGCGTCTACTACGGGAGCGAGTGGGGCGCAAAGGCGAACAAATCCGAGGGCGATCCGGCGCTGCGCGCCTGCTTCGACGAACCGGAATGGAATGAGCTCACGGACTTTATCAGTAAGCTCGCCGCGGCGAAGAAGGACTCGCAGGCATTAAATTACGGCGCGTTCCGCTCGGTTGTCCTGACGAATAAGCAGTGCATCTTCGAGCGAAAATGCGACACAGAGCGCGTGCTGGTGGCCATCAACGCGGACGCGGAGGATTATACGGCTCATTTCGACGCCGGCTGCGGCATGGCCGTGGATCTGATCACCGGAGAAGAGCATGATTTCGGCGGCGGGAGCACACTGCCGGCCTATTCGGCGTTTTTCTGGAAGATGGAGAAATAAATACACCTTATAACCACATGCAAAAAGCGCAAAACAGGCGGGAACCTTCGTTCCCCGCCTGTTTTGTCATTTTCTGAGATCTTCACCTTCTGATCCGGACATCTGTCTCACCCGACCTTGCTGCCAAGCGTCACCTGGATCTTCTGCTCCGCGTATTCGCCCTCCGTTGCGCGCTGTACCGTCACCTCCACGGTCTCGCCGGCCTTGTAATACTGCAGCTGCTGCGTCAGTTCATCCATCGACCGGACGGTTCTGCCGTCAAATTCCGTTAAGATATCGCCTTTCTTGATCCCTGCCTGCTCTGCCGCCGTACCCTCGAGCACCTGTGCGATAAAGATACCCGTCGGCATTCCGTACGTCTCCACCACATCGCCGGTCACATCCACACCGCGGATCCCCAGATATGCGCTCTCCGACGCGTCCACCTTATCCTTCGTGATCAGATCCTCGATGATCGGCATCGCCGTGTTGATCGGGATCGCATAGCCGATTCCCTCCACCTTGGTATCTGAATATTTAACCGAATTGATCCCGATGACCTCACCGGCCGCATTTAACAGCGCGCCTCCGCTGTTTCCCGGATTGATCGCGGCCTCGGTCTGGATCAGCTCCGCCGTGTAGCTTGTGCCGCTCTCCTGATCCGCCACCGACACCTCGCGCCCTAACGCGCTGATGCACCCGGTGGTCACGGACTGCCCGTAGCCTAACGCATTTCCGATCGCGATCGAACCGTTCCCGACCTTTAACTCATCCGAATTGCCAAGCGTGGCAACCTTGATCTTGGCCTTTGTCTCCTCCTCAATCGTCTCGAGCGGCACCCGGATTACCGCCAGATCCGCACCGGGCGCAGTCCCCTTCACCTCAGCGCTGGCCGTCGCATCGTCCACAAAGGTCACGGTAAGACTTTTGGATCCGCTCACCACATGATTATTGGTCACGATATAGAGATAGCCGTCATCCTGGCTCACAATAATCCCGGAACCCGCGCTGGTACTCTCGTACTGCTGATTCCCCCAGAAGCTTCTGTATTCCGCTTCGCTTATGTTTGTAATCGATACGATCGAAGGCATCGTCGCATCCACGATATCCGAGACGTCCGTCCCGACATACGTATCCGAGACCGAGGTCGGCTGAATCCTTCCGTCGACGTCCGACTGTGTGAGCACACTGCCCGCCGCGGGAATGTCCTGCGCTGCCTGCTGTTCTCCCGACAGGCTCCGGGATACATAGTGCACGCCCTCAAACACGCTGCCGGAGACGAGTCCGAACACCAGCGCTAAGGCCGCGCATTTCACAAGCTTCATTCCGAACCCGCCCGGCTTTCTCTCCTTTTTTACACGCTCTTTCTTTTCCTTTTTCTCCGGTGCGCTTCCCGCGCTGTGATAAAACTGCTGTCCGCCGCCATTCATCCCCATTCCGCCGGGATTCGCCTCTTCGCTTTGTCCGTTCCCATTGTTATAAGAATAAAAAGGATCGGAAGACTGATTGCTGTTATAATAATTGTGATCCATCACGCATTCCCCTTTCTCTGATCTGCTTTTGTTTTCTATGCCTAAGAGTCTAACCGGAATTTGTGATAAAATTGTGACGAAACTATCAAGAAATTATGATTTTTTACATCCACGCCAGAAAATCGCGCGCCTGTACCGCGAAATTGCAGATCCCGAGAAACGTCACAATCCCAAACGCCCTGTCTCTCCATGTCTTCTCCGGAATCTCAAGCCCGGACGCCAGGATCACATACAAAAAAAGCAGATCCGTCAGATAATACACCCGCGCACCCGACGCATACATGGTCGGTGAAAAAAACAGGATCGCCTCGCTTGCCAGCCCCGCGAGGTATGCGAGCGACACGGTGATCCTGCGCGCCGATACTCGCCACAAAAAGACAAGTGTAAACAGAAGCGCCGCAATCCACCATCCCATTGCAAACAGCCTTCTGCCATCCATACTCGCAAGTGAGGGCACCTGCTCGATCCGGCTCGCGATCCCGATATACTGCATTCCCAGATCCGAGAACAGCGTGACGCCCGCGCAGGACAGCAGGGCCGCTGTTGTGAATACCGCTGCGTTCCCCAGGAAAATCATGTCTGCCGGGCGAAGCTTCCCCGCCACAGTCCCGGCTGTCTGCCCGGCTATATCAGCCCGGCCCGCATCTCTCTGCGGCGTCCCCGCCACAGTCCCGGCTGTCTGCCCGGCTATATCAGCCCGGCCCGGGGTGCCGCCGTCATTCCCCTGCGGCGTCCCTGCCATCCGTCTTCGCACCAGCAGGATTCCCCCCACGATCCAGATCGCGCAGAGAAACAGCCTATTCTCATTTGCAAACGAAGAGATCATCCAGTGCAGCGTGATAAACAGATGCTGCCCGAAGGCCATGGTCTCATACTCCGGCATCCAGTGCGCGATTTCGGACGCCACGCGCAGCTCGTTCCCGGGCGAGAGAAAGAGCACCGCAAAGGCTGCCAGCGTTACGACCGTCTGGATCAGGTAAAGGGGCTTTACCCTGCGCCGCTTCCACCAGACAAAAAGCACGGCCAGCACCTCAAAAACGAGCAGCACCGCCCCCATCTGCTCCACCGACATCGCCGCAAGCGCCGCGCAGGGAATGGAATACAGAAATCTCCCGGGGGAAGCCTTCCGGGCAGGCTCCGCGAATACCAGCTCCGCGAACGGCACCAGCGCCCACACCCCGCAGGTGAAGGACCAGGTATAAAAAATCGATCCGTTGACCCACACGGCCGCATAGCCGAGCGTCATAAAATTCATGAGGAAATACCCCGCCACCGCGGTCACGGCGGCAGAAAGTCCCGCTGCACGGTAAGCTTTGCCCGGCCCACATCTGCCTGCCGTCTGCGCCGTCGAACCGTCCCCTGACAACACGCCTGTCGTCTGCGCCGTCGAACCGTCCCCTGACAACACGCCTGTCGTCTGCGCCGCCAGGCGGAGGATCCCCATCGGCAGCAGCACGAGCATCAGCGCGTTTACCACGCGCCAGAACCAGAGGCCCAGCCGGAACGTCAGATATACCATCGCCTCTCCGCCCATTCTGCCCACCCAGGTCTCATAGCGCCAGCCTAAGTATTCCAAAAAGCCCATCTCATGCGAATACCGATAAAAAAAGGCATCGTCCCCGTCGGAATATCCTCTCTGGCTTAACACCAGAAGGGCTCCGGCAAACATCAATGCCCAGAAAATCCGAAATTTTGTCTTATCCTTCATGGTCATCCTCCACGGAACCGTTCCCCTCCGCATCGTCCTCCTCCGAGAGCAGCACCGACTCGATGATATACTTCGGACGCCCCTTTGCCTCCATATAGGTCTTTCCGATATACTCCCCGATGATTCCGATCGCAAACAGCTGCAGGCCGCCCAGCACCCAGACAGAGATAATCATACTCGTCCAGCCGCGCACGACATTTCCCGTAAAATAATCCACAAACGCCTTGATCAGCATCGCCAGGCTGACCAGGCAGACCAGAAGGCCGCCCATGGTGATCATGCGGATCGGGCGGACCGATAAGGACGTCACGCCCTCCAGCGCAAATGCAAGCATCTTTCCCAGCGGGTATTTGCTCGTACCCGCAAAGCGCTCCCCCCGCTCATACGTCACGGTCGCGCTCGAAAACCCGATCATGGGCACCATGCCGCGCAGAAACAGATTGACCTCGTCAAACGACAAAAGCGCCTTCGCTGCCCGCCTGCTTAAAAGCCGGTAATCCGCGTGGTTGTACACGATCTCCGCCCCCAGGAACTTCATCAGCCGGTAAAAAAACTGCGCCGTATTCCGCTTAAAAAACGTATCCTTCTTCCGTGAGGAACGCACGCCGTACACCACGTCGTTCCCCTCAAGAAACGCCGCAATCATCCGGTCCGCCGCGTCGATATCGTCCTGCAGGTCGGCGTCCATCGAGATGATCATATCCGCATGCTCTACAGCCGTCGCAATTCCTGCCAGCAGCGCGTTCTGATGCCCGCGGTTCCGCGACAGGTTCACCCCCGCATACACTTTATCCGCGGCGCAGAGACTCATGATCAGCGGCCAGGTACCGTCCTTTGATCCGTCATTGACAAACAGGATCCGGCTTTCCCGGCCGATCCGCCCCGCTTCTCTTAACTGCACAAGCTTCTCCTTTAAGCGCCGCGCCGTCTCCGGCAGCACCTCCTGCTCGTTGTAACAGGGTATCACAAGATATAAAACATTCCCCATTCTTACTCCTCACTCTCCCAGCGCCGTCTCCAGTAATCCGGGCTCATCGTACAGCTTAAAATCTGCTTACGGCCAAGCCTCCTGTAACGCTTTCCCAGAAAATAGCCTGCATATCTGCCCGCGCACTGCCAGATCAGCGATACGATCAGCCAGGGCTTCCCGATCCTGCACAGATGCCGCATCGCGCTGACGACCAGCCGCATTCCTTCCGATTCGGAGCTGACCCCCTCAAAAATCTCCGGGTGGTCCGCCTGCGATACCGCCAGGTCAAAATTGCGGTGAAACTGCTGCGCCGCCGTATAATTGTGGGAATGGATCACCTTTGCCGCCGCCGCGTACTCCACCGCATAGCCCGCCTGTATCGCCTTTGCGGCAAAAAACATATCCTCGTTAAAAATCACCGGCGACTCAAATCCGCCCAGCGCAAAAAAGAGATCCCTCCGGTACGCCGCGCAGACGTCCGAGCAGAAATAGGTCTTAATCCCAAGCCTCCCCAGATCCGCCCGGCTCTTTTTGCACCCGGCCGCCGGATAATTAAACTGTCTGGTATAGGATTCCACAATACTGCAATCCGCATTCGGCAGCTGGCGCGCGTAGGCCACCGCCACGGTCCCCCCGGATTCCACGCCCCCGGCAGGTGCCGCGCCCCCGGTCACATCCCCGGATGCTCCGGCCTCTGCCGCGCCCCCGGTCACATCCCCGCCAGATGCAAAGGGCCTTAACAGCTCTTCTATGAGATGCGCGTCCGCCGGCACGGCGTCCTGCGTCATAAACACCATCACATCCGCGTCCGACAGCGCTGCGCCGGACATCCGCGTCCCCCCGTGGTCGAACTCCTCCTTCTTCACATGGCGGATCACGACCTCACAGGGCAGCGCTGCGAGATGCTCTTCGATCGGAAGACGCGCCTTCGCCTCCTCCCACAGCCGCTCCTCTGTGTTTAAAAGGATCAGTTTATAAATAAGAAAGGTCTGCTCCTGCAGACCCTGCAGGAGCAGACAAAACGTATCGTCCGGCCGGTACACCGGAATGATGATATCAACCTTCATCAGAACCCGTCTCCCTGGACAAACCCGGTATCGTTAATAATCCTCTCACTGTTATTCTTCACCGTATCCGTCGGCTCATAATCCGTATCGCCGTACAGGAAAACATGAAGCTGTACTACATTTGACTTCAAATCGCACGGCACGACGACATCGCCCTTTGAGCCGAGCATCTTGTTATTCTTCTCAAACGGGAAGCCTGTGGTATCGCCCAGCTTGTAATTAAACACCTGCGCTGCAAGTGCGAGCAGCTCCGCATTGGAAAAGCTGGTCTTCACATCCCCGAACACCTCGTCGATTAAGCTGTTGATCGTCTTTAAGTCCGAGCGCTGCGCCTTGTGCACCATAGCCGCCAGCACCATCCTCTGGCGCTCCGTACGCTTGTAGTCATCCCCCGTCGTGTAGCGGATCCGCGCAAACGAGCAGGCCTGCACGCCGTCCATATTGTAGGTCCCGGCTCCCGGCAGATACTCGGAATACTCGGATTCCTTCCGCTTCGTGAGCTTATTAATCTCATCCATATAGCCGATCATCAGAATCGCTTCCTCATCGGTGACCGTCATCTCGACGCCGCCGAGCAGGTCGACGCACTCCACAATCGCATTAAAATCAACCGTCACATAATCCGTGATATTTAAGTCCAGATTCGTATTCAGCATGGAAATCGCCTGCTCCGGACCGCCGCTTGCATACGCCGCGTTACACTTCTTATATGTATCGTTTCCGATATTCAGATAAGAATCGCGGTATACGGATACCAGCTTCACTTCATGCGTATTGTTGTCAATGCTTGCGATCATAATCACGTCGCTGTTTCCCTTTGAGAGATTCCCGTTCGACCGGTTGTCCAGTCCGAACAGCGCGATCGTGGTATAATCCTCCATGATCTCCTGGGATTCCTGTGAAATCCCCTCATTCACCGAAATCGACTCCGGGCGGAACGATGTGTCCTTCTCAATCTGCGAAAATTTGACGACCACATACAGCACCGCTGCAAGGATCAGCAGTACCAGAATCTCAACCACCACCAGAATAATCTTTCTGCGCTTTTTTCGTTTGCGCATTTCCGCGCGCTGCCTTTTCGTCAGATTGCTTCCTCTTTCTTCCCTGCTCATGAACTTTCTCCTAATATGCATTTTTATTGATAAATCCTTTGAAAACGGTCAGGAACAGAATCTTGATATCCAGCCCCAGCGTCCAGTTTTCAATATAATACAGATCATGCTCAATTCTTTTGCGTATGGAGGTGTCCCCCCGATAGCCGTTCACCTGCGCCCAGCCGGTCATGCCCGGACGCACCTGATGCTTGATCATATACCGCGGGATCTCTTCCCGGAACTTCTCCACATACTGCGGCCGCTCCGGTCTGGGCCCCACCAGGCTCATATCGCCCTTCAGCACGTTAAACAGCTGCGGAAACTCGTCCAGACTGATCTTTCGCAGCACCTTTCCCACCGGCGTCACCCGCGGGTCATCCCGCTTCGTCCAGCCCTTCTGCTCCTCGGTCTTCGTCTGCACCTGCATGGTCCGGAACTTGTACATCCGAAACGGCCGGTTGTGCATCCCGACGCGCTCCTGCTTAAAAATCAGCGGGCCGGGCGACGTCGTCTTCACGAGGATCGCCGTGATCAGCATCACCGGTGAAAACACCGCGATACAGATGATCGAGCCCACGATATCCATGCACCGCTTGACCATTCTGTTGAACGTGTTCGTCAGCGGCACTGACCGGATATTGATCACCGGAAGCCCCAGAAGATCCTCTGTATACGGCTTTGTCGGAATAATATTTCCGTAATCCGGTATAAACTTCGTGTGCACGCCGGACTTCTCGCAGTCCGCCACGATCTTTTCTAATTTATAATACTCTTCCAGGCCCAGCGTGATCGCGATCTCATCCAGGCTGTTCTGGGGCAGAATATACTCCAGATTCCCGATGCTGCCGATCACCTTTATCCCGCGGTAGCTTGTCCCCCTCGCAATGTTGTCATCCAGGATCCCGCGGACATTATAGCCCCACTGCGGATTCTGCCGGATCCGGTCAATATACTGCTCCGCCGCCCTCGAATATCCCACCAGTAAAATATGCTTCAGATTATAGCCGTTCTTACGGATCGTCCGCAGAATACGACGGATGAAAAGCCGGACCGCCTCTTCGAGCACGATGTTCGCCACAAAAAAATAAAAGAACATCTCACGGGAAAAGTTCTGGTACTGTTCATCAAACGAAACCACGGTAAAAAGACCGGCAAACAAAAGCAGCAGACCTACCGTATTCGCCATGACGATATTGGATAGCTCGAGCCGCCTTCCCTGCACGCGCTTGGGCGTGTACAGATTAAACGCATAGTACAAAAGGATATAAACCGGGACAATGACAATAAGCGCCCTCATATAAAAATCAAACGGGAGAACGCCGAGCTCATGATCCAGAATACCGCTGGAAAACTTCAGCCACCACGCAAACATATAGGCCGCAACCACGACAACCGCGTCAATCAGTACATGCAGCCTGTTCAGATGCCGCTGATTATTCTTTATCATAATTTATCCTTTTATGAACTGTAAACTACCATATTGGAATAATCATACAATAATTTACACAAAAGCACAACTTTTTTTTCACAGAAAGCCGTAACATTTTCTTAATAATTTCTTTATTTTATTCCAAATGCGCCTTATCAGGTCAGAAATACGCGAAAAATGCCGGTCCACAGCTGAACCTCCGCCCGGATATACCAGAGCAGACGTCCCAAACGGAATGTTACCCGGCGGCATTTCCGGCAGGTTAAGACCCCGTCGCGGATCCCGCGCAGGTATTCCCCGGCCAGCCCCTTTCGCAGGAAAAACAGTGTTTTCACCAGAATCCCGCACAGTATGGGCAGAAGATTGATAAGAATCTGTATCAGCGGCATATTTTTATAGATCACATAAATGGTATTGCGCGCCGCCAGGTACACCTTTTTTTCATTGTAACGCGATCCCGTGGATGCGCTGCCGACGTGATATACCCGCGCGCCCGGCACAAACCGGCTGTGAAAGCCCTTAAGCTGCGCCCGGTAGCCGAGATCCACGTCCTCCAGGTAGGCAAAATGCAGCTCGTCAAAATACCCGAGCTCCTTCACCTGATCCGTCCGGTAGATCGCCGCGCCGGCACAACTCGAAAAGATCCGGCACTCCTTCCCATAGCGGGAAACCGGCTTTCCCTTCCCCCGCGTGAGCGCCCACCCCGGCGCCGTATAAAAATCGCCCGCGTTGTCCGCAAGACTTCGGTTGTAGTAGTCAATCATCAGCGCTCCGCAGGAAAAGATGCGCTCCGACCGCCGGATCCCCGCAAGCAGCTCCTCCACAAACCGCGGTTCCGCCTCGGTGTCATTGTTCAGCAGAATCACGTACGGCGTGTCCGTCCGCCGGATCCCCGCGTTGACCGCACCGGAAAACCCGGTATTTTCCTTTAGTGCCAGCACATTCAGCGCAAGGCGCTCCGAGGTCACACCGGCGCTCCCGTCCGTGGAGCCGTTGTCCACCACCAGCACGTCAAACTCCCTGCAGGTCTGCTGTTCTAACGACGCGATGCAGCGCTTCAGCAGCTCCTTCCCGTTATAATTCGGAATAATTACCGTCACTTCCGGCCGGCTGTCCATCTGTACCTCCTCATCCGTGCTGACTGTTATCTCTCAGTGAATAATTCGGGTAAACCGCCGAAAAATTCGGATTGTAATACGGATCCCCGTTTTTTAAAATGCCGATCCAGTGGCTGCGCATATACTCGATCTCGCGCTGGAAACGCGCCACCTTTTCCGGCGAATCCTCGCTTCCGCGCGATTTTGACTCGTAATGATACGCTTCCACGCCCGGCTGATAAACGATCAGATACCCCAGCGCGCGGACCTTTAAGCAGAAATCCACATCGTTAAACGCCACGGCAAGCCCCTCCGCAAAGCCTCCGGCCTGCTCGTAGACCTCGCGCTTTACCATCATAAACGCTGCGGTCACCGCGCTGTAATCCATCGCCAGCGACGCCTTGTGCAGATAACCGCTGCGCTCCCGCCGCTCGCCCGCAAACATATTCTGGCCGATCCCGCGCGCATTCCCGCCGATGCCGACGACGATGCCGGCATGCTGGATCGTATCGTCCGGATAGTAAAGCTTCACGCCGGCCGCACCGACCTCCCTGCGCCCGCAGACGCCGAGCAGCGTCTCCATCCAGTCCGGCGAGAGGATCCTGATGTCGTTGTTTAGCAGCACCAGATACTCCCCCTTTGCATGGGAGACGCCGAAATTATTCAGCTTTGAATAGTGAAAGCCTTCCTTCCACACCGCGACGCAGATGCGCTGCCCGCCGGGGAGCGTCCCTTCCATCCTGCCGTCCTCCGCCGTATTCTGCGGTGCGATCTTCCGGTAATATGCAAAGGTCTCCGGCTTACTATTATTTTCTACCAAAATCACTTCATAATTCGTGTACGTGGACTTTTCTATGGATTCCAGACATTTTTCCAGCGATTCCGTCTCGTCTTTTGTAGGTATCACAATGGAAACCAGCGGTTCGCCGCTGTGCGCATAGCGCACTGTGTAAAAGCCCATGTCCTTATTTGCCGTCACCTCTCCGGCCACGCCCAGCCGGTCAAGATGCGCCTTTATCGCGCGCCGTCCGGCGTCCACAGCATACTGCTTGCTGAACGGGTTCTCCGAGGTCGAATCCGTGTGGCAGCGCCAGTGGTAGAGGATCCGCGGGACGTGCCCTACAGCGGACGCCTGCTCCACGCAGCGCAGGATAAAATCATAGTCCTGCGCGCCGTCATACTCCGCCCGCAGCATCCCCACGCGCGCGAGAAGCGGCCGGCTCACCAGAAGGAAATGCGTGATGTAATTATTCGACCGCAGCAGATCAATGTTGAGATCCGGCTTTAAGTGGGGCTGGAAATGCGTCTTCCCGTCCAGATCCACCTTGTCCTCATCCGTGTAAATCATCTCGTATTCCGTCCCCGGCGCACCGGCCTCACCGGAAGGTCTCACCGTACCGGGCGCGCCGGCTTCCCCGGAAGGTCTCACCGTACCCGGCGCGCCGTACAGTCCGCCCGCCGTCTCCACCGCGCTTCCCCGTTTTGGCCCGCGGCGCATCAGGGCGACCGCCTCGTAAAGCGCGTCCGGCGCCAGCAGATCGTCGTGATCCATAAACGCGATCCAGTCCCCCGTCGCAAAACCGATGGCCGCGTTGGTATTCTCCGCAATCCCCCTGTTTTCCGAAAGTTTTCTGTACACGATCCTCTGATCGGCCGCCGCGTATTCCCGCGCGATCCGTTCGGTCGAAAGCCCCTCTTCGCCACCTTCACCCGAGGCGTCCGCCAGACACAGCTCCCATCTGCCGTAGCTCTGCGCCTGCACCGAGGCGATCAGCTCCCGCAGAAATGTCTCCTTCGTGTGATAGAGCGGCACCACAATGCTGACCAGAGGCGCATCCTTCCATCCAGCGGCCGTCTTCCTCTGGCGGCGCAGCGCATCCTCCGTGACGGCATGGCGCGCATACCACGGCTCATACGGCACGTTCTCCGCCTCCATCTTCTCCTGCAGGCGGATGACAAACTCCCGAAAGCCGTAATGCCTCAGATAACGTATCCCTTTTCTGATCTTCTGAACCGTAATCTTCATGCTCAACGCTTTTTCTTCTGATGGATGTAGAGCCACCCATCGGAATAGTCCTTTCTTTCCTCTTCTGACATTGCCACAAATTTGGAAAAATCCAGTTTTGCCAGCACCATCTCTTTTTCATTGCACTTATAGCATTCCACATCCCGGCGTCTTGATACCACGCGCATCCAGCCGCACGTCGGACAGATATAAACCTTCATCATATGGATTCTTCCGCCTCTTCCCTTCCAAATCCCTGGCATTTCGTGAACTCATATTACCTGCGCAGAGAAAAATCCGAATGATCCAGCGTCAGATTCCTGTTGTAGCAGGGATCGCCCGCCTCAATGACCGTTCGCCAGCGTTTTAACAGAATCTCCGTCTCCCCGTTAAAGCGCTCCACCTTCTCCGGCGAATCCTCATACCCCCGCGATTTTGACTCATAGTGATACAGCTCGGCATTCGGATCATACACCACCAGTTTCCCATACTCCCGCACCTTTAAACAGTAGTCAACGTCGTTAAACGCCACCGCCAGCTCCTCCGTCATCCCGCCGACCGCCTCAAACACGCTGCGCTTTGTCATCATGCAGGCCGCGGTCACCGCGGAATAGTCCTGCGCCAGGAGAATCCTGCCGGCATATCCGGTGTCATTGCGCGCTTTGCCGAGAAACGCATGGCCCGCCGTCCCGCCAAAGCCGAGAATCACCCCCGCGTGCTGGATCGTGCCGTCCTCATATAACAGCTTCGCGCCCACCGCGCCGACATCCTCCCGCATACAGTACCCTAAGAGTTCCCCGATGCAGCTGCCGTCGATCAGCTCCGTGTCGTTATTCAGCAGCAGAAAATAGTCTCCCCGCGCCGCCGCGGCTCCGAAGTTGATGAGCTTTGAAAAGTTAAACCCGCCCTCATACCACGCGACGCGCAGGTTCTCATGCTCCGCCTCCAGCTCCTTATAATACGCAAAGGTCTCCGGCTCCACACTGTTGTTCTCCACGATCACGCACTCAAAATTCCGGTACTCCGATTTTTCGTAGATGGAATCCAGGCATTTTTTCAGATCCGCGGCGTGATCCTTATTCGGGATGATCACGGACACAAACGGCTGCTCCTCCCACTCATAGACCGTGCGGTACATCCCGTAAAACGCCCCGTGTTCGACGTGCGCCGGAATCTTAAGACGTCTGTAGTGATCCTCGATCGCACATTTCCCGGCCTCAAACGCATACCGCTTGCTCTCCGGATTGGCCGCGGTGGAATTCATATGGCTGCGCCAGTGATAGAGGATCTTCGGCACGTGTACGATCTTTTTCGCGCACTCGCTGCACCGCAGGATATAATCGAGGTCCTGCGCGCCCTCATACTCCCTTCGGAATTCTCCCACGCGCCCCGCCACATCCCGGCGCACCGCAAACAGATGACAGATATAGTTCACACTGCAGAGCAGATCCAGGTTAAAATCCGGCTTGAAATGCGGCTCAAAATATTTCTTCCCGTCCATGCTCACCTTGTCCTCGTCCGTGTAAAGCATGTCCGCCTCCGGCTCCCGGTTCACCGCCGCAGCCAGCTCATAGAGCGCGTCCGGCGCCAGCACATCGTCGTGATCCGCCAGCACGAGAAAATCTCCCTTCGCCAGCGAAATCGCAGCGTTCGTATTCCCCGAGATCCCCAGGTTCTCCGGCAGGGTCACATAGCAGATCCGGGCGTCCGACGCCGCATACTCCTCCAGGATGCCGGTCAATATTGCGGACGGATCCGAAGGGCCGTTCTCTTCCTCTGATCTCCGGTGGGAAGTCTGCCCACTGGCGGACTTCCGCGCGAGCGAGGCTTTAGCCTTGCTCGCGCTGCCATCCGCCAGGCATAGCTGCCAGTTCCCATAGGTCTGCGCCTGCACGGATGCGATCAGCTCCCGCAGGTATCCCGGATCCGTGCGATAAAGCGGCACCGCGATCGAAAACAGCGGCTCCTTCGGCAGGTGCGTCTCTCTCTGGCGCGCGAGCTCTTCCGGCTTCGTCTGATATTTTTCCCGCCATTTTCCATAGGGGTTCGTCTCTTTTTTCCGAAGCTTTTCCAAAACCTTATACCACGTGGCGGAGAGCCCGTTGCGGCTTAAGTACCGGAGCGCGTCATCCGCTTTTCCCGCCACGCGCTGCAGCAGGCTGCCGTTGTCCCATTTCCGCAGGCGCACCGCATGCTCCGCATCCCCCGCGGTAAGGCGCAGCAGCGGCGTTTTACGCAGATCGCCGCACCCGAAAGCCTTCACCTGAAAGCCCGGCTTCACGTTCGCATCCGCCTCGGGAAAGACAGGCAGCAGATCCCGCCTGTGATAGTACGTCGTCTCCTGTTTCTCGTACGGCTTCCCTTCACGGTCCGCCAGCAGCGCTTCCACAGGCTCCCCGGCCAGCGCCCAGCCGGTCACCGTCACCTCCGCCCCCTCGCGATGGCAGCTCTCGATATAATAACGAAAAGACTTCTCCAGCGCGCAGAGTTTTTTTCCGGAAACGGTATACGTATTCCCCGGCTCTCCCCGGAAGGTCGATCGGATCCGCAGCTTCCCACGCCGCTTCCAGTCGTCCGGAAGGCTGATGATCCCGACGACCTCCTCCTCGATCTCGTTGACGCACCGGATATATTTCTGCCGGACCTGCGCCCCCTTATTGACCGTCAGCGCAAGCGGCAGCTCTTCGCCGTCCAGCGTGGCCGATAAGGTGTGATCCCTGGTACTGCCGTCATAAAACCAGCCGGCAAACACCAGCTTTTTTTTCTCTGTCAGATGAAACCGCAGCTGCTCCACAAAAAAACGATGTGTATCCATCCATGCCTCCCCACTGATCAGTCACGGTAGTAAATATCTCTCGTATAAACCTTGTCTCTCACGCCGTTTAACGCGTCATCCATACGGTTCGCCACGATCACATCGCTCCGGCCGCAGAATTCGTCAAAATCCCGGATCACTTCCATGCGGTCAAAGACCGTCTCCTTCAGCGACGGGTCATAAATCACCAGCTCCACGCCCTTCGCACGCAGACGCTCCATCACGCCGAGAATCGAACTCTGTCTGTAGTTATCCGAATTCGCCTTCATGGCCAGCCGGTAAACGCCCACGGTCTTCGGCGCGCGCTCTAAGATCTGCTCCGCGATAAAGTCCTTCCTGGTGGCATTCGCCTCCACGATCGCCCCCATGATATTGTTCGGCACATCGTTGTAATTTGCCAAAAGCTGCTTCGTGTCCTTCGGCAGGCAGTAACCGCCGTACCCGAAGGACGGATTGTTGTAGTGCGTCCCGATCCGCGGGTCCAGCCCGATCCCCTCGATGATCTGCTTCGCGTCAAGCCCTTTCATCTCCGCGAAGGTGTCCAGCTCATTGAAGAAGGACACGCGCAGCGCCAGGTAGGTGTTCGCAAAGAGCTTGACGGCCTCCGCCTCCGTCAGATTCGTCAGAAGCGTCGGGATATCCTTTTTTATCGCGCCCTCCGCCAACAGCCCGGCGAAGGTCTTTGCCGCGGCATGCATCTTCTCATTGCCGGACGGATATCCCACGATGATCCTCGACGGGTAGAGGTTGTCCTTTAACGCCTGTCCCTCCCGCAGGAATTCCGGTGAAAAGAGAATCTGATCCGTGCCGTATTTCTTACAGACCGACTCCGTGTAGCCCACCGGGATCGTCGATTTGATCACCATCACGGCCGCCGGATTGACCCGCCGCACCGTCTCGATGACAGCCTCCACTGAGGATGTGTCAAAATAATTCTTTTTCGGGTCATAGTTCGTCGGCGTGGAGATGATCACAAACTCCGCCTCCCGGTATGCGGCCTCCCCGTCTAACGTCGCGGTGAGCGTTAATCCGCCCCTGGCCAGATATTCCTCGATCTCCGGATCCACCAGCGGGGATTTCCCCTCGTTGATCATCGCGACCTTCTCCGCGATCAGGTCGACCGCGTACACCTCGTGGTGCTGCGCTAACAGTATGGCGTTCGACAGCCCGACGTATCCCGTACCTGCGATTGCTATCTTCATGTATATTCTCCTTTTTTGATATTTTTTCATTTCAACTAGAGCAAACGTAATAACTGTACAAGCTCATGCGACTCATCTAGGTTTGAAGCAGTCTGTCTGGTGTCAAACTGTAAAAAACGGTTGCTCCGATAGAACGATAACAGCTTTTCCTCATTTTCCGCTTCTAAAAATGTTACCATTCCGCCAAACATATACTGTACTTCTTCAATTACCATCCAGGCTAATTCTATCAGTTCTTCTCCTGTAATTTCCTTATCTCTGCCACCCGTATCATTTTTCCCAAGCTGTGCAATCAGGTAAGCAGCCATCGTATAGGTGTCCGACACTTTATCCAGTTCACTGACACGCAAAAGCTTCTTTTTTGTGGTATTGCTTACTGTTTCGCCCCTGATCGTCAAAGGCTTTAGTGCAAGAGTAAAATACCCAAGCAGGCTGCCATCTTTTACCGAAAGCACCACATATGTAACAGACTGGTTCTTTTTTGTAAACTCTATCGCGCTTTTTTTCAAAAATCGTTCAACATCCAGATTCTTCGGGCATGAAAATCCGGAGAGCAGTTTCGCAAGCGCAGGCTCTCCGGCTTCAGGATCATCTCCTAATGCAAGATACTCACGAATGTTGACCGCGTAAAACTTATCACTTATCAGCATTCATTTTCTCCTTTTCTTTCATTTCCCTAAATCTCATCAATTCCCGCAATTCCTTTTCACCCTTTATAAATTTTACAGCTACAGGAGTACGGACAGGACGGTTTTTGGCAGATTCTTCAATCGCATTGACAAACATCTCCACCTGCTCCTTACCCGAAATGACAAAATTTTTCGTGATGCTTGAAGTTGCCATAAGAAACACCTCCTTTGTCAGTATGGCTCATTTTACAGCATACATACTTCCCTGTTTATATTGTACGGTTTTATCATCGCTTTTGCAACAAATATTTATGCCTGCATTACCGCCATAACCGGCTTCCGCCTCTTCCAGATACCGGTCCACGATATATTCCATTGTAACACAGCCCCCCGGAAAGTAAAACTCCTTTTTCCCCTTCCCGGATGACAATCCGCCCCGGATGTGATAGACTATCCTCATCATTTATTTTGGGAAAGGACAGATTCTTATGACACGAAAACCGTTATTCCGGGCAGGCGCCCTGCTCGCCGCCTCGCTGGCCTTCACCGGCTGCGTTTATGTGGCCGACCGGGAGGGAAAGAAGGATTCCACCGGTCATCTGCCGGATCTTTCCGCCGAGTATCTCGTCACGCAGTACGCGGATGAAAGCGGCAGACAGGGAAGCTTTTATACGATCTCGAAGGAAAACTGCCTGATCGTCGTGGACGGGGGCTGGGCGGAAAACGAGGCCGCGGTCCGAAAGGTGATCGCCTCCCACGGCAATGTCGTGGACGCCTGGATCATCTCGCACCCGCACCAGGATCACGCGGGCGCCTTTAACGCCATCGCCGCGAGACCGGACGGCATCACGATCCGCCGGATCTATGACAATGGCTTTGACTATGAGTTTATCGAATCGGCCGGAGAGCCCTATGACGATGTCACGGTGATGGAGACTTATCACGCTTTGACGGACGGGGCGGATGAGGTCACGCACTTAAAGCGCGGCGACGTCATCACGGTCTGCGGCCTGACGCTCACCGTGTACAATGCCTGGGACGAGACCGTCCTCGCCACGGTCGGCGAGGAAAAAGATTATCAGAATAACGCCTCGCTGCTGTTTAAGCTCGCGGGAGCGGAGAAGAGCATGCTGTTCTGCTCGGATATCAAATACGATATGGACGCTGTTCTGCTGGAAACGTACGCGGACGCGATCGCCTGCGATTATGTGCAGACCGGGCATCACGGAAACTGGTCGTTCTCGGATGCATTTTATGAAAAGACGGGGGCTTCTGTGTTCTTCCTGGACGCGCCCTCTGAGATCACGGACGGGGATTTTCCCGCGAAGACCTTAAAGGAGCAGCTTCTGGGGCAGAAAAAAACGGTGCTGGACTTCAGCACCGCACCGAATACGGTTACGTTGAGATAATCGACTGTCATCCGATACAAAGCCGGCTGTCTCATAAGAACAGCGGATGCGTAACAGGCCGCATCCGCTGTCTGCGGAAATTGTCTCACCGGTAACATGCGCCGATGGCTCCATGAGCTCAACAACTTACAATTGCATGATAACCGACTGAGCCGGCGAACTTTGTCGGAATTTGTTGATTAGTACAGGCAAATCCGCAGGCTCTGCGATTCCGGCGCGGCTGCGTCTCTTAATAGAAGTAGTAGCTTCCGCCTGCAGTGATATTCACGTCGCTGCGGTTCTGCACCAGCACACAGTAATCGCCCGAGCTGCTGATCGCGAACTCATGTCCAAGAGCACCGGACCCTTCCACATAGCGGACATTGTTCCACTTGTCCATGATCCCGATCCAGTAAACGCTGCTCGCCGGTATTGTTGAACATGACATAACAATCTTCTGCCCGCTCTTCACATAGAAGTTCTTCGAGATATACCGCTGACCCGGCAGCACCGGCCAGTTGAAGGACGCCATCTCGTTCGCATCTAAAAGCGGCGCGATTCCGTCCTCCGTGTACACAAATTCTACCTCGCCGTACACGACCTCGTCGTAGGTGTCGTCCTCCTCCGCCGGCAGATAGACCTCCGTCAGCTCCGCATCAGCATCCATGGACAGCGGATCCGCCGTTGTTTCCTCCGCATACCCGTAAACGAAATCATGAACCTCCGAAATCTGCACGCCAGCCGCGTATGTCGTAGAGACGCTCATCGTGATAAACGCCAGCGCCGCGAGCGCTGCCGCTCCCTTCGCCACCGGCTTTGTCTTCCTGTACTCCATCATGTATCCGATTCTCCTTTCCAGTCTCAGGTGACTTTCATATAACGTAGAATATACGAATTCCCCACAGTACCGGCCAGAAATCTTTTCCATAATGTTCACAATTATCTCAAAATAACGCCTCTCGTCCACCTCACCGTCGAGCGCTTCGACCGTGCGCCTGTCACAGCAGATCTCGCTCCACTCGGTCAGAAACTCCGGGAGCCTGCCGGGAATCGATCCCGCGCCGAGCAGAATACCGGCGAATCTGCTGATCAGGTGAAAGAACCGGTCATGCTGTCTGAAGTGTACCAGCTCATGATGAAAGACCACCGACAGCTCCTCCCGCGTGAAGTTCCCGTATGGCAGGTAGATCTTCACGAAGCAGATCCCGCCGATCGCCGGACTGCCGAGACAGGAATTCCGATACACACGGATCTTCCTGCGAATCCTCATCCTGGCTGCCACGCGCTCAAACTCCGCGAGCACCGCCGGGTCGTCCTCAGGCGTGCCCGCACTCCGAAGCTTTCTCTTCTCGTCCCTGCTTTTTACAAGAATCGAGACAAAATTGAACAGCATAAACAGCATCCATGCCACACCTATGACCGTACCGACCTGCCATTCTATCCCTGCAAGCATAAACTCCCATCCGAGTATGCCTTCTCTGTGTATGTATCCGTCATGCACGGTCAGTCTCATCAGAAAATAAACAACTGGCACCAGATACAGGAGACAGACAATCCGCAACATCAGGTACACGAGCTCCGGGTACCTCCCTTCACAGATTCTCACGACTGTCCACCATACACCGAGCGCCAGTGTTCCGGTAAGCGTCATGCTGACCAGTGCATAAACGATCTGACTAATCAGACGCATTTAACTTCTTCCTGAGTTTGTCAAGATCCTCCTTTGAGAGGAAGTCATCGCAGATGCAGTTCACCATCTCGCTCATATCTCCCTTTGTGAAAAATCTTGCATTCTCCTCCATCGTGGCCTTCCAGTAATCGGACTTCTGTACAAGCGGCTGATAATAGCAGTATCTGCCCTTGCGGTAAAGAGATAAAAAGCCCTTCTTCACCAGTCTTGTCAGGAAAGTGGAAACTGTCTGCGGCTTCCAGCACTTATTATTCTCTGAGTTCACACCCCCCATAATCTCCTGTAGCGCCAAATCCTCCGAAGAATCCCATATGACTTTCATTACAAGTCTTTCACATGCTGAGATATTCGTCACATCCATACATCATTCTCCTTTCTACTTCCGCAGCGCACTCGTTTACCTGACATTCCAGGCTACTGCGCATTACCGTTCTCTCCACCGGCACTGCGTATTATCATATTCAAAATATAGTCCTGCACTTCGCTTTACAAAAGAAGAACAGGCTACCCTACTATTATAACGCAGTTTCCCGCGTAAATCCACCCCTATTTTACGAAAGTGTGAAACAATTTAAGATTTTTTATATGGATGCCGTCCGATCCTGCCCACCAGCACTTTTTCTCCTCCGCCGATTTTATCATCACACCAGTAAAAATAAATTCTGAGATTGGATCCCGAATGCATGAGCTTCAGATGCGGAGAACATTCGATATCTTTTATCACTGCCACAGTCTTATCCTCCAGCTGCTCACTGTATACGAACGGAAAGATCAGCCTGTCCGCATGTGCCGGGTCCGGCGCACATTCCCTGTGCAGCAGCACGGACAGTCTGTTCATCGCCTCCTCCAGATGCCCGGAATACTGCCGGTATAATTCGACGGCATGGTCATTTAAAACCCCAAGTGCCTTTGTAATCTCCTCTGTCCGGTCCGGGAAATCCCGGATATGCTTCATCTCAGAGAGCATCCCTTCTGCAAAGCAGCTGTCAATAAAACAGGAATGCATAAACGCCTCGTATTCTGTAACATTCCGAATCCCGGAAAGGATCTTTCTGCGCGCCCTGACATACGCTTCCCTGTCAGACACACAGGAGGGGAATTCCCCGAGGGCGACGCGTATCGTCTTCTGATCTGCCGTATTCTCTTCTGATCCCGCTTTTACGCCGGTCAGACCTTTCTCAGTATCTGGCGTTTCATCCATCGGAATCATCACATTTTTACTCAGCGCATCCAGAAGCCTTCGCCTGTCATCCGCGCTGCCCGCCCCTTCCCGGTTAAACAGCCACCCGGTAAAGGTAACGCCTTCCTGCACACAGATTTCCCACAATGTATCATGATACCGTATCGGCTCTCCTACCTCGTCTTCCTGACAATAGGATACGATTTCCATCAGACGGCCGATTTCATCCCTGCGCGCATCCATAGTTTCTTTTTCGGCGGAATATGCAAAGCTTTTTTCTTCCAGGCTATTTGTGATCTGCATGCGTTCTCCTCATGTAAAACAAATCCCGCAGGTCCTGCTCTTTCTGATCAAAAAATCCTTTTGGCCACTCAGACAGCTCGCCATATTCATTGACGTCAATCTGATCCACCTGGATACGATCTGCTTCCTTTGAAAAAAACCAGATGTGCATCTGATCGGTCTGTCTCATTACCGCAGCCTGCACCCTTGCCCCGTCTATGATATGTTCGCTGTGGGTCTCTACGATCAGCTGTACTCCCGCCTCCGTCAGAAGCTCCAGGAACTTTCCCATCCTGCTCTGCGCTGCCGGGTGCAGATGCGCCTCCGGATTTTCGATCATCAGAGTCGTATTTCGAAGCGACGCACACCACAAACCTGCTGTGACCACTGATAAAATATAGCTGATCCCGAATCCGGTCATAGTGGGAAGCACCGGCTCTTCCGCCAGGCCGTTTCCGTACCGGATATCCGTGGCAGCTCTGACATAATCCGTGCTGACCGAAAAGCTGACGTCCCCCAGAATCAGGTTCATCCAGTTCTCCACCTGAATCGAAAATCTGGATTTCCCCTCCTCCAGCATCAGGCAGTCCGGCACTTCTCTCCGCTGAAGATCCGCGCGGTCGATCAGATAGGCCGCATTGGAGCCATCCCGCAATATCCCCTCATCCTCGCCTGCCGGATAGGAAATGCGCGGCCCTAACCGCTCCGCATTCAGATAAAACAGCCTGTCTCCCGGGACATCCTTTGTCTGTGTGTAAGATAATTTTAAAGAGTTGAGCCTGTCAATACGGTAGATATAAGAAACCTCCGTCTCTCCCCGGCGGACGTGCAGGGAAAAATCCCCCTCTGCGAGCTCCTGCCGGTTCTGCGCGATCAGAGCCCTTGGATTTCCAACCGCTACCCCTAACGCCTCCGTCGCGTCAACGGAATCTCCTTTTTCCCGTGAGGTTGCGTCCGCAAGCAGCAGCGCCTGTATGACACTGGACTTTCCCGCAGCGTTGCTTCCCGCCAGAATATTCATTTTCGCAAGTTGTAGTTTTAACTGGTCAAAGCATTTAAAATTTTTTAGTTCAAGCGATTGTATCAAAATATTCCTCCCACAATCCACGAATCCGGTTGATGGATATTACAATATGCTTCCTCGTTCCGGTGGATGACGTGATCGCATTATAAAACTCAGTATCATACTCAAGCCGTCTCTGGTATGCGTCTCTGAGATGTTCTATGTTCTTTTCCTCTATTTCCGCATCCGGCCTGCGATTTGTAAAAATAACCGCCCACCCGGTAAACAGGGATTTATTGACTTTCTTCTGACCTGGCTTGCAAAAAGAATTCTCCCCGAGAATCCTGTAACAGTCGGACATCACCCGCCTGAACGTTATTAGTATTCTTTTCCGCTCATCTTCTATCATATCATTCAGTGCCAGAATCGTCCGATCCATCATTTTCTTCAGACCGCGGTACTCACGGAAATCTCTTTTGTCCCAGTCATAGTATCCCAGGATAGTCAGATATCGCAGGCACAGTTCCTGCGCTCCCATGCGGATATCTTTTACGCCGCCATTCGTCGCACACAGAAACTCTTCGCAGGACGCCATTTCCCGAAGGAGAATCCTTACTCCTGGCTGCGCCATAATATTTCTGATTTCCTGATCATTTAACGGGAGCCCGCCTGTATTTAATCTCCGAAATATGTCAAACTTCACTGGCTGCGGGCATCTCTCATCCAGTATATTTACCGCGAGCTCCGTGTCCTCGATCCGGGCGCGAAGCTTCGGCTCCAAATCACGAAAATATTTATTTTCACAGTCGGACAGATACTGCAGTTTTTTCAGGGCAAATTCATTGTTTAAAAAGGAATGAATGGTGGTCAGACGCTGCATGCCGTCAATCACACTTTTATTTCCTTCGTTATCCTCATCCAGATAAAACGCCGGTATCGGAATCCGCAGCATCAGAGATTCGATCAGCGCGCTTTTCCGCTGATCATCCCACACCAGATTCCGCTGGTATTCTGGAAACAGCTCCAGCTTCGTCCCGTTTTTCGCAGAAATCCAGTGCTCGATCTGGTAGACGGTAATCATCTTCTGCGCGACCCGGATATTCTGAACCTCATAGGGCCCGTCGCTCTCTGTATCTTCTCCCGTGGATTCATCGTCCGCCTCAATGCCGCTGTACTCCAGCTCGTTTTTCTCTTCCTGTTTTAAATATTCTGCAAACTCCGTCTTCTGCGTTTCTATCTTCATTTCACAACCTCATCCGCCCCGGTATCGCCGATACTCACCTCGATCAGACGCAGATCCGACCCCAGCGCCCGCAGTGAATGCGCCTTCCCGGCGGCGATACTGACGGTCGACCCGGCGAGCAGATCCACCTCGGTCCCCTCGACATTTAACTTGCCCATACCGGAGAGTACGGTGATCGTCTCCGTGTGGCGCTCATGGATATGGCACGGCATCTCGCGGCCCGCGATGACCTTGATCCGCCGCGTCACGCTTTTGATCCCATCGTCATCGTCGTTGTCGATCGTCTTGATCGTCCCCCAGCGGCGCTCCTCATACCGTGACGCATCCTCCAGACCGGCCAGGCAGTCCTTGATGTAGGAGCTCTGGTGCTTGTCCGCCACCAGGATCCCGTCGTGGGACGCCGCGATCACCATGTCCTTTGCACCCATGACAACCAGCGGGATGCCGAGCACGTTGATCGCATGGCTGTTCTCGCAGGTGCTATCCCAGGTCACGTCGCCGATGCTGTGTTCCGGCATCTCCTCGGTCAGCGTGTTCCAGGTCCCCAGATCCTTCCACATATCGTCGTAGCGGATCGCGACGATCGGCTTCCAGTGCTCTAAGACCTCATAGTCAAAACTCTTCTTCGGAAGCTTTTCATAATCTGCGACCATCGTGTCGTAATCGCAGGGAACGCCGTAGGGCGCGAGCCACTGCGACGCCATGGACAGGCGGAAGCAGAAGACCCCGCAGTTCCACAGCGCGCCGTCCGCCACCAGCTTTTCCGCGGCCGCCTCGTCCGGTTTTTCGCGGAACCCGGCCACCCCGAGCAGATCGCCTGCCGCTGTTTCGCCGGCCCCGCTCACTGCATTTCCTGCGGGCGTTTCGCTGCCTGCCACATTTTCACCGGCAGCGGATGCCCCGGTTTCCGGCTTCTCCGGCACGATATAGCCGTACTTTGTCGACGGGTAGGTGGGGACGCCGCCGAGCAGGCCGATCGTCTGCTCCGTGGACTGAATATAGTCTCCCAGTCTTGCGATGCACCGGAAAAATGCCCCGGTCGTGTAGGGATCCACCGGCAGAAACGCCACCACGTCATCCGGCGACGCGCCTTTTTTTGACAGCAGGTACGCGCAGGAGAGCATCACCGCGGGAAAGGTATCCCGGCGCATCGGCTCCACCGCCACCTCCGTCGCGTTGTCAAGCTGGCTCTCGATCAGCTCCACCTGCGCACTGCTCGCACAGACGATCGTATTTTCCGCCAGCCCTGCGCCTTTCAGCTGACCGTAGACGCGCTGGAGCATGGAACATTTCTCCCCCGTCTCCGCCGGATCCGCATCGTGATTCATCAGCTTGATATACTGCTTGGAACAGAGGTCATTGGACAGCGGCCACAGACGCTTGCCCGATCCCCCTGACAATAATACGATATACATAATTCCTCCCTCGTAATGTCTGCCGCCCGCCGGCGCATTGGCATGCAGATGGTTTTACCGCTCCGCGCGCATCGGATTGTTCAGAAAGTCCTCATAAGCCAGCCGGATCCCGTCGCGAAGCTCTGTCTTATAAGTCCAGCCCAGGCCGGTCAGCTTGCTCACATCAAGAAGCTTTCTCGGCGTGCCGTCCGGTTTGGACGGATCCCAGAGGATTTCTCCCGTATAACCGATCACCTCCGCCACAAGCTCTGTGAGCTCCTTAATCGTCAGCTCTTTTCCCGTGCCGAGGTTTACGGTCTCATTCCCGCTGTACGTATTCATCAGATAAACGCAGGCGTCCGCCAGATCGTCCACATACAGAAACTCCCGCAGCGGCGTCCCGGTTCCCCAGCAGGTCACGGAAGCCGCGCCGGACTCCTTCGCCTCATGGAAACGCCGGATCAGCGCCGGGAGCACATGGCTGTGTTCCGGATGATAATTGTCGTTCGGCCCGTAAAGGTTGGTCGGCATCACCGAGATATAGTCGGTTCCGTACTGCCGGTTTAAATATTCACAGTATTTTAACCCGCTGATCTTTGCCAGCGCATACGCCTCGTTCGTCTCCTCGAGCGCGCTTGTCAGAAGGCAGCTCTCCGGCATCGGCTGCGGCGCCATGCGCGGGTAAATGCAGGAGGAGCCGAGGAACATCAGCTTTTTGCAGTTGTTTTTCCACGCCTCATGGATCACGTTCATCTCCAGCACCATATTTTCATACATAAAATCCGCGAGCGCGCCGCTGTTTGCCATGATACCGCCGACCTTTGCCGCCGCCAGGAACACATAGTCCGGCTTTTCCTCCGCAAAGAATTTCTCGACCTCGTCCTGACGGCAGAGGTTCAGCTCCTTGTGCGTCCGCGTGATGATATTGTGATATCCTTCCTTCTCCAGCTGTCTTATGATCGCGGAGCCCACCATGCCGCGGTGGCCCGCCACATAAATTTTCGCATCTTTTTCCATCATATTCGTATTCTCCCTGTTTTCATATTCCCGGTTCCGGCCCACGTCCGGCCGCATTTACCGGCCTTCCGTCAGGTCACCGGTCCCGGCCGGCTGCCGCTTCAGATCTTCTCGCATCCCTGCTGGCACAGGGCGCCTTACCCCTCCCGGCTCACCAGCTCCATATCGTGCCGCACCATCAGCTTTACAAGCTCCTCAAAGCTCGTCTTCGTCGGATTCCAGCCAAGCTCCTTCTTCGCCTTGGAGGGATCTCCCCACAGATTCACGACATCCGTCGGCCGATAGAATTCCGGGGATACCTCGATGACCACCTCGCCGGTCGCCCTGTTGATCCCGGTCTCCTCCATGCCCTCGCCGCGGAATTCAAGCTCAATGCCGGCCTCGCGGAACGCGTGCTCACAGAATTCGCGCACGGAATGCTGCTCGCCGGTCGCGATCACATAGTCCTCCGGCGTATCGTGCTGTAGGATCAGCCACATGCACTCCACATAATCCTTCGCATAACCCCAGTCGCGCAGCGAGGAAAGGTTGCCGAGGTACAGCTTCTCCTGCATCCCCTGCGCGATCCGCGCCGCCGCAAGGGAAATCTTGCGCGTCACAAAGGTCTCGCCGCGGCGCTCGGACTCATGGTTGAACAGAATGCCCGAGCAGCAGAACATGCCGTACGCCTCGCGGTATTCCTTCACGATCCAGAAGCCGTACTGCTTTGCCACCGCATAGGGGCTGTACGGATGGAACGGCGTCGTCTCGCGCTGCGGCACCTCCTCCACCTTTCCGTAAAGCTCCGAGGTGGACGCCTGATAGATCCGGCAGGTCTTCTCGAGCCCGCAGACACGCACCGCCTCGAGCACGCGCAGCACACCGGTCGCCACTACATCCGCCGTATATTCCGGCACGTCAAAGCTTACCTGCACGTGGGACTGCGCCGCCAGGTTATAGATCTCGTCCGGCCGCACCGCCCCGATGATCTTCACCAGGCTCATGGAATCCGCGAGATCCCCGTAGTGAAGATGAAAATCCGGATTTCCGTTCAGATGGTCGATGCGCTCCCGCTTCTCCGTCGAGGAGCGGCGCACCATCCCGTGCACCTCATAGCCCTTCTCTAATAAAAACTCGGCAAGATAGCTTCCGTCCTGCCCTGTCACACCTGTAATCAATGCCTTCTTACTCATGATCCTACCATACCCTTCTGTTATTTCTATAATTATTTTGCTTGTCCAGATTGGATGCCGATGTTAAGAATAATCCAATTTTCTTTCCGATACAATTGAATATCTTGCCAAAAAATAGTATTATATTGCTATCACCATTTTCCTGACCGCGAAAGGAGCGTTTCATGGAAAAACTTCTGTTTGAAAAATACAAGACCTCCGAGGTCACAAACACCAGGCGCGTCATCCACACCCCCTCCGCTTTTGTCCGGGAGCATTTTTTCCACCTGCAGGAGGCCGGCTGTCTGCGCAGCTTAAAGCCGCACAAAAGCATGCGGAGCGGCTTAAATTCCTACCTGTTTCTCATCGTCCTCTCCGGGAGCGGCGAGGTCTCCTACCGGGATCCCTCCCCCGCAGCGCATGCCCTTACCACGGCAGCCGCGGGCGCAGGGGATTTGTTTTTCCTGGACTGCATGGGACAGTATACGCACATCAGCAGCGGCGACGACCCCTGGGAGCTTCTCTGGATCCACTTTTCAGGACCGCAGGCGGATGCGTATTACCGCTATTTCCGCGAGCAGCACGACTGGCATTTCCGCTCCCAGAAGCTCCCGGAGCTGACCGCCGCCATCTGGAATATCATCCGCTCCAACGAGGAGCCGGCGGATGACACCGACCTTCTGACCGCGCAGCAGATTGTCAGTATTTTAACGATCCTCTGCGCCAAAACGGATCCGCGCGAGGCCGGCGCGTCCCCGCTGTCCGGCAAGCTGAAGTCCGTCCAGCAGTATCTGGACGCGCATTTTGCGCAGCAGATCTCCTTAGACCGCCTCGCGGAAGAATTTTATATCAGCAAGTATTATCTTGCCCGGGAATTTAAAAAGACATTCGGCACAACAATCATCCAGTACCTTCTGACAAAAAAAATCACCAATGCCAAAGAGCTGCTCCGCTACAGCACATCCTCCATCGAGGATATCGCGCGGCTCTGCGGCATTGATGACGCGAGTTATTTTAATAAAGTGTTTAAAAAGATGGAGGGGTGCACGGCCTCGGAGTACCGAAGGAGGTGGCAGGGGTTATGAGCCGCCCTCCTCCCCGTAGACCAGCTGATCCGCGTACAACTCCGACCTCTTTAAGAGCTCGGCGTCTAAGTACGCGCCGCCGTATTCCTCATAGAGCGTCGGAGCATCTGAAAACAGATTGACCCCGAGTCCGAGCCTGTCGCCCTCAATCTGCACGCCGAGCGCCGCCAGTGTCGTCGGATACAGATCCAGCGTCGTATACCCGCGTTCCACCTCTGGATCCACGCATCCATCCGCCGGATTGATGATGCTGACATAGGTCCTCCGGTCAAAATTTGTTCCGTACAGCATACGGTCCGTATATTCGGTATCCATCGTCAGATGATCGCCGGATAAGACAATCGTGGTGTTATCATAAAAATCCTGCTGCATGATCCAGTCGATAAAATATGCGATCTGCGTGCTGGAACAGGCGATCACGTTGCTGTACTGCATTTCGTACTTATTTTCACATAAATCACACCAGTAACCGCCCGAAAAGTGGGTATCCACAGTAAGCATGGTAAAATTGAACGGCTCGTCCTCCGCCGCCAGCTCTGAAATCTTATCCTTTGCAAACTCGATCAGATATTCATCCTCATATCCCCACCAGACATAGTAGTCCTTTGGGATCTGACCGTCGTGCAGCGCCGCATAATAGTCACGAATCTCATAGTTTCCATGTCCTTCAAAATACTGACGCCTTGTGCCGAAGTCTGCGTCGGAGCCGATCATGAGCACCTGCCGGTATCCCTCCTGCGCCAAAATATCACCCAGCGTCCACGCACCCGGCAGCAGGCTTTCCGCTCCAGCGCCCCCATTGACCGTATTCCTGCTGATCATGGACGTATTGATCGGCACCCCTGCCGTCTGGGCGACCATCCCTCCTGTCGTAAATGTCGTCCCGGATACAGCGTGCGCTCCGTTTAACCGGTCAGACGCCGAAAAATCAATATGCTCCTGCGCAAGCCGGGTCAGCTCCGGGATATAGTTTTCTTTCATCGCGCCCCCTGCCGTCTCATCCGCAAACGTCATCTCCATGGACTCCAGATAAATATAGATCAGGTTGCGCTTCTGCTCTGGAAATACCAGTTCCGTATCCCTCGCATCCACAAAATGCTCCTCGTAAAATGAAGATTTGTCTGTAATATACGTATAATACGCAGCAACGTCAAAGAAATCAGCTGCCGTCCATACCGCAAATCCGGTCAGAAGCACCCCCAGTGCAGCCGTCCATACGGCATACGCCCGCATGCGCCCTGTCCGTCTCATCCCAGACGCTCCCAGCGCGACAAGCAGAGAAACCAGAACCACGATCCCGGCGATCGCTGCAAATAACGGATAAAAGGAAGACAGGCTTGTCCCGGTCAGCGCTGTATTCATCAGGAAAAAAAGTTCCTCCAGCCGGACATTTCCGAAGCGCTGCATCGTAAAATGCACCGCATAGAGAAGCGACGCCCCAAGAATGACCAGTATGCAGGCTGCCGCCAAAGGCCACCGGCTCCGCCCTGCCCGCTTCGAGCCGGATATGTTCTTTCCCGACAGGAAAAACAGGGCTGCTGTAAGGTATAAGGTCAGCAGTATGCCGATGGCAAGTCCGTTCTGTCTCTGATACGTGAGATGATTCCCTCTCCATACATTAATAATCCGCTGATAAAAGCCATCCCCCAGATACAGCACCGGATCCTCCGACTCCGGGAAATAAAGCCCGGTTCTGTCATCATACTCACAATGCTCCATCTGCTTTATATATCCATGAAACTCTCTGCTGTCCATTGTCGCCACCAGCTCACCGGACTGCCGGATTTCCACCGCATAGACAGAAAACACATTGTCATTCATAAACGGGTCAAACCGCAGCTTCATATCCGAAAAGGAAAACCGCGGCAGCGCAAACGTCACCGACTGATCCATCTCCCACACATTCTGCATCAGAGACTGTTCCTCGGAAAACGCCTCGTCCTCCTTCGCATAGAACAGCTGCGACGTCCCGCCGTCACGGTTCTCATGAAACTCCCCATAGATAAATCTTATCTCCCAGCCAGTATCCGGCATTCGATACAGGCCGAACCACACGCCGCACAGCAGGACGGCCGTAAACAGACAGACCGCTGCCGCCTGCACCATATTTTTATTTCGCATTCTTACACCTCCAGCAGCTCTAACAGCTCTTCCCTGCTCATTCCGGCAGCGCCGGAGAGATCCCCTCCGATCACCTGCTCCGCCAGATCCCGCTTCGTCTCCTGTAGCTTTTTGATCTTCTCCTCGATCGTTCCCTTCGCGATCAGCTTATAGACCGTCACCCGTTTTGTCTGCCCGATCCGGTGCGCGCGGTCCGTCGCCTGATTCTGCGCTGCCACATTCCACCACGGATCGTAATGGATCACGATATCCGCCCCGGTGAGATTTAACCCGACGCCGCCCGCCTTTAGCGAAATCAGGAAAACCGGCGTATCTCCTTCATTGAACGCCTTCACCAGCTCCAGGCGGTCTTCTTTCTTCGTCGCACCGGTAATCATATAACAGCCGATTTCTTCCCCGTCCAGTCTTTCCTCTATGATTTCCAGCATGGACGTAAACTGTGAAAACAGCAGGATGCGGTGCCCGCCGTCCACAGCGCTTTTTATCAGCTCCACACATGCCTCCAGCTTGGCCGAGCCGCTCTTATAATCCTCAAAGCACAGCGACGGGTCGCAGCAGATCTGCCGCAGCCTGGTCAGCTCCGCTAAAATCTGCATCCGGTTCTTCTGGAACTCCGAGGCGTCCTGACGCGCCAGACTCTCCCGCATATGAAGTACCTGCCCGTCATAGAGCTTCCGCTGCTCTTCCTCCAGCCGCACGAAATGGTCTTCCTCCAGCTTCTCCGGCAGATCGCGCAGCACATCGCCCTTTAACCGGCGCAGAATAAACGGCGCGACCATTTTCTGTAGCCGCTGTATTGCAGTCTCATCCCCGTTTTTAACAACAGGCGTCTCGATCTCTTTGCGGAACACATCATATCCGTACAAAAATCCCGGCATCAGATAATCAAATATACTCCACAGCTCGCTCAACCGGTTCTCAATCGGCGTTCCCGTCAGCGCATAGCGTGTCCGGCTTCTGATCACCTTCACCGTCTTTGCCGCCGCGGTCGTGTGATTTTTGATATACTGCGCCTCGTCGATCACCTCGTATAAAAATTCCTTCTCTTCATATAGCGCGATGTCGCGTTTTAACAGGTCGTACGAGGTCACCAGAACATCCGCTTCCCCGGACTGCGCAAGCTTTTCCTTTCGCTCCTCCTGCGTTCCCGTAATCAGCAGGACCGTAAGTCCCGGCGCAAAGCGCGCAAATTCATCCTTCCAGTTGTATACCAGCGATGCCGGGGCGACTACAAGAGACGTCCCCTGCTGTCCTTCCTCCTTCGCCGCCAGCAGAACCGCGATGATCTGCAGCGTCTTTCCGAGTCCCATATCGTCCGCCAGAATCCCGCCGAACTGCCAGCTCTCAATCGTCCGAAGCCACTTATACCCGTTTTTCTGGTAATTCCGCAGAATCCGCGAGAGGCTTTCCGGCTCCTCAAAATCCGCGTCCTTCACCGTCTTAAAGCCTTTTATAATCTCCCGGAAATGGGCGTCCCTGCTGCTGTAAACGCTCTCATGCTCTTCGAGCAGCTTATCCAGATACAGCGTGCGGTACATGGGCAGATGCAGCTTCCCTTTGATCAGTTCCTTCGGCTTTAAATGCGCGGCGTCCATCAGCTCCGAGAGCATCCCGACCGATTCATCCGACAGGCTGGCAAACGATCCATCCTTTAAGCGGTAATACTTCTTTTTGGCCCGATAGCTGTTCAGAATCTCCAGAAGCTCCGCCGCCGGCACATCCTCCGTGGCGATGTCAAGCTCCAAAAGTCCGGAGGAAACCGACACGCCCACCGATACCCTGACATGCTTCACCGCCTGATACCCCAGGAAACGCTTCGTGCAGCGCACCTCCCCGAGCTCCATCAGCGCCCCCACGCCACTCTCCATCAGCCGGAACATCAGGTCCTCATCCCCGTCGCAGTGCAGAAGCTCCCGCCTGGGATCCAGCGCCGGGAACCACTTCATGGTAAAGAACAGCGTCTCTTCCTCCTGCGGGCCATCCCGAAACGGTTCTATGGGTTCCGCCGTCAGGTCTTCCTCCTCCCGCAGCACATCCAGCACGTTATATTCCCGGTCGCCGTAGCGGGAATAGATCTGGCAGAAAGCGTTTCCTTCCTCCGCATCCAGGTAAAACGCAAACCGGACCTCCGGCAGAAGATGCGCATGAATCCGCCCTGTATCCTTTTCTTTTATCACCGCAATCTCACGGAGTCCCGGCAGAACGCGGTAATAAAACTCTGACATGTGGTTTCTTCCCACGGAAAAGCGGAACTGCTTTCCGTTTGCAAGCCGTGCGAGAGGCTCCGCCTGCGCGAGAAAATCCTTCTCCACACGGCAGAGCGATCCCGTCTCAATATAATACGCCGTATCCGTCCCCTCATAGAGCTCCGGCAGGGATCCGCTCACACGAATTCCATGAAACTCCCCCTGCTGCCCTTCCTGCTTATCCTCCGCAATCTCAATCGTCACCTTCGGGTTGCGGCTGACCGCCACGAGCGTGTCCTTTTCTTTTTCCCGGCCGCTCCGATCCTCATATTCGACCGTATCCGTTCCCAGCTGCCCGTAAAATTCATCCAGTCTCCAGCCGAACAGATTCAGCTCACTTCCTACATCCGTCTTCGTCTTGTAGTAGTAATAACGCGACTCTGCCAGCCTCTCCAAAAACTCTTCCTCCTCGCGCACAATCCGGCTGATAAAGCGGATCCAGTCCCTGCCCTTCTCCGTAAAATTGTCCGGATTATGGTTGATCTGCGTGGAGGAACCATAGGTATCGGTCGCCGAGTTCTTCACGTTTTCGCAGAATGCCGTAAGATTTTTCACCACATACAATTTTTTGGAGCCAACCTTAAACGAGACCGTAAGCCCGTCGTCTTTTTTGATCAGGCGCGGGATCAGTGTAAGGCTTTCTTTCTTCTCCGCCGCATCCGACATGATACGGTTTTCCCGCCTGTCTCTGTAGATCGAGAGCAGCGCGCTGCCATACCGGTCCGTCGCATCGCCGATATTGTGCGAGGCCAGATATTCTTCCGTCAGCTTCAGCGCCGCAGCCGCATAGGCGCAGTCTGTTTTCGACGTATTCCAGGAATAATACGAATATTTTCTGCACTTCGGACAGCCGCACTCCAGGCCGAGGACTGACCGGCGTGAAAAGACGACCGAAATCCCAAATTCTGTCTTTCCGATCTTACCGACCGCGGTCGCCTGTCCGCCCGGTTCTCCGTCGATACGGCTGTATCCGGACGAGATCTCACTTAGCGTCACATCTCCCTTTGCAATCGCCGCTTCCGCCTCTTTCATCCGGGCTTTTGAGACTTTAACGGAAGCGCGGATCGCCTGTCCGTCAAAATAAGTGTACCGCTCCAGCGCCGCTAACTGTTCATCCGCGTTTGTCCCATCCTCCTCCGGCTCTTTTGCCCAGGCTGTCCCGAGAAGCTCATATTCGGTCTGCCGTAGCTTCCGATTCTCCAGCGTTCTGTTCTCCTGTTCCTGACGCCGTTGCTGCGCTTCCTTTTGCTGCCGCTGCCATTCCTCCTCCTGACGGCGTGCTTCCTCTTCTTTTCGCAGGCGTTCTTCTTCCTGCTGCCTCCGCTCCGCCGCCTTCCTGGCCCGCTCTTCTTTTCTGCGCTCCTTCTCACGCTGCTCTGCCAGACGCTTTGCCTCCGCCTGCTCCCATGCACGTTTTTCGGCACGGCGCTTTGCTTCCTCTTCCTTTTGTCTGCGAATCTCTTCCCTTCGTGCCTCCTCCGCAGCCGCCCGCTGCAGCTGTGCCAGACGCGCCGCGTCCGCTGATGCCTTCTGCTCCGCTTCCCGTCTGCTCCTCTCCGCTTTGCGCGCTTCCCTGGCAAGGCGCTTTTCCTGTGCCTCCTGACGACGGGCCTCCTCCTGGCGGCACAGCTCTTCTGCCTGCTTTACCGCCTCCTCCGCTTCCCGGCGCGCCTCTTCCATCTCCTGCTTTGTCCGGCGTTTCCGCCTCGGCTTAGTCTGCGGTCCGCTGTCTTCTGCTTTCGCCTGCGAGGCCGGCCCGCCGGCTTCCTTCTCCCGCTCCGCACGGCGCAGCTCCTCATCATATTTTACCCATTGCGCCATCAGATCCGCTTCAAAAGACTCCGTTTTTTCGTGATCGCTATACTTTGCAGCATCGATCGCCCAAAGAACCGCCGCCATGTGCTCGCAGCATCTTCCGCTCCGCGCCACCGGGCACCGGCAGCTCATCCGAAGGGAGTCGCTTCCGTATCCCCGGACCGTTATCTCATAACGCTCGCGCCCGAGGACGGCCCCCGTCCAGATTCCGTCCGTCTCTTTTAACCCGTCCACACGGTTTTTGGCGCAATAATTTTTCCCGCGCTCTAACGTACTTTTATCAAACTTTTTCCCCCAGTCGCTCATTCCTCTTCTCCCTGCCGCCTGTTCCTGCAGTCCGTCGGTCTTTCCCTCCCCATGAACTGCTATTTCTTCTGTGCGTGGTTCCTGACGCGCTGTAAGACGTTATCCATGATACGGCTCTCCGCCTCCGCAATCGTATCCTCCGCTCTGCCGAGCAGCAGCCTGCGCAGCGCCTCGATCGCACTGCCCATTATGACCAGCAGGATCGACGTTCCGAGCAGGATCAGCTCGTGCCAGCTGCTCTCCCGCCATGCCAGATAATCGAACAGGTACGTTGTGATCACCGTCCGAAGCGTCCATTCCATGATAAACACCGCCGGGACCATCCCGGCGATCCGGTTGATCAGCCGGTTCTCAAAATGCAGGTTCCGGAACACCAGAAAGATGCAGACCGCCTCCGCGATCGTAAAGAGCGTATTGTCCCTGGCAAACCGGTTCTGTACCGTGCCTGTCGCCAGGTACAGGCCGCCGTTTAACGCAAAATTTACAAGTGAAGTTCCCGCAAATACCACAAGCAGCCGCCCTGTCGAAAAAGCATGATTCTCGTGATACATCCGCAGATAGCGCCCGATCAGGTAGAGCAGGATCATATTGACGATCCCTTTTCCGCCGTCCTGCGTGATGTCAAAAAAGAAAAACGTCGTAATGCCGGAAAAAATGACCAGCATCGTGACGATCAGCGCGAAGTAACGCTCTTTTGTCAGTTTCTCCGTCATCTCATTGATAAACGGACTTAAAAACGCCAGCGCGAAGTAACAGGTAAAATACCAGGAAAACCGTCCGATGACCGGCAGGATATAGGCGAGCTTCTGGCTCCCGTCCAAAAGCCCCGCCGTTCCCCAGACGTACTGCAGCGCCAGTCCGATCCAGCAGTAAAATATCAGCATCAGATCCAGCTTTATCATCTTTTTTACATTCAGCCGGATCCCGAACCAGCCGGAAATCAGGATAAAAAGGGAGACGCCGATATTTCCGACCGTGCTGATCGCGATACAGAGCCAGGCGCTGAGCTCATTATTCGAGTAGCTGCTGCTGCCGTGCATCCAGAAGATCAGCACCAGCGCTAAGATACGAAGCAGCTCGAAGCTGGAATTGCGGGTCGCGTGTTCTGTTTTTCCTGTTTTTTCCGTCATTTGTCATTCGCTCCTTTTCCCTGTCATTCTGCAACATACCCGGCTATTTTACCTCATCCTCCCGCTCCGACAGCTTTATCACAATCACGTCATTGACAATGCGGATGGATCCGTTCTCCGGGTATTCCGCCATCTCCTGCACTTCCGGCCATTTTGCGATCTCCTCCGTCTCCGCCGCAAAGAGGAACTGCGGGTTATATCCCAGGTACTGAATCATAATATGCCACCTGGCGTAGCTGTTGACGTTCGACTCCATCCGGCCTCCCATCGAAAATTCCGCCTCATACATGCTGTTTCTCATATGGCTTTCATCCGCAAGCCGGTCGCCGATCACCGCAAGCGGCAGCCCGTCGCGATAGCCCTCCGCACTTTTGATCTGCGTCACCATGGTCTGAAAATAAGCCATATCGTACTGCTGCGTATACCACATCGTCTGATAATTTCCGTTTGCATACCAGATGTAGACAATCGTAATCGCAATCGCGCAAACGGACACTCCCCAGTGCATCAGCCGCCCGCACAGCCTCTGTTTCGGCGTATCTGCGGCCTCCATCCCCCGGTCCAGCCAGATCAGGACAAACAGATAGATAAACACCATCGGGAACGTCATAATCGCGTAGATCCAGACATCACCCGCCATCAGATAGATCAGAAACACGGCAACCGGATAGACGAGCAGCGCCAGCAGCAGAAGCGCCAGCTTTCCCGTGTCTTTTCTCTTTTTTATCACCACATACACTGTCAGCGCCGCGGAAAGGGCGTACATGATCAGAATCCCTCCTTTTACAATCGCGGTCGGATTCTGATCGAACATATTGTTTTTACAAAACCAGAGGAAGCTGTAATAGCACCGGCCGATCATCCGCGGAAGCTCAGACAGCTGAAATCCCCCGATATTCTCAATCCCGCGGTACCCGCCCAGGGGCACATTCCAGTACAGGAGCGACAGCCGCATCCCGATAAAATATCCCGCCATCCCCAGCGCCAGCGATACCACATAGCGCACTGACATCAGAATAATATCCTTCACCTTCGTCTCCTGCCCCGAGTATGCACAGGTTAAGATGACACTCAGCACAAGGATGCACACCGTATTCGGGAAATATGCCTGATAGGTCCCCACCGCGCATGAAAGCAGGAAGACCGCCAGGATCTGAAGCGGCACATTTTTTCCGTGCATCACCATCAGATAGCCCGAGAGCACACTTAAAAATATTCCCACCGCGTAATAGCCCGCCGTGAACATAAAGAAATTCATGCACACCACCGACGGCATCACCACAAAGAACACCCCCGCAAAGGCTGCCAGCACCATATCCTTAATCCGGAACATCCGGGTAATCAGAAGCGCGGAGAGCGAGAGCAGGATCAGCGCAGACAGCCCGTTAAACAGCGGCAGCGAATAGTTTCCCAGGAAATCATTCATCCACTCGCCCATAAACTGTAAAAACCATCTGCCGGACTCCGTCCCGGTTCCGTAGCCGCCCGGATTGATCGAGAGGTCGTCATAATTGTACAGCTTGTTCGTATACTGGAACAGGTGCGCGAACAGCCCCGCCGCAACCGCACTGACAAAGGTGCAGATCTCCTGCTTTGCGGGCCGCGTCCCCGGTCCCGTGAGCAGCTCTGTGAGTGTCTTTATTCTGATTTCTTTCATCCTTCTTCCCCCTCACGCTTTTTCCACGGAAGCCGCTGTGTGATCTCTGGCAGGTATTTTTTTGCGCGAACCTCCAGCGCCTCCCCCAGCGATATGACGGACCTGGCGCACCCGGGAAGCAGAACAAACACGTACGGGTACGTATACTGGCTTTTTGCCTCCCAGACAATGTGCAGCAGAAATCCCCCGATAAAATACAGCAGCGCATACCAGTATCCCTCGCTCCGGCACTTCCTGTCAAAAAGGAAGCAGCAGGCCAGAATCAGAATCAGGATCAGAAATACCTTCATATAACCCTCTGCAAGGTCCTCAAGCAGCGCTCCGTGATACAGCGATTCCAGAATCCGCGTATCCACCGTCTGTCCCACATCCGACAGCGGACCGCTCCAAAGCGACTGGAACAGCGGATCGCACCAGATCGTCACCAGCTTTTTTGAAAAAAACGCCACCGCGTCCTTTGGATCCGCCATATAGTGCGCCACACTTTCCGCGATATGCTCCTTTGCCATCTGATTTGCCACTTCCGGGTCAAAATTCGCCTGCCCGTAAGTATAATCGTTATAGCCGCAGTATCTGCCCACACCATTTTCCCGGTTTTCCGGCCAGATGCCCATCGCAATATAGAGAAGCTTCGGCTCCCCGGAATTCAGTTCTATTCCACTCTCACGCTCATATGCGGCAATGGTCAGGGGGCCGGATGCCTGTATACCGATCATCAGTGCCAAAGCCATCAGAATATAACGCAGCTTCCTCTCTTTTAACAGCCGCATAAAAAATAAAAGCGCCATCGCAATCCCGCCGACCAAATTATTTCCTTTCAGGATAACCGCAATCACCGCCATCACAATACAGACAACCACCTGCCATGTCTTCTTCTCCGCAAAATATTTCTGCTGAAAATAAAATCCTCCCATCAGAAAGAAAAACCCCGGGATCAGCCCGTATGCAAACGCCAGGAAGAAAAACTGCGGCAGAAAGCAAAAGGTAAATACAATTGTCAGCAGATTCGTCTTATGATTGTGTGAAAATACAAGATCCGCCAGCCTGTATGTCATATAATTGATCCCCAGAATCATAAACAGATTCACAAGAAACAGCAGCTGCACATTTTTGCTGAACATCCCAAGGAGCCGCTCATAGGTAATCATGCCGAGCTGCCAGGGATGATTTCTGATATCCTGCCCCAGCTCTAAAAATGTAAAATCCCCCTGCGCGGACATCATCGCACCGTTTCTCACATGCAGCGCATCCGCACGCACAGAAGGACTGATATTTAAAATCCAGTACACCCCGGCAATCAGATAGAGAATCATGAAAAAGCGGAATACATATTTCTCCTGCAAATGGGCCAGTTTCTCCTGCAGAATCAGAAGAATCACCAGCACTGCCACCGCAAGAAAGATAAAAATCCGCGGTGTCTCTCCGGTATCGATCAGTTCCATCGTGTCATAACCAACCCAGCATGTCCGCAGCAGATTGCAGAACAGAAGCACACCTGCAGACAGCAGCGCAAAAAAAACAATCACCTTATCTCCAAGCCGGTACAGTCCTCCACAAAATTTATCCAAACTCCCATTCCTCCTGTCATCTGTCATTTTCCTTTTCGCGGATGGCGCTCTCATTCTTTCTCCGAAAATTCCCGCACCATCTCTTTCCCATCTCAATCCCCTTTCCGAGCAGCAGGCACCCTGTGACCGACGCCGTGACGCGCACGACAATATAGCACAGCTCCGCCACGCCGGACAGATGCTCCACGTCCAGCACCTTTCCCGCGATCATGTGGAAGACCTCGAGCCCGAAGATATGAAACGCCATCAGAATGATCGTATGTTTTCCGATGTATTCCACCACGGTCCCTGCAATCGTCTTTTCCAGCAGCTGCGCCGCCCAGATGCAGAGCATGGAGCCCGTGATCCCGATCAGGATAAAAAACGGCACGCTCCACCGCTCATAAATCCCGTACTCCCGCACGGACATATTGATGCCAGGATTGACAGACGACAGCAGCAGATACGCCGCCAGCACGCAGACGACCTGCCATATCTTACATTTTTTTTCATAAAAGCCGGCTCTGCCAAGCAGCGTTCCTGCGATCATAAAGATCGTTCCGACACAGGCGATGTCAAGGCTCCAGGGCAGCAGCACCGGCAGCTCGGCGAGCAGCATGGTCACCGACAGAAGCGCAGATAGGATCAGGATGAGATTTCGTTTCCTTTTTAAAGCGATATCAATCACCAGATGATAGATCAGGCTTGTGACAAAAAATGCCGTCAGATACCACATCGCGCCGTTTGCGATCGTAAATAAAAACACATTCTCTGTATGCGTGCTCATGTCATACAGACAGAATCTCGAATACAGGATCCCGAACAGCGAAAACTTCGTCTCCTCCGCCGTCCTGCCGAGTACGACGTAGATCCCCAGCAGGATAAAACTATAAACGAAGTAAGGTATCAGAAGCCGCTTCGCCTTTTTCCCGATATGCTCCCGGTATCCTCTTCCCTCCCGGTATGTAAACCCGGAGATCACAAAAAAAATCGGGATATAAAAATTGATCAGGTAGCTGCTTAAGCCGTGGGCATGGGAGATGATCACCAGCATGATCCCGATTCCGCGCGCGATGTCCAGATAGCGCAGGCGCGTCTTCCCTCCCGCCGTCTCTGTCGGTATGGTTCTTTCCATGTATCTTCCTCTTCTTCCTGTTTCTTTCCTGCTTTAGCCTGCGCTCTGCCGCCAGCTCTGCTTTATGAACGCCTGCTCCCACAGGTACGGCTGGATCCGGTTCCACACTGCCGTCGCGTCGCCAAAGCCCGTCTTATCCCCGCGGAGCACGGCGTGCAGCGCGGCGCGGATCCCCGGCACATCCTCCACCAGCTCACAGTTTGAGAATCCGGACGAATACACCGTGTCCAGATAAAATTCCCTGTACAGCCCGCGCATCCACTCCGCCGCCGGCGCGTTAAACCCGATTTTGGTGCGCCGGTAAGCGATCTCGTGCGGCATATACGGTGCGAGCGCATCCCGGATGATGGATTTGGGAAAGGCGTTGTGCAGCTTTGATTTCCACCCGATGGAAAACGCGAACTGTACGATCCGATAATCCATAAACGGCATCCTGATCTCCACGCCGTTTGCCATGCTGTCCCTGTCATAATTGCGCAGCATGGTCGGCAGAACCGTCTCATGGGTCGAGACAAACAGCGTCTGATTGAGATGATCTAAGGTTTCCCACTTCTCATGATCCGCATACGCGCTTTTCACCGTCACGCGGCCAAGCACCTTTTTCGCGTAAAACTTAAGCAGCTCCTCCCTGTGGATCCGCGCCCTGCGCCATTCCTCTACTCTTCCCACGCCATTCTCCGCGTCCTCCGCCTGATTGTAATACGCGCTGGTAATCAGCTTCGCGGTCTGTTTATCAAATCCCGCGTCCGGATATGCTTTGCGGATGTCGAATCCGTATCCGGCGAACAGCTCGTCCGCCGCATGCCCGTCGATCGACACCTTCGTGCCGTCCTGCCGCTCTTTGCGGTAGAGCTCCATCATCGGAATCTGCGGATTTTCCCACAGCTCCTCAAACAGATACAGCTGTTCCATAAAGCGGCTGTCCGAAATGCGCTCCGTGACATCCAGAAACGTGCTTTTGATCCCGAGATGATCCGTCACCATCCGCGCGTACTTTGTCTCATCCAGAGACGTCCCCGGAAATCCCGCCACATACGCGTGCTGCCAGTCCTCATTCATCCGCGCGTCGGTATCATGCCCCGCCAGATGCGCCATGGAGCAGATCACAGCCGAGGAATCCAGCCCGCCGGAGAGCGCCGTCCCGATCGTGACGTCGCTGCGCATCCGAAGCTTACAGGCATCCAGGAAGAGCTCCCGGAACCGCTTTGTCTGCTCCTCATAGGAATCCGGCGTTTCGACCAGATGATCGAGCGTATTCCACCACCTCTGGATCGAGATCTCACCGCCCTTTACCCAGGCAAAGCAGCCTGCCGGGAAGCGGAAAATCCCCTCGATCAGACAGTCTTTTCTCCTCTCATAGTGAAGCGAGGTTTTATAAAAGTCAAACAGCGCATGATTCGGCCGCACTGCGTCAAGCATCGGCACAAGCGCCTTCATCTCGGAGGCAAACGCCAGTCCGCCGCCTTTTAAATTCGCATAAAACAGCGGCTTTACGCCAAACCGGTCCCTGGAAAGAAACAGCCGCCGCTCCTTTGTATCCCAGATCGCAAACGCCCACATCCCGTTAAAGCGATGCAGACATTCCTCCCGCCATTCCGCAAACGCCGCCAGCACGACCTCCGAATCGCTCTCCCCGCGGAAGCGGTGTCCCTTTTCGGAAAGCTCCTTCCGCAGCTCTAAAAAATTATAGATCTCCCCGTTAAAGGTCAGCCAGTAGCGCCCGGACGCATCGGACATCGGCTGGCTGCCGTTCTCCGAGAGATCAAGGATCGAAAGACGCCGGTGCCCTAAGGTCACGTCCTCCTCCTGCCAGAGCCCGAACCCGTCCGGCCCCCGGTGCGTCATCGTATTTAAGCAGTCAAGCGCCTTTTGTCGTTCTATCCTCTTATTCACAACCCCGTATATTCCGCACATGGCGAACCTCCTCGTATGTATACCCCCCCCCGACCAGTTTTTCGGAAAAACGGCATCCCTCTCACCGGACACCGTCCCGCAGCCTGCGCTATCTTTTTCCTCTCGTCAGCCAGAGATATTTAAAATTTGTCTTCATGTATCGTCCGAACAGCCGTTTCGGATCCTGCAGCAGGCGGTAAAGCCATTCCAGGCTCGCCCTCTGCATCCACATCGGCGCCCGCTTTATCGTCCCCGCGTGATAATCAAAGCCTGCCCCCACGCCGACCATCACGCCGTGTACCCTTCCCTGGTGACGGTACATCCAGTTTTCCTGCTTCGGCGCGCCGAGCCCCACCCAGATGATATCCGCCTTCGCCTCATTCATCTGACGGATCGCGTTTTCATCTTCCTCCGTCGTCAGCTCCCGAAACGGCGGCGACACCATCCCGGCGATCACAAGATGCGGATACCGCTCCCGCAGCCGTTCACGCAGCAGCCGGATCGTCTCCGGCTTTCCCCCGTAAAAATAATGGCGCAGCCCGTTCTCCCTGGCAAACAGCTCTCCCATCAGATCCGGGCCCGTCACGCGCTCCGCCTCCGGGAAGCCGTGCTTTCTGCTGTAGGAGGACAGGGGCTTTCCGTCCGGCAGCGCAAACGCCGCTTTATTCTGCACCTTCCGGTACTCCTCGTTCTCATACGCCGTGACCGTGGTATGCACATTTGCCACGCAGATGTAGTTTCCTCTTAATTCCTCCAGCTGCGACTCGATCGCGGCGATCGTCTCTTCCATATTCGTGACTGCAATCTTTGTCCCAAGTATCTCACAGGTCTTCATTCCCCATCCTACCCCTTTACCATCGTCTCCAGCGGGATACCGCCCATCATCGACGGGATCAGGCTGAACGTGCTCTGATAGCTCCCCAGGATCCGGCTGCATTTTGAAAGCGCAAGCATATCGATGAGCGCATCCTCGATCCCCTCCTTCGAATCCCGGTCGATCCGCTTGCCCTCATACAGAATCAGCCGGTTTTCTGGAAACGCTTCCTTTAACGCCTGCTCCACTTCCCTGTCATCTGTCGTCACATAAAAATCGGCGTCATGCTCCGCGATCTCCTGCCGCATCCGGTCGAAAAAAAGCTCCAGCGGACTGTTTTTAATCGCCTCCGCATGGTCTGTCCGCCGGATATGCACCCCGATCGTCTTCGCCCCGATCCGGGAAAAGACATCTCTGCCCTTTTCTGAGACCGCCGCGGACGGCCGGATAAACGAAAAGCTTTCCTTCCCGAGCTCGCACAGGTTTGTGTATGATTTGATATAAAGCGCCGGTTCCCGCGCGATCTCTTCCCTAAGCTCCGCAAACCGTCCCTGCTGCTTATACTGATCGATTTTATCACACGGAAAAAATGCCGTCCCCCGGCTCCGGTATTTTTTCTTGGTCAGATTCCCTTTTATTGTGCCAAATAATTCTTTTTTATATCCGTTCTCGCTGATCTCGATTACCCGGACGCCCGCAAAGTCAAACAGATCCGCTGCCTTTGCATTGCAGCCCGCCTCGCGCTTCCAGATCACGACCAGCTCACGGTTCATCTCCTCGCACAGTTCATGCGCCGACGCCAGCGCCAGCAGCCGGTTTCCCAGCCCTGCGCACGGTTCCAGTATGATCATATCCTTCCTCCCTGTGTCCGCCCTTTACTCTTTTTTCCGGTCAATTTCGACATGCCCGTCCTGCACCCGGTAGATCACGTCACAGTTCTGGATGGTCGTAAGCCGGTGTGCGATGATAAACATCGTAAGCTTCCCCTGCAGATGGTCGATCGCCTCCATCACAGCCGCCTCCGTCTCATTGTCCAGCGCCGAGGTGGCCTCGTCCAGCACCAGGATTTCCGGTCTGCGGTATAGCGCCCTGGCGATGCCGATCCGCTGCCTCTGCCCGCCGGAAAGACGCACGCCCGCCTCCCCGATCACGGTGTCCAGCCCGTCGTCAAGGCTTCGGATAAACTCGTCTAACTGCGCCTGCCCCAATGCCTCCCAGATCCTGTCGTCGCTGATTTCCCCGGTGTCGCCGAACGCGATATTGCTCCGGATCGTATCGTCGAGCATATAGATGGTCTGCGGGATATAGCCGATCTTTTCATGCCAGCTGCGCAGCCCCTCGTGAATATCGGTTCCGTCCGCCAGAATCCGGCCCTTCTGTGGCGTAAGAATTCCAAGGATTAGATCTACGAACGTAGTCTTTCCTGCTCCGGACGGCCCTATAAACGCCGCGGAACAGTTTTTCGGGATCACCACGTTCGCGTCCGCGATCACCGGCCCGTCCGTGTTCGGATAGGAAAATGTGAGGTGCTCCACCGCGATCTCCCGGTTCAGGGAAATCTGCGCTCCAGCCTCCTCCCGCTTCTCACCCGCCGTCTTGCCGGCAGAAGTATTTTTCGTGGAAGCGCCTTCCGCTGCAGAGACTGCAGCCTGTGCCTCATGCATTTCGCGGTACTCGTCCCGCACTTTTTCGATGACGACGCCGTTGTGCACGATCGCGGCAAAATAGGAGGAAATCTTGTTGATCGACGGGAGCAGCTTAAAGGCAGCCGCCGCAAACAGTCCGAGAATCGCCACAAAATGCGCATTGTCCGTCGTCCCCGCGCTCACCTTCACCGCAATCACCGCCATCAGGCCGCCGATGCAGAGCGTCTCCATCACCGGCTTCGGGATGGAGCTTAAAAACGCGTTCTGCTTGATGACATACGTATAAATCTCGTTCTGTTTTTCAAAATCATTCTGAAAATAGCTCTCGCGGTTCGCGATCTTGATCTCCTTGATCCCGCCGAACGCCTGCTGCATACATTTTAACAGATTCGCGGAATAAAGCCTGCGGTCGTCGCCGTAGCGCATCAGGATCCGGCGCAGCCCCTTTATCATAATCAGGAACATAATACCCACGCTGACCGCAACCCCCATGGTGATCGCGACGTCCTGCACCAGCAGGAAAATGATGATGATCACGCTCACGCACAGCTCGGACAACAGCTGAAGGGAATTCTGCACCGCAGTGTAAAACATTTCCGGATCCGTGTTGATATTGCGGATCAGCTCGGAGCTGTTGATATTTAAAAAGAAGGTGTAATCCTGGCCGATATAGTACCGCATCAGCTCGTTCTGCATCTGTTTCTTCCCATAATAGGCAAACCTGTATTGCAGATTATACACGTAGATCAGGAACAGATTCTTTAAGACATAGACGACGATGATCAGCACCGCAAGCCAGACCACCAGCTCGTTTAGGGACTTCATCTGAAACGTATCGTACGCCCATCGGATATAGTCCTCCTCAAGCAGCGCATCCGGCGCGACCACCGCATTGATAAACGGCATAATGACGCCCACGCCCAGAAGCTCCGCAAAGGACTGGAGAAAAATGATAACCGTCACATATACCAGGCTGATCCGCTGCCTGTGATCAAATACCTCTAACGCATTTTTTATCTGTCTTATCATAATCATGCCTTTCTCTTCGCCCGCAGGCTGTTTCTTTGTATTATCATAGGCACATTCCTTTTGCTTGTCAAATCTTTTCTATATGTTATAATCCTTTTAAGGCAAAAGTTCAGCTGCGTTAGCAGCGGAGAGCGCCGTCAGGCGCGGTTTTGCGAATGGCGCGGGCTGAACGAAAATTTTTTAAAACAATCACCCAGAAAAGGAACGACATTGTTATGGAAAAAACTCTTTTAAAGCAACGGGAATCCGGCTTTGAGCTTCTTCGGATTCTCTGTATCACGGGCATCATTTTCATGCATACCTTCGGGCCGCTCAATGACAGCCTTGGCGTTTTAAACCGCGAGGTCAGCATCTTCATCAACGCGGTGGCCAACACGGGCGTCACCTGCTTTATCCTGATCTCCGGGTGGTTTGGCATCCGTTTTGATCTGGAAAAGCTGATCCGGCTCGATCTCGTGGTCATTTTTTACACGCTGTCCGGGACCGTCCTCTCCGGCGATATCGGGATAAAATCCCTGATTCTGTCCTGTATCCCCATCCTCTCGAGGCGCTACTGGTTCTTAAGCTGTTATTTCGCCCTCTGTCTGCTCTCCGTGTTTTTAAACAGGCTGGCGGAAAAAGCCGGAAAAAAACTGCTGGGCGGTATCCTTCTGCTGATGCTCTTCCTCTTTTCCTTCCTTCCGACCTTCTTCTATTATGAGCTGATCCCGGACGGCGGAAAAGGGCTTGTGCAGATGGTCATGGTTTACCTGATCGGACGCTATCTGAGGCTTACTCTGACGAACCCCCTTCGGAAAGGGCGGCTCCTGCTTTTGTGCCTTTTATCGACAGGTGTCATTTTCCTTGCCAACTCCGCGCTCTCGTTTGTAAAGGGCACGCAGATGGGGATGTTTGCCAGGGACAATTCCCTGTTCATCATCGCGTCCTCGGTACTGCTTTTGCTTTTGTTCCGCGAGCTGCATTTCCACTGCCCCGTCGTCAACCACCTGGCGGGAAACGTCATGCCGCTCTATGTCTTTGAATCCTTTGTGCGGATCTGTATTCTGAACCGTTTTATCAGCCTTTCCGCGCACACCGGCAGTCCGCTTCTGATCGTATACGTCACAGGTTACGTTCTGCTCACCGTCGCCATCTGCATGGCGGTAAACGAGCTGCGCAGGCTTAGCTTCGCGCATCTGGACAACCTGATCGCTTCCTTCCTGATGAAGCTGTATCGCGCCGCCGTGCCTGCCGTCACAAAACTGTGGCAGAATTCCTGCGCAAAACTATGTCATTACCTGGAGGGAGACCATACATGAATCCGAAAAGCATCTACAAAAAGTACCGGAAAAACAAACAGTTAAAGGCAGCCGCTCCCTATATCAGCATTCGGCCCTCCGCGATCCTCGGAGAAAATTTTAACTTAGAGCTGCATGCGCCAGCGGCAGGCCGGCAGTATCTGTCCATCGGTGAAAAGAGCATGGTCGACTCCTCCTTCGTCTTTGAGACGGACACCGGCCGGGTCAAAATCGGCGACCGCGTGCACATCGGCGGCGGCACACAGCTGATCTCCCGGAGCGATATCACCATCGGAAACGACGTCATTATCGCCTGGAACTGTACCATCTACGATCACAATTCCCACTCTGTCTTCTGGTCGGAGCGGAAAGACGACGTCAGCCGCGAATGGGAATGCGCCCGAAAAGGACTCTCGCCGATCGCGGACAAGAACTGGGACGTCGTAAAAACCGCTCCCATCCGCATCTGCGACAAAGCCTGGATCGGCTTTAATGTCATCGTCTTAAAAGGCGTGACGATCGGGGAGGGCGCTGTCATCGCGGCCGGAAGCGTCGTCACAAAGGACGTCCCGCCCTACACCATGGCCGGCGGGAATCCGGCGCGCGTGATCCGCGTGATCGGGCCGTCGCCCTCCGTCTGACGCGTCAGAGCACCACGTACCGCCCGCTCCCCTTCATGGAGCGCAGGTACATGTCCACGCAGGACTGGCTGGATCCGATGTGGAGATCCGCTCCCACGCAGACCTCCATGATCGCCAAAAGCTTGATCAGATTGGCTTTGCGGAATTCCCAGTCCTGCTGATTGAATTCATCGTTATAATAGCCCCTCTCATCCTCCCTGGTCAGCGTCCACAGCTTCCAGTCCGGCCTCTTTTCCTTTATATAGGTCACATTCCGGTAATCGTCCGTAAAGACGAACACCGGCGTGCCGGAAAGCCCCAGGCCCTCGATCTTTTCAATAAACGCGTCCGCTTCCACGAGCTTGTCATATTCCAGATATTTATCCCCGCCGCGCACCTGAATCGAAATATAGTGCTCCGGCAGTCCGATCCCTGCAATCAGCGCATCCATCCGCTTCCGGATCTCTGGTTTCGGGCAGATCGCCACCTGTGAGAGCTTCGCAAACTCGCTCTCGCAGGTCCCGTCGATCCCGAAGAGGGGCCAGCGCACCTTCGCCTGTTTAAATTCGTCGCTGATACACATGCACCAGAGATCCTGCGTCAGATAATCCGCCCCGGTCTTCTCCTTTAGCTTCCGCGGGTAGTAATACCCCTTTGTCCAGAGCCGGTGCGGCCGTATCTGGCTTAAGAAATCGGTCGGCCGGTAATTCGCCACCGCGTTTAACGGCTCATGGCTGATCGGGCAGAACGGCTCAAACAGCTCCTCCCAGCCGTTTCCGCCCGGCCTGGAAAAGTTCGCGTCATCCGCGTAGAGCTCGAAGCGGATATGATTTTGATAACAGAACAGCATAAACTCCATCATACTGTCCAGCTCCGAATACAGGCCGCCGCCGAAGCCGACGTGGAAGATCAGTCTCTTCCGGAAGGACTCATTGATCTTTCTGTATTCTTTTTTTTTTGCCAGAAGTTCCTCCGCCAGCGTCAGGGATTCCCCCTGCGCCTCCTCCGCCGGCCGGTACAGCGACGCGATCCGCTCCCGGTTGATCTCCTCGATGTCCTTTTTCAAATCCTCACTGTTGCGGTACTGCCGCACGATTTCCGGCACCGCGACCGGGTGGCGCAGCAGGCTTCCCAGGGCAAGGAAAAAATTCTGAATCTGAATCAGTCTGTCCTTCATACTTCCTCTCTTCCGCCGACTCATCCGCCGGCTCAGTAACGGATCTTTTTGTAACCCTCCAGCGCGTTAAAGCCGGCGCTGTCCGGAAAATCCTTCGTGTAATCATCGTAGACCAGGATATTAATGCCGTGCGGCGCCGTCACGACGCCGGCTGTTCCGATCATGACCGACTTCTCCATCTGCATCGTCACCTCGCCGGTCAGGGTATCTTTCACCTCGCGCGGATTCCCGTCGACGACAAGCGTCTTCGTCCCGAGATCCATGCAAAACTGATAGCCGTCCTTTGTCTTGTCATCCGCATAAAAAATCACTTCCCCGCGCTCCACCACCATCACCGCTCCGTCGTCAATGTCAAGCCCGTGCGCGGCAAAGATCTCCTTTACGTTTAACTCGCCGTAATCGTAAAGCCCGTCCGCCGAGACGCAGAAGGTATAATCCTCCCCGTCCAGCAAAAGAGATAACAGCTCATCGAGATCGGCCGTGTTCCGCACCATAAAATTATACCGGATCCGGCCGTAATGCTCCGCGTTTTTCTCCCAGGAGTCATACGCCGCATCCCCCCTGTGATCCTCGATGCTGTAGCGGTTTTTTAAATACTGTCCCAGATACAGGGAAAACTTTTCGCTGCCGTAATAATTCAGATGCGAGGACTCCGCGCAGTCCGTCATCGGGCTTAAACCCATCTCGCCGTACCGGTCATTAAAATCCACATAGGCGACCCCGTGCTCCTCCGCAATCTCCCTGACCCGGTTATAAATCATTTTATCCGACGGCATAATCCCCTGATAAGGCGAGACCATAAGCAGAAGCTTTGTGTCCGTCTCCTCCGCCAGCTCAATGATTTTCTCCAGATACTCCTCGCTCTTCTGGGTCAGCGGGAGCGTATCCGTGATCGTGCTCATATCCGCAAACGACTCAAAATATGTCGTGCTGACACAGTTTTCATTAAATCCTTTGTAGTTTGTTCCATTCGGATCCCCGTTGAACCGCTTGAAATCATCCTCTGTCAGAGATTCATATTTCGTATGATAGACCGGAAGGCCCAGAATATAATTCGAAGCATCCTCCTCATCCGCCACGCTGGCGCGGATGGATTCCACCTTGTTTTCACCGTATTTCATCCCCATCGTGTTCATCGCGATCCGGGCGTCATCGATCACATCGCTCATCTCGATCGCACGGTACACATCGATCACCACAAGCTCCGGCGACTGCTCCTCAATCGCCTCTTTCATATAGTAGTACGTATTCCACAGCGGCTGGTTCGATCCGGCGAGATCATACGCGCTCATCCCGAATTCCTCCCACAGGACCGCCGGGTTCACATCCGTATAAATATGGCTGCTCCCGATAAATATCACGTCCACGGTATCCGGCGGCTGCCGGTAAAACATCTGCGCCACATAGCAGCCGTCAATGCTCTTAAGCTTCAGCACAAAGTTGGCGCAAAACAGCACGCCCGCCGCGAGCAGGCAAAAGAGCACACCCTTTATCGCATTTCTGACCGCCTGTCCTTTTTTCTTCATCGCATCCCCCGCTAAAACTGAAAGTAAATAAACTGCTTCGCGTCATAGACCTGTCCGTATGCCCCGTACACAATCACCAGCACCAGCATAAAAATCAGCACAAGCCACCGGAACCACAGATTCTGCTCCGCCAGAAATTCGTCAATCCTCTGCTTCTTCCTCTCACGGATCAGATCCGCCAGCAGCAGAACCACCATCGCCACCAGCAGTACATTGGCCTGTATGCGGCTGATCCCGAGCTGATAGAACGACCCGTCAAAAAGCACCCACGGATCCCATCTCGTGCCGATCCGCCGGATAAACATGAGCGCGTCCGTCAGCGTGGGGGCGCGGAAAAAAATCCAGGCAAACGTCGTCAGGCAGAAGGTCCACGCGATCTGTGTCAGCCGGTAGCTCTCGCAGCCTGTCTTTGTGCCGGTTTTCTCCACCACCTTTCTGCGGAGCGGAGCGAGCAGATCGCCGATGATCTGATACAGCCCGTGAAGGCCCCCCCAGACCACATAGTTCCAGGACGCCCCGTGCCAGAGGCCGCTGAGCAGAAATGTGATCAGCACGTTCCGGTATTTTACCCATCTTCCCTTCCGGTTCCCGCCAAGCGGGATATACAGATAATCGCGGAACCAGGTGGAGAGGGAAATATGCCATCTGCTCCAGAAATCACGGATACTCACGGCAAAATAGGGCGCGTTAAAATTCTCCATCAGCGTAAAGCCCATCACCAGCGCCGCCCCTGTCGCGATCAGCGAATAGCTGGCAAAATCACAGTAAATCTGAATGGAAAATCCCGCCGCTCCCAAAAGCAGTTCAAAGCTTCCATAGGAATCATAGTGGTCAAACACCTGGTCGACGACAATCGCCACACGGTCCGCAATCACCATCTTCAGCACATACCCATACAGCATCACCATAAGCCCCTTCGCGATCCGGCTGTAATCCCAGAGCTTTTTCAGCGGAACCTCCTGCACCTGCTTTAGCAGATTCCCCGAGCGCTCGATCGGCCCGGCCACCAGCTGCGGAAAAAAGGAGACGAACAGCGCATACCGGAACGGATTTTTCTCCGCCACGGTATCGCCACGGTAGACGTCGATCACATATCCGAGCGCCTGAAAGGTGTAAAACGAAATTCCAACCGGCAGAATAATGTCAAACCGGTTTGAAACCTCTGGCCAGGAAAACAGTCCGCCGAGCGCGTTTATATTTTCCAGCGCAAAATCAAAATATTTGTAAAACATCAGGATTCCCAGGTTGCCAGCCACCCCGGCCGCCACCACCAGCTTTCGATACAGCCCGGCGCGGGGCGCATCTTTTCCCGAAAGCGCGTCAAGCGCCAGCCCGCAGACATAGGTAATCAGCGTGGAAACCGCGATCAGAATCGCATACTGCGCATTCCATCCCATATAAAAATAGTAGCTGGCCGCCAAAAGCCACAGGTACCGCACCTTTTTGGGCATCACCAGATACACAAGCGCCACGATCGGGAAAAATATCAGAAATTCGAACGAATTGAACAGCATTTGTCAGCTTTCCTTTCCTATGATCTGCCAGCCGTCAAGACAGGTCTGACCGACTCCCTTATATTCCGGAACCATCACAACCGGATCCGGGTTGCGGTTCAGATACGCCGCCCAGCTGGAAAACGAGCTGTTTGACAGTATCTGATTCTGGCAGGCGGACATAAGAAGAAATTCTTCTTTATCTGAAAACGTACCCTGATCGCTGATATAGCGAATCTCTCCAGGCGCCCAGGACTGCTCCGAACGCCCCGGAGGATTTGTATCCCCGATGCACTCCGCCGCCTTTTCCTTATCGTTTGTAAAGACAAAAAACATGACTCCCGGTCTCTGTTCCTCCATCCGCCGGACCGCACGCTGAAAATACTCCGGCGGAGGACCTCCGATATCGCCGCCGCGCACATGGATCGCGCAGGTCGTATGGGCGGAAAGCCGCTCCGTCAGCTGCCGCACCGCTTCCCGCAGAGGCTCCCGCGGCACGAACATCTCCCTGAGCTCCGGCAGATATTCCAGGAAATACGCCGTGTTCTGCCAGTATCCGTGCAGATACCGGCTGCGGAACGTTTTTTTATCAATGCGCTCATCCACCGCATACCAGTCCTTTTCGATGATGACATGATAGAGGAGATTCCTGCGCAGCCGCTTGTAGATCTTCTGCCACACATTCCGATTCGGAAATGACTCCTTCGCATCATAGCATACCCGAAAAAAGTCCAGTTCATAATCGCGGAGCGTGGAATTGTCACATTCCGAGATATCCAGCTTTAACTTTTCACCGCATCTTCTGGCCAGGGAATATCCGCATGCGTAGTTGTACATCTGGTTGCCCATGCCGTCCCCGATTTTTACCACAATCATCCCATTCTCCATTCCGAAGCGTTTACGCCTGTCCGCGCAGCCGCAGGATGGCATCGCAGATCCGGTCCACGTCCGCGATGGCCAGATCCGCATAGATCGGCAGCGTCAGCACCTTCTTTGAAATCTCAAGCGCCACCGGCGTATCCTCCGGACAATAACGCTTGCGGTAGCACTCAAAGGCATTCGTAGTCGGGTAAAAATATTTCCTGGTATAGATCTCTTCCTTCTTCAGCGCCTCGTAAATCTCATCCCTGCTTTTTCCGAACACCTCCGGTTCAAACACAGCCGGGAAATAAGCGTAGTTCTGACGAACCCCGGGCTGCTCCGCGGTCAGGCGGATTCCGGGCACGTTCCCAAGGCGCTCGCGGTACCGCTCCGCCACCGCTTTTCTCCTGCTGATCTCAGCGTCAACATGGCGCAGGTTGCACAGGCCCATTGCGGCCTGAAATTCATTCATCTTCGAATTGGCCCCGATCTCGTCCACAACCTCCTCGCTGCGGATCCCGAAATTTTTAAGGCCGTACAGATCCCCTTTCAGCTTCTCATTTGTCCCGGGAAAACATACCGCTCCGCCCTCAATCGTGTTATACACCTTGGTCGCGTGAAAGCTGAACATCGACGCGTCGCCAAATGACGCGATCCCGCGGCCGCGATATTCCACCCCGAAGGTATGCGCGGCGTCATAGATCACCTTCAGGCCATGCTTCTTCGCGATCCGGTCAATCTCCTCCACATCGCAGATATTTCCGTATACATGCACCGGAAGAATCGCGCTGGTGCGCTCCGTGATCAGCGCCTCGATCTTTGAGATGTCTATCGTGTAATCCTCACGGCTGATATCGCAGAATACCGGCGTACAGCCGTTGCGCACAATCGCGTGTGTCGTCGACGCAAACGTATACGGCGTTGTGATCACTTCCCCGGTCAGACCCATCGCCTGGATCAGAAGCTCTAACGCCATGTGGCCGTTGGAAAACAGCGATACATTCTCCACCTTTAAGTACTCCGCCAGCTCCTGCTCCAGTCTGACGTGCTTTTCTCCCATGTTGGTGAGCCAGTGGCTCTCCCACAGACCGCGGATCTCCTCCACGTATTCCTCAAACTCCGGCATCGAAGACCGGGTCACTAAAATTTTATCCATATCTGCCTCTTTCTGCCCTGGCACTGCTCATTGCTATTAACATGATACGAAAAAACCGGCAGTTTGTCAATGTGCGCGGGCTTGACAAGAAAATCAGATGGATTATAATGGTTACAGCTCACCCGTCATGCGAATGGCGTGGGAATGAGCTGTAACTTATAATGGGTACAATCCAAAGGAAACCGATCATGAATCAGCGCATGCTATATATTTATTATTATCTGAAGCATCTTCACCACAGGGTGCGGGCGAAGTTTACGGGGAGCTACAATGTCCTCGCCGCGCCGTTTCTGGGACAGCTCCCGCCTTCCGACGATGAGGCAAACGAGCTGATCCGGCAGTATATAAACAGCGGGGAGCCGTTTGCGCTCTGCCGTCTCGGGAGCGCGGAATTTACACTGATACAGCTTTACGACGAATATCGTTTGTTTCATTCCAACCGGCTGCCGCAGAGCAATATGTTCAGTATTTTTCACGATCATCCGGAAGAAGTCGGACAGTGGGTCGATCTGTTTCGCAAAGACTGTAAGGATATCGATATCATGGCTTATTTTGACGATCATCCGATCGAGGAGTATGTGATCCGTACCAGCTGCCCGAAGGATATGAAGCAGATCCGGTTGGAGCAGATCGAGGCCATGATGTACGACGATCCCTGGACCATGGCGCTGGAGGGAAAGAAGGTGCTTCTCGTCAGCCCCTTTGTGGACGCTATGGTCGCGCAGTATCCCCGGATCGACCGGATCTACGAGGGCAGGCGGATGCTCCCCAGAATGGAGCTTAAGACCTTAAAATCGGTCTGGTTTTCCGGATTTGAGGACGACGAATTTGACACCTGGTTTGACGCCCTTGACTATCTCTACAATGAGGCAATGAAGATTGATTTTGACATCGCTCTGTTAAGCTGCAGCGCGTTCGGTTTTCACCTGGCTCCCATGCTAAAGCGCGCCGGAAAACAGGCGATCCAGTACGGCGGAGCCTTGCAGCTGCTGTTCGGGATCCGCGGCGCACGCTGGGACAACTACCCGCCTTACATGGGATTTTACAATGATTACTGGATCCGGGCCCCGAAGTCGGAAGCCCCCTCGAAGCGATTTGCAAAAAAAATGGATGACGGCTGTTACTGGTAAACAGTACAGCCGCCATTTTTTTTATACAAGACGTTTCACAAGCGGAATACATCGAAGAATCGCCGTCACCGCCGCCCCGGTCAGGAAAATCAGCGCCTCATAGATCAGAAGCGCCGCGATCACATGAAAACGGTGCAGCAGATACAGCTGGTAGAACGGCATATAAATGTCCAGGAAGAGGTCGGACAGCAGATAGATCCCGAAGGAGCATCCCCCAAGCCATGTCACCGCCTTCCAAAACACCCTTACGCGACACACGCTGCCAAAGCATCTCGCAAGATAAAACAGCGAAGCCGCCATCGCCGTAATCGTCAGATGCGTCCGCTCGTCAAAAAACAGATAGTCCTCCGGCGTCCGCTGATACTCTCCATAGGTCGCCGCCACCAGAAACATCAGACAGCCCGCCAGCACCATCACACTGACCAGCGCATACTGCCATCTGATCTCCACATGGTTTTCCAGAAAATAACCCAGGAAAAGCAGCGCGGCAAGCGTGGAGAGAAATACGGATGAAAATCCCGCATTATAAAGAAATCCTTCCCGGTAGTGGATCAGAATCGGCATCAGGCCCAGAAACCCTACCGACAGTATCATCAGATACACATACTCCCTGCGCCCCATCGCAGACGCCAGCCGCTGCAGCAGCGGAAGCATCACCAGAATCCCCAGGTACAGGTACAGATACCAGTACGCATTCGTAACCTTCTGCCGATAGATCAGTTTAAAAAACTCGATCAGGTCAAAAGACATTCCATTTACATACCAGCTCCTGACATAATATACAAAAGAGAAGATCACAATATCCAGCACGATCCGGAAAATCCGGGCTCCGTGTTTCCGGTATCCATCCACATGCCGAAGCAGCAGCACCCCCGAAATCATCAGAAAAACCGGAACCGCCGTCTTGCTCATAAAAAAGTACGCCACCAGCAGAAACCACTTCCGTTCGCCGGGCTGCATGGCCAGAAATTCCCCCGAAGCAGTGTGATTGACAATCACAAAAAAGCTGGCGATGATCCGCAGGAGTTCCAGATATTCGATTTTTCGCGTTCCGTCCGCCGTACTCCCCTGTATTTCCATTCCTTCCTCCCGCATCAGTACTCCGACAGCTTAATCACAACGACCCCGTCCACAACCTTCATGGATCCGTAGTCCGGATAGCAGCTCATCTCCTTTACTTCCTCCTGCTCCATCAGCTCCACCGTCTCCTCATAGCCGCAGAACACCGGGGCAAACCCAAGGAACTTTGTCATGATATGCGCCCTGGAATAGGCGTTGATATTTGATTCGATCTTTCCGTCCAGCCCGAAGGTCCCGCCGAGCATACTTCCCATATTGTGCGTCTCATCCGTAATCTCGCTGCCGACAAACGCGACCGGCGTCTCATCCGTATAGCCTTCCAGGCTCTTAATCTGCGTCACCATGGTCTCAAAGTATGCCAGATCATGATACTTCGTATACTCCAGAGCCATATAGCAGCCGTTGCCGAACCATACATACATCAGCACCATCGCCACCGCGATCAGACCGGCCGCCCAGGAGAGCGCCGCCTGATACCAGACCTTCGCCCGCACATTCCGGCAGAACTGATCCACCCACGCCACAAAAAGCACCGGCAGAAAAACAGCCGAATATCCCATCAGCGTATAAGACCAGCCGGCCGGCGACATCAGATATACGAGAAAAAACGCCACCGGGAGCAGCAGAAAACCGAACACCATAAATCCTTTTTTTACCCAGCTCCCCCGATCCAGGAAAAACAGGGAAACCACGCTGATCCCAAGCACAAGGTAAATCAGCAGGAAGCACCGGCGAAGCAGATGCGTCGGCGCGAGATACATCACATGTCCGTTTACCAGAGAGATCATATCCGAATAACAGCGCTTTAAAGCGCCGAACAGCTCACCCATGCTCAGCTGTCCCATCGCGTTCATTCCCTGATAATTCCCGAGCTCCAGTCCCCAGTGCGCAAGGAAATAGCGGTTTAAAATCAGATAGAGCATCAGCGCCGCCACCAGCACAAACAGATACCGGAACGCCGTCAGCAGCACAGCTTTCCAGTCCTGATGTTTTTTACAAAACGCGCATTCCAGCACCAGCGTGATCACAAAGATGCACGCCGCATCCGCAAAATACGCCTGGTACATCCCCAGCGAGCAGGCCAGCAGAACGACCGATACGAGATTCCAGAGCAGCTTCTTCGGGAAACGCACCGCCAGCCATGCCGCCAGCACGCCAAAAAAGATTCCCACTGAGTAAAACACCGACGAATACATGAAAAAGAACATGCAGACTACAGGCGTAAACGACACCATAAACCCGCCGATCGCAGCAGCCGCCAGCTTCCCCTGTACGGCAAACAGGTCAGTCACCAGCGCCGCCGATACCGCAAGCAGGAAAAGCGAGAGCAGTCCGTTTAACAGCGGCAGCGAATAATTCCCGAATTTGGCCGCCATGTAGTCGCCTGTCAGCTTTAAAAACCAGCGGCCGGACTCCGCGCCGGTCCCATACCCCGCCGGTCCGTTCGCCAGCTCGTCATAGTTATACAGTTTGTTGGTAAACTGATACAGATGTGTCATCAGGCCCACGATAATCGCGGAAAAAAACGCGGTTTTTACCGTGGCCGGAAGTCTCCTCCAGCTGTCCTGCAGCCATCTGTCCGGTGTTTTCATCCTGTTCTGAATCTGCTGCCAGCGATCTGACAGGTCCTTTTTTTTGTGTATATGCGCCATATTCCGTAACTCCCTGTTTCTATAAAATAACGGCTCAGCCCGCACTGTCCTGCGACACGCGGCTGAACATTCTACATCATATCCATTATGTCCCATTCTTTTCCATAAGTCAAGAATTCAAAAGAAGCCATGCAATGCGCATGGCTTCTTTTTCTTCTCTTATTCAATTACCAGATCAGGCCAGTCGTCCACCGGCACAAAGGCCACATAGGTCTTTCCGGTGTTCAGCGTGATCTCGTTCCCCTCCGCGTCAAAATAACGGGTCGGAGATGTCATGCTCGTCTTCTCCCAGGTAACCGGAATCGCTTTGCCGTTTGTGATATAATATCCGCCGCCGCTTCCGATACAGTTGAAGATCATATATCCGTGCTCGTCATACTGCTGGAATCCGCAGCTCTGGATCAGCAGGTTCTTAAAGCTCAGCTGCTCGTTGTCATTTCCCGGATCCACATGAGCCTTGCCGTACTCGGAATAATAGTAGAGCTGATCCTCCTCGTCATAGTCCAGCCAGGATCCGTTGTGCGGGAACGGAAGATCCACCAGCTTCGCATCCACCGCATCCGACGCGCCGGAGAGATCCACCGGATTGCTCTCGCTCGCAAACTGCCAGTGCTCTCCTTCATAGTAAGAGTTATACTCTTTATCCACCTTGGAATTGGAAAAATTCTTCTCCATATCGCCGGAGCATATGTACTCCGTGTACTCTCTCGGCTTTCCGTTGTTCACACGGGAAAATGTCCCGCTGAAATTGTTCGTGGACGGCTCCGCGAGATACTCGTCGATGTAAAACGGTCCGCCGTCATGGCAGAGAATCGCGTTCCACTCCGCGGACAGGATCACATTCGTCGGCCTCACGCTCCGGATGCTTCCGATCTGATCCACACTCTCATAATCCTTAAACAGCGCCATAAAACGGGTGATCCTTCCGTTCATCGTACTGTTCATCATCTCGTATACCACATCCGCCTTCGTCAGTCCGTAATGCGGAAGCGCAATCGACTCGTTATCCACCATCGCCGCGATCGGCCGCTGATCCTTTAACGCCTCGTCGATCAGCTCATTTGTCAGCTCGCTGCGGTACATCCCGTCCGGAAGAACCTCTTCCTCCTCCGGCGCTTCCGATTCCTCGGTTCCCACGCTCACATCCGCTTCCACCGCCGCGGTATCGCCGCCGCCTGTCTCAAGTGTCTCAACGACGTCCTGATCGCCGCCTTTTCCACAGCCGGCCAGCCCGGTTGTCAGGACCAGCGCAGCCAGCCATAATCGTACTCCTCTTTTCACCTGTAACTACCTCTCATTATATTATTTTTGTGTTTCCGTCTTCTATCATATCACACAATCCCGGACATGAAAAGATGTTTTAATATCCGGTGTAGCTGATATTCATGTCAACGTTGCCATTAATTCCCGGCACAGACCCCTTTGACGTGTACTGCCACATATTATATTTCCCGGTATAGGTACAGGTCGCATTATACTGCGCCACCCAGATCGTATAATTGCTCAGGCCCGATGTATTCAGCTTGCTGTTGTACCAGCTCTTGCTCGCATAGACGCCTGCCTTGTAACCGCTCGACGCAACCGTCCGGCAGAATGCCTGCACGACCGCTGTCCTTGTTCCCACGTCCAGCCCGTTCGCACGGCCATTCGTCGCGCTCTCCGTATCGATAAAGACCGGATATGTCACCTTGTATCCCGAGATCAGCGAGACCGCCATACTGGCCTCCTCGATGGCCTCCGCCTCATTGACGGCCTGCGTGAAGAAATATACGCCGACCTTGATTCCGGCTCTCGTCGCACCCGCGATATTCTGCCGGAAATACGGATCCTCGATCAGTGCTCCCGTGGTTGCGCCGCGGTAGCCGACGCGGATGATCGCAAAGCTGATGCCGGAAGTCGCGACCGCGCCCCAGTCGATATTGCCCTGCCACTTCGAGACGTCGATCCCTCTCGAGCCGGAGCTCTGCGACATGCTGCCGTCCTCCGCAAACGTGTACATCACGCCGCCGATGACCTGGTTGCCGGTCACCGCCTGATTGCTGGCGTTGTAATAATAAACCTTCCCGTCGATCGTCTGCCATCCGGTGTACTTCGGCAGGGTGTAAAACTTGTCATGGGACGCATAATCCTTTAACGTCGCGGGCTTTGTCGCCTTCTCGTCCACGTAAAGCGTGTTGCCGGCCTTGTCCTTTAAGACCGTCGACGTATCGGACGGATTTTTAATATAGACGGTCGTCTGAATCCGCTCGCTCCACGTCGCGCCCTTGTCATCCAGCTCATAGGTGACTGTCGCCGCGACATTGACGTTTACTGTCCCGGTTTTCAGCTTGTTCGTAAGCGTGACCGAATTGCCGGTCGTCGCCGACAGTCCGACCCATTCGGAGTTCGTCGTGCCCCACTCCACGCTCTTAATGATCTTATTGTCATCCTGAATGCCCAGCGTCAGCGTATAGCTGTTTGACGCCGCATTATCGCTGTTGTAAAGCGTCACGGACTTCGGCAGGGAGATCGTCGCGGTCACGGTCGCGCTCGCCGTTTCCGCGGCCTTCGCCGCAACACGCGCGGCATAGTGCCGCACCACGGACGCTGTCTGCGTTGCATCGACACTGCCGCCCGCATCATCCCCGGTCGTTCCGCCCTCGCCCTGTGACGGGTCTGTCGGTGTTGTCGGATCTGTCGGTGTTGTCGGATCTGTCGGTCCGCCAGGCGTCTCCGAAGTTGTCTCCGATTCGGACGGCTGCGGATTCGGATCCTGTGTCTCCGATTCGGTCGGCTGCTGTGTCTCCGTCGGCGGATTCGGCTGCTGCGTCTCGGTTGGCGGTTTCTCCGTCGGCTTCTGTGTCTCTGACGGTTTCTGTGTCTCCGTCGACTCGCTGCCTCCCGGCGTCTCCGTTCCCGGATCCGGCTTCTCCGGCGTCACTCCCACGGTCTTTGATACCGTCTTTGTCGTCACATCGCTGCTCGCGGCTGCCTGAGAGAAATTCGACTGATCCACGTCAGCCTTCGCGACCGTCGTCGCCGACACGGTGCTCTCTAACAGCGGCACCGTATCCGTGAGCGTCGACTCCACGGGTACGTTGTTCACCGCCGTATCCTCGACCGACACATTGACCTCGCTCTCCTTCTTGATCTCGCCGGTGACATCCACCTTCTTATACTCGATCTCATCCTTTACGGTAACCGAGATGGAACCGCCCTTGATCTCATAGCCTTCCACCTGCTGCAGATCAACCTTATACTTGCCCGCATCGATCTTGTCTATGTATATGATACCGTCCTTATCCTTATCCTCATAGGTCGTCGCCGAAGCCCCCTTCTTATCCGGCGTTACGGATACGACAAACGGCTCCCCGGATACCACCTTCGACTTCTGGTTCTGGATCTTGATCTTTAAGTCCTTCTCGATCGAAGTCCCCACCAGATAAAGCTCCTTTGCCTCCGCGGCCTCGGTCTCCTCCGTGACCTCCACTGTCTCGGACGTAATCATCTCCGTATCCGCCGGCACATCCAGAAAGAGATCCTCATCTCCGCTGCTGCCGCCGGCTTCCACATCCAGCTGCGGCCCCATCTCCACGTCCGCAACCACCGTCTCCTGCGGCGCACTGTGCGTGTGATCATATATCAGATATCCCCCTGTACCGACTCCGCCCACCGTAACAACGGCTGTCACAGACGCGATGATCGCCTGTGTCCTGGACAGCCCCTGCAGCTTCGTCAGCACATTTTTTGCCAGACTGATGATACTGTTTCCTTCCATACTGGTAAATCCCTCCTGTGTAACTGCTGTCAATTCGAGTGCCCTGTTATTATAGCTCATTTAAAATTCGATGTAAACAGCTTAAATCTTAATATTTTATGGTATTTTATGTCATATCGCACGCCGTCTATTTTCCCCGGAACACCAGAAGCTTGCTGATCACATAATTTCCCACCGTGACAAGCACCATGGACACCAGCTTCGAAAAATTGTAGTCCAGCTTCAGGGCGGTCGCAAGCACAAACATGACCCCCATGTCAAGGAGCAGCGTCAGCACCCTCGAGAGGACAAACGACGACATTTCCCGCAGGATATTTTTCTCCCTGCTTTTGAATACGAACCTGCGGTTTGTGACATACGCAAAGAAAACGGCTCCCACCCAGGAAATGATATTGGCAATCTGAAGCTGCACCGCGTCCGTTCCGTCCAGAAACGTCCACACACAGCCGTAGAACAACGCCATGCTGACCACCGTCGTCAGTCCGCCCACCACAAGATATCTTAAAATCTCCTCATATTTTTTACACAATGCCCTGATCTGTTCCATCTTCGTCCTTTCCGGCCCCGTTCAGTACCCGGGATACAATGTACCTCGGCCTCCCCTTGATCTCGTCATAGATTTTCGCAATATAGTAACCGACAATGCCAAGGCTGATCATCAGAAGGCTTCCGATCAGAAGCAGCAGGATAATCACGGTCGTAAACCCTTCCAGCGAATGCCCCATCCAGTAGGAAACCAGCGTCTGCACTCCGAGCACAACCGAAAAAATCAGAAACAGCACGCCGAGAATTGTCGTGATATGCAGCGGCGCGGTCGAAAAAGAGGTAATATTATTCAATGCATACCGGATCAGCGCGCCGGTCGACCATTTCGTCTCGCCGGCCTGACGTTCCTGCACCTCAAAGGCGACCGTTGTGCTCTTAAATCCCACCCAGGATGACAGCGCCCGGAAAAACACCTGCTTTTCCGGCATCGCCAGCAGCGCGTCGATCACCTTCCGGTCCAGCAGCTTAAAATCAGACGCCCTCGACATATCAATGCCGGTCGCACGGCTGATCATCCGGTAAAAGCTTTTTGCCGCAAGCCTGTGCCCGACGCTCTCCTTTCCGCGATCCGATTTCACACCCTCAATCACCTCATAGCCTTCCTTCCACAGGCGGTACATCTGTACGATCACCTCGGGCGGGTGCTGCAGATCGCAGTCGATGATCACGCCGCAGTCCCCCTTCGCGTAAGCCAGCCCGGCAAACATCGCCGCCTCTTTCCCGAAATTTCTGGAAAAAGAGACCGCCTTTGTCGCCGGATACTGACGGCAGACCTGGTCAAGCTCTTTCCATGTGTTGTCCTTCGATCCGTCGTTTACAAAAATCAGCTCGTGTGCAATCCCCTCGCGATCCAGCAGTTCGCTGATCACACGATTTGTTTTCTGAATCATTCGCTCCTCGTTATACGCAGGTATAATCACAGACAGCATGCTGCTTCCCTTCTTTCTTTTTAATATTGCGTCGCCCACTGCGGCCCGTCGCAGGCGAGCACTCTCCCGGCCTCATTTTCAAACACAACGACCTGCCGGTCCAGATAATCCCTGGTCGACTGGTAATATTCGTCCTCATTTAGCAGGACAATCATGGTAACGCCATGTGCATTCAGATTCTTCAGGTTGTCCACCGGCATAAAATGCCAGGTATAAAACTCCGATGAATTCGTCCCGGTCAGATTCTCATACATGATGTAATCCAGATACGCCGACCGGTCCGCCATGAGCGGAACCGTCTCCCCCGCGCAGTGCTCCGCCACAAAAGAGAACAGCTCCTGTTTTGCCGCCGGATACTCCGCCGCCAGACGGTCATTTCCCGCCCAGCCGCCCTCTGGCGCCCCGTAAACCGCCGCGTCCTCATTTTCATATACAACCGGACAATAGCGGTAGTATTCCGCAAAATATCCGTACGATTCCTCCGATTTCGGCACGATGATCCGATCCGCCTGATCCTTTGTCAGCGTCCAGATCACCTCCGGAAACTCATGCCGATCCAGCCTGTATCCATCGGAAGCCGCCCCCAAAAGCCCGTCTCCCCAGCACTGCAGCGCCTCATCCGCTGTGACAACCGCAGTCCTCTGTGTCCTGCCGGATGCCGCGGCTCCGTCAGACGCCGCTGTCCCGCTAGATGCCGCTGCTTCGCTGACCGCCGCAAAAAAGCCCTCCGGCAGCCGAAAGCTCCCATAATCCTCCAGCAGCCCGTCCATGCTCTGCCGGTAAAGCGAAAAGAAATTCTTCGTCACCCCGGGCTGATTGTAGTCGATATTGTGATGCCACATTTTAAAATCATAATTGGTCAGCGTCAGCGCTCCGATCGCAGCGATCATCCCGAGATAGGAAAAAAACATCGGAAGCTGCTTTGTCCGCGCCATCAGCGCAAACGCAGTCACAGCCAGAAGCCAGCCCGCCGCCCACAGGACATAATAATTCAGGAAATAGTAGTACGTGTCAAGCGAAAACCGGTACCAGCGGACATACAGGACAATGATAGCGACCAGCAGCGCCGCGCCGCAGACGCCGGCAACGATCGTCTGTTCCTTATTCCATGTCTCCCGAAAAAAGGCATACGCCACGACAAACAGAAGCGCAGGCACAAAAAACAGCAGATCCCCGTACATACAGCGGTAAATCCCCGCTGTCTCCGCAGAACCGGCAGCCACCCCGTCAAGCGACACAAAAAACCTTTGCCAGAACCACGCCGCTGCCAGAAGGTCGCAGACCAGAAGCGCCGACAGAATCGCCCGTCGTCGTTTCCTGCCAGAAGGGCCCGTCGTATCTTTCCCGCTCCCGCCGTCCTCCGTCTCAGCTGCCCCTGTGCCTCTGTTCGCAAAACGAAACGCCAGAAGCCCGGTCACCGCAAACGATAACGCCGGCGCAAAAAATGCCGCATACTGCCCTCCGCAGCAGATTAACGCAGCCATAACGCCTGCGGCCCGCAGCAGTTCCGGCACGCCCGCCCTCCTCTCTTTTGCCAGAGAAAGCATTGTACCGATCCCGTATAAAAACAACAGCGCCCCATCATTCCAGTACTCATAATTCGCCCAGAGAAGACTTAAGGCCGGATAGCCGAAAAAGTAACAGATTCCGAACACCGGCGCCGCATACCGCACTATTTTCTGCTCACTGACCGAAAGCACCGCCGCGTAAAACACGCCGGCCTCCAGCAGCCGCAAAAAAATATCCGCAGCGACAAACGCCTGTATGGCTGCCGTCTCCGGTAAGAAAGGCGCCAGCACTCCGATAAAAAACGTTTCGACCGCCGCCGAAAACGAAATCGCTCCCCCGCTGCTGCCGTACTGCTGCAGGCGCATCGCGGACAGAAACTGCTTTGCGCCGACAGCCGTCCCATACTGCGGCCACAGATACGGGGTAAACACATGGCAGGCAATCCAGCAGGCGAATATCAGGACGATCCCGATTCCCGCCACATCCGCCGGTCTCCAGAAAAAATGCTGCACACGCCGGCGCTTCCAGATGCCAGACCACAGTACCGCAGTAAACAGAAGAAGGAAGAGCAGCACCGCTCCCATGCGTACCCGCCCTGTCAGCCTGTCCGAAATCCACACGCAAAAAACGGCATAGCAAAAAAACAGCATCATGGCGCTGACCACCGCCACAACCCCGTTCTGTTTTTTCGTACGCCCTGGATATAACGCCAGCCCTGCCACTGCCGCGATCATCAGAATTAATATGAGAATCGAAATCAGCATAATCTCCCCCGGCTCTAAAATGATATCTTTCACTATAATTCACGAAAGCGGACGTGTCAAGCGTAAGAGAGCGGAACAATCCTCCCGTTCTCGCGAAGCTCCACTTTCCGGATCTCCCTGGCAAACCGGTCATGGTCAAAGTTCTCCCACCCAAGCTGCACCCGCAGCTCCACGATCAGCTCTTCCTCCCGCCACACACGATTTTTGCAGCCATTCCCGGATCGGCCCTTGTGGCGTTCCCGGCAGCTCCATGCTTTGTAGTACCCCTGCGTCCCGGAAAGCGTTCTCCGGCAAAACGGCGATCCGCAGGTTCCGCAGAAGATTTTGCCGAAAAAGACATGGTGCCTTCCCCCTTTTCTGTGCACGCCGCACGCGAGCTCTTCCCTATGCCTGCAAAGAATCGCCTGCGCCCGCTCCCAGGTCTGCCGGTCGATAATCCCCTCATGATCTTCCTTAATATAATAGGAAGTGTAAGCTTTATGCTCCCCCGGTTTTTTGGTAAGGAAATCCTGCGGCGCTCTCTTTTGCAGACGCTTATCTCCTACATACGTCTCATTTCCCACAATCACCTGTATGACGGAGGCGACAAATCCGTTTCCGGACCGCATGCGCCTGGCGCCCATCCGGTTTAATTCCCTGGCAATCTGCGCATAGTTTTCCCCTTCTACAAACCGCCGGAAAATCTCACGGATAATCCATGCGTCATGGTTGGGTACCAGCTGCCCGTTCACTGTGTCATATCCGAGAATCCGGTTATTGCCAAGATTGTATTCCCCCCGCTGAAAACGTTCCCGGTAGCTCCACCTGATATTCTCGGAAATGGACCGGGATTCATCCTGTGCGATCGCCGCGATCAGGGAAAGCATCATGAGGCTGGAGGATTCCGCCGTATCAATTCCTTCTTTTTCAAAATAAACGCTCACGCCGTGGGAATGCAGGAGTTTCACATAGAACTGTGCGTCCACAGCATTACGGCTGAACCGTGAGATCGATTTTACCAGAATCCGGTCCGCCATTCCCGCAAGCGCGTCCGCAATCATCCGCCGGAATCCCTCGCGATGCTCCACGCTTGTCCCCGATTTCTCGTCCGCATAGACGCCCGCAAATTCCCACTGCGGATTCTCGCAGATATATTTCATATAGTATTCCTGCTGTATCCGAAACGATTCTTCCTGTGATTCCAGCTGCGTGGACACACGGCAGTATGCCGCCACTCTTATGTTCCGTTTTTCGTGCGCAGGCGCAATCCTTGTAATCTTCATCCGCCTTCTCTCCCATCCTCCTGATGCTCTGATCCATATCCAGACGTTTTCTTCCGGCATTTCTCTGCCAGATAAGCCGGCAGCCCGGAAACCCTTCTGATCCGCGTCCTGATACTGCTCACATGCCCGCATTTCCAGTACACATACACTCTGTGATCCTCCGCCTCCGCGACTTTTTTTACCGGTGACATCCCGGGCTCATAGCCGCTGTGCAGGCCGAATGTGATATGATCAATCAGGTCGTCCACCCAGTAGAAATCCACACGTTCCATGGCAGGCTGCCTGCGCTTATAGTCCCGCATCAGATCTTCCTTCCCGCTGCCTGGTTCAAATGTGTTGTATGCCTCTGACACGGCCTGCTCCACCACACCTGAACGAATCACAAAATGGAGTTCCCCGCACATCCAGCCCTTCTGCTGGTTCCCCACCGGAATTTTTCTCTGCTCCATCGCGCTCCCGCAGACCGGGCAGCGGACATATTCCCCAAACGGATAGGTCCTGGCCCCGCGGCCGTTCATCGCAAGTATTTTTTTACACCTTTCATACTGTTTTCTCTCCACAATCGCTTCATGGTGATCCCTGATATAATAAGCCGGGATCTCCGAGAAATCGTTTCTCACCTCATGATGGGAAAGATGGCTCTCCGTGTACTTCTTTTGCAGTAATATGTCGCCGCAGTATTTCTCATTTTTCAGCATCCGATAGACCACAGAAGAATCCCATGCCGCCCCACCGCCCGGCGCCGGTATCCCTTCCAGATTTAATTTGTCCGCGATCTGACCGGTACTCTCCCCGTGTTCACAGGACCAAAAGATCCGGCGAATCACCCCTGCCTCCTCTTTCACAATCCGGTAGGTCTCCTCCCCCACCGCCGCATATCCGTAAATTTTTGCCCACCGGTCAATCCCGTCCTCATAGCGTTTCCGGATCCCCCACTTGACATTTTCCGAAATCGACCGGCTCTCCTCCTGCGAAAATGCTGCCAGAATCGTCAGAATCATCTCCGAGTACGACGATCCGGTATCAATCCCCTCTTTTTCGAACAGAATCTGTACGCCGATTTTCTGGAGCTTTCGGATAAAGCCGAGACACTCCAGTGTATTCCGCGCAAACCTCGAGATGCTTTTTGTGATGATGCAGTCTATCTTTCCGGCCTCACAGTCTGCAATCATCTGCATAAACCGTGTGCGTTTTGCCGCCGAAGTACCTGTCACTCCCTCATCCGCATAGATTCCTGCCAGTTCCCACCCCGGATTCGCCAGGATTTTTTCCGTATAAACCCTCACCTGCATCTCAAAGCTTACTTCCTGCGCTTCCAGTTCGGACGACACCCTGCAGTAGGCTGCCACTCTGCGCTTCTTCTGTGTTATTTCAATATCGTCTTTTTCCACCGGCTTAAAAATTTTTGTGGCGGTTCCCTGTCCGGCACTGTCTGCCACGCCCGCTCCTTTCATGTATTTCATCCTCTTTTCTTTCTCTTTTGTAGTCGTTTTTTATTCCGCGGATCCGCTAAATGCCCTCCGCCGCTTTTTTGCACCGCAAAAAGAGCGCTTTCTCCGTCTCGTCGGGCTGTTTCCTGCGTCTTGTGTGAAGAAGTCCTCCCGCCACCAGCTCGCCCGCCAGCGCAAACACCTCTCTGCTGACAATTTTTTCGTGATGGTCCTCAATAAAAAACTGTTCGACCTGCCCGCAATTTTTCCTGACCGCTCTTCCCTTTTCCGTGAGTGTCGTGTATGTTCTGTTTGTGAGATAATCGCCGGTGTAGCTGATATTTTTCAGAAGATAACGGATCGTATTCCTGCTCCATCTGCGGCTGCTGCCGCGCCGTTCTTCCATATGGTTTAACTCCTCCGCAATCTCCGTATAATTTTTTCCTGTCAGCGCAAGCCAGAACGCCTTTTTTACCACTTCGGCCTCCTCCGGCTCAATCCGCCAGCTGTGAGTCTCCTTCACATAGCGATATCCGTATCCCGGATGCTCCCACGGGCTGCCCTGTGCATACCGCTGCTTTCTCGTCCAGGAGAGATTCTGTGCGATCGATCTGGATTCTTCCTCCGCGATCGTTGCCATTATGGATAAAATCAGCTCTGATTTCTCATCCACCGTATCGAGCGCCTCCCGCTCAAAGTAAACGCTGACTCCGCACTTCTGCAATTCCCGGATACACTCCACGCAGTCCCGCATATTCCGCGCAAACCTCGAAACGCTTTTCGTGAGGATCCGCTGAAACCGCCCCGCTTTGGCATCCCGCATCATCCTTTGAAATTCCTCGCGCTTCTCGATATAGCGGCCGCTTCTTCCCTGATCGCCATACACTTCCACAAGTGTCATTTCCGGATGTGCAGAGATGTAATTCTCGAAATACTGCTTCTGCCGCTCAAATGAACCGTCCTGTACGTCCGTATCCGTGCTGACCCTGCAGTACGCTGCCGTCGGCACCGGCGCCGCACGCGCCCCCGCTGCGTCCGCAATCATCTCTGAAGTACGTTTTTTGTCCCCTCCCGCCGTCATTCTGATAATTTCCATCGTCCCTCCGTTTCTGCACGGTCTTTTGTTTTGGGCTGCTCTGGCCTGTGCACCGCGCGAACGCAGGCCAGATCCCTGTCTCCATGAACAGCGCATTCCTATTATATGATATCCGGGGTTTTGATGAAAACAGGGAACGCATATCTTTTATGCAAAACTTGGAATATCCGTGCAGTGAGGGTAGAGGGTTTTTGACAGATTGAAAATCATATATGTAAAGCGTTGTAAAGCATCCGCTTGACACGTCTGACAGATCTGTTATAATAGTGTCAGATGAAAGGTGGTGAGGACATGGCTCAGACAACGATGGTGAATTTCCGGATTGACGCCGACACAAAAAAAGAAGTGGAGGCGGTCTGCGCGGAAATGGGTCTGACCCTGACAGCAGCGATCAGCGTTTTTCTCAGTAAAGTAAAAAAGGAACGCAGGATACCGTTTGAAATTACGGCGGATCCGGATCCCTTCTACTCCGAGAGCAATATGCGGTACCTGGAGCGTATCATAACGGATATCCAGTCGGGAAAGGCACATTTTACAGAACATGATCTGATCGAGGACTAGGAATATGCGGCTGCTATGGGAAGACAGGGCATGGGAGGATTACAGCTACTGGCAGGAGCATGACAGAAAGCTGTTAAAACGCATCAATATGCTGCTAAAGGATATTCAGAGAAACGGATATGACGGAATCGGAAAACCGGAACCACTGACCGGAAACCTGAGCGGTTACTGGAGCAGGCGAATTGATGATAAAAACAGAATCGTATACTGTATCAAAAATGATATGGTTTTTATCCTTTCATGTAAAGGACATTATGAGTAGTAAGGGGAACTGAAGGTAAACTGATCTGATAAGCCGTGGAAAGCCACGGCTTATTTTAATGGGAGACAAAATGTCTCCTTTTTTAGTGGAGAAACTCAGCATCGCATGTCAGATTCAAAAAAAGGAAACTGTCACAAGTTCATAAAGGCCGGGCTCATTCTCGGCGGAATCTTCACCGTTGCATTCCTGGCAGCTAAGAAGTACGCGGAGACGGACTCGATGGATCAGGAAAATCCATATCTGAAAACCGGAGACGGGAATGAGCATGAGAAGATCATGTCATGCTCCAAAGCAACATTTTACGAGAAGTATGTCAAACCCGGACTGGATAAGATTTTATCCTTTACCGGACTGGTTTTGCTGACTCCGGTCTATGCTGTAATCAGTATCGCAATCTGCCTGGACGATCCGGGTTCCATACTCTTCACGCAGAAGCGGGTCGGGAAGGACGGGCATTTTTTTGAACTGCACAAGTTCCGCACCATGAAAATGGATACGCCGCATGATGTGCCAACCCACCAGCTGACGGATCCGGATCAGTATATCACCCGGGTGGGCGGATTTCTGCGGAAATACAGCCTGGATGAACTGCCGCAGGTGTGGGATATTTTCCGTGGGAAAATGAGTATCATTGGCCCCCGGCCTGCGCTGTGGAATCAGGAGGATCTAATCGCGGAGCGGAAGAAATACGATGCCAACAGTGTGATGCCGGGGCTGACCGGCTGGGCACAGATCAACGGACGGGATGAGCTGGAGATTACGGATAAGGCTGCACTGGACGGGGAGTATGTCAGAAGGCTGCGGAGCGGAAACCTGAAGGGGTTATTCTTTGATCTGAAATGTTTTTTCGGGACGGTGAAGTCCGTGGCCGGAAGTGAAGGGGTTGTGGAAGGCGGGACCGGGACGTTACAGCAGGATGAAGCTGCTGGTGAACCAAATTGCTCAGAACCGGAAGCCAGAAAACAGAAAAAGAACAGCCGGGTATGGAAGTTAAAGAGAACCCATGGGAAAAAAGATGTGATCCCGCCCGTTGATCCTGCGGATGCCGGATTCGAGGATTACGGGTATAAAAAGGAATTCCATATTGATAAAAACATAGCGAAAAAAGTCCTGATTACCGGGGCGGGGAGCTATGTCGGGGAAAGCTTTCAGAACTATGCGACGGAGCATTACCCGAATCTGACAGTGGATACCGTGGATATGGTGGACGGTTCCTGGAGAGAGCGGGATTTCAGCGGATATGACAGTGTGTTCCATGTCGCAGGAATCGCCCATGCGGATACCGGGAAGGTTACAGAGGAAGAAAAAAAGAAGTATTACGAAGTAAATACGGATCTTGCGATTGAGACAGCAAAAAAGTGTAAGACCGAGGGCGTGAAGCAGTTTATCCTGATGAGTTCCATGATTGTTTACGGGGAGTCCGCACCTTACGGGAAAAAGAAAGTCATCAATGAACACACGGTTCCGGCTCCGGCAAATTTTTACGGGGACAGCAAGTGGCAGGCGGATCAAGGGGTAAGAAAACTGCAGGATGACGGATTCAGAGTGGCTGTGATCCGGGCGCCGATGATCTATGGGAAGGGATCGAAAGGTAACTATCCGTTGCTGGCAAAGCTGGCGAAAAGGCTTCCGGTATTTCCGGATGTGGAAAATGAGCGGTCGATGCTCTATATCGGAAACCTGTGTGAATTTGTGAGCCTGCTGGTGATGAGCGGGGAAGGCGGGGTGTATTTTCCGCAGAATGAGAAGTATGGGAAGACATCAGAACTGGTGAGGCTGATCGGGGAGGCATCAGATCATAAGGTCAGGCTGGCAAAGTGGATGAGACCGCTGGCTGCGGTGGCAGGACGTATGCCGGGGAAGATCGGGAGGCTTGCGGGGAAGGCGTTTGGGAATAATATCTATGGCCAAATGCTTTCACAATATAACGATCTAAACTATATAAAATATATAACACTAAAATCAACAGTGTATGCAGGATTAGATCAGGGGTAGACATATGAAAAATTACAGTGTATTAATGTCTGTCTATGAAAAAGAGAACCCGGACTATTTGGATCAAAGCCTTAAAAGCATGGTAAACCAAACTATAACACCAAATGAAATTGTTTTAGTAGAAGACGGTCCACTGAATAATGCGCTTAACAGTGTTATAGAAAAATATCAAAGAAACTATCCGTCACTATTGGTTCTTGTTAAACTTCCTGTCAATAAAGGGTTAGGTTATGCCTTAAATCAGGGACTGAACGTGGTTCGAAATGAACTGGTCGCCAGAATGGACTCTGATGATATATCATTTCCTGAACGATGTGAAAAGCAGATAAAAGCCTTTGAAAAAAATCCGCAATTATCGATTGTGGGAACACAAATCGATGAATTTATAGAATCAACAGACAATATTGTTTCATCGCGTATTGTACCGAGTTCTTATAAGGAGATTCAGAGATTCTCTAAAAGACGAAGCCCCTTTAATCATCCAACAGTTATGTTTCGGAAAAGTGCTGTGGAAGCTGTTGGAGGATATAAAGCTTTTGGGCGTAAAGAGGACCTGGATCTTTTTATTCGAATGATAAATGAGGGCTTTAAAGCAATAAATCTTAAAAAATCATATCTGTTTTACAGAACTAGTCCCGATAATTTACAAAGACGGAAAAACTGGGTAAATTGCAAAGAATATATACAAATTATGTATGGTTTTCATAAAAAGGGATGGAATAATGTTGGAGATATGATATACGTAGTCGCAGGACAATGTGTCATGTATTTTGCTCCTGCTAAAATTGTAGATATACTGAGCAATAAATTATTAAGAGAAAGAAAATAATACACATATTTATGAAAAAGGCAGTAATTTTAATTATTCATACAGAGATCAATTATTGCAATATGTTTATACAGCAATTAATAAAGGATGGGACAACAGATGTATTTGTTCACGTAAATGCAAACGTTAATGAACTAAAGGAGAAAATAATAAAATCGGATTGCGTTCATATAGTAAAAAATAATGTAATTATTGACTGGGGTAGTCCTGGATTAATGCAAGCTATCATCGAATCGTGGAAAGAGGTAATGAATTACGGAGCTTTCGATTATATTATTACATGTTCAGGACAAGATATTCTTTTACGGGAAGGGCTGGATGATTTTTTGTTAAACCATCCCCGGGAAATATTTATAGATGCATATGAAGATGATAAAAACCGAAGAGTTCTTCTGCTAAATAATTGGCCCAAATTTTATTTTCGCAGAATTGATTGTAAGTTTAACCCTGTCAGAATTATGCGAAGGTTGAGAATAGAAATACTAAAGGCAGGATTTTCGTTTGGCAAAAGAAAAATATCTTATGATGTAAATAAAATAGTATTTTACAAAAACTATTTTTGGTCAGTAATACCAGCCGAAGTTATTCAATGGATATTAGATTATCTTAAGGAGTATCCAGAGTATTGGGATGTATTTAATGGCGCAGTTCCGGAGGAAGGATTTATAGCGACGACGATTATGTTGTCACCATATAAAGAATGGATAAAATATGATAACGGAATATCTCATTCGTTGACATTTATCAAACCATTTTATAATAACCATCCACAACTTCTGCTTGCAGAAGATATTAAAGCGGCTGAGACATCCGGATTATTTTTTGGAAGAAAGATCGATCCTGTTAAAAGTTTTCAGTTCATAAATTATTTTTATGATAAGCAGGCAGATAAATGAGGAAAAATTATGGATAAATTTGGTATTTTACATGTTTGCTCCATTAAGTATCGCAAAGGAGATGGAATGGTAAATGTAATTCCTGAGCATGTAAAAAATCAAAATCGCTATGCTGATACTGTATTGATTAATCTGCAGAACAAACGATTTGAGCTTGATACAATTCCCTCTTTTAATTATGGGGATTATAAAAGATATGGATTGAAAACATTATTACAGGGAATTCAAATCGACATTGTAGTGATTCATGGAATATATCAACCTAATATAATAAAATTTTGGAAGAGGCATATTAAGGATAAGATTCCATATGTTGTAATTCCTCATGGAGCAATGTCATATGGTTTACAAAAAAAAGGATATATAAAAAAGACTATATTTAATCATTTATTTTCATATCATATGTGCAGAAATAGTGCAGGAATACAATTTTTATCAGAAGACGAGAAAAGAAACTCGAAGAAAAGTTTTTATAGACATTGTTTTGTGCAGTCAAATGGGATTTATTTACCTAAACAGCACAAGGAGTTTTCAAAACAAAAAAAAGAATTTGATATCAGGATTTTGTATATCGGAAGATATGACGAATATCACAAAGGACTGGATTTACTGTTACTGGCATGCTGCGCAGAACAGGGTTTTATGAGAAATCATCATATATATATTGATATGTATGGCAGATTTGAAGACAGTGATATAAATAAAGTGAAAACTTTTGTTGATTTAAAGAGACTTAATGATATCATCAAACTTCATGATGGTGTATATGGCAGGCACAAAGAGAATAAATTTTTAGAATGTGATTATTTTATTCATACATCACGTTTGGAAGGCATGCCAATGAGCATACTTGAGGCATTTTCTTATGGAATCCCTGTTTTGGTTACAGACAAAACAAATGCAGGCTGTGATGTAAAAAAATATAAAAATGGATTTGTAGAAAAAACTTCAATTGAGGGTATTCGTTCTTTGTTACATGATGCGGTGGATCATTTGGATGCATTAGAAGAAATGTCTGCATATTCATTAAAATGTGCGAAACAATATGACTGGAATACAGTCGCAAAAAAAACTGTGGAAAAATATAAACAACTTTCCACAGCACAAGTATAAAGGAATATCGAATGGTATATTGTGTAATGATAATCATAACGGGCTTATTTGCTCTCATGGGTGCTGAAAAACTAAAGATGGATAGCAGGTATTTACCAAATCAAAGGAAAGGCTTATCTAGTTTAATTTCACGCGAAAGAATACTTGTTTTTTTGATGCTTGCATTCCTATGGTTTCTGACTGCATTCAGAGGCGAGAATGTCGGCAGTGATACATCCGAATATTTAGGCTGGTTTGTGAGGATTGGAGAAGGAACATTTCACGATATATTCAAAGGCTATTATATGGAGAATGGCTTTTTGATGTATCTCTACCTAATAGCTAGAATTTTCGGCATTCATCCACAGATTATGCTCATTATAACAGCGTCGATATGCTTTTTGTTAATGGGCCACTATATTTTTGCCAGTTCAAAAAATTTTTATTTATCACTATGCCTGTTATTCTGTTTATTATTTTCAGTTTTTACAAATGAAATACGTCAGGGAATGGCAGTCGTTATATCTGTTTATGGATATTTGTCATATAAAGAAAAAAGATATATAAAAAGTTTTTTTCTTATCTTATTTGCAGGGATGTTTCATGCTTCAGCGTTAGCTGTTTTTCTTTTGTATCTGCACAAGTTTTTTCCAAAGGATTTAAAAAAGATCTATATAATAAATGGCGTATTATGTGTATTATCTTTCAAAATGGTATTTAATAATCTGCTATTATATTTATTTCCACGCTTTACAATATATTTTGAGTCGGAAAGAGCAGGAAACGGACGACTTGCACTAATAATAGAAATTTTTATGAGTTCTGTATTATTGTTCTTCGCGCATAAAGCATACAGAAAGAAAAAACACAGCCTGGAGCTGGCGGTATTTGAAATGTATTCACTTTTCTTTATTTTTGCATTAAATATGTCTCTGATAAACAGAATAACTTACTATTTTTCCGCATTATTAATTGTTGAAATTCCCAATATGATACAACAATCTCAGATAAAAAACAAATTTGTAGTAGGAATAGCAATTTCCAGTATGTTTTTAATATGGTTTACAATCGTTCTTGTTTTCAGACAATCCTGGAACAGATTGATACCATATGAATTTTATTACAATAATATTCAATATCAATGTTAGAGAGCAGTATGAAAAACGTAAAAATTTCTGTTATTATTCCTGTATATAATGTAATAGATTTTTTAAAAGAATGTTTAGGTTCTGTTTTAAATCAAACATATAAGAATTTGGAAATTATCCTTGTTGATGATGGGTCAACAGATGGAAGTTCTCAAATTTGTGACGAATATAAAAAAAAGGATTGTAGAATACAAGTAATCCATAAAGAAAATGGTGGTTTATCAGATGCCAGAAATGCAGGAATAAAAATCGCGCAGGGAGAGTATTTTTCGTTTATAGACAGTGATGACTGGATCCATGAAGATACATATCGAATTTTAGCTGATAAAATAAAACAAAATCATGCCGACATTATCTGTTTTGGAATGATTGAACTATATGAAAATAAAAGAAATACTTTGTATCTTCCACAGTCTGCAGAGATCGTAAATACAGAAGAAGCTTTAAAAAGATTAATGATCGGAACAAATTGCGGACCATCAGTTTGCAATAAATTATTTAAACGGTCTATGTTTGAAAATATTCAGTTTCCAGTAGGAAAAATATCAGAAGATATTGCTGTTATCTATAATATATTCGATCACGCACACCAGGTGGAATTTATAAATGAAAGTTTTTATTATTACAGACACAGGTCGAACAGTATAACCACGGCTCCATATAGTATAAAAAATCTTGTTATTGTAGATTATGCAAAAGATATGATCTGCTATATGAGAGAAAAACATCCTGCGTTAGTTGGTTATGCACAAACGTATTATGCCAATACGTTAATTAGTGTAAGTTCAAGAATTTTGGCTTTAAATAATAAAGAAAAAAAATTGTATAAGCAGAAACTATCCGAGTACAAAAAAGAACTAAGAAAATACAGAAAATTTCTCAGAACAACGACAGAAAAGATAAAATATTTATTGATAAAGACTAATATGTATGGCCTTATATTGAACACTATTGTAAAGCTTAGACGCAAATATTTTTAATGAAAGAATATGAATATTAAAAAAAACATTATTAATCAAGTAAAAATATATGATTTTATTTGCCGCATTCATCATTTTATTGATAATCGAAATTATAACAAATTGCTTTTGGATATAGAATCTATAGATTCTATTTTAGATTATGAAAGATTTAAGCAGGTGATACAACCGGTTTTTAGTCAAAAAAAACCGATTTTTCTTTATCGCTACTCACAACCATCTTATTTCTACGGCTATTATGATTCTCTTATAAATTATTCGGGAGTAGATAAAAAGGAGTTCGTTTTTCCAGTATTTTCAAATATGGAACATGGAATGGCTAATATTGATAGTAATAGGGATTTCTTTTCTCCTGATTCACTATGCTACTGTTCTCACAGTGATTATCGACGAAAAGAAATACATCAAATTGCGCCAAAAAGAATGTATTTTTCTATAGGGCCATATATCCATTATGCAGAAAAATATTATGATGAAGAAAAGGAAAGAAACTTCAAAAAATCGTTAGGAAAAACATTATTAGTATTTCCATTTCATAAGTGCGAAAATGAGCTAAATGGAAAAGGTTCAGAAAATGTTTTGATGGATATCGTATATTCTAAATATGCTAAAAAATTTGATACTATTCTTGTTTGTGCATATTGGTTTGATGTAAATGATGCAATTTTTGATAAATACAAAGAAAGGGGAGCACATATTGTTTCAGCGGGATTCAGAGGAGATTCGCATTTTATCAGGCGATTAAAAACAATAATTTCATTATGTGACGCGGCGATTATGGATGAAGTAGGAACAAACCTGGGCTTTTGCTATTATATGGGAAAAACGGTATACCTTGAGAAAAGAGAATGCCGATTTAATGACGACTTATTAAAAACAAATACCGCAAAATTTATAAAGGCATTTTATACAGACAATTTTAAATTCAGTGAAGAACAGATAAAATTACAAAAGGAGTTATATAACTATTATTGGGGAGGAGACTGCATTAAAAGTGTTGATGAAATAAAAGAGATATTGATGTGCGCAAAAGAAGTATTGAAATTGGCTGGCTATAGCATAGAAAAAGATAAAGTGGATCGTGCGACTTTAAAATATCTGTATTTTTTAAAGGAAAGCACATTATCAGATTCCAGTTTGAGATACCAGATTTTAAAAAATTCTTTAAATTAAAAGGAGAACGAGATGATTAACGGAAAAACAATTTTGATAACTGGCGGAACAGGATCATTTGGCCATCACTTTGTAGATCATGTGTTAAAGCGTTTTACACCGAATAAAATCATTATCTATAGTCGGGACGAATACAAACAATTTATAATGAGTAATGAATATAAAGAATATAAGCATATACTTCGTTTTTTTATTGGGGACGTTCGAGACGGTGAACGCCTGAAAATGGCAATGAATGGTGTTGACTATGTTATTCATGCTGCAGCATTAAAACAGGTTCCTGCGTGTGAATATAACCCCATAGAAGCAATTAAAACAAATATCAATGGTGCAATAAATGTTATTAATGCATCATTAGAAAAACATGTAAGTAAGGTAGTAGCATTAAGTACAGATAAAGCTGTAAATCCTGTAAATCTATATGGAGGCACAAAGCTGGTATCTGACAAACTGTTTTGTGCTGCTAATTCATACAGTGGTGACTATGGAACAAAATTTTCAGTAGTAAGATACGGTAATGTAGCAGGAAGCAGAGGCAGTGTGATTCCATTTTTTCAAAACATTATTAATAATGGTGGAGCAGAGCTTCCTATTACGGATAGCAGAATGACACGATTTTGGATCAGTTTGGAACAAGGAGTAGAACTTGTCATTAAAGCCTTAGAAGAAATGCATGGCGGTGAAACATTTATATCCAAAATACCCTCCTTTAAAATAACAGATTTAGCTGAAGCAATGCTTCCCGGCTGTAGGAAACCGGAAATTGGAATACGCGAAGGTGAAAAATTACATGAAGTGATGATAACGACCGAGGACTCTCCTCTCACATATGAATACGAAAAGCATTTTATTATTTATCCACATTATAACTGGTGGGGGGAGAAAAATATTATTTCTGGCGGAAAGCCTGTCTTACCGGAGTTTGAATATTGTTCCGGGACAAATACGGAATGGCTGGATGTCAGACAATTGAGAAAGAAATTAAATACGGATTTGGATTTGCATTAATCTATCATCATGAAAAATATTAACAGGATCACACTTTTAAACGTAATTAGTACTTTATTTTTACAAGGGGTATCCTTTTTCACAATTCCACTTTTTACACGCCTTTTGGGTGCAGAACAGTATGGTTTGTTTTCAGTATATAATTCAAGAGTAACAATTTTAGTCTCTATCATTGGTTTTGGCGTTAGTAGTTCGATCGGAACCGGGATTTATTATTTTGGTGAAAAATATATTGAATTTAGAAATAGCATTTTAATATTTATTATCAGTACTGGAATCGGGTTGTTGTTTGTATTAAACATAATATCGATTTATGTTTCAGGAAATACAGATTGCAACAATAATCTTACCGGAGTACTACTTTTAACTGCTTTAAGCCAAAGTATTATCAATTTTGCAAATACAGTTTTTATATATGAAAAAAAAGCAGGAGCTAATCTAATATTATCAGTTTTATTGACCCTGAGTACAGTTGGCTTTTCAATTTATTTAATATTACACTTTAATTTTGACAATCGCTATTTAGGAAGAGTATACGGTGTTATAATTCCAACATTGATATGTGCCATTATACTTTCTATTATAATGCTAAAAGGAGCACATATATGTATAAAAAGGGAATATATAAGGTATGGTCTAAGTTATGGCATTCCTATCATATTTCATAGTTTAGCTCATAATATTTTATCACAATCTGACAGGCTGATGATGGAACATATGAGTATCCCATCATCTGAAATAGGCATATATAGTTTCTTTTATACTTTTTCTTCAGTGTTAATGATTCTGATGAACACGTTGTGTAATTCATGGGTTCCTTTTTATTATGAAGATATTAACTGTGAAAAAACTTTTGAAATGAACAATAAATGTCAGAATTTATTAGAATTATTTTCTGTGCTGATAGTTGGATTTCTTTTGCTTTCCAGGGAAGTAAGCCATTGGTTTGCCAGTGAAGAGTTTTGGGATGGGATGAATATTATTCCTTTCATCGTAGCAGGTATTTCTTTTACCATCATGTATCAGTTCCCAATAAGTTATGAATTATATTACAAAAAAGCAAAAGCTGTTGCTTTTGGAACAGCAGGAGCAGCAATGTTAAATATTGTTTTAAATGTTGTATTAATTCCATCAAATGGCATGTATGGTGCAGCAATATCAACTGCGATTTCTTATGGCCTACTTTTCGTTTTTCATTTCATAATTGCAAATAATATTAAAGGTAAAATATATCATTTGAAATTCGAATTCTTTTTGCCAGTAATTATTTTAGTTGGAGCCAGTTGTATTGGATTTTATTTATTAAAAGATTTCCCTGTTTTGAGATGGGCTTTAGGAATGGGGATGGGAATATGTGAAATATATCGGATAAAAAAAAGGGGCTCCGTTTTTTAATCATTAATACGTCATTATATTGATATTCAATTAATAATTAAGAGGAATATAGATGAATAAAAAAGCAAATTTGAACAAACTTAACAGTTTGCTGGGTCAGGGTGAAAATATTATTCAGTACCTTACAAAAAATCATATGGAAGACACATCTGTCGAGGATGAGATGATCAGTTATGACCTACGGGCTGGAGAAGATATCCGAAGATATGAGCAGAACCCTGAGTTGGAAAATCGCGTTGTAGAAAAAATTAAAAGTTATATCAAAGAAACGGGATATGATGCTGCCAGTATTGTTGAGTGTGGATCTGGAGAAGGCCTGAATTTAACCGGAATAATCAGTGATAAGGAGTGCAAATATTCATGGGCCAGGGGTGTGGATATTTCCTGGTCAAGATCATTTGTTGCTCAAAGATATTCCAGGGGAAAAATACCTGAAAACATTGATGCAGATTTTATTGTGGGAGATTTTTTTCAGCTTCCATTTAAGGATAATTCTATAGATATCGTTTATACCATGCAGGGAATCTATGGAATGGGTGGACGGGAAAAGACGTTATTAACAGAGCTATACAGAATTACAAAGGGATATCTTATTTTAATTGAACCTTCATACGAACTTGGTGGAGATAATGCAAAGAAACGTATGGAGCGTTTGGGATATGTAAAAGGGTTACCAGCAACAGCAGATGAAATGGGACTGAATGTTGTAAAATATGAGTTGTTTGGCGAAGACATTAATCCTTTAAATCCAGCGGCAGTACTAATGATAAAAAAAATGGCGAAAACTGCTGTACAGGATCCTTTATGCTGTCCAATAACCCGGACAGATATTGAACTTATTGGTAATGCCTATTATTCAAAAGATGCAATGCTTTCATATCCTGTTTTGAACGGGATAGCCTGCCTTACAAAAGAGAATGCAGTTGTAGCTTCGAAAATGAATGAAATATACATAGATCGGATTGAGGAATATGAAAAATAAAAAGTTCAAAGCTGTAGTGATCGGTATCGGAAACATTGGAATGATGTATGATTTTGACAGCCTGCGGCCCCATCCTTCTTCTCATGTTATGGGATATTGTGAAAATGATGTTTTCGAATTGACAGGAGTAGTCGAAAGTGATTCTTCCAAAGAAACGCTGTTAAGAAAATTTTCCAAAGATACATTGTTCTTTAAAACTTTAGAGGAAGCCTTTACCAAAGAGGCATTCGTATCTGCAGATGTGATCAGCATATGCACACCTCCTGACACGCATTTTGAAATACTAAAGTTTTTGGCAGACCGGGATATCGGATCAATCTATTTTTGTGAAAAACCGCTTGTTAACAGTACGGAAGAAGCCAGAGAGTTAAAGAATCTCATGACAGGGAAAAGACAGGTTATTATCCCGAATATAACAAGAAGATGGAATACTGGATTAAGAAAGATTATCGATATGATACGTTCTGAACAGTTCGGAAAGCTTCTGAAGATACATGTAAGATATACAAGAGGTATATTTAACACAGGGTCACATATGTTTGATCTGATACATATGTGGACAGGAGACAGAATCAGACGTGTAAAGGTTCTGAGTGAAACACCTACTTCTGCTGTGCCGGAACGGTCTTTTTCATTTTATTTTGAACTTGGAAACAATGTAAGCGGATTTGCGGAAGCAATGGATGATCGCAACTATTACCTGTTTGAGTACGACCTTTTCTTTTCAGATGGGAAAATAGAAGTAAGGGATTGTGGTGACACGGTTATTTACTATAAAACGGATCACCACCATTTATACAGTGAATTTCGAGAACTGAAACCAATCGACCAGATCAGCGGGCTGCTTTCAGACTCAGGGATGAGGAATGCAATTGCGAATATAGAAAGAAGTCTGCAGAAAACGGATGAGCCGTACTGTGCTATGGAAGATGCGATTTGTCCGCTTTATATTGCCGAGGCATTAGAAAAATCATATATTACACATGAAATGGAGGAACTGACGTATGAGTAAATGTGCAATTCTGGGCGGGAAGCCGGTCAGGGAAAAGGCTATACCATGGGTTGGAACCATGGGAAAAGAGGAGAAAGAAGCTGTACTTGAAGTTATGGATACAGGTGTTCTGTCAGATTTCCTGGCGAATTCCGGAGATAAGTTTTTAGGCGGAAAAAAAGTAAAAGAGCTGGAAGCCGCTTTTGCAGAAAGATTTCATTCCAGGCATGCGATTTCCGTCAATTCAGCGACAACAGCACTGCACACAGCTGTTGCGGCATGTGGAATCGGGCCTGGGGATGAAGTGCTGGTTTCGCCATACACTATGGTTGCATCTGCCAGCGCAATACTTATGAATGGTGGTATTCCTGTTTTTGTTGATATTGATGAAAATACATATACAATGAATCCGAGTCTTATAGAGCGCTGGATCACTCCAAGGACAAAGGCGATTCTGACCGTGAATATTTTTGGGTTTCCGGGATATTTAAAGGAAATCAGGGCAATAGCAGATAAACATGGGCTGCTGCTTATTGAAGATAATGCGCAGGCGCCGGGAGCAACAGTGAACGGGACAGAGGCAGGTACCATAGGTGATATTGGTATTTTCAGCCTTAATTATCATAAGATCATTCAGAGCGGAGAAGGTGGTGTTTTAGTCACTGATTCTGACGAGCTGGCATGGAAATGCCAGCTTATTCGTAATCATGGTGAAGTCGCGCTGGATGAGCTGAATGATATGGAAACAGCGGTGCTTGGAAACAATTACAGAATGAGTGAATTACATGCAGCAATAGGGATTGAACAGCTGAAAAAACTGGATCTGTTTCTTGAAAGCAGAAGAATGCTTGCAGCCCGGCTGTCAAAAGCCTTAAAGGAAATCAGGGGGCTGACAGGCGTGTTTCTGCCAGAAGGCTATACGCATTCTTATTATTTATACCCTATAAAATTCGACAGGAATGAGTGGAAAATAAGCAGAAAGTTGTTTGCAGATGCTGTTTCGGCAGAAGGGTTTCCTTTAGGCGTTGGATATGTGAAACCGATATATCTTATGAATCTCTACAGACATAAACATATTATAAACGAAAAATCCACTTTCCCGTTCAGTATGGTGGATAAACTGACGCAGGAATATCAGAAGGGTTTGTGTCCGGTTGTGGAAAGAATGCACTATGAGGAGCTGGTAACGGCAGATGTGTGCAGACTGCCATATACCGAAAATGATATTGATGATTTTGTCGAAGCGCTGGAAAAAGTAAGAAGTGCCCAGGACGAGTTGTCAGGGCTTGGGGACTGAAGGATATGAAAATCCTGTTTACTGCCACTGATCCCGGTGGATATGATGTTATTTTTCCGGTTTACTCAAAAATGAAAAAGGAAATAAAGGAATGCCGGCTCCTGTTAATGGAGCCGGCTTCATTTAAATCGCCAGAATACAGCTGTGAGAAAAATGATTTATTACCTTTTGTGGATTCCTTTCTTCAAAAAGGAGATATCTTAGTAACAGGAACAGGATGGAAAAACGATTCGGAACGGAACGCTGTTATTTTATGCAGGGAAAAGGGAATAAAGACTGTATCTATCCTGGATTACTGGAATAATTACGTCTTGAGATTTAGGGCTCAGGATGGTACTGTGGTTTTTCCTGATTACTATTTTATGATGGATGAAACCGCAGAGAATGAGGCAGTGAAAGAAGGCGTGAACCCTTCCATCATCCGTATCGCAGGACATCCCGGACTGGATTATTTTATTCATAAAAAAATCAATCTGAGCCGGGCAGCCGGTATTGTTTTTCTGTCATCTCCTGTTTCAGAGCTTTATGGTAAAAAACTGGGCTATACCGAGTTTGAAGCTACAGAAGATATTATAAATATATGCAGACGTATGGATATTCCATTCTCCATTAAATTTCATCCCAAAGATACCATTCAATATAAAAAACAATACAGCTGCTTTTCTGCCGAAGGCCAGATGGAAGATCTTGTCTCAAAATATAAGATCATAATCAGCACATATTCTGTGGCACTTCTTCAGTGCTGGTTAATGGGCGCATCAGTAATCAGTTACCAGCCTCATTTGAAGTCAGATGATATGTGTATTACCAATAAGCTTGGTATCACGGAAGGAATCTATACAAAAGAGGATCTGGAGCACCTGCTTAAAGATGGCAATACAGTCAGAAAGGACATAGAAGGTCCGGAATGGCTGGATGGAAATTCCACAGACAGATGTGTCAGAATGCTTACTGATATCATAGAAACAACTTATACAGAAGGGAGATAAAATATGAAATTAGCGGTAATTACAGCAAGAGGAGGAAGCAAACGCATTCCACGGAAAAATATTAAAAATTTTTGTGGTGAACCAATCATCTCATATTCCATAAAAGCAGCGCTTGAAAGCGGTTTGTTTGATGAGGTTATGGTATCAACCGATGATGAGGAGATTGCAGAAATTGCAAAACGATATGGTGCCAGCGTTCCTTTTATGAGAAGTGCAGAAACAAGTAATGATTTCGCGACTACATCCGATGTTTTAGACGAAGTAATATCTGAATATAAGAAACGCGGAAAAACATTTGAATATTTTGCGTGCATTTATCCGACGGCACCTTTTGTAACGCCCGAGAAGCTGATCAGGGCATATCAGATGCTGACAGAAAATGATACGGATTCTGTACTGCCGGTCGTACAGTTCAGTTATCCGCCACAGCGTGCGGTAATAAAAAACGGCGACTATGTTGTTTTTCAGTATATAGAAAATCGTTATACAAGAAGTCAGGATTTGGATCCAATCTATCACGACTGCGGTCAGTTTTACTTTTTCAAAACAGAAAAATTTGTGGAACAGCATGATCTTGTATTAACAAAGACTCTCCCATTCTATATTAATGAACTGGAAGTACAGGATATTGATAATATTACAGACTGGGAAATTGCTGAATTGAAATATAAGCTGATGGTTAGAAAACATGACAAATAAGAATAATACTGTATTACTAATTGGTGATACTGGAATGCTGGGGCAGGCAGTCCGGAAGCGCCTGGAAGATAACGGTGAAAATGTAATTGGAGCAAGCAGATCCAGCAAAGATTTTTCTGTTGATTTACTTGATGATAAAAATGTGGAAATATGTTTTACAGAAGCAAAACCCGGGATTGTAATCAATGCTTCGGGTCTGATCAGTATAGACGGATGCGAAAGTAATCCTGATATGGCATATCGTTTAAACGGAAGGCTGCCCGGGATTCTTGCTGACTACTGTAAAAAATATCATGCATATTTCGTGCAGGTATCAACGGATCATTATTATTCAGGCGATCACAATGGCAGGCATAAAGAAACTGATCCCATGATTCTGGTAAATGAGTATGCGAGGAGCAAGTATGCCGGAGAATGTTTTTCATTACTGTATCCGAATACCCTTGTTTTAAGAACGAATGTTATCGGATTTCGTGGAAAAGGAGCAGATACATTTATAGAATGGGTCATTCATGCAATTGAAAACGAGGATAAACTGGAATTATATGATGATTTTTATACGTCATCCATTAATTCGCCGGACTTTGCCAGAATTTTGACAGATATATTGAAGAAAAAGCCTGTCGGAATATACAATCTTGGAGCTTCCTATGTATCCAGCAAAAAGGATTTTATCATTACCCTGGCAAAGGAATTGTTTGGATTTATCCCTCCGCACACAACAGGAAGCGTCCATGATATCAGCAGGTCGAACCGGGCGGATTCGTTGGGCCTGGATACGAAAAAGATTGAGACTCTGCTGGGATACAGGATGCCGTCACTGGAAGAGACGGTACAAAGTATAAAGTCAGATTATTTAAAAAGGAAGGAACATCATGAAATATAATTCCACAATCCGTATCGGTCAGCATACAATTGATATCAGTTCACCAGTATACTTTGTAGCTGACATAGCAGCGAACCATAATGGTGATCTTTCCACAGCGAAAGAATTAATATGGCTTGCGAAGGAAGCCGGGGCAGATGCAGTAAAGTTTCAGCATTTCCTGGCAGATAAAATAGTCAGTGATTACGGATTCCGACACTTGGGAGCTCAGTCCGGTCATCAGGCGAAATGGGAAAAAAGTGTCTATGAGACATACAAAGATGCAGAATTCAATCGTGACTGGAATGAGATTCTTGCAAAGGAAGCTGCTCAGGCAGAAATTGACTACTTTACTGCTCCTTATGATTTCGAAGCAATTGAAGCGATAGATAAATACGTTCCCGCTTATAAAATAGGATCAGGAGATGTGACGTGGATAGAATTTATTGAATTTGTGGCACAGCGGAACAAACCTGTTATGCTGGCAACCGGAGCGTCCGATATGCAGGAAGTCGAGCGGGCAGTTGATGGAGTACTGAAGTACAATCCTGATATCATACTGATGCAGTGCAATACGAACTATACAGGAGACCTGCAGAATTTCCGCTACATTAACCTGAATGTACTGAAAACTTATGCGGTTCGTTATCCCAACATGGTACTGGGACTGTCCGATCATACTCCCGGGCATGCCACAGTGCTGGGAGCGATTGCGCTGGGTGCAAGAGTAATCGAAAAACATTTTACTGCTGACAATAATCAGACCGGACCAGATCATGCTTTTTCCATGAACCCTAAAACATGGAAAGAGATGGTGGAACGTTCAAGAGAACTGGAATTCGCACTTGGTACAGGAATTAAGACAGTGGAAACAAACGAGAAGGAAACTGTCGTTCTGCAGCGGAGATCAGTCAGGGCAAAAACAGATCTGAAGGCCGGAACAGTTCTTACGGCAGATATGCTGGAGGAATTAAGGCCTGCGCCATCGGATGCCATATTTCCATATCAGAAGAATAATATAGTGGGAAAAAGGCTGATTGCTGATAAAGAAAAAGGAGATTATTTGAAGCAGTCAGAACTGGAGTGACGTACAATGCTAAAAGGGAAAATAACAGGTCTCAGAGCAGTGGAGAGGACAGATTTACCCAGACTGCTTGAGTGGAGAAATCAGCCGGAATACAGAATTTTTTTCCGGGAATACCGGGAGCTTGGTATAGAAAACCAGGAACGATGGTATATAAGTAAAGTTTTAGAGGACGAGCACACACGGATGTTTTCGATTGTGGAGTCTGAAACGGGAGAGTTAATTGGTGCATGCGGACTCTGCTATATAGACTGGCTGAATCGATGTGCAGATTTTTCAATTTATATTGGCAGGGATAATCTGTATATCGACGATGACTATGCGGTGGATGCCGGAAAGACTCTGATCGATTACGGATTTCAGGAACTGAATCTCCACAGATTGTGGTCTGAAATTTATGATATAGACGAGAAGAAAAAAAAGATGTTTGAGCAGCTCGGATTTGTGCATGAGGCGACGCATGAATCCACACACTGGACAGAAGGACGCTGGGTCAATTCATGGTATTACCGGTTACTTTCCAGTGAATCACATGCATTTAAAAACGGATAGTGCGCAGAAAGAGGAAAAATGAAAGTAGTAATTCTTGCAGGAGGATACGGTACACGGATTTCAGAAGAGTCACATCTGAAACCCAAACCCATGATAGAAATAGGCGGCAAACCTCTGCTCTGGCATATTATGAAAATATACTCTTACTACGGATGTCATGACTTTATCATATGTGCCGGATACAAACAGCATGTAATCAAGGAATGGTTTGCAGATTATTTTCTGCACAATTCCGATGTTACATTCGATTTTCAGAACGGGACAGATGAAATCACAATACATGATCAGCACTGCGAGCCATGGAAGGTCACTGTGGTGGATACGGGCCTGGATACCATGACAGGCGGCCGTATCAGGCGTATACAGAAATATATCGGAAACGAAACATTTATGCTGACATATGGAGACGGAGTCTGTGATGTGGATATTAATGAACTGATAAAATTCCACCAGGCAAAAGGACGGACTGTCACAATAACAGCGGTGATTAAGGAACAGAATAAAGGCGTTCTTGAGGTGGGAAATGATGGTCTGATCCGGTCATTCAGGGAAAAGAGCACCGACGACAGCACAAGAATAAATGGTGGTTTTATGGTGCTGAATCCCCAGATTTTCGACTATATTGAAGGTGATGATACTGTTTTTGAAAAGGATCCGATGGAACAGCTGGCGGAGCGCGGGGAACTGGCAGCATACCGGCATGACGGTTTCTGGCAGTGTATGGATACCAGAAGAGAAATGGAAAAACTGGAACTAATGATACAGGAAAAACGTGCACCCTGGATGAAATGGGAAACAGATTCCGACTGAATATATATAAGCAAAGGAAGATTGAAATGTCTGACTGGAAAAACGAACAGGAAGCGAGAGAAGAAATCAGGAATCTTGTAGCGGAATATTACTACAGATTCAAAGAGAACAGAAAAGCGTTTCAGCCCGGGGATCGTATCGCATATGCATCACGTGTATTTGATGAAAAGGAGATGCAGAGTCTCACGGATGCAGTGCTCGATTTCTGGCTCACGACAGGCCGGTTCAGTGATGAGTTTGAAAAAGAGTTTGCCCGGTGGATCGGGGTAAAATATGCGCATCTTGTCAATTCCGGATCCAGCGCAAACCTGATTGCATTCAGTGTCCTGACAGCGCCTGAACTGGGAGAACGGCAGATTAAGCGCGGGGACGAGGTCATTACGGTTGCCTGCGGATTCCCGACCACGGTTGCCCCGGTTCTGCAGTATGGCGCCGTACCGGTCTTCGTGGATGTGACAGTCCCCCAGTATAATATTGATACGGACAGACTTGAAGAAGCATACAGCCCGAAGACAAAAGCGGTCATGATTGCCCACACACTGGGAAACCCGTTTGACCTGAAGGCAGTGAAAGCATTCTGTGAAAAATATAATCTGTGGCTGGTGGAAGATAACTGTGATGCGCTTGGTTCACAGTATACGATAGACGGGAAAACAAAATATACAGGAACATGGGGGGACATCGGTACCAGTTCCTTTTATCCGCCGCACCACATGACGATGGGGGAAGGCGGATGCGTTTATACCGATAACCCGCTTCTGCACCGGCTGATTCTCTCCTGCCGGGACTGGGGACGGGACTGTGTCTGCCCGTCCGGTGTGGACGGGATCTGCGGTCATCGCTTTGACCGGCAGCTGGGAGAGCTTCCATTCGGTTATGACCATAAATATACCTACAGTCATTTCGGGTATAATCTGAAGGTTACGGATCTGCAGGCGGCTGTCGGAGTGGAGCAGCTAAAGAAATTTCCGGAATTTGTGGAACGCCGGAGACAGAACTGGGACAGACTGCACAGAGCCCTCGAACCGTTGAAGGATAAAATCATACTTCCAGAACCCGCAGAAAACAGCCGGCCGTCATGGTTCGGCTTTTTAATTACGGTAAATGAGGACAGCGGGCCGGACAGAAACAGGATTACGGAATATATCGAAAACCATAATATCCAGACAAGACTGCTGTTCAGCGGAAATCTTATCCATCACCCGGCATTTGACCCGATCAGGGGAACCGGTGCTTACCGGGTTGCAGGCGGGCTTGATCAGACGGATTATATTATGAATCATACATTCTGGGTGGGGGTTTATCCGGGAATGACAGACGATATGTTGGATTATATGGCGGAAGTGATCACAGAGGCGGTAAAAAAGTGAAAAAGGCAATTGTATCAGGAGCAAACGGTTTTATCGGAACAGCTCTGTGCAGGGAACTGTCTGAACACGGGACAGAAACGATTGCGATCGTGAGAAATGAAAATGAAAATTATGATTCCATTGCAGGCCTGGAAAATGTACGGATTGTTTTTTCTGACCTGGCACAGTTTAAGGACCTGGATCAGGTGATACCGGACAGGGATGCTGATGTGTTTTATCATCTGGCATGGGTCGGAAGTGCGGGAGATTTAAGAGGAAATACAGACATACAGCTGGACAATGTCAGATATGCCTGTGAAACGCTGCAGATGTGTAAAAGGATCGGCTGCGGACGGTTTGTATTCGCATCGAGTATTATGGAATATGAAATCATGGCGCTCATGGATACGGATGAAACACCGGGTATAAACACACTTTATTCCAGCGCCAAGCTGTCAGCAGATTTCATGCTCCGTACCCTGGCAGGACATTACGGGATTTCCTACATCCGCGCCGTGATTTCCAATATTTATGGTCCGGGTGAAAAAAGTCCGAGGCTGATCAGCACGAGTCTCCGGAAAATGCTGAATTATGAACACTGTTCCTTTTCGGCGGGGGAACAGCTCTATGATTTTGTATATATAACGGATGCCGTCAGGATGTTCCGGGCGATCGGTGAAAAAGGACTCACCAACCGTACCTATTATATCGGAAGTCTGAATCCGCGTCCGCTGAAGGAATTCCTGCTGGAAATGAGAGATCAGGCAGATCCGGAGGCGGAGCCAGGACTTGGCGAAATACCTTTTACCGGAGTTTCACTGACATACAAAGAATTCGATGTGACTGCAGTAAAGAACGATACCGGTGTGATACCGGAAATCTCATTCCGGGAAGGAATAAGAAGGACACTGGAGTGGATGAAGGAGTGCGGGGAATGAACACAGGATTTGTTTTTTCACCATTACAGCCGGAGGGCGCTTTTATCATACAGAGTTGCTATTCGGGTGATAACAGAGGAAGTTTTCAGAAGTGTCTGGAAAAAGATATTTTCAGGGAAAACGGGATTCCTTTTGAGTTAAACGAGACATTTATCTCTGTTTCCTCAAGAAACGTAATCCGCGGGATACATTTCCAGCTGTCCTGCCCGCAGGCAAAACTCGTTACGGTTCTGTCAGGACGGATATGGGATGTTATCGTGGATTTAAGAATGACAAGTACAACCTACAAAAAATGGACGGCTGTCGAGCTAAGTCAGGAAAATCATAAAAGCATCTATGTTCCGCGCGGATTCGGACACGGCTTTGCGGCTCTTGAGGACAACAGCACTGTGCTCTATCAGTGTGACGGAAAGTATGACAAAGAGACCGATACGGGAATCATTTTTGATGATCCGGAGATTGGAATTTCCTGGCCGGTTGATAAAGAAGCAGCCATTCACTCACAGCGGGATTTGGGTTTTTCAGGGATTGCGGAATATGAAAGAAATCCTATGCGGATATGATTTTCAGAATGACATTATACAGACAGGTTATCTTACCAGGGGAAATAAAACATGTATCATTCATCAGCAGATTATAAAGAACTGTTAAATTTTTATCGAAATAAACGCATCCTCATCACCGGCCACACCGGCTTCAAGGGCACTTGGCTGACCAGGGTCCTTTTAAACGCAGGAGCCTGTGTCTGCGGTTACGCTTCAGAGCCGCCGACAGATCCGAATCTGTTTTCGATCAGCGGTCTCGCAGACATCATGGCAGAAAACTCCGTCACCGGCGATATCCGTGACCTGGATCACCTGAAATCCGTTTTTGCCTCCTTCCGTCCCGACATTGTTTTCCACCTGGCTGCCCAGCCCATCGTCCGGGACAGCTACCGCGATCCGGTCGGAACCTACAGCACTAACGTGATGGGCACCGTAAACATCCTGGAATGCATCCGCCTCTCGGAACCGGGGCAGGAATTAAATGACGGCACGTGGAAAGGCGTAAAGTCCTTCCTGAATGTCACGACCGACAAGGTTTATAAAAATAATGAATGGGAATACGGCTACCGGGAAAATGATCCGCTGGACGGATTTGATCCGTATTCGAATTCCAAGAGCTGTTCCGAGCTGGTGACACATGCCTACCGGAGCAGCTTTTTTGAGGGAAATGAACATGCGGTGAGGATTTCCACTGCCCGGGCCGGAAATGTCATCGGCGGCGGTGATTTTGCAAAGGACCGGATCATCCCGGACTGTGTCCGGGCCGTACAGCATGCTTATCAGAACAAAGCGGACACGGCGGAGATTACCGTGCGCAACCCGTTTTCCATCCGTCCGTACCAGCATGCGCTGGAGCCGCTGTTTGCGTATCTGATGATCGCCAAGGCCCAGTATGAGGACAGCTCCTTTAGCGGATATTACAATGTGGGGTCGGATGACTGTGACTGTATCACGACAGGAGAGCTTGTGGAGCTGTTCTGCGAAAAATGGAACCATCCGTCCTCTGCATACTGCGATACAGATACGCAGGGAGACGGAACGCAGATATTTCCAAATGGATTTCCGCATGCCGGCTGGCGCAGTGTGGCGGAAGCGAGAGCACCGCATGAGGCGGACTTTCTGAAGCTTGACACGTCAAGGATGAAGCGTACCTTTCACTGGAAACCACACTGGCATATGGATCAGGCGGTGGAACAGACCGTAAGGTTTTCAAAGGTATGGCTGCGGTGTGCCAAGAAAAATGATTATTCGGAAACAGCGAAGGAAATGGATCGGGAGATTGCTGAGTATATAGGAGGTATTGTCAAATAATTGATATTTTCAAGTATTTATTTTACATTCTTTTTTCTACCTATTCTTCTTGGATTATATTTTATATCAAAATCGAGCTACAGAAACTATATTTTACTTATAGCAAGTTTAGGATTTTATGCATATGGTGAACCCAAATTTGTCTCAATAATGGTATTGTTGATAATAGCAAATTATATATTTGCCATTATAATTGATAATAACAAAAATATAGTCCCGAAAAATATGTGGATGTTTTTGTCCATTTTTATTAATTTGGGAATACTATTCCTTTACAAATACTGGGACTTTACAATAAAAAATATTAATACGATCTGTCACACTGATATTCCTATTCAAAATATGACATTACCTATAGGAATTTCTTTTTTTACATTTCAGGCATTGTCCTATATCATAGATGTTTATCGTGGAAGTACAAAGGCACAAAAAAATCCCTTTTTTTTAGCATTATATATAATTTTTTTCCCACAGCTTATTGCCGGACCAATTATTCGATATAATTCTGTTGTAGAACAAATAAAACAAAGAGCTATCAGCATTGAAAAATTTGGATATGGAACGAAACGTTTTATTTGCGGTTTTGCAAAAAAAGTTATTATTGCAAATAATTTGTCTATTGTCGCGGAGCAGGTATTCTCAATATCAGATTACACAAATGTGTCTGCATTATATTTGTGGATAGGCACTTTGTGCTATTCATTACAAATATTTTATGATTTTTCGGGATACTCAGATATGGCGATAGGGCTTGGGAAAATGTTTGGTTTTGATTACGAGGAGAATTTTAATTATCCTTATACTGCCAGATCAATCACAGACTTTTGGCGTCGATGGCATATTTCGTTATCTAAATGGTTTCGTGACTATGTGTATATACCTCTTGGCGGATCAAAAAAGGGGGCATATCGGCAAATTATAAATTTACTTGTAATATGGCTGTTAACCGGAATATGGCATGGTGCAAATTTTACTTTTATCATATGGGGGCTTATATACTTTATATTTCTTATATTGGAAAAATTTATTATAAAACCAGTTCAGAGAAATTGGGTTCTAAAAATCATTTGGCAGATTTGTACTTTATTGATTGTAAACTTTCAATGGGTAATTTTTAACTCAAAATCTGTAAAAGACGCATATTACATTATACTAGCCATGTTAGGAAAAAATACCAGCTTCTTCAGGGAAAATGATGCTCAGATATGCTTGGTGTTTCGAGAATATGGTATATTTATCTTTTTGGGAATTCTATTTGCAATGCCAATAGCAAAGAAAATATCAAAAATGATAAATACAACAGGTAAAACAGGCATATTTCTAAAATCAGTTAGTTTACCTATCGGATATATAGCAATCTTTTTTTGGGCAATGTCGTTTTTGATTTTAGGAGCACATAATCCGTTTATATATTTTAATTTTTAAGTATCAGATAGCAAGGAGAATTTAAAGTGAATAATAAACTACAATACAAATTGATAGCAGTGTTATTCATAATAATTTTATGTTTGTTTGGTATTTCCAGCGATTATAAACTAATTGACTATTATATAAATGATACACTATATAATGAATATTGGAACCCATCACTTGGAAGAAAAAATGAAACAGAATATACGGTTGTTTTTTTAGGCAAAAGATTTTTTGTCGACATAAATGGTGCTATACGTAACATGTTAAAACAACAAGAGATGAATGAAGTCTGCAAGTTAGATAATGGTCATCTGACAGCACTCATCAGCTCACCTATAAATAATGAGACGTTAAAAACTGAGGCACTAAATGTACAAAAGTTATACCTATGCTGCAAAGAAATCGGTGTTCCTTTTATTTTCATTGCTACGCCAGATAAAATTTCACCTTATGATAACAAATTGCCACAGGGAGAAACAGACTACAGTAATCTCAATACAGATGTTTTCTTACAGGAATTAAAAAAGCAGGGTGTTCCATTTATAGATTTAAGAGAAGAATTTTATAAAAATGGATTAGATCAATACAGATATTTTTCGAAAACAGATCATCACTGGAATGCATATGGAGGATATTACGGTTATTTAGAAATACAGAGGTGGTTCGATACAGAGGGAATTGTATACGATAAAATTCCTTCTGATCTAAATAATTATACTATTAACGTATATCCGCAAAAATTATTAGGATCATGGGGTCAAAGAACAGGAAAGTATTTTGCAGGTTTAGATGATTTTTATGTATTTTTGCCAAAATTTGAAACATCTGTAACAATTGAGTCCGGAACAATAACAGCATCTTATGAAGATGTTCTTATTGATTGGAATTTATTGTCCGCAAAAACACCCGGGTTTATTTATGATGGTGTTTATTGTAATACACGGGATGTAACAAATAATATGGCTAAGAATGAAACGTCCGTTTTATTAATAGGAGATTCATTCAGCAGAGTGGTAAATCCATATATAATATTATCCATAAAAAAATTTTCCTGGCGTTCAACATATCTTTCTGCAGATATAACAAGAAATTTTTTGGAATCTGGTGATTTTGATGCTATAATCTTATTGCAATCGCCGTGGAATAATCTTGGAAGAGAGGCATCATATAGCTTTTTGACACAATAACCTTTTATTGTATTGTTTCGTATGCTTTATGCCACCTTCACTCCACCCCCTCAAAGATTTCCCCCAGCGTCATTTTTATCTGCGGAAATTCCCGCAAGGCCAGCTGAACATCGGCATTATAATTTCTGTTTTCTGCGTCATCCTCCAAAATGAAACTGTTTACCAGCTTATATTCGCCATCGTTCAGGTAATAAATCTGAACGCCTCTCTCCTTTGGCGAGACAATCCAGTACTCGGATACGCCGATCGTCCGATAAATATCTTTTTTCTCCGTCAGATCCCTCATTGCTGTTGCCGAACTTAATGTTTCCGCGATAAATTTGGGAACGCCGTGATAACTGCCGCCATACAGCTTTTTTCGATCACAGACAATCATCACATCCGGAATCACGTAATTATCATTCTGATCCGGCTCATAGCGGAGATCAAGATTTTCCATAAAAACAAGGCACATACTGTTCTTTAAGCCGGTTTTGATAATCGTATTAATATTATTGTTGACAATGCCATGCCTGAAATTAGCGGACGACGACATATCGATGATCTTTCCGTTGATTTTCTCTTCTTTTCTGTCTTCCCGAATAGGCGAATTCATAGATACCTCCTGGTCAGCTGCAAAGAAACACAGCATATTCTTTTCCCAAAGCGTTGTTATTTCACCTGAAAATCCCGTCTGCGTATTTTGCTGTTATATTCCTCATCGCAGGATTTTAGCGGCAGTATATACGGAGTCCCTTTAAATATTTTACGATATTCGCGATAGGAAATAGCAACTTCCATCGGAATTTCTTTTATCTCTTTGACTCTGAAATACTGACGGAACCGCTCTGTCATCTGAAAGGCGATTCTTAGAAATTCCTGAATCTCATCCTCCGTCATCTGCGATTTATAGCATTCATAAAATTCTTTATACAGGCTTGTCTGCTTCAATACATAGCTGAGCTTTACACCGGTACTGCTGTTTTTATAGAGGAGATCATGTCCCCTGTAAAAACGGTCAAGCGCCTGATCCTTTTTATTGCGGTTGGTCTGTATTTCATTGCAAAGCAGCATTCTGGCATACTGGGTATCGATCTGGTATGTGTCAAAATCATCCATTTTATCAGCATTTGCATAGGCATTATTTAATTGTATCCCCGCAAGATTATAATTTTTCAGATTCAGCGTAGTGATACCAAACTGAAGCCAGAAAAACGGATTATCCGTCGCGGAGGGCAGATTCTTGATACTGTCGTAGTAGGAAAATATCTCGCGTTCTTCTTCCGTGCCGGGCTGCTTCTTATTTGAAAAAATCAGCTTTATATTTGACCTTGAAATCAGGAATTTCCGCTGCATCGCATATTTTTTTATCCAGTCGTCATTCATCGAGCATTCCTGGTAGAGAAGGCCAAGCATCCGGATCATCTCATTTTTCATCGATTTCTGCTGCATCAGATACTGTGCAAAAATCGAAGAGGAAAGAATGAATTTGTGGTGTTCAATATCAATAATTTCCCGCACATTCGGATTCATCCGATAGCTCATGAGCAGATTTTCCGATATGTGGGCAAACTGGCAGAGATCCGAATATCCGAGCTTTAATCTGCACAGCGAATTAATGGACTGCAGAATCACAAATTCCTTCAGTTTATTTTTGGTATCCAGAACCTGCAGTACTGCCCCGATCTGGTTGCGAATGGATTCGGAGTGCATGAGCAGATAAAAAATCCTGGATATATTTGCCTCATATTTTTGCCGGATCAGCTTCTTTTTCTGCGCTGTTGAATAGGTATCATATTCACCCCACAGCCTGTTGATATTAAATACTCTTACAAGCTCATAGACTTCAGGGTCCTTCATCTGATCCAGATCCATGATGGCGATATCATCCTCGCTGTAATGATATTTTTCGGTCAGATCATAATAAAGATTAATGTTTATGGACGTTCTGCACGTTAATACCAGTTTCAGATTATCCGGGAAATCTCTTCCCAGATCTTTCAGCAGCTTCATATAATACCCGTAATCATCGATCAGAAGAACATTCTGCACATCCGGTATACTTTGAATCAGCTGGAGATCTTCAATATAAGTATCCATATTTCGTACAACATACACATGATAATGTTCAATCAGCCTGCTGGCCAGACATTTTAAGAAAATGCTCTTGCCGTTTCCAAGCCTGGATTGTATAATCACGATTTTGTTGTCCTGTAAGAGCCGCTCGGCCTCCTCCATCCGGTTTTGTCTCAGCAGGCAGTAGCCGTCCTGATGAATAAATTCTTCCTGAAAAGCATCCTCGCCTTTCATCAGCAGATTGACCACGTCCGCCATGGAATAATGCGTTTCACTGTAAAAATCCGTGATACATTTCTTTTCAAATCCCGACAACTCGAGAGGTCTGACCTGCGCATGATAATCCGCCGATATTTTTCTGATCTCGTCAGCCAGACCGTCCGCGCCATCCGTATATAAACGGCCATACATCTGAATCTTAAACGCATTGTCATCGCTGATCGACGGGACGTCAATAAAGACGCATTTTGAGCTTACATTCAGATTCGCAATCAGACGGACCAGCTCCTGATCATACTGCAGAGAATATCCCACGAAAATAATTGCCTTTTCACGCAGCAGGTCTGTGATAAACAATTCTTTCCAGGTGCTTTGAAGAAAGCCGTCCCGGTTATAATTGTCGTCGGTAATCTTAAACTCGTCAAAAAAGCTGGCTTCATTTAACCTCTTTACATATCCGTTTATATGGATGATGGCCTGTTCCAGATTACGCCCCGGCGCATATCTTATATTTGTGATGGTGATGCTTTCTCTTTGTATGGCCTGCTTTTTGCTGGACAATTCCACAATATTATCATAATTCGTGGTATAAATCCGCTTCCACGGCAAACCCGCAATGGTATCATGAGCCGGGCTGGTCTCGATGCATTCCAGCTCTCCCTTTAAAAAATTGATAAATGCCGACAGTTCTTTTTTGCAGGTGTTATCATAAATATAGCGTGATGCAGATATCGTCAGGTTGTCGGATTCAGGTATTCCAAGATCCCGGCAAATGGCGTGTGAAAGACCGGAGCCGATTTTTAAATTGTCTCCGTTTTTATTTTTCCCGCCGAACGAAAAACCTGATCCTAAGAATAAAACCGCCTCACCGTCGATTGCATGCTGTATTGCCTCCCGTAATTCCATCGTTTCCTCCCCATCGCATTCAATATAAAGTGATATTGTATCTCCCTCTGAATTATATCATGAATCAGAACCAGGATCTATCCTTTCGCTGAAAATTATGGATCTTGCGCATTGATTTATTTTTTCCTTTACAAATCCTCTCAAACGCGCTACGATACGTGTAGATACAGATATGTGACTTTTTCAGGAAAGCAGGTGGCATTCTTTGGACAAAACAGATCTTCTTTTCCGCTGTGACGGTAATTCGTCGATCGGCGCAGGTCATGTTATGCGGTGTATTTCGATCGCAGATGCAGCGCTTTCATCCGGCAGAAGGAGCACGTTTCTCACTGCTTCGGATGATTTTTCCGGCACGATCGCTCAGCATGGCCATGCATGTCAGGTTTTACAGAGTGATTACCGTGATATGAATCAGGATATGCAGCGGACAAAGGATGCGATTCGCGGGCTCTGTCCGAAGGCTTTGCTTGTCGACTCTTATTATGTCACGGAAGAATATCTCTCTTTTCTGTTTGAAACATGCCGGGAAACCGGAACCATGCTGGTATATCTTGACGACGTACTGTCATTTCCATATCCCTGTGACGTATTAATGAACTATAATATTTACGGCCCCGACAAAGCGGAAGATTATCGACAGATGTATCGGAAACCTGGAAAAAACGTGCCGCGTTTCCTCCTCGGCCCTTCCTATGCGCCGTTACGGGCGGAATTTCAGAATCTGCCGTTACGGGAAATTGCGGGACAGGCAGGCAGTATTCTCATCTCTACCGGCGGAGCGGATGCCGGGCATACAGGGATCCATCTGATCCGCGAAATGATCCGACGCGGTCAGGAGCTCGCGCGATTTCATTTTCATTTTATCGTCGGCGCCGTAAACGAGGATGCCCCGGTGATCCGGGAGCTTGCGGGCGGCGTTTCCAATATTACGCTGCATTCGAACGTCCAGCGTATGGCGGAGCTGATGTGTGCATGTGATCTTGCGATCAGTGCGGCGGGATCTACGCTCTATGAACTCTGCGCCACGCAGACGCCGGCAGTGACTTACATCCTGGCGGATAATCAGATCCCGGGGGCAGAAGGCTTTGCCCGTCACGGCGTTCTGAAAAACTGCGGTGATATAAGAGAAATCGGCGGAGAAAGACTGGCGGAGTCACTCATAAATGAAATCGTAAAGCTGGCAGATGATCGCGGAGAGCGTATTCTGATCGCCCGAAAACAGCGTGAGACCGTGGATGGAATGGGTGCAGCCCGAATCGTATCTGCTCTTTTTTCGTTTATATGACATATTTTTACTACAATTTCCGATTTTTGTCTTTACAAATCGACAAATATGCGCTACAATAGTAAACGAAGCAGGTTAACCTTTCAGACTGACAAAGGATAAAAAGTATGGAGACATGGGAATACGTGGAGATGGACAATATGCCAAAGACCTCCTGCCATCTGTTAAACATTTTGTGGGCGGAGAATCGGGCATTGACACTGGATGAACTGACACGACTGGTGAATTCGAATTTTTCGGGCCAGTGGACGAGACAGGATGTATTTCTTTTCCTGCGTCAGTTACTGATCGGAGACTATGCGGAGAAGAGGCGGCATGGTTTTAAGATCTATTATGTTGCACTTGGCAGTGAATATGATCTGTAATTCAAAGCATGGATTGCTTCATGGTGAGATTCCCCATGGAGCGAAATCTGACGTTTTTAGCGCAATTTTCGCAGTTTATCAGGCAAAAATGATATTCATTCATGAAGAAGGAAGAATCTTATTCTAAAGGGCAATAATTATATCCTGTTAAAATCTTTTTATAATTCATAAGCACTACTATAATAGGATTGTACCTTTACACACGATTGCTAAAAAATGGAGTAGCGTATGTCACACAGTAAAAAACCATCATTTGAAAATGTCGATTACTATCTGGATATCGCCCTGAATATCGCTTATTACAGGCGGCTTGCCGGTTATACCCAGGTCATGCTTGCGGAAAAGGCGCAGATTACCCAGCCATATCTTGGCTCGCTGGAATCCGTCAATAATCCCAAGCACTGTTCGCTCGAGGTATTGTTCAATCTGGCGCGTGCATTAAATATCCAGCCGTACCAGCTGTTAAAGCCGCTTACAGAAGAAAAAGAGGCGACAGCGGAACAGGGCGAGACGTCCAGGGACAGCAAGGAGAACCGATCGGAATAGTTCGGGAAAAAAGACTGTCGCGGAAATGTCCTGTTCTGCGGCAGTCTCTTTCGTCTGTTGTATTACCGGTTATTCCTGTTATTCTTCCTCACAGCCAAGCGCTGCGTAATATGTCTTCAGTCCGCGCCGCCGTTTCTCGGCATAATCGCCGATCAGAAGCTGGCGCAGGAACTGCATCACATCATGCTTTGGCCAGGTGCCCGAAAAATTGGTATTCAGGAGTTCTGTCAGCTCCTCCAGCGTCAGCGCCCGGTTCTCTGCCCATAGAATATTCAGCAGCTGACAGGAGGTTTTCGGCATATTGTCCATCTCCACGTATTCCCATGTCTCCATCATGATTTCCCTCTCCTCTTTTGTATTGTTGCATGAGTTGATGTGTGTCAATGGTCATTATATCATACCGCTGTAGTTTTGTGAATGTTCTATTAGAGATGTAGTCGGGTTTTTTAAAAACGTATATTAGAAAAATGTTTCATGTTAAAGTGTGCTTTGGTTAGCATCAACTAACCATTACTGAAAACAAAAAATCCATATTCTGCAAAGCTTCTTTTGTTTTCATCATCATGAGTCCTCACATCCCGGATTCTGTCATCCGGTATTTTTTTCATCCTTCCTCCACACAAACCGGTTCACCACATTCACATAGGACTGGATGATCTTTACCACCTTTGTGCTGACATTCACATCCGTATAATCCGGCGCCGGGATCCCGTAATCCCCGGATTCGTTTAAGGACACTGCAAGCTCCACCGCCTGTAAAAGCTCCTCCCTGCCAATGCCGGAGAGGATGAAGCAGGCCTTATCCAGCGCCTCCGGACGCTCCGTCGAGGTGCGGATGCACACGGCCGGGAACGGCATTCCCTCCGAGGTGAAGTAGGAGCTTTCCTCCGGCAGCGTCCCGGAATCGGAAACCACGCAGTACGCATGTACCTGCAGGCAGTTGTAATCGTGAAACCCAAGCGGCTCGTGGGCGATCACGCGGCTGTCCAGCTGAAATTTCCCGTCCGCCGCCATCTGCTCTAAGCGTTTCCGGCTCCTCGGGTGGCAGGAGTAGAGCACCGGCATGTCGCAGTTTTCCGCCATCGCGTTGATTGCACGAAACAGGGAGAGGAAGTTTTTCTCCGTGTCGATGTTTTCCTCCCGGTGGGCGGAGAGCAGAATGTACCTGCCTTTTTCGATTTTTACACCGGTCTCGGCGGTGAGACGGCTGTGTATGTCCGAAGCCAGGATCCGCGGCAGATTATGTTTTAACACCTCGGCCATCGGGGAGCCGGTCACATAGGTCCGCTCCCGCGGAAGCCCGCATTCGGCCAGGTACCGTCTCGCGTGTTCGGAGTAGGCGAGGTTGACGTCGGAGATGATGTCCACGATCCGCCGGTTGGTCTCCTCCGGCAGGCATTCGTCCTTGCAGCGGTTTCCGGCTTCCATGTGAAAGACCGGGATGTGCAGGCGTTTTGCCCCAATGACGGAGAGGCAGGAGTTCGTGTCGCCGAGTACCAGGAGAGCGTCGGGCGACAGCTCCGCCATCAGTTTATAGCTTGCGGAAATGATGTTCCCCATGGTGGCGCCCAGGTCATCCCCCACGGCGTCCAGGTAAACCTCCGGGTCCGCAAGTCCCAGGTCCCGGAAAAAGATGCCGTTTAAGTTATAATCGTAGTTCTGTCCGGTATGGCAGAGGATCGTGTCAAAGTATGTTCTGCATTTTGTGATCACAGCCGAAAGCCGGATGATCTCCGGGCGGGTGCCGGCGATGATTAAAAGCTTTATGCAGCCGTTGTTTTTCCATGTGATACCGGTAAAATCTGTGTTCATCATAACCTGCTTTCTGTCGCTGTGTCTTGGGGGAGGGCTTTTTCTGCCGGCCCCTGTTCCGTTTGCCGGGCAGCTGTCTGCTTCTGCCCGGACAGGTGCGCCGGCACGCTTATGCCTCAGGTATCACCTTCTCATAAAACGTGTCCGGATGCCCGGCGTCAAAGGGTTCGTTTGCCCACATCACGGTCACAAGGTTTTCCGTCTCCGACATGTTTGTGATGCTGTGGGCGTATCCCGGCAGCATCTGCACTGCGCGCATCTGCTCCCCGGTCACCTCGAATTCCGTCACGGGATACTCCTTCCCGGTGGCCGGATCCGTCCCGATCCGGCGCTCCCGGATCAGGCCGTGGCCCGCGACCACGATGAAGATTTCCCATTTGCTGTTGTGCCAGTGCTCCCCCCGCACATTCCCCGGCCTTGCGATGTTGATGCTCACCTGGCCGCAGGCTTCCGTTTTTAGAAGCTCCGTGAACACGCCGCGGCTGTCCACCTTCATGTCCAGCGGCCAGGAGACAGTTCCCGACGGGAGATATGACAGATACGTGCTGTACAGCTTTTTTGCAAAGCTGCCCGCGGGAATCTGCGGCAGGATGAGGGTTTCCGGCATGGCTTTAAACCGCAGGAGAAGATCCACGATCTCCCCGAGGGTGGCGTGATGGGTGACGGGAACGGCGCAGTATGCGTTTTCCACGGATTGCTTTGCAGCCCGGCCGGCAGCTGCGCCATCAGCTGCACCGTCTGCCGGAATGCCTGCCGGGCGGGAGCCGGTTTCCCGGTGCGCCCTTCCCTCCAGCGCATCCAGCAGCTCCTCCACCAGGTCGTCGATATAGACCAGTTCCAGCTCCGTATTCCGGTCATTTACCGTGTATTCCAGGCCGTTCGCCACGGCATGGCAGAAAGTCGCCACCGCCGAGTTGTAGTTCGGACGGCACCATTTTCCGAACAGATTCGGGAAGCGGTAGATGAGCACCTCCGCCCCGGTATCCGCGGCATAGCGTAAGAGCAGCTCCTCACCCGCCAGCTTGGATTTTCCGTATTCCGAATCCGCATACCGTCCGGCAAGGGAAGCCTGGACGGAGCCTGAGAGCATGACCGGGCAGGTGTTGCCGTATTTTTTCAGCGTGTCCAGAAGGACGGAGGTGAACCCGAAGTTCCCCTTCATAAAATCGGCCGGATCCTCTGGACGGTTGACGCCTGCCAGGTGGAAGACGAAGCCGCAGTGCGCACAGGCCTCCTCCAGGAGGGAAGGCGGGCTGTCCGTGTCGTATTCATAAATGTTTGTAATGGTCAGATCCGGCCTTGTGCGGTTTTTGCCGTCGCGGATGTTTTTTAAGTTTTCCACGAGGTTGCGGCCTACAAAGCCGGCGGAACCGGTTACCAGTATGTTCATCGGGGTACTCCTGTGTGTTCCAGCTGCTCTCTCACATAGTCCGTTGTCAGAATCTTTTTTACCGTTCCCTCCACGTCAAGCAGCGTGGTGTTATGGCTGGTGTAAGCCTCATCCGCCTCCGTCGTGACCTGTCCGTTTACGAAATATTTGTCATAGTTCAGATCCCGGTTGTCCGCGGAAACCCGGTAATAGTTTCCCATGTCCTCCGAGCGCAGCCTCTCCTCCCGCGTCATCAGGGTCTCGTAGAGCTTCTCTCCGTGTCTTGTCCCGATCACCCGGGTGCCGGTGTCGCCGAACAGGCGCTGTACCGCCTCCGCAAGCACACCGATCGTCGAGGCATCCGCCTTCTGGATAAAAAGATCGCCGGGATTCGCATGCTCAAAGGCAAACTGCACCAGGTCGACCGCCTCGTCAAGGTTCATCAGGAACCGGGTCATGTCCGGGTTGGTGACCGTGACCGGCTGGCCGTTTTTAATCTGATCAATAAAGAGCGGGATCACCGAACCGCGGGAACACATGACATTGCCGTACCTGGTACAGCAGATGACCGTCCCGCCACGCTCCGCGGCAACCCGCGCGTTTGCCCGCACCACATGCTCCATCATGGCCTTGGAGGTTCCCATGGCGTTGATAGGGTAGGCCGCCTTGTCCGTGGAAAGACAGACCACCTTTTTCACCCCGGCCTCGATGGCGGCATGAAGGACGTTGTTGGACCCTTCCACATTTGTCATGACTGCTTCCATGGGGAAAAACTCACAGCTCGGCACCTGTTTTAAGGCAGCCGCGTGAAAAATAAAATCCACACCCGGCATTGCATCCCGCACCGACTGTGGATCCCTGACGTTTCCGATATAAAATTTTACCTTGTTCGCATGTTCCGGGTGGTTTGCCTGGAGCTCGTGTCGCATGTCGTCCTGCTTTTTCTCATCACGGGAGAAGATGCGGATCTCACCGATGTCGGTGGTGAGGAAGTGCTTTAGGACGGTGTGGCCGAAGGAGCCGGTTCCGCCGGTGATTAATAATGTTGAATTTTTGAAATTGCTCATGGAGTGCTCCTTATATTAATTTACATAACTGTCAACATGGAAATGGTTCTTATATACAAATAACATTTTATCTTATGGCTATGTTATTACCGCACGTGTCAAAGGTAACCTGGTCAATTACTTTCATCAAATCATTATCATAAATAACAAAATTTAAACCTCTTACATTCGGACAGTATTCTTTTCCGTCAATCGTAATTGTACTCGTTATTCCGGAAAGAAATCCGCAACTACTCACTGTATAAAATGTCTTTTTATTGCGAATGCTGCCTGCCAACTCAGCAGGAGCATTCTGACTAAGTACTTCTGAAATTCCATTTTCAGGTGAAATAACTGCGCAATAACTCCATCCATATTTTCCTGTCAGATCACTCTGTAGTCCTAATTCTTTAAGGCCTGCTACCGCGTCATCTGTTAAATGGGCAGTCGCTTCATCTCTAATCACAATAAAAGTCGTATAATGCTTATCATTTATGGCTTTTAGATATTCACAAATATTAGTAATATGGTTCAATTCACAATTTTTGATAATATGATCATAAAATTCCTTCGTTTCCTCATACTGCATATCTACAGTAGATGGCAAACCATAATTATCTCTAAGCATTTTTCCAAAAAACTGAGACATTTTCATTGCTCCCCAAATGTTCTCATGACCAATCGTATTTTCTTTTGGGAGTACTGCGCCAACAGAATTATATAATTCAACCTCACACATATTATAATAATCAATATCATTTATCTGTGCGTACGATGTTAAAGTGTTATTTATAGCATCACTCATAGAGTTTCCTGGAAGAGAAACCAAAATAAGTGTGATATCATTATTTTGGCAAAGTTCTACTATTTTATCAAGATAGATCTGCATAATTTTATGAGTTTCTGCTTTTATCTCTGTATCTCCTGAGGATATAAATGCGGCATAAGTTTCCGAACCATACGTCTCAATTGCAGCATATCCTTTTAATTCACTATTTTTCGTCTCACTACTGACCATATCATATTCTTTCAAATCAGACCACCTGGAATGATAGCGAATGTTGGTAAAATAATAACTCAGCTCTGTCTGATCTTTGTCAATAGCACATAATTCTTTAACAGCTTCCTGTTTTACACAGGACCATCTCATAGGATCCAAACATTTTCTGATAAGACCTTCTGTTGTATTGATTGGATTTTCTTTATGTAATTCAAATAAAAATTTTGTGTCTAATATAACAACCTGTGGTGTCTGAAAGCGAAGCGCTTCTTTTAGCCAAAAATAACTTAGAAATATGCTTTGTTGCTCACTTCCAAGATTGTAACTTCTTATACCAAAATGATTATATATTTCCTGCGGTGAAAATGCATTTACAGTTACACTTGAGCCTAAAAAAAGAACATCTACAGAATCATGTTTCATATTGTAAAATTGATGATAAGTAGAAGTTGTAGGCCATCTGTTATTTGCAATGATTGATTTTGGCATCAGAACTCTGTTTGTCGCCAGTAAAACATTTGAGAGAATTAATAAAAATGCAATACTTTTTACAATTCCCCCAAAATGTATTCTCATTCAAAATCCTCCATAAATAAAATCGGATGCGTCAAAACCATATCCATATGTTCCAAACACCCAAATAATCCAAATCGCGATAATATATATTATCCATCGTATCATTGTACATTGTCTGTTAAACCAATCTCGTATCACAAATCCCTTTTCCTGTAAAACACTTATGGATATCAGCACTAGAATAGCCCCAAATAATATCTGAAATTCTTTTTGATTCAATCCTAATTGAAATAGCGAATCATCAAACAGGATCCATGGATTAAAGGTATTGATCATAGATGCCATCATTTTTAGTCCAACCTTAAACGATTCTGCTCGAAACATAATCCACGAAAATGTTACTAAAAAGAATGTTAAAACCGTTTCTATAAATTTTTTGGTTTTTAAGTTCTGTGACAAAGAGATTTTTTCGCATATATAATTTTGCGTTTTAGCAGATAATTCATCGAATATCTGATATCCAGCATGCATTAATCCCCAAAAAATATATTTCCAATATCCTCCATGCCATAGACCACTTATGAAAAATGTAATAATAATATTAATATATTTTCGAATTGTTCCTTTTTTGCTTCCACCTAATGGAATATAGACATAATCACGAAGCCATGTACTGAATGAAATATGCCATCTTTTCCAAAAATTTTTTATTGAGACAGAAAAATAAGGATGATTAAAGTTATTGACAAGTTTTATTCCGAATAACTCAGCAACACCCTGAGATATAGTTGTGCAGGATAAAAAATCTGTATACAGCTGTACACTATATAACATAGCGGCAAATACGACAAAAAAGCCAGAGTAATATATATAATTATTGAAAACAAAGTTAACAACAACAGCTGACTTTTCTGCAATAAGGAATTTCAGGAAAAAGCCCCATATAATCAATTGTATGCCCCGCATAATCTTCTGACTATTATATGTATGTCCTTCATACAACTGATCCTTCAGCATGCCATATCTAGAGACTGGCCCTTGTATTATTAAAGGAAAAAAAGAAACAAATAATCCATATTTAAAGATATTTTTCTGAGGTTTAACTCTATCATGATAAATATCTATAAGATATGAAACTATCTGCAGAGAATAAAAAGACATACCAACAGGAAAAATCCATGCTAAAGCCGATTTATGTAAAATAAAAGCCATGAATAATTCGCCACATTTTGATACAATAAGTGGAAAAATCGAACCAATTATTCCAATAACCAAGGCTGTTCTGCTTTTGTTGCTAAAAACAATAATTCCAGCACTATAGCTTATTAAAATCGATATACCAAATACTATTAATTGAACCTTGTTTTCCGTAATAGAATAATAGAAATATCCGCTTGATACCAAAAGAACAATCCATCTGATTCTTTTTGGAAATATATAATATAGAACTACCGTCAAAATGAGCATCAGATAATATGAAATTGACATGTAACCCATCAAAGCTTCTCCTTGACCTTTTACGGGCAGGCGTGTATTTCTCTAAGCAAAGTGAACCCCTCTGCCAACTCAACCCCGGCATTACTTCCCCGGTATCTTCCCAGCGCCCTCAGCGCCTCCGCACTCCGCGGATGCGGGTACTCTGCGCTCTCGGTTCTGTAACACGCCATTCCGCGGATCTTCGCTTCCAACGTGTCACTGACATCGACATAGACATTTGGGGTAAACGGCTCCGTATAACAGTAATTCCACTCCGTGGAGCTTGGCGTCTCAAACGCATAAATCCGTTTTACGCAGTAATCCCCGACCGGTCTGCACGCAGTCAGAACCGCTTCGCACGTCAGTCTGTGGTCGATGTTCAGATCCCCGTGATGATGGGTAAAGATGGTATCCGGTTTATATCTTTCCACATAGCTACTGACGGTTTTTATAATATCCAGCAGATCCATACTGTCCATGCGGTTATCCGGAAAGCCGCAGAAATCAATACCGGAATATCCGACTTCTGATGCAGCCCTCCGTGCATCCTCCTGCAGGGCCAGCAGTTCTGAAGGATTCGTTTCAGCACGGCTTTCCCCGCGCGATGTCAGTCCTTCCGCCATGATAACGGCACGGGCCGTCGCTCCTTCATTCACAAACCGCCGTACCGTGCCTCCGACACCAAGCAGCTCATCATCCGGATGGGCCGCTATGACAAGAATATTTTTGAGATTCATTTTTATCTCCGAATTGTTATTTTTCTTTTTTCAGCTCTTTCATTAAAGCGGGACACATTGCAATCATGATAAACAGAAAGGGCAGGGACGCCGCAATGGATGCTGTCTGCAGAGGTTTGAGACTTCCGACTGACAGTAAGACATATGCTATTGCCGCCTCAATGACTGCCCATATCACCTTTTTGTATACAGGAGGATTGATATCTCCCTCTGATGTCATCATGCTTAATGCATAGGTTGCCGAGTCTGCCGAAGTTATAAAAAAGACCGCAAGAAGCAGCACAATGAGCAGAGAGATAATCTTACTCAGCGGGTACTCGCTGAAGACGATAAATACCGCCGTTTCCGGTGACAGGATCAGCTCTTTTATGCTGTCCAGATTCCAGGATGATGTAGTGCTGAGCGCGATTGTCCCGAAAACTGACAGCCATATAACCGTAAACACGGTCGGAATGACGACAACACCTGTGATAAACTCCCGGATGGTTCTTCCCCTGGATATCCTGGCAATAAACATGCCGACAAAAGGTGTCCATGCGATAAACCACGCGTAATAGAACACCCGCCAGTTCATGATCCAGCTGTTGTCACCGAAGGAACTGATCATCAGCGAGTCACCGACAAAATTCTGGATATGCTGTCCGGTTCCGTTTACAAGCGTATTAAATATGGACATTTTCGGACCGACTGTAAACGCGAGTATCAGCAGGGCAAACGCAATCACGGTATTTAAGCTCGAAAGCAGCTTAATACCTCTGTTTACCCCGCTTATCGCACTTAAAAGGAATACAATCGTTATAATAACGATAACGGTAAGCCAGGTTCTGTCCGAATTCGGAATATCAAACAGGAAACTGAGTCCCCCGCATATCTGTGAGACACCAAGCCCCAGTGATGTTGCAACGCCTGCAAAGGAAACCACTACGGAAAAAATATCCACAGCCCTGCCAAATACTCCGTCCGAAGTGTGACTGCCGGCAAGCGGGGAAAGCAGGCTGCTGATCAGCGCCTTTTTCCCTTTCCGGAACTGGAAGTACGCAATGCCGAGACCGACCAGCGCAAAGCATACCCACTGCGTTATACCCCAGTGAAGGAAGCATGTACGGATGGAAAAGTTTGCAGCTTCCACGGTACCCGCCTCGATTCCCTCAGGGGGAGACGCATAATGCGACAGCGGTTCTGCTATGCTCCAGAATACAAGGCCGATGCCCGTTCCGCCGCAGAACAGCATGGCGTACCAGTGGAAATTACTGTACTCGGGTCTGGCATCATCACCCCCGAGTCTGATATTTCCGTATTTTCCGACGGCGAGAAATGCCAGGAAAATACACAGAAAGAAAATAAATGCTATATACAACCATCCGAACCAGCTGCTGACCCACATCATTACTGCCGCAGATATATCACCTAACTGCTCTGGTTTCAGATATCCGTATATAATAACGATCAGTGCAGTAACTACTGAAATCACGAACACGGTATTCTTTTTCATCCAATTCATCTCTAACCCAGCTTTCTCCAGTTCCGGACCATCTCATAAAACGGCTCAAGATCATCTGCATCCAGGTAAAACGGACAGTCTGTCATTTTAAAATCAATTAACCAGTCCGCAGGGCTTGTCCGTCCTTCCTCTACCCGTTTTGCATAATCGATCGGCTCGACCATGGCCGTATAGTGGTCAGGTACCGGTCTGTACCATCCCTCACTGATTTCACCGGACAGCATGGCTTCTGCCCATAAAACCGGTATTGGCATACCCAGCTTTGCCGCGATATAACTCCAGGTGGAATTTCTGAAGTTGATCTCCGTAAAGTAATATGTTCCGTCTTCATCTATAAGGAATTCTATGGAAAAAATTCCTTCAAATCCGATTTCCGACAGCATTCCTGTTAATGCCTGTTCCATCTTTTTATCTGTAAACGGATAAACAGTCATATACGGACTGTAATAGCCTCTTATTGTATAATTATATATGGATACAGTCGGTACAAACATTTTCTTCCCGCGGTTTATGGAGAAACCATCCAGACAGTACTCGTTCTTTTTTTCTATAAATCTCTGCACTAATACCAGGGGACTTTTTATGTTTTTATATGCTTCCTTCAGTTCGTCTCTGTTACTGCATATATGCACATCCGCTTTCCATCCTCCGACATTTGGAGATATGGATTTTGTGATAACCGGATATTCTGTGTTGTCTGGAATGTCACCATTTTTCACCACAGTGGTTTTGAGTACGTTCAGACCATGCTTTTCCGCAAGGTCAAGAATGGCCTTTTTATCCATATATTTTGTGATCTGCCCGGTACTGCCGGCATTGAAAAAAATAAAATCCTTTTTCAGTTCCTCGTAATGCTCATCCAGAAGACTCTGGATGTCGTCATCCGTTGTTATCACAAAAGGTTTTTCCTTCTGTCCGGAAAACCGCTGTGTCAGTACGCTGTATGCTTCCCGGATATCTGCCACGCAGATGTTTTCTTTCACATATCTGCTTTTTGATGCAACTTCGGATTTACCTCTGACAGCGATATAAACCGGATGAATGCCCGCCTTTCCCAGTGACCGGATGGCTCCCAGGGGATTATAGTGTTCTTCTCCGATAATGATAAACAAGTGATTCCTTATCATGTTCATGTCTCCGTATGCTGTGTTATTTTTCGTATAATACTTTTGCTGTGCCATTTATAACACAGTAGCTGTCTTTATCATAAATATTTGTTTCTAAAGTAAATATTTTATTTTTATGAATATCCGTTATTTTTACTTTGGCAGTTACTTTTTCGCCAACAAACACTGGCTTTTTAAATTGCAGATCCTGCTCCAGATAGATGCTGCCTTTTCCTGGCAGTTCCATTCCGATCACCTTTGATATCAGTCCGGCCAGCAGAATCCCATGCACTATTGTTTTTCCGAATTTTCCTTTTGCTGCGTATTCAGAATCCAGATGAACCGGATTCTGATCCCCGGTTATCTCGGCGAAAAGTCTTACCTCCCTTTCAGCAAACACCCATTCCGTTACGTTTTCCTGACCGACATAAAGCTTATCCATTATATTCATTCTCCCACAACTGCTGTTCCATTTTCAAAATATCCTTTTTCCGTTCTCCGACCTTTCTGGCAGGTATTCCGATATAAATCGACCAGGGATCTGTTGTTTTATTACATAATGTCATGCTCCCGACAGATGTACCCTCATCAACTGTAACTCCCGGTAATACTACTGAACCGCATCCAATCACTGCATGCCGGGCAATTTTAACCGATCTGTCAATATATCCCGGTTTAAACTGATCCGGAACTGTCGGATTTGTCATTGAACAGCCGGAATAATCATCTGATGTGGCGTAAATGGTACATTTAGATGAAAGTCCCGAGAAATCTTCCATTATAATACCTTTTTCTCCTCCATATATTCCGCAAAACTGAGAAATATGGATATAGCTTCCCAATGTTACAGATCCACTGATAACGGTAAAATCATCGATCCTTACATGATTACCCAGTGTCAGCAGTTCAGGAGTATAAAGGATTGCAAACCGGCCAATCCGAATGTCTGAACCATATTTTTTTATTCCAAGTGCCTGTAATTCATCATCTGACAAAAAATTACTCATCGTAAATTCCTTTCAGGTTTTATACAATATCATCCCATGTTATCTGTATCCCTTTTGCAAGTTCATGTGCAGCAGTTCTTCCCAAAATCTGTTTCCAGTTATCTGCCCCAAGTCCGTTTCCGGGACGTAGCAGATCAATATTATCCTCTGTTAAACTATCTCCCGGATGAATTTGTTTTATCGTGGTAATACTTCTGCGCATGGCGAGACGCTGTGCTTTTTCTGTTTCCGTAGGCTCTAATACAGGGCTTCCCAATACTACATACGCCTTTCTGATTTCTGCTGCCCACTGCCTGAGTTCAGCCGGATCAGCGGAAAACCAGTGATCCGGGCCTGGAAGGTCATGATTCAAAGTAAAATGTTTTTCAAAAACTCTTGCACCATATGCAGTCGCAACAACCGCAGCAGTGTGTCCCTGCGTATGATCAGATAATCCCGGAATAACCTGTGGGAACTTTTCTGAAATGGTCAGGAGCTTTCTCGCATTCACATCCTGTTCCGGGGTAGGATACTGGGAAGTACACAGCATAAGACATACAGGATGTCCCTCTTTTACCTTCAGCACTTCCAGTGTTGCTGCTATTTCCGCTTCAGTCGACATGCCGCAGGATACGATCATTGGCAGACCGTATTCCTCATACTTCCCAAGCAAAGGCAGATTTACAAAATCATCAGAACCTACTTTAATGGCACTCACACCAATCCGAATGAGCAGCTCCAGTCCCTGGATACCCGATACAGTTGAAAGAAAGATTATTCCCTGTTTTTCGCAGAACTGCTTTATCTCTTTCCATTCTTTTTCCGTAAATTCGACACGCTTAAACATTTCATATTGAGATTCCGTTACTTTTTTGCCCTGAGAACAGTAGGTAAACATCTCGGATCTGTCCTGTATGAATTCTTCCGTCTGAAATGTCTGGAACTTCACTGCATCTGCACCGGCATTTTTTGCAGCTAGAATCATTTTTTTTGCAAGTGCAATATCTCCATTATGATTAATGCCTGCTTCCGCAATAATAAACGGTTCGAATTCTTTTCCGATTATTTTACTATCAATCTCAAATGATACAGACATCAGATTAGTCCCTTCATAAACTTATATTTCATTTCAGCAAGTTTCCAGTCAGTTTCGTTATCAATATCCTGTACTTCTGTTTCCGATACAAAAAATGGTCTCGTATGATTGTTCATAACATCATTATTCTTCTTGTATTCTGCCGTTTTGATCCAATAAAATTGCCCGCAGTCATGATAGATGACAGGAAGGTCCTGTGATCTTGCACCGGCTCCGTTGATATCTACAGGTTCGATATAGCCATGATCCGACAATATGATTCCTCGCTGCGGCGGGAAGGAAAATGCCACCACAGGTATAACATTATATACATCATGTTCCTGTAGTATCCGATAACTATCCTGCAGTTTTTCTGCCGTAATAAATGGAGCAGTAGGGTATATACAACAGAATTCGCTAAAATGAATTCCTCTTTCCTGGTATAATTCAAGTACTTCATTCAAAACGTCCGTCGTCCCTGAAAAATCATCAGAATTTTTTTTGCTGCGCATAAACGGTACCGTCGCACCATACTGCTTTGCAATATCAGCAATCAGCACGCTGTCTGTCGATACCATTACCTCATCAAATAATCCGCTTTCAAGCGCAGCCTCAATGCTGTAGGCGATAATTGGCTTTCCGCAGAATTCACGGATGTTTTTTCCAGGGATACGTTTGGAACCTCCGCGGGCTGTTATAATTGCATAAGGCTTTTTCGTCTTCATCGTCTGTAATTCTCCACAATTTTTGTGACGGCATGAATCACATCTTCCACATCCTCATCTGTCATTTTGGGATAAAGCGGAATACTCATAATGCCTTCGTATATTTTTTCCGCATTGGGACACAGACCCTTTTCATATCCCAAATGCCGGTAATACGGAAACCAGTATACGGGAACATAGTGTACCTGGCACTGTACATTCTCTGCACTCATGGCATCAAAAAACTGACGTCTGGTACACGTCAGTTTCGCAAGATCCAGTCTTATGATATACAAGTGCCGGCATGTGTCGGATTCGGGAATTTCTTTCTGAAGGATAAGTTCAGGAATACTGCCAAAAGCAGTATTATATCTGCTTACAATTTCCTTACGCCGTTCCCTGAATTGTTTCAGCTTTGACAGCTGGCTGAGCAGAAGTGCCGCCTGAAAGTCTGTCAGGCGGTAATTATACCCGAGACTGATCTGTTCATAATACCAGTCTCCTTCATGGGGGGCATCCTCCATTTCTTCCTCATCATGTGTAATTCCGTGCGTATGGGCAAGAACCAGCTTTTTGTATAAATCCTCATTACTGGTTGTTATGGCGCCGCCTTCACCGCATGTGACCGTTTTTACCGGATGGAAGGAAAAGCAGGTCATATCAGCCAGCCCTCCGACCGGGTGCCCGTCATACTCTGTACCGATGGAATGGGCTGCATCTTCAATAAATATCAGATTATGTTTTGTACAGATATCCCGTATTTCCTGGATTTTTACTGCCTGTCCGGTAAAATCCACAGCGATAACTGCTTTCGTTTTTTCTGTGATGCGTGCTTCGATGCTGGCCGGGTCAATATTGTAGGTCTCAGGATCAACATCCGCAAATACGGGTGTGCCGCCGCAATAAAGAACACAATTAGCTGATGCCGCAAATGTCAGCGGCGTAGTAATAACCTCGTCACCCGGTCCGATACCTGCCGCGATACAGGCGCAGTGGAGGGCAGCAGTGCCGTTTGAGACGGCAACGGCATGCCGGGAATCAGTAAGATCTGCTAAATACTGCTTCAGTTCTTTAACCTTGGGACCACAGGTAATTAAATCGCTTGTCAGCACATTATCCACCGCTATAATATCATTTTTATCAACCCACTGGCGACCATAGTATATCTTTTCCGACCGGATAGGTTTCTTGTCAATAAACATTTACTCATCTCCCCATTTATATTATTACATTTATGCTTTTGTATCCTGATAATTTAGTGCATTTGCTATTTTGTCCATAATTTTTTCAATTTCACTGTTTTTATACTGGTTATTTTGACACATTAGTTTGGAATATTCATAGTTTTCTTTATGTTGTAAATAATTAAATTTTTTGTTCCCGCGAAATAACCATGTCATAAGTTTGGCACATATTCTGCACTCAAATATTATTTTTTTTATAAATTGCTTCAAATTGTAGGTCAGACAGGACCATTCTGTTAAAAAGGAGTCTTTATGATTAAATTTTATGATATCGCTATTATCTTTATAGTAATCCTCAAGAACATCACATACACGTTGATAAGATAACCCGTCATTATCTATATCGAAGTACCTATTAAGTTTCTCTTTATCTAAAGGAAATTCCGGATCTATATAGATATCCTTTTTAAAATCACTATACGATTTAAGGTATCTGCCACCTCTGTATAATTCATAATCCATACTTTCAGGAATATCTATAGGACGAAGAATTCCGCACGGTTTTTTTGCAGCATATATTTCTGATATTGTTGTACTTGCCCAAACATAAATCTTATCTGCATTAAGAATCCATTCTTTTACAGCTTCTTCCCGGATAACTTTAAATCGAGGCTGTATCTTTTCTATATGAAATAATTCATCTTTACACCATTCGGCTGGATGCGGTCGATAAACAAAAAATAAAGTCTCATCCTCTGTTAATATATTCTGAATCCATGTTATTATCTGACTCCAGGATTCTGTCTCATTTTTTAACGTCGCATTATAATCTATTCCGCTTTCTTTATTTAAATCACTTTCAGTAATAATTTGCGGAAGCTTTTCTGCTACAAAGGAAGAAATAAAAAGACAAATTTTTTTGTCTGTTGGTATATTATATTTTGAAAATAATCTGCTTCTTGACATGCAATAATTTCTTAATGCAGGTTTATAAAAATCCATGGATATATGTCCAGTCAGATGAACCTTTTGAGGAGATATGCCACATTGACAGGTCAGCCATTCTCTGTTTGTTTTTCCATGCGAAATGTGATGTGCCTGACATGCTGTTCCCTGAATTTTTACAGAAGAATTGTCGTTTTGCAATATATAATCGGCTGTTAGCTGTTCCCACTGTAAGTTAACATATTTTTTGCAGTTTTTTACAAACGAATCGATATAGGCCAAAACATCATCATTATACATAGCAAATCCAGCGACAACCTTTGCATTTACTGCCTTATGACGAAAAAAGATTTCGCCCCATGTCTCAATCAGTTTCACCGAATATCCGCGTTTTTCAAGTTCATATTTTAATAAACAAATATTTTCAAGCTCTCTGTTTTTTACTTCATAAACAAATACAAAATCATATGTTTTCATGAGATCCTGCCTCTGATTTATTTTTTAATTGAAATGTTTTTGAGCATTTTAATGATTACAAAATATATTTCTTTGTAGTTTAAAACTATCAAAAAAGAAAGAATGACTAGCTGTAATAAATATAAATGGCTTTCAGAGTGCTCTGCTATAAGTTGCAGGGCTAATAGTAGATAGCATATAATATCTCTTGTTAAAGATATCTTCCATTTGATATACCTGTGTGAAATTATTAAACGAAAACACCATACAAACATAAATGATATTACGGTGGCTATTGCTGCTCCTGTAGGCCCCGTTACTGGTATCAGAATAAAGTTGAGACAAACATTTACTATGGCGGCACCAACAGTCGATACAGCGTATGTTTTTGTATCTTTTACTGCTCCGAATAAACTTCCCGCAAAGCCCCCAAGTGAACTGAACATAGCTGAAAATATAAGAATTGATGAATACTGCCACCCATCATAAAATTTTTTTGCGAGTAATAATCTGGAAACAGGGATATTCACCACAATAAGTAAGGAGCACAGTATTACAAGCATGGTATTAAATAATCCATATGTAATTGAAAAAAACCCATCTGAGTCATCGGGATCAAATTCCCGTATGGCTGATAATCCCCATGCCTGTAAAAAAATAGATGCGCAGGTTGACAGGATCATAGAGACTTTTGAAGAAGCTGAGTATATTCCATTTTGATCTACACCGCATATTCCTGTGACAAAATATTTATCAATACTTGCATTCATCCACCAGGCTACACTATTAAATATCAAAGGAATACTGTATGACAGCATTTGAAGACATATTGTCCGTTTTGTTGAAATAAACCTGAAATGCCAGCTGTTCAGCTGCATAATAATTATACATTCGTAAAAAAACGCGGCAGCGCTTCCGGCTATTGTACTGATCAGATATCCATATATCCCCAAATGAAATACTGCAAGGCAAAATATATTTAAACAGAGCATTGTCAGTGACTGAATTATACCAGCTGTTACAATATTTGATACTTTGCCAAGACCCTGTAGATAGCAGTTCAATAACGTATAAAATGAATTAGCTGTAAAACTAAGCCAAAGGAAAACATAGCAGTATGTGTCAATTTGGAAAAAATGCACGTATGCAAAATAACTCAAAACTGCTGCGAGCAGTAAAGCACCCAAACATATTATTTTTGTCCCGAAAGTAAGAAGTTCATTCTTTTTACTTCCATCCTCAATAATAAAACGCATTACTGCATCGCCAATATTTAAAGTTAAAATATATATCAGAAGAGTTGTGGTTGTTGTAATGATATCCGCGGTTCCATAATCTTTAGTAGAAAGAAAACTGGTATAAAACGGTGTCAGTACAAAAGATAATATCTTTGTCCCAAAAGATCCAATAGCAAATAATGATGTGTTTTTTATTAACTGTTTATATTTTCTGTTCATTATTTCCACAGTATCTCATAATCAGGTCACAAGTATATTGAGGTGTATTCATTACAAATTCATTTAAGGAAATCTCTGTGGGTGCCTGAAAATAAATAAATTGTAAAAAACTGCAGATTTCCTGACACCATTCATGTTCAGATCCGCTATATGTATTAATTACTTTTCCAAGACAATATTTTTCAATATATGCTTTGTTGGGGTCATTCTGTATTCCCGAAAAATGTAAAATGGGCTTATGATAGCTCATATATTCGAAAATTTTTGCAGAAATATTATCAGTATTTTTAACACTGATGAGAATACTTGCTGACTCATAAATTTGCTTTAATTTATCATAATCAACATATTCATGAAAAAAAACGCGTGCTCCTGCTTCTTTTACAATTTGCCTCTCGACTACAAGATCGCTACCATTTGAATATATATGGAATTCTTTTGTTGTATCATTTTTGCTTATAGAAATAAAACTTTTTATTGCAGGAATAATATCATAGTTTGGTTTTTTTATTGTCCCGGCATAAACCCACTTCTCTATGCCTGCATCACATTTTTTACAGATTTCTTCTCTCTCTAATGAAACCAACAGAGGAATATCAGTAGCAAACATTTTGTGTGTATAAGCAGAAAGAAAAGTTGTATATTCCTTTTTTCTTGATTTCATATATAAAAATATATCCGAATATTCTAGAAATTTATTTAGCCAGTATATGGCAGCCTTTTTCCCATTAAAATGATGCAATCCGTAATAGAAAAAACTATCAAGAGAGTATATACCCCACTTGATATTACTAAATTTATTCTTAAACCACAACCCGGCTAAAATGTTTTCAAATGGTGCATATGTACTAATTACTAAATCAAAATTAAATTTATTATGTAAATTTATCATTTCCTGACAGATTCTTTTGGGAAATTTCTCAGAATACAAGGGAAATTTTCGAATATGAATAAGCTTCAAAGTTGTCGAATAAACACGCGCAGTAATATAGGCCATTTTAGCCAATGTTCTGGTCGGGAAGTTGTTATGGTAATAAAAACATCTGAATCTAAAATCAGTATTTATATAATGAACATGTACACCATTATTTAGTAGTGGACCATTTATTCCTGTATCTTTATATGCCAAAATATGTACCTGGTGTCCAGTATTAACAAACTGTTCTGCGATCATTTGTACACAAATGGCATTTGCAAGAGCTCTTGGGAAATATTTATCTGTAACCAATAAGATATTCATGTTATGTCCTTTGTCAGAATTTTATGCATTAAATTGAATGATTGCAGAATTTATTATGATGACTGTCATTATCTGATGATGCAATTATAATTAGTGGATATAGATAATGAGAACTTATGATATCGGGTATGAGCATTGCCCCAATTATCATTGTAAGTATAGTCCATTTTGCAGGACTACCTTTTCTTTTTATCATCTTCTGTATTGGTTGATTAATTCCATATAAAATAATAGCAAAGCCAACTAGACCCAGTTGTGCCAAATACTGGACGAAAAAATTGTGAGGGATAACTGTTTGGGTTTCGGCTACGTAATTTGCTATTCCCAAACCACTTCCAAATATAATATGATCCAAGAAAGTCAGGAAGCCTGTCATGTAGCTAATTCCACGACCTGATGCATTAAAGAACCCTCCAGCCCTGTTTTGAGTCATTATGATTAAAATGCTTAATGCGATTGGTAATAGACAGACTTCAATTAACAACAGCCTATTTTTCTTATAATTTATAATAAGATAATTCAGCATAGTAAAAACACACAATATAAGCGTTACTGGTCCGGTTCTTGCATTAACTGCCAAAATCGCATATAGATATATAACCATATACACGATGGTAGCTAATTTAGGTAATATTTGTTTTTTATAACACAAGTTGGCAAAAATGGTGCATATTCCGGTTGCAATATATAGCGAAGAAAAACTATGATCACTAAAAGTTGCAGAATAGGATATCCTCATATAATATTTTCCAATATTACCTACTTCTAAAGAAAAGTATTCATAAAATACTTTTTGTACAATAATCATTATTGAAAAAGAAAGGACAGAGTTAAGATATAATATCTCCAAATATTTCGGTAAATTCTGATAAATTATTTTTGTTAATTTATATGTACTTGCCAAAAATAGCAAAAAAATAATTATATTGAGATATTGATTAAAGGCATTAGTTTTGTAATTATCAGACCTGCATACTATACTAACGCCTCCAAATAACATAAACATAACAACTGATTTAAAAGAATGACTGGGATAAATACGTTTATTGCAAATATAAATAATACATAAAGCTGCAATAAGAAACCAGGTAACTGGAATCGTTGAATATGGACTGCCTGTTATGCTTGTAAATGATGAGTTAATTGTCAAAACTAATAGAAAAATTAAAAAATAAATATTATTGAAAAGCAGCTTTTTTTTACAAATAATAAATACAAAAAATATATTTACTACACCTATAATTATACGATACTGTTTACCAATAAATGGCTCAAAAAGTATAGAAAAATCATATATCGTATATATAAAAGAAAAAATATATAAAAATATAATTTCATATTGGCAGAGTTTTCTTTTCATTTATAGGGATTCCCCTGTAAACCACTATTTGTTTTATTGAATATTTTTAAGTATATTTCTAACATTCTGCTCATATACTGATTTATATTATCAAGTTCTTTTGCTTTAGACAATGCCCCATTATGTAGACTCATATATAGACTATCATCTGTCAGTAATCTTTTTATAGCAACTTCCATTTCATGGTTTGTATTACAAATAAATCCGCATTTTTCATCAACAAGCTGAGGCAAGCCACCGACATTTGTACATACAACTGGCACACCAAGAGCCAGCGCTTCAACTGCAACTAAACCAAATCCCTCCCAATCCGAAGTTATACAAAGAATCTTTCCATTTTTTAAAATGGAATAAGGATTTTCCTTAAAGCCTAGAATCTCTATAGTACATTTCAATCCGAGTATATTTATTTCATCCAATATCTTTTCTTTTAGCTCTCCATCACCGATCATTTTACAAGTAATATTCGGCAAAAATGATTGTATGTGCTTGATGATATGAAGGAATCGTACTGGATTTTTGGGTACAGATAATCTGCCAATATATGCAATCTCAAAGGGATCTGTCTCTATACCCACTTCTGATTTCTTTATTATTTCGTTTGTATCAATTGGATTCCCTATTGTTTTGGTTTTCTTTTGAATATATTTTCCCCAAATATATTCTTCGCAGATAGAATCTGACACCGTTAATATTTCTTTATAACGCATACATGAAAGCGCAAATATGGTGGATTTAAAACCATAATTTTTAATCCATGGAGCGTTATTATGTAAATGGCAAATAATTGGTATATGGATTGGCAGACATGCTGCAATCATACTATTATAATAATCATGTGCTTGTATAATGTCAGGACATATGATTTTGGCAGCTCTTGCTATTTCAAAAACCGTCACCTTTTTTATTGAGAAATATTTTATCCTTTCCTGTCGTAATATTTTATCTATATATCCCGAAGGGGACACATAAACTGCATCACAGGAATCCTGCATATTCTTTATAATAGAAATAACAACTTTTTCTGCTCCGGAATATCCTCCCGAACGCAATATATGCATAATTCTGATTTTACGATTTTTATTAATCCTCATTACTCCTCATCGTTTCCATTCAAATTTTTTATAGAGATAAATATATTTTTTCCATAGAACGATTTACAACATGATTACTGTATTCTTTGCTCCGTTTTATTGCATTTTTCTGATATTTTTTTCTATCAGCATGAATTAATGTCAGCAGTGCATGTGACACGTTTTGTACATCTGTGTCAACAATTAATCCTTCTTTATGGTCTCGTATAAGATCTACATTTCCTCTTATATGTGTTACAACACATGCAAGTCCACTTGCCATTGCTTCTATTAATGCGATCGGAAGTCCCTCACGTTTGGATAAAAAAAGAAATATATCCGAACATCCCAAAATTTCATTTATATCTTCGCGATAACCTAAAAGATGTATCTGGTTTTCCAATCTTGACTCGAAAATAACCTTTTCCAAGTATTCTTTTAAATTTCCCTGCCCGCAGATCAGATACTGTACTTGTGCAAATTCAGCGAAATGCTTGTCTCGAAGTTTAGCCAGTGCTTTGATTGCCAGTTCATGATTCTTGTTTGCATTCAGCTCTCCTACCGATAAAAGAACAATATCATCCTCACTTAGCCCAAGTTCCTTTCTTTTTTCATTCCTGTTTATACCTGCATATTTAAATTTATCTGTATCAATTCCAACGCCTGGGATATAAACAACTCTTTTGGCATGAAATTTTTCTTTTGCCAGCTTATAATCTTCCCGGTTAATGGTAACCAGTACATCTGTATAACGACTCATCAACTTTTCTACTGGGTAAAAAAACAACCAGTTTTTAAAAGGAGCACCTTTATAAAAATGAAAGCCATGTGCCGTATAAATAACCTTTGTACCGGTTTTGTGTGCAGCCAGTCTGACAATAAATGAGGCCACCGGTGTGTGTGTATGAATAAAGTAATAATGATTTTTTCTGATAAGTCTGAGTATCTGATAAAAGGCCCGCAGATTACATTTTATATTTGCCGGGGTTCTCGCAAAGTCAGTCTGATGAAAATGTATACCAAGATGATATAGATCCTTTTGGAACGTCCGTGTTTTATCTTCCGGCCATGATGAATAATCTTTAAAATTTGCGGCAACATCAACCTGATATCCCATATTCAGCAGCATTCGGATGTTATCCATATTAAACTGTCCGATCATGGATGGAACAGATGCCACCATCAGCACTTTTTTCATGTCATTGTATCCATTCTTTTTGCCGGTATTCCTGCATACGTTCCGATTTCATTTATATCCCTCACCACCACAGCCCCGGCTCCGATCATACATTCCCCGCAGACTGTCACATTATTACTCACCACAGCCCCGGCTCCGATCCAGGTATGCTTTCCGGTATGCACTGTCCCCGCCAGGTGACTTCCGACTGATATATGGCAGTAATCCTCCACCACACAGTCATGATCCACGGAAGCTGCCGTATTGATGATACATCCTTTTCCTATAATGGCATCTGCATTAATAACCGCACCTGCCATTACCACAGAGCCGTATCCGATTACCGCACTTTCGCTGATCACCGCATCAGGATGCACCAGCGTGGTGATCTCCCCGCCGTCTTCCTCCAGTTTCCTCATGATCCGTTCCCTGATATGGCTGTTTCCGATTGCCGTGAAAAAAGACGCTGTTTCGATATATTTGTCAGAATCGGTAACCGTCCCGGCGACCGGGTATCTCCCGCAGAAAGTAAGACTACTGTCATCATCCAAAAACAGAATTTTCTCAAATCCGCACCGTACTGCAATTTCTGCACATACTTTTCCGTGTCCCGATGCTCCGATGATTACAAGCTTTTTGTGTTCCATATATTATGCTTCCGATACAAATATCTGAAGTCTGTCCTCTGAAAAGTTCTTGTGACTGTTTTCTGTGTCATTCCCCGTAAACGCTTCCATGGTCGCCGATGTCCCCGAACTGATCCCGTCCTTTTTCACCACAGCAGTCACTGTTTTCAGCAGTATCTTGAGGTCCCCCGCAAACGTGATGTGCCCTGCATACCTCACGTCATCCCCGAACTTTTCTTCCCAGGACAGCGCATTCCGGCCGGACACCTGTGCCAGCCCGGTCAGTCCAGGCCTCACGTCATGCCGGTGCCGCTGTGTCCTGCTGTAGCGCGGCAGATATTCCGGCAGCAGCGGACGCGGCCCGACCAGCGACATATCCCCTTTTATGATATTGAACAGCTCCGGCAGTTCATCCAGGCTGGTACTCCGGAGCAGTTTTCCAAACTCCGTCAGCCGCTTCTCATCCGGCAGCAGCTCTCCGTCCTTCCCATGCCTGTCTGTCATGGTGCGGAACTTGTATATCTTAAAAATCTTTTCCTGCCCGGTCGCCGGATCCTTCCTGCCCGGCCTCTCCTGTACAAACAGTACGGGAGAACCGAGCCTGGCCCGCACCAGCAGTGCCGTCACCATAAGAACCGGGGAGAGCAGTGCCAGTGCCGTGCCGGACACCAGTACATCCAGGGGGCGTTTGAAGACCGCCTCATACGGGCCGAACGGGACATGCAGTCCTGCTGTTTCTGCCTCATTCTGTTTTTTCCTTGTAAAAAAATAAACACCGGCTCCTGCCGATGCACCGATGAAAACGGAGCAGATCACTCCTGCTGATTTTTTCATATCTTTTCCGGTAACCGT
>CANRSX010000008.1 GCA_947642555.1 uncultured Roseburia sp. | reverse complement strand
AGTCGTCAAACATCAGAAAACATAAAAAAGTGCCAACGATTACTTGACACACACAGTTGTGCCAAAGCATTTGAAAATCTGCTCCCTGTAAAATATCATATCATCATCGGACGAAAAGGAAAGTCCGTGGATCTTGTAGTCAGCTTTGAGGCTGCAGAATTTCATCACCTTGTGGGGCTGCATAAACTGCATGATCTGCGACTCTCCAAAGCCAGTCGGGAAAAAGTATTTTCACAGATCCTTTCCGGTCAGATTACTTTGGATGATATAAAAAAGAGCCGTTATTTCTGCAGTATCCGGAATCGTCTGGAGCCTTTTCAAAAGATGGAGGCACTTTTCGATAAAAATGACCTGATCTTCCGCTATAACCGAAAGCTTCAGGCTTTTTCCCTTATCGAAGCGGAGTATCTGCTTTCTACATCCCATGAATGTACCGATGTGTATATTTTTCTCGATAAAAAAGACGAGGCCGGGAATTTTTTCTGTCGCTCTTTTTTCCCCAGGGAAGACAGGGATTATACAAAAGGCCAGGCTGTATATACACTTCTGAAAAAGGAAAAGATAAACACTTGCACCGGAGCGGTACAGATCCAGTATGACCGTCTCACACGAAAACCATAGGCCGGGAATCTGAAAACAGGTTCCCGGCCTTGTTTTTGCCCTGATAATGTAAATTTTCATCTGAAAAGATTGACGCAGGGAAGCATTCCTGCTATGATAATAGCATAAGTCGGCCACGTGACCGACTGGAGGAAATCGTGATAGGAAACCGGCCTGGAAGCCGGGAACCTTTTGGGATGGGGAATCAGCTGGCGGAGCGGTAACCGGCAGCAGGACCAGGGAGAAGGAAGTGAGGGAAATGAGACGGGAACAGCTGGAGAAGAGGCTGAACAAAAAGCTGCGGATACGTTTCGGGGACGCGGTGCAGGTGAAGGTGGAGGGCAGGATCATCCGGGTGTCGGGCAGCTTAAAACGCTGGGAGGATATCGTGGAAGCCTGCGGCATGTGCGTCATAAAGCAGCCGGGCGTGCATGTGGTCAATGACATCGTGCATTCCGGGGCCATGAAAGCGCCGATGCGGACGCCGGGTATTACGGATGAGAGCTTAGAGGGGAGGCGGCCTGACGTGCTGGTCATCGGAGGAGGGATCTCCGGGTGCAGTATCGCGCGGGAGCTGACGCGGTGGAAGCTGGATGTGCTTCTGGCGGAGAAGGAGGCGGATCTCGCGCTCCAGGCATCGGGCAGAAACGACGGCGAGGTGCATCCAGGCGTGGATCTTGGTCCCGGGACGTTAAAGCAGAAGTATGTGAGGAAGGGCAACGCGATGTTTGACGAGGTCTGCCGGGAGCTTGACGTCCCCTTCCGGCGCTGCGGGCAGTACGTCTGTTTTACGGACCGCAGGATCCTGCCGCTGATCCGGATGTATGCCTGGCACAGGAGGATGATCTGCGGGGTGATGGACACACGGATCATTTCCGCGCGGGAGCTGTACCGGAGGGAACCGGGCCTTCGCCCGGGATTTGCCTTTGCGATGTACAATCCGAGCGCGGGCTGCGTGTGCCCGTACGGCCTGACGATCGCTTACGGGGAGAACGCGGCGTCAAACGGCGCGCAGATTTCCCTGAATACGGCGGTGCTTGGGATGGAGGCCGGGGAGGGGCGCATCCGCGCTGTGAAAACGAATCGGGGCACGGTGTATCCGAAGCTGGTGATCAACGCGGCGGGGGTATTCGCGGAGGATATCGCGGCGATGGCGGGCGACCGCTTTTATTCGATTCACCCGAGACGGGGGACGAATTCGATCCTGGATCAAAAGGCGGGGAGCCTGGTAAAAAGCATCGCGTCGATCAAAATGCTCTCCGGCAACGCGGCGCACACCAAGGGCGGCGGCATCCTGCATACCGTGCACCACAACCTGCTCGTGGGGCCGAACGCGGTGGAGACATATGAAAAGGAGAACTTTGCGACCGCGCAGGCAGATATCGACGAAGTCTTCGCGAAACAGGAGCAGACGGCGGAGAAGCTCTCAAAACGGGATATCATCACGTATTTTACCGGGGTGCGCGCGGCGACCTTCGAGGAGGATTTTGTCATCGAGCGCGGCAGAAGGACGAGGAATCTGATCCACTGCGCGGGGATCCAGTCGCCGGGCTTAACGACAGCTCCCGCCGTGGCTTCCGATGTGGCGGCTCTCGCGGTGCAGATGCTCGGAGGGGAGAGCAGGGTAAGGCGAAATGAAGCGTTTACCCCGATCCGGAAAGGAATCCCGCAGGTGAAGAAGCTTCCGAAGCGGGAGCGCGACCGCCTGATCCGGGAAAATCCGGATTACGGCGTCATCGTCTGCCGGTGCGAGGAGATCAGCAAAGGCGAGATTTTGGACGCGCTGCGATCCCCGGTGCCGGTCCTTACGACGGATGGCGTCAAAAAGCGGGTCCGGCCGGGGATGGGACGCTGCCAGGGCGGCTTCTGCCTGCCGCTGGTGACGCAGATCATCAGCGAATACGCGGGCGTGCCGGCGGAGGAGGTAAAAAAATCCGGCCCGGCTGCGGTGATCAGCTATGGCAGGAAGGGGGCGGCATATGACGATTTATGACGTACTGGTGATCGGCGGGGGGCCGGGAGGACTTGCCGCCGCCATCGCCGCAAAAAAGAACGGGGCTAAGGTGCTCCTGCTCGAGCGCGAGGAGAGGCTGGGCGGCATTTTAAAGCAGTGTATCCATGACGGATTCGGGCTTCTGCGCTTCGGGGAGAAGCTTTCCGGGCCGGAATATGCCGGGCGGTTTGAGGATGAGTTTCACGCGCTTGGGATCGCGTGTGAGGTGCGGACCTTTGTGACGGAGATAAAGAAAAAGAAAGACGGATTTCTGGTGTCCGCGGTAAACAGCAGGGGCGTGCAGGAGTACCGGACGAGGACGTTAATTCTTGCGACCGGCTGCAGGGAGAGGACGGCAAAGCAGGTCGCAATCCACGGGACGAGGCCGGCCGGGGTCTTTACAGCGGGCTGCGCGCAGCATTTTGTCAACCGAATGGGACAGATGCCGGCGAAGCGCTGCGTAATCTTAGGGAGCGGCGACATCGGACTGATCATGGCAAGGCGGCTGACCTTAGAGGGGGCGAAGGTGCTCGGCGTCTATGAGGTTAAGCCGGAGCCCTCGGGACTGACCAGGAATCTGGTACAGTGCCTGGAGGACTATGATATCCCGCTTTACCTCTCCCGCACGGTGACGCGGGTCTTCGGGACGGAGCGGCTGACCGGAGTGGAGACGATGCGGGTGGATGATGCGATGCGCCCCATCCCGGGGACGGAAGAACGGATCTGCTGCGATACGCTGATCCTGTCGGTGGGACTGATCCCGGAGAACGAGATCGCGGAGAGCCTCGGGGTCCCGCTGGATCCGAAGACGAAGGGGCCGGTGTGCGACAACCGGTTTATGACGATGGAGGACGGCGTCTTTTCCTGCGGCAACGCGATGCATGTCAATGATCTGGTGGATTATGTGTCGGAGAGCGGCCAGATCGCGGGGGAGGCGGCAGCCGCATATGCAGCTGCATATGCAGCCGTGCGTGCGGGCAGCGTGAAGCCGGCGGCAGACTGCGAAAAAAATGCCGCGGGACGCGCGGGCAGGCGGCTGATTTCGTTACAGACAGACGGTTCCATGCAGTATCTGGTGCCCCAGTGCCTGGATCTTTCTGACTGCGGGGACGGGCCTGTGTTTTATTTCCGAAGCAGGGAGAGTCTGCCGGAGGGCACATTTACCATCTGGGTGGACGGACGCGTGGCGTATCAGAAGAAGTTCCGCAATTTAAAACCGCCCGAGATGGAACGGCTGCAGCTGGATGTCGCAGGATTCGGGCTGACGGAGCGGTCCGACGTGCGGATTTCGATTGTAAAGGGAGGGTGACGGCATGAGAAAACTGACCTGCATTATCTGTCCCAACGGATGCGCGCTGCTGGCGGAGCAGACGGACGACGGGATTCTCGTGAGCGGCAACCGCTGCCCGCGCGGGGAGGAGTTTGCCGTCTCAGAGCTGACGCACCCCATGCGCACGATCGCCGGCACGGTGCGGACGATATTTCCTGAGATGCCGGTGGCGCCGGTGCGCGTGTCCGCGGAGATTCCGAAGGAGCGGATTTTTGACGTGATGCGCCAGATCAATGCGGCTGTCATAGAGACGCACATGAGCCGCGGAGACGTGGTGATCGCGGATGTGCTGGGACTTGGCGTGGATGTGATTGTGACCGGCGATGTGAAGTGACGCCGGAGGAAGAGAGGAGATATGAGTACAAAGCCATATAAGGGATTTGAGCCGAAATGGGTAAAAGAGGCGGCGCCAAAGGACAGCTACCGCTCGATTTTCCGCTGGGGAGACCCGGATTTTGTAAAATACCCCAAGGAATCCCTCTATAAAATGATGAAGGAAAAGTTTCAGATGACCGACGACGATTTCCGGCAGTATGCCGGGGATATCGGGATGGAAAAGGTCAAGCTTGACGCGCCGTGCCATCTTTCGGAGGAGCATATAAAAGCGCTGACGTCGATTGTAGGAGAGAAAAATCTGACGACGGAGGATTACCCGCGGCTGGCCGTGGCCTACGGAAAGACCGGGTATGACGCGGCCAGGCTCCGCCAGAGGCAGATCGAGAATCTGCCGGACGTGGTGATTTATCCCGGGGAGACAAAAGAGGTGGAACAGATCGTTGCATACTGCACGAAGCACCATATCCCGCTTTATGTCTACGGCGGGGGCAGCAGCGTGACCCGCGGCGTGGAGCCGGTAAAGGGAGGGGTGTCGCTGGATATGCGCAGACGCTTCGGACGGGTGCTCTCCTTTAACGAGACCGATCAGACGATCACGGTGCAGAGCGGGATTTCAGGGCCCGCGCTCGAGGCGGCCTTAAACGAGGCGCCGGAGCGGTTCGGTGCGAAGCGCAGATACACCTGCGGCCATTTCCCGCAGTCATTTGAGTACAGCAGCGTGGGCGGCTGGACGGTGACCCGGGGGGCAGGACAGAACAGCACATACTACGGATGTATCACAGATATCGTGCTCTCGCAGAAATACGCGACGCCGATCGGAAGGATAAAGACCAGCCATTATCCGAGACAGGCCACAGGGCCGGATTTAAACCAGATTATGATGGGGAGCGAGGGGACGTTCGGCGTGCTCACGGAGGTGACCTTAAAGGTCTTCCGCTATATGCCCCAAAACCGCAGACGGTTTTCTTATATCTTTAAAAACTGGAAGGTCGCACGCGCGGCGGCACGCGAGATGATGCAGTGTGAGGCGGGATGCGCCTCCGTCTTCCGCCTGTCCGATCCGGAGGAGACGAATCTGATGCTGCGGCTTTACAACGTGGATGAGACGCCGCTGTGGAACCTGCTCTCCATGCGCGGCTATGAGGATATGAAACGCTGCCTGTTCCTGGGCTTTACGGACGGCGAGAAGGGATTTTCAAAAAACGTGGCGCGAAACATCGGCCGCATCGCGCGAAAATACGGCGGCATGAGCCTGACCTCCTTTGTGACGAAGAGCTGGGAGAAGGGGCGGTTTAACGATCCGTATCTGAGGGATACGCTGCTGGACTTCGGGATTATGACAGACACGCTCGAGTGCACGGTGAACTGGTCGAATATGGCAAAGGTGCACCGTGAGGTGCGGAAGGTCTGCCATGCCCTGCCGAATACGATCGTGACGACGCATATGTCGCACTGCTACCCGCAGGGCGCGAACCTGTATTTTATCTTTATCACGCGCATGTCGGACGCGGAGGAATTTAAGAAGTATCATGCGACGATCCTCGATGCGATCCAGAAATCCGGGGCGGCGATGAGCCATCACCACGGGATCGGAAAAATGTTTGCGCCATGGCTGGAGGGGCAGACCGGGCGGAAGGAGTACGGGGTGTATAAGGTTCTGAAGGATTATTTCGACCCCGACTACAACATGAACCCGGGCGGGACCTTAGGGCTGGATCTCGCCGAGGAGGAGAAGCGGTTCCTGCGGGAGGATATAAAGTAACGTTCCGCAATGCTATGCAAAAGGAGCGGATGCCAGTCAGAAGCATCTGAACCTGGCATCATTTCATGATGAGGGGAGAATCGGGATGGAGGAGAGGGTTGTACTGGTATATGATGTGGGGACACAGAGCACACGGGCGCTGCTTGTAAACCAGCGGGGGGAGATCCCTGCCATGAGTCAGGTGAAGTATGACGAGCCGTACGTTTCCCCGCAGCCGGGCCAGGCGGAGCAGGAGGCGGATTTTTACTACGAATGTATCTGCAAGGCTTCCACGGAATTAAAGGAGCGCTCGCCGGAGCTTTTCGGGCGGATTATGGCGGTGTCCGTCACCACGATCCGGGATACCGTGGTGTGTGTGGATAAAGAGGGAAAGCCGCTTCGCCCGGCGATTCTCTGGCTGGATAAGCGCATGGCGTCCGGGGAGCCGAAGCTTTCCCAGCTCGTCCGGCTGACCTTAAAGGCGGTGGGGGCGGAGCAGGCGGTGAAGACGCAGTTTCAGAAATCGCACTGCAACTGGATCCGGCAGAACGAACCAGAGATATGGGAGAAAACGGACAAATACCTGCTGTTAAGCGGATATCTGGTCTTTAAGCTGTGCGGGAGGATGGCGGACTCCGCGGCAAGCCTGGTAGGGCATATCCCCTTCGACAGCCGGGAGCGCGGCTGGCAGAAGCCGGGGGCGCTGACCTACCCGGTGTTTCCGGTGGAGGCAAAGAAGCTCTGCGAGGTGGTGGAACCCGGGGAGACATTCGGAAAAATCACGGCGCGGGCGGCACGGGATACCGGCCTGCCGGAAGGACTGTCCCTGATCGCCACGGGCTCCGACAAGGCGTGCGAGATCCTGGGGATGGGGGCCACGACACAGGAGAAGGCTGCCATCGGCTTTGGCACGACGGCCATGGTGACCTTTACGGCGGACCGGTACGTGGAGCCGGAGCGGTTTATCCCGCCCTACGCGTCGATCATCCGCGGGCGGTTTACGCCGGAGATTGAGATTTTCCGCGGCTACTGGCTGATCTCCTGGTTTAAAAAGGAATTTGCCGAAAAGGAGGTAAACGAGGCCGCCCGTCTCGGAGTTTCCGCGGAGGAGCTGTTAAACCAGCGTCTTGCGGAGATTCCGGCGGGGTGCGACGGGCTTTTGTTTCAGCCGTATTTTACCCCGAATGTCACGATGCCCTCCGCCCGTGGAGCCGTGATCGGATTTTCTGACCGGCACACGAGAATCCATATTTACCGGGCGATCATCGAGGGGATCAATTTTGCCCTGATGGACGGGATGCGGCAGATGGAAAAGCGTGCGGGGCATAAATTCGAAAAAATCTGCCTGGGAGGCGGCGGATCGAAAAGCGCCGAGATCTGTCAGATTACCGCGGATATGTTCGGACTGCCGGCAGTGCGCGTACAGACGCATGAGGTGTGCGGGCTCGGGTGCGCGATGATGACATTTGTAGGGCTTGGCGTGTACGCGGATTATGAGGAAGCCGTACAGCGGATGGTGCGGGAGAAAGACGTCTTTTATCCGGATATGAAACAGCATCAGATCTACGAGAGACTGTATGCGGAGGTGTTCCGGAATATTTACGGAAGGCTGTCGGGATTGTATGAGAAGCTGCAGGAAATCTACGAGTGAGCCGCGGGACTTGAGAAAACCGTGCGGCGGACCGATACAGTAAAGGAAAGAGAATGAGACGGAGGCGGATATGCTGCACGATGTAAAACTGGAACAACTGGCGGAACCGCTGCTGACGTGGTTTGTGGGACATGCGCGTACGCTTCCCTGGCGCAGCGAGCCCACGCCCTACCGGGTGTGGGTCTCGGAAATCATGCTTCAGCAGACCAGGGTGGAGGCGGTAAAACCGTATTTTGAGCGGTTTATGAAGGCGCTGCCGGACGTAGAGGCCCTGGCTGCCTGCCCGGAGGATGCGCTGTTAAAGCTTTGGGAAGGGCTTGGCTACTACAATCGTGCTAGAAATCTGCAGAAGGCCGCCGTACAGGTCATGGAGGAATATGACGGGAAGCTGCCGGCTGATTACGCGAAGCTTTTAACGTTAAAGGGGATCGGCAGCTACACGGCAGGCGCCATTGCGTCGATCGCCTACGGCCTGCCTGTCCCGGCTGTGGACGGGAATGTGCTGCGGATCATCACACGGGTGACGGCGGACGACACGGATATCATGAAGCCGTCGTTCCGCGGCGGGGTGGAGGCGGAGCTCCTTTCCATGATGCAGAAGCTCACACTTCCACAGGCGCTTGTAAAAAAACTGAGAGACGAAAATGTGCCCGGAGCCCTTAACCAGGCGCTGATGGAGCTCGGCGCGACGGTCTGTCTGCCGAACGGGGCCCCGCTCTGCGGGGAATGTCCGTGGAAGACATTCTGCCTGGCCAGGCAGCAGGAGCGCGTCGGAGAGCTGCCGGTGAAGCGGAAGGCGAAGGAGAGGCGGATTGAGGAGCGCACGGTCTTTATCATCCGGGACGGCGATAAGGTAGCGATCCGGAAACGCCCGGACACGGGGCTTCTGGCAGGACTTTATGAGCTTCCGAACGTGGAGGGGGACTTAGGGGACGCGGAGGTGCTCGCCTATGTGAAGGAGCTTTCCTTTTCCCCGATCCGCGTAAAGGAGCTCGGCGAGGCGAAGCATATTTTTTCTCATGTCGAGTGGCACATGAAGGGCTATGCGATCCTGGTGGAGGAGGAGTCTGCCGGGGCGGCGGAGCGTGTGCCGAAGGAATGCGATGTCCTGCCGGGCGAGGCGTCAGGAGAAACCGGGGCCGGGAGCCTCATCTTCGTGGACGCGGAGGACGCGGGGGAGCGCTACGCAATTCCGAAGGCGTTCGCGGCCTATGCCAGGTATATGGATATCCGGCTGGGGAATGAGAGGTTTGTACAATAAGAAAGAGGGAGCCGGTGCTTACGCACCGGCTTTTCATATGAAAAAGATTGTGTGTATTGAAAGTGAAATGAATCACTATCTGTTGGGAGGAACCTGGTTTATATAAAATAAACCAGGTAACCTGACAGCTGACTGTCAGGAATGAAAAAAGTTCTATGAAAAAGTTATCCTGCTGTCTTAACTCTGAATATAATATAATCCCTAATTGTGACCAGCGTATGCAGGTTTTTTTAGAATTCTGTAAATAAAATATGAACAAAGTTTTTTGAAACGTTCAGCCCGCGCCATTCGCAAAATCGTGTCTTCGACACTCTCCGTCGCTTCGCGACTCATTTTTGCTCATATACGGGCGCTCACTCAGTCGAAACCGATGGATGAAAATTCGTGCGAGCACGATTTTCATCCATGCGCTTCCGACTGGCTGAACTTTTCTTCATAAATCTTTAAGAAAAAAATGATTTGGCGGGAAGCGCGAAACTGTGTATAATAAGATGGGTTTGCACGGTATGGTGCCTGTGACCCAGAGACTTCAGATCGACAGAGGAAATGGAGGAAAATCTATGTACGACTGCATTGTGATCGGCGCGGGGATCGCGGGCGCTGTGGCGGCGAGGAAGCTGGCGGAGGAAAAAGGAAAGCGGGTTCTGGTGCTCGAGCGGCGGGACCATATCGGCGGGAACTGCTATGACGAACGGGATGAACACGGGATCCTGATTCACAATTACGGGCCGCATATTTTTCACACGGGGATGGAGGATGTCTTTACATATCTTTCACGCTTTACGGACTGGTATCTCTTCGGGCATGAGGTGGTCGCGAAGGTGGGGGACGGGCTGATCCCGGTGCCCTTCAACTTAAATACCCTTGAGATGGTCTACGGGGAGAAGGCAGGGCCTCTTGCGGCGAAGCTGAAAAAGACCTACGGCGAGGGGAGCCGGGTGCCGATCATGAAGCTGCGGGAGAGTGAGGATCCGGATATCCGCGAGATCGCGCAGTATGTATATGAAAATATTTTTCTGCAGTATACGATGAAGCAGTGGGGGCAGAAGCCGGAGGAGATCAGCCCGGAGGTGACGGGGCGCGTGCCGGTGCTCATCTCCCATGACAACCGGTATTTCCAGGATCAGTACCAGGGCGTGCCGAAGGACGGATTTACGGCGATGTTTGAGCGGATCTTAGATCACGAGGGGATCACGGTGCGCTGCGGCGTGGACTGCAAAGAGGTCTTATCGATCCGGGAGGACGGGGTTTCCTTTGAGGGACAGCCCTTTGACGGGGATGTGATCTACACGGGGGCGTTAGACGAGCTGTTTGACTGCCGGTTTGGCAGACTGCCGTACCGGTCGCTTGAGTTTCAGTTTGAACACTATGACACGGATTCCTGGCAGGGACACAGTGTGGTAAATTATACGGTGAGCGAGGATTTTACCAGGATCACCGAGTTTAAATTCCTGACCGGGCAGCAGGATGCAGACGGCACTACAATTGTAAAAGAGTATCCGTTCGCCTATACCGGGGCGGAGGGAGAGATTCCGTACTATGCGATTTTAAATGAGGAGAACCGCGCGCTGTATGAGAAGTACCGCGGGCTGACAGGGCGGCTGGAGCGGTTTCATCTGCTGGGAAGGCTGGCGGAGTACCGGTATTATAATATCGACGCGATGGTAAAAAAAGCGTTTGAGCTGACAGAACAGATGTGAGACAGGAGAAGAGAGATGAAATTGTTAACCTTTGCGATTCCGTGCTATAATTCGGAAAGCTACATGGAGAAATGTATCGAGTCGCTGCTTCCCGGCGGGGATGACGTGGAGATTCTGGTGGTGGATGACGGCTCGCGGGACCGGACGGCGGAGATCGCGGACCGGTATGAGAGAGAGTATCCGGGCATCGTGCGCGCGATCCATCAGGAGAACGGAGGGCACGGGGAGGCGGTAAACGCCGGGATACGGAACGCCACGGGGCTTTATTTTAAGGTGGTGGACAGCGACGACTGGGTGGACGGGGAGGCGTATGAGAAGATCCTCGCGAAGCTAAAGGAGCTCTCCGGCGGACAGGAGACGTTAGATATGCTGATCTCCAATTATGTCTATGAGAAGGAGGGCGCGAAGCACAAAAAGGTGATGCGTTACTCCGCGCTGCCGAAGGAAGAGCTGTTTACCTGGAAGGACGTGCGGCGGTTCCCGAAGGGGCAGTATATCCTGATGCACTCGGTGATTTACCGCACCAGGCTGCTGCGCGAGTGCGGGCTCATGCTGCCGAAGCACACGTTTTACGTGGATAATATTTACGTGTACAAACCGCTTCCGTCGGTGCGCAACATTTATTATATGGACGTGGAATTTTACCGGTATTTTATCGGGCGGGAGGATCAGTCGGTCAATGAGAAGGTGATGATCTCAAGGATCGACCAGCAGATCCGCGTCAATAAGCTGATGGTGGATGAATTCGATCTGTGGAAAATCCAGAACCGGAAGCTGCGCCGGTATATGTTCAATTATCTCGAGATTATCACGGTGATCTCCACGATCATGCTGATCCGCTCCGGGACGGAGGAGAATCTGGAGAAAAAACGGGAGCTGTGGAAATATATCAAGGAAAAGGATATCCGTCTCTTCCACCGCCTTCGGATGGGAATCATGGGCAGTACAATGAACCTGCCGGGGAAGGGCGGGCGGAAAATCTCGGTGGCGGCGTATAAACTGTCCCAGAAGGTCGTCGGGTTTAACTGAGCCGTCAGAATTCCGGCGGTTGCGCGCGGCAGAAAGAAGAAAAGCTGCGGCAGGATGGTGTGGTATGGTTCATCCTGCCGCGGGCTGAACAGACGTTAACTTTTAGCGGAAAGCCGTCAGGTGTCCATGTGCATCTGATGTAAAATCTCTGTCTTCATGTCATAAAGCTTCTGCGAGAGGTCGACGTAGATCTCCTGCGGATTCACAAACCGCCTGGTCTCGTCCCAGATCGTGTCCTTTTCCCGCGTGCAGATTTTCTGGATCTCAAGCACGGACGGGGACTCATAGACCGTATGTCCGCTTCGGATCACGGGAATCAGCATCTCACGCATCGTGTAGCTGCCGCCGGGAAGTCTCGTCTTTTTCCAGGGGGCGTTCGGGTCAAACAGCTTTAAGTCTTTGCTTTCGTCAAATGTCTCATCAAACAGGCAGATCAGATCCGCGCGGATCTTGCCGGTGGATTTATCGTAAATGCGGTAAAACGTCTTGTTCCCCGGATTCGTCACTTTTTCCGTATTTTCCGAGAGCTTGATCTTCGGCCGGAAGACGCCGTTTTCGTCACGGATCGCGGAGAGCTTGTACACGCCGCCAAATGCCGGGTTGTCCTTTGCGGTGATCAGGTTTGTGCCGACGCCCCAGGAGGTGATGGCGGCGCCCTGGCGTTTTAAGCTCTCGATCAGGTATTCGTCCAGATCGTTGGAAGCCGAGATGACAGCGTCCGGGAACCCCGCGTCGTCGAGCATCCGGCGGATTTTTTTGGACAGGTAGGCGAGGTCGCCGCTGTCGATGCGGATCCCGTAATAGGTGAGCGGTACGCCGGCCTCGCGCATCTCCGTAAACACGCGGATTGCGTTCGGAATGCCGGATTTTAACGTGTCGTAGGTGTCGACGAGCAGGATGCAGGCGGAGGGGTAGAGATCCGCGTATTTCCGAAAGGCTGTGTACTCGTCCGGAAAGCTCATGATCCAGCTGTGCGCGTGGGTGCCGAGCACCGGCACGTCAAACATCTGCCCGGCCAGCACGTTGGAGGTGCCGCGGCAGCCGCCGATCACGGCGGCTCTGGCGCCGTATACGCCGGAATCCGGTCCCTGGGCGCGCCGCAGACCGAATTCCATCACGCCGTCTCCCTGGGCGGCATAGCAGACTCTGGCGGCCTTTGTGGCGATCAGGGACTGGTGGTTTACGATATTTAAAACAGCGGTCTCAATCAGCTGCGCTTCCATGATCGGCGCAATGACCTTGACGAGCGGCTCTCTCGGAAAGATCAGGCTTCCCTCCGGAACCGCATAGATGTCGCCGGAGAAGCGGAAGGTCTTAAGGTATGTAAGGAAGTCGTCGTCAAAGATGCCAAGGCTTTGCAGATAGCGGATGTCATCCTCGTCAAAATGCAGGTTCTCGATATATTCGATCACCTGGGCAAGCCCGGCGCACACGGAATACCCGCCGTCGCACGGATTGTTGCGGTAAAAGGCGTCAAAGACGACGATATCGCTGTTGTGGTTTTTGAAATATCCCTGCATCATGGTCAGTTCGTAGAGATCCGTCAGCAGAGTAAGGTTTGCAGTACTCATAATATCCCCCATTTCTGCGCTGGTTTTCGCGCATGCCTGTTTTTATCCGGCGCCTTTGCGGATGGCGCGGGCTGAACTGTTATGATTATAGCATGGGAAAGCGTGAAAAAGCATTGTGAAAATGCGACAAAAGTTATATAGTAATTATAGTGTTTTTTCAAGGGGGATGTGGCAGCAATGACGAGAAGAGAACGGGCGATACAATTGTTTAAAGAAGGCTATAACTGTACCCAGGCCGTATTCCTGGCATTTGAGGATCTGCACGGGATGAACCGGAGGGAGGCGGCGATGTTAAGCTCCTCCTTTGGCGGCGGCATGGGACGGCTGCGGGAGGTCTGCGGCACCGTGAGCGGGATGTTTTTGGTCGCCGGCGCGCTGTACGGGTACGATGACCCGAAGGCGCGGGAGGATAAGGCGGAGCATTATGCCAGGATCCAGGAGCTCGCAGGAAGATTCGAGGCGCAGCACGGCTCGATCGTCTGCCGGGAGCTTCTGGGGCTTACCGTGAAACGCGAGGCGCCGTCGCCGGAGGAGCGGACCCCGGAATATTATAAGAAGCGTCCCTGCCCGGAGCTGGCGGGATGCGCGGCACAGATTATGGAGGAGTATATCAGGGAGCACCCGCTGAAGAATGGAGAAGACTATGACGGAACAGAAGAGAGGAAATGAAACGATATTCGGGATCGCGTCCCTTGTGCTTGGGATCGTATCTCTGCTGTTGTTCTGCACCTGTTTTAACTGGATCACGGGCATCCTTGCGATTGTGTTCGGGAGCATCCAGCTGGTGAAGCATCAGGAAAAGGCGTATGCCATTACCGGGATGGTGACGGCGGTGCTTTCCCTGCTGTTCTCCATCGTTCTTTTTACCCTCCTTCTTTCCGGGATCGAACATGCCGGAAGGAGCTATGAGGAGTTTTACCGGGATTATTTCTACGGAGATATGTATGATTCATATGATTCTGACGGTTCCGACGGATATCCGGACTGGTATGATGAGTATGATGATTACGATAATGACGATTTTTACGATTACTTTGATGATTATTATGATTACTTTTACGAGGAGGGCGGACAGGAGTTTTTGTGAATGGCGCGGGCTGAACTTTTCGTAACTCCTGCGCGCAGAATGGGTGAATCATGCTATTTTTCCCGCAAAGCCGCATATACTTAAGAGAGAACGTACGTGAGGGCTTAAAGTGACGGATGGGAAATAATCTGTTCTGGAACAGGAAGCGGGGGTTTCTGAAATGCAATATCCCGGTGATACTGGCGCTGGCCGCGCTGGTGCTGCTGGGTACTTATATACAGCGCGAGGAGATCATCGGCGTGATGTCGGAGAGCGAGCCGATGGAAAAAAAGATAGCAATTACATTTGACGATGGCCCGAACGCGGATTATACGGAGCTGCTGCTGGAGGGCCTGGAGGAACGTGGAGTGAAAGCCACGTTTTTTTTGCTGGGCAGAGAGGTGGAAAAATATCCGGATATCGTAAAGGATATCTCCGATTCCGGGCATCTGATCGGAACGCATTCCTATGACCATGTCAATCTGAAAAATTTAAGCGACGCGGCGGCCGTGGAGCAGGTGGATAAGACGAATGCGGCGATCCACGAGATCACCGGGGAGTACCCGGAGTATATCCGTCCGCCGTTCGGCTGCTGGAAGTGTAATCTCGATTATGAGACGAAGATGATCGAGGTGCTCTGGGACGTGGATCCGCTGGACTGGAAGACGAGCAATTCGGATGTGATCGCGAAGCGGGTGGTCAGCAAGGTGCAGGAGAATGATATCATCCTGCTGCACGACGCGTCGGAGTCGTCGGTGAAGGCGGCGTTTAAGATCATCGACGCGCTTAAGGAGGAGGGGTATGTGTTTGTGACGGTGGATGAGATATTGTTTGACTGAGGAGAGCGGGAAAAATTATAAGGGACAGCGCGGGCGGAATCTGCCCGCGCTGTTTTGCGCTCTGAAGGTTTTGTAAAAATTTAGAAAATCTTTCAGATATTGGGAAGCGGTTCTTTGGATAAGTAGGGTAAAGTAAGATCTGGGGAGGTGCAGGGATGAGAAGAAAAAACTATAAGTATAGTATTGCAATCTGCGTTTGTCTGCTGATATCCGGCTGTGGCAGAGCAGCGGAGCCGGCGGCAGATACTGCGGAACTTTTCAGGGATCTTACATTTTTTCCGGAGACGGAGTTTAAAGAGGGGATGAGGATCCCGCTGGGAGAGCGGACAGGATCTGTGCGGATCCATTCCACGCATGTGACGGACAATGGTGTATTCTTTTTTTCGGGAGACGAGCGGCTTTTAAAATATGAGGACTGGCAGAGCAATGCGGTATATCCGCTCTGTGCAAAACCGAACTGCCTGCATAATTCGGAAACGTGTGCTGCGTGGTTTCCGGCAGATAAAATGCCGCCGGAAGCACTGTATTATGACGGAGAATATCTGTATTTTGAAAGAACCGGTGAGGCCGGAGAGACCATATTTTACAGGCAGAACCTGGATGGAAGTGATCGGAAGCAGTTGTTTTCACAGGAAGGATACCTGGCGCCTGGGGTAGTGTATGATGGGAATGAGGTGTATTATCTGACGAGTGTGGCGGGCGGAGAGGATAATCAGGAGGCATCCATGGAATTGGAATACAGTCTGAACTGCGGAAATCTTTCTGACGGCAAAAGCGAACAGCTGCCATACCGGTGGACTGTTGAGGCGGGAGATGTGTCACTGTCTGGGAAGTATGGGAGGCAGGTGGTTCTGCGTTGTTCCGTTCAGACAGGAGAAACGGAGAGCGATGGCTGGCCGGTCACGGATGAGACGATTTTTGCCCTGAATCTGGATTCCGGTGAAAGAAGCGGGCTTGGGGAAGGGCTTACGCTGCGGTCCGATATGTTTGAATCGGATGCGGTTATGGACGGGATATTTGCAGAACAGTACCTGGATACGGATCCGGACAGCGGGAAGGTCCGGAACGGAATCAGTTATTATCCATCTTCAATTATAATCGAGTCGCTGGAAGGAACATGTGCATACCGGTTATCGGAGCAGGTGTGGAATATCTGGGATCTGACTGTGCTGGATCGGAAGGTATTTTATTATCTGTGGGATGAAACGTCCGGAGAGCTTATGATGGCGGCATACGATATGGAAACCGGCAGTCAGATAACGGTTTCACCGGAACTCGGGGATTTCCAAATGTTCGGGGAGACAGAGCGGTGGTTTTACGGAAGGATTTATGATGAGAATGCGCCGGAGGTGAAGGTGCGGATTTTAAAGAGTGACTTTTATGCGGGAAATCCTGCATATATTGAGACGTCAGGGGAGTGGTAAAAAATGGGGGGACCGGTTCTTAAAGTAGAAGCAGTGGGAAAGTGTTACGGAACATTCCGGGCGCTTGAGGGGTTTGACCTTGAGCTGACACCGGGCATATATGGCCTGCTTGGGCCGAACGGGGCCGGGAAAAGCACGGTGATGAATATTTTAGGCGGACTGATCGAACCGTCTGAGGGGCGGGTGACGTTCAACAGACGGGAAATCGGGAAAATGGGGAAGGAATACCGGTCTGTACTGGGAATCGTGCCGCAGCAGCAGAGGATGTATGAATTTTTTACAGGATTTGAATTCCTTTCCTATATGGCAGCGCTGAAAGGGATTCCGAAGGTGGCTGCCCGGGAGAGGATCGGACGGCTGTTAGCGCAGGTAGAGCTGACGGAGGATGCCGGAAAAAAGGTTGGATCCTATTCCGGAGGAATGAAGCAGCGGCTTCTCCTGGCACAGGCGCTGCTAAATGATCCGACGGTGCTGCTTCTGGACGAGCCGACTGCCGGACTGGATCCCAGACAGAGAATTGTGCTGCGCAATCTGATTGCCGGTCTCGGACTGGAAAAGATACTGATCTTTGCAACGCATGTGGTATCCGACGTGGAATCCATTGCAAAGGAGGTTTTGCTGCTGAAAAAAGGAAGACTGATCCGCCGGGGAACTGTGACAGAACTGTGTGAACCGCTGGAGGGACGTGTTGTGGAGATTTTAGTGCCGGCGGAGGAACTGGAAGCACGAATGCAGCAGGGCAGGATCGTATCCTTTCGGCAGGTAAAGGGCGGAGTAAAAGTGAGGGTTCTGCTCCACGGAACGGATATACCGGAAGGCGCGCTGGTTGCAGAGCCGACACTGGAGGAGGTGTTTCTCGATCAGTTTGGCACAGAGGACGAAAGGGATGGCAATGGGGGATGAAGCTGCATGGGGAGACTGCTCTGCTTTGAGATAAAGAAATTGTATGGAAACAGGCTGTTCTGCTGGTTTTTTGTGCTATTTATGTTCGTGGCGCTTCTGCTGCCGGGAGCAGAGATTTTTCTGCCGGATGAGAACGGAAACAGTAGGAAGGAACTGTCCCGGACTTATCAGGAGTATATGGGAATGCCCGCGGATACCGCACTGGAAGCAATCGAAGAGAGAACGCGGCTGCTCGGATGGAAGGATCGCGCCATACAGATGGATCTGTATCCAGAGGAGTATCGGGAGGATTTCTGGCGTTCGCTGGAGGAAGAGAGCGGAATGGAGCGCGGGGAGCTGATCCGTTATCTGGAGCGTGCCGTGCCGGGGGATGTGGAAAATCTGCGGGGCGAGCTGGTGCGGCTTGGGACAGTGCGGGATTACATAAAAAGCATCGCGGAGTACGGGTCGTACCGGGAATCGATCCTGGCACGCAGTGAGCAGATAGAGACGTCTGTTTTCGGAAAAAATGAGACTTATGCGGGGCGGCTGGCACAGGATACGGCGGAGGCTTATGAAGCGGCGGGAAGGATCGATATGAAACCGTCGGATCCGGAAGGGGTTCTGACTGCGCTGGGCGGTCAGACAGATGTGCTGCTGTTCTGCGGGTTTTCCGTGCTGATCAGCGTATTCCTGTTTTTGGCGGACAAGGGAGAGGGGACGGAGGCGCTTATTCTGACAGCGAGGAACGGAGGGCGTATTTCCTGGGGAATCAAAACTGTGACAGCTGTTTTGGGAAGCGGCCTGTTCTGTCTGTTCCTGCTTGGCAGCCGTCTGTGCTGGGGAGCTGTATGCATCGGGCTCGGCGATATCGGAAGACCGGTACAGTCTGTTTCGGGATACTATGCGTCGGCGTGGAGTGTGGCCGTATGGCAGCTTTTGGTCGTGAATGCAGTGGTAAAAACCGGAGCGACCGTACTCGTGGCGCTGGTTTTTTCCACATGCTGCTATCTTTGGGACGGCGCTGTGGCATGGTGCGGCATGGCGGGAAGCCTTGCGGTATCGTGTGCGGCCGGAATGATAAAAGAGACTTCCGTACTTCAGCCGCTGCGTTATCTGAATCTGGTTTCCATTTTTCGGACAGAGCTGTATGGTGGAACGGTACTGTTTTTAAAATTCGGATCGCGGCCGGTTCCATGGATCGCAGCGGCTGTGACAGCCACAGTCATTCTGAGCGCGCTGTGCATAATAGCGGGAGCGGTGAAAAAGCCGGGAGCGGAAGGAAAAGGAAGAACCGGGAAACGGGAAAGAAAAACCGGAATATTAAGAAGGAACATCAGCCGGGGTGGAAGGACAGCCAGGCCACCGATTCTTTTGGAGATGAAAAAGCTGCTGATTCCACAGTACGGATATCTTGTTCTTCTGCTTGTGCTGCTACTTCAGGGCGTATTCTGGAATTCCTTTTACAGCAGAAGGGGGACGGCGGAGCAGCTTTATGAGGCCGGGATCAGACAGGTGCAGGGCGTATACACGGATGAGAAGGATGCCGGGATCCAGTCGCGTTACCAGGAGATGCTGGACAGCCGGGATTCTTATCAGACCGTCCAGGTGGATGCCATGGCCCGGCTGGCAGATCTGAGCAGCTATCTGCGGGAACAGAGCCGGACGATAGAGGTACATTATCTGTACGAGCCGGGATATGAGATGCTGCTGGGACTGCGCCTGCCCGGTTACCGCTATCAGCCGTTCCTGATTGCGCTATCGCTTGTCCTGCTGCTTGGGGGGATTTCCTCCATCGAGGCAGAGAGCGGGATGGAGATGCTCTGTGAAAGCACGCGGGGAGCGGGGGAGATGAGGAGACGCAAAATCATGGCAGCCCTGCTCGTAACGATATGCGTTACCCTGATAAACTGGCTGCCAGAGATGCTGTTTGCAGTGAGAAATTTTCCGGTCAGCCTGAAAGAAATGCTGGTTCCGGCGGTCAGTGTGCAGAGTCTTATGAAGGCTCCGGGCTGGCTTCCGCTGGGAGGGGCGATTGTCTGGGTGACGGCTGTCAGGCTGATAGGAGCTGTCCTGACCATGCTCATTGTGTCAGCGTGTTCGGAAAGAAGCCAGAGTTACCTGGGAGCCGTTTTGAGAAGCGCGATTGTCCTGGTGGCGGAGCTGATACTTTATATGATACTGCCGGGACAGTGGAAGCTGCTGTCGCTGTTCGGACTGCTCGCCGGGGAAGGCGTGTGCGGGTTTGGTATCGTGAGCACGGCGGCTGTGGCGGGATGGTGCGTGACAGGAGGGATTGCGTGGATTTTCTTTTTGCGGCCTGTCAGAGGGGCTGGTTATGCTTCGGGATAAGGAAGGATAATACCGTCCAATCTGCTTGAAACCAGAAATATAATTTAGTACAATGAGGAAATGTGGATGCAGAAGTGGGTTGTATTCCCCTGAAGTCCTGGAAGCAGCTTGTACAGGGATAGAAGTTGCTTCGAAATGGGCTCTGCAAGAGCCGCATTAAGAAGCTGGTAGCAGAACGCCCGGAGGAATGCGAGATAGTAGCGGAGAATCAGGACGGCAGCTTGTGCGTCCATATCCCGGTTTCATGGATAAAGATAAACCCTACAAAACAGCTTTCAGAGGAACAGCGCAGAGAAAACCGCCCTTTGTACTTTTCGCGAGTGTCGGGGCGGTGTTCTTATCAGGTAAAGCATATTTTGTTCTGGACTGTTGCCAGTCATAGCGACTGTACTTTTGTCAATAAGGCATCCTGCAATACTTTTGAAAAGTTGATGCTTTTTTCCTCACAAAGGGTGTTCAGCCACATGGGGATGCTTAAAGTCTTTTTTACTGCCTTGTCGCTGTGCTGCCTTGCGTATTCGGTTATGTCCACCAGTACCATATTGACGAAAGCGCTTTCTGCAGCGGATTCCATTTCAAAGTCTTTCAGGATGGCAGCAGGATTGAGTTCGCTTAATGGACTGGGAGCCGGGAGCGGTTCGCCGTCACGCAGGGCAGTAAACAGATACAGGCCTCAGGCATCCTGGGCCATGCGCATGGCATCCGCCACATTATCCCCAAAGGTTGCGAGGTTTCCCAAATCGGGGAAGATTACTGATATTTTGCTTTCTTCCTCATAGAAAACAGCCGGGTATACATAATTCATAAATCATTGCTCCTTTCCGTGTAATCTATATTATCTGCAAGGGGCAGGGGCTTGTTACAGCCCCGCCTGCCTGAGTATGGATTTAACAATACTTTTCGGGATGTCACCGGGATGATTCGGGACGCTTACTTTTCCGGGCTTTGCTGGGGGGTGTACTGGTAATGTGAGCCGCTTATGTCTGACACGTACTATCCATCATCCTTTAGCATCCGGAAGTATGCAGACTGGCAGCAGGACACAAAAGCATCTTTAAAAGTGGGAAATAGTGGGACTGCGCCGCCTGCTAAAGGAAGACGGCAGTTTTTGGGCCTGCGGAAAAGATCTCGGGAATCAGACAGGAAAACTGGAAGAATATTATGAGGCGGGTGACTATGAGACGACTTATATGGTGGAGTTTGTTCCGATGGAGCTGGTGGCAGGAAGACATCAAAAGACAGGTCTGACCGAAAAATATTAAAATTGATAGAGGAGACAAAGTGTGATACTATATTTTTATATAAGGCGCTTTTTCCTGGATGAAACATGGATTTTCGACAGATGACGATGAGGAAAAACGGATGGGATATCTTGGACGAATTTTTCTTGATACAAAAAAACAGTGGGGAAGCATGTTCCTGCTTGTACTTCTGATCACCGGAATCGGCCTGCTGTCGTCGTCTGTGGCGGATCTTTTGGGACGTGCGATCGATCTTGGGGTAAGTCAGGAGATTTCCGCGGCATTCTCATTCGTAAAGGCAATTCTGTTTTTTCTTGTAATTCGCAGTGCTCTGATCGTGGCACAGTATACGCTGGCCAGGGTGGTGATGGAAGGTATGATCCTCGGCCTGCGGACACGAGCTTTTTCCGTCCTGACGATGCTGAAACTGCCGGTACTGGAGAATCACGTTCGGGCAGGTGATCTGTCGTCCCGGTTAAACAGTGATCTCGAAGGACTTTCCGATGTGTTTTCCGGGATTCTGACCTGGCATATACATGCGGTGATCTATGCTGCGGTGGCGCTGGGTTTTTGTTTTCGTCTGGACTGGAGACTCACAGCGCTTTACTTTACGGTGGTTCCGCTTATGATCTGGGTAACAGGGAGACTGAGCCGGCCGATTGAACAGAAAAAGAAAGCGGTGGCGGATATGACGGGCGCCGCGATGAACGTGGCGGCGGAGGGAATCCGGAATATGGAAACGGTACGTACTTACCGGGCGGAGAAATTCCTTCTGGAGCGGTTTGGCGGTTATATGGATAATGCGGTGGAAAGCAACCGGCAGAGCGAGCGTCTGGGGGCGAGGCTTACGCTGATCCGGTATCTTTCCAGTGTGTCGCTGCTGTTTCTGCTGTTGTTTCTGGGGGTGATTTTTGTACGTGCCGGTGAGCTGACGGTAGGTACATTTGTTTCGTTTGCAGCGATGTCGGAGAGCGTCCGGTCAGCGATAGAGATTCTGGATCTGGTTTTTGAAAATCTGCGCAAAGGAAATGCGCTGGCACGGCGTTATTATGAGTTCCTCGATCTGGAAACCGAGGAGTCAGGGCGGGCTGTATTACTGCCGGGAAGAGAGCTAGAGGAGGAAGGAATCCCTGCGATTTCGTTTCGGAATCTGTGGTTTGGATATTCGGAGAATCAGACGATTCTGCATGGGGTGTCGTTTCATGTCAGAGCCGGGCAGACGGTCGGACTGTGCGGCGCCAGCGGGAGCGGAAAGAGTACGGTCCTGAAACTTCTGTGCAGGCTGTATGAACCGCCCGCAGGCAGCATCTTTGTAAATGAAGTTGATCTCTGTTGTATGAGCATACAGCAGATTCGGGAACAGATTTCACTTGTGACGCAGGAGCCGGTTCTGTTTGACGGCACAATCCGGGAAAATCTCCAGATGGGAAAGCAGAATGCGACGGAGGAGGAGCTTGTGGACGCTCTGCGTGCGGCGCAGCTGTGGACTTATGTAAAGGGGCTGGAGCATGGAATGGATACCCATATCGGTGTGCGCGGCGGAACGCTTTCGGGAGGACAAAGACAGCGCCTTTCGATTGCAAGGGCGATCCTGCGCGACGCGCCAATTGTAATTCTGGACGAGCCGACCTCTGCGCTGGATGTCGGGTCAGAGGCGGCGCTCGGACAGGCGTTAAAACGGCTCCTCGCGGGAAAAACCGCGCTTATTATTTCGCATCGGAAGGCCACCCTTTTAAAGACGGATTATCTGTATGAAATAGCAGACGGGAAAATCGCGGCAGAGGGAACGCCGGGATCTTTTCTAAATGGGGGTATGCATGGAAAAACTAACATTTCGTGAAGCGTTTTCCCTGATGAGTCGCGCGTTTGGATTCCTGGGAGATCAGAAAGGCAGATATTTGGCAGGATGGTTTTTATCCGTCGGTGATATTGCCATGGTGTTTGCCGTCCCGTTTGTTTTAGAGCGCCTGGTCTGCTATGTGACGGGAGAGCGGACAGAGGCGATGGCAGGCGAAGTTCTGCTGTTGCTGCTTGTCTTTCTGGGCTGTGCGCCGCTCGTTTGTATCGGCGGATATCTCAGACGGACAAGCGCATATTATGGTGCGGTAAATCTTCAGAAACAGCTGTTTGCACAGATTGAGAGGATGCCGGGAGATGTGTTTTCCCGATTTCGGGAGGGAGATTATCTCGGACGTCTGAATACGGATGCAGCGCGTGCGGTCAGCATGTTTTCTTCCTATGCCGTTACGGGACTTGCAAAATTCTTTTTTTACATAACCGCAGGAACGATACTGCTATGGCGGATCCACTGGAAGCTGGCGGTCATGTCGTCTGTGCTGTGCGCAGCGTCAGTTCTTTGTTCCATCCTTCTGAATCCCAGAATACGCAGCCGGGAGAGCGAAGCGAGAAAACAGTCAGACGGGTCGGTAACGCATCTGCTTGAGGTGCTGTCCGGCATTCAGGTGGTAAAGGTGTTCGGTCTGCAGAACATTCTGCAGGGGAGATACCGGAAAACATGTGAGGAGATCTGCAGACAGCGCGTCAGCTATGGTTTCTGGATTGGCTGCGGCTATTCGCTTCTGGAGCTTTTTAAGGGGATGATACAGGTGATCTGCTTTCTGCTTGTCCTCCTGCTTGTGATGGATGGTGAGGCGGAACTTTCTGAGATTGTTCTCGCGGCATCCTTATCGGAGATCACTGCGAAGGCGGCACAGGAATCGAACGCATTTATCCAGTATATTCAGCCGGGACTCGTTTCAGGACGGCGCGTATTTGAACTGCTGGACTGCGGGACGAAGGAAACCGGCCAGGAAATGCCGGAATCTGCATCTGGGAAGACAGAGGGATTTTCCGTGGAGGAGGAAATACCGGAGCTTGAGCTTTCCGGTGTATGCTACACGTATCCGGGAGGAGAGTCCGGACTTTCAAACGTTGACCTGCGGGTAAAGCGCGGAGAGCATATTGCTGTCATTGGAGAATCGGGTTCTGGAAAAACGACGTTATGCCGTCTGCTCCTCGGTATGCAAAAGCCGGATGCCGGGGAGATCCGTTATCGGGGAAAGCCTGTATGGAATACGGATGCCGGATGTCTTCGGGAACATATTTCCTATGTGCCGCAGGACAGCGCATTGTTTGATGGAAGTGTGATGGAAAATATACGGATGGGAAAGCAGGAGGCGTCTGATGATGAGGTGTATGCCGCTGCAGGGCGGGCACAGATCCATGATGAGATTCTGAAAATGGAAGACGGATACAAGACAAATGTGGGAGAAGGCGGCGGAAAGCTTTCAGGCGGTCAGAAACAGCGGATTGCGATTGCCCGGGCATTTTTAAAGAACGGGAGTATTTTCCTGTTTGATGAGATGTCGTCGGCGCTTGATCCGGGGGCGGCTGCGAGGCTGCAGGAAGTGCTTTTTCACAGCGGCAGGAATGAGACAATGATCTTTATTACACATTCTGAAGAAATGACAGCATTTGCGGACCGGGTGTACCGGATGGACCGGGGCGTGCTGAGGGAAGAGACGTGAGGGAGCAGGAGAACAGGCTGCTGACAGCGCCAAAACGCTTTGACAGGGAGGAGATTATGGAAGGCAGAAAAGAAGTGTGGTGTTCAGAGAAAGAAGCGGCATATATGGAACAGGTGCTGCTGGAATGCAGGAAACAGGAGCTCTTTTGCATAAAAGAGGTACGGTATCCGGATTATGTGATTCGTTATATGAGTCCGGTAAAAAAATATCTGGAGAAAGGAGGCGAATTGCTGAAAAAACTGGAGAAACGACTTGCACTGGCCCAGAAAGGGGAGGAAACATTACGTTTTTTCTCAAAAGAGAATAATTTTTGCTGGATTGATCCTGGTGATATCTATCCGAAATGTGCGGTAATGAAGATTGAGGGGAATGAGATCTCTGTTTTCGCAATCTGCAGCGGGTATATGGAACGGACGCCGGATGTAGAGGAGGGCCTTAAGGCGATTCAAAACGCTCATCCAAAGGTGCTCACGACGACAGAAAGCATCGAATATATATTGGAACAGAAATGTTCGCTTGCGCGGTTTGGAGATGGAGAATTTAACCTTTGTATGGGACGGGATATTGGTTTTCAGAGGTTTTCAGAAAAAATCAGGGAGCGTCTGCTCGAGGTACTGGCATATCAGAGCGACAGAACGCTTTTAGTCACAATTCCCGAGTTCTGCTCGGAATACAATAACATACAGAATTGCTTTGGCGAGCTGTCTTTCTGGGAGGCATACTGGTATCGGGCATCAGGAGATCTGAGACCGTATTTTACGGGAAGCTTTTATGGGAACACAGATGTTTCACGCAACGCGGTATTTTATGAAAATACGCTGGAAGTGATTCGGAAACTGTGGGAGAAACGCGATGTTGTCTTTGTGGCGGGCGACGGCGGAAGGTTTGAGATGAAACCAGAGCTGTTTGACGGCATTCATTCACACAAAATGATTCATGTTCCGCCGGTTCATGCATTTGAGGCATATGATACGATTCTAGATGAGTGTCTGAAAGAGTCGCCGGATAAGCTGTTTTTGTTGTCCGCAGGACCGACAGCTACGATACTGGCATATGATCTGGCGCAGCGGGGATATCAGGCGCTTGATATCGGGCATCTGCCGAACTGTTATGATCAGTATCTGGGAACGATTGTGGCGCCGGAGGTACTTCCGAGTGTTCGTAAGAAGGGGTGACAGGTTATTCCGCGGTTCAGACAGAAGATACATTTCGCATAAAGATTGTAACTTCTACTATTGGTTGAATTTATAAGATGAACTAACCGACGCGGTTATAGATTATTTCAATTATCCATACTCAAATACGAACAATACTGATTCTGACGTACAAAACCGGCAGCCATAAAACTGCCGGTAAGGGAAAATATAAAAACTTACACATTATACTTGACAAACCCAATAAAGAAAAGCTGGAAGCAGACTTGATCTTGCTCCCAGCTTTTCTTTATTGTTTTGATGAAGTCGTTCAATGATACTTGTTTTTGCTATCTGCTTACATAATGTGCATACTTGTCACTTGTGTTCTGATATATCTGTCCCTCTTATTGCCTAAACTCATATTAAGGGTGTGATATATCCAAGTGCAATAGCCTTGTTATAGGCTTCGATAGCATTTTTAGCCCCCAGCTTATCGTAGATGCTCTGGATATGGTTGTAAAGTGTCCGTTCACTGATATACAGTTCTTGCGCTATTTCATGCTTTGTTTTCCCGGTTCCAATCGCCTTAATAATTTCCGCTTCACGATCTGTCAGGGGATCTAATAAAGGGGACGTAGTGGATTTGTGACCTTTACTAATAGCCATAAGTTTTTTTACCAGCTCATCAGCAGAAGCCGACTTGTCAATATAACTTACAGCACCTCTTTTAAGCGCCTCCTGTCTATAAACCGGCATATCATAAGAGGATAGCATAGCCACTTTTGTTTTTGGTTTTTTGTTATATATTTTTTCTATCAGGTCAATGCCAGAATTTTTTGACTGATCTCTTAGGTTAACATCCAATAATACAATGTCCCATTCGTCTGCGGAAAGAATATTCCAAAACTTTGTTTCATTACTTACATAGTGACAGATTGAGATTGCGTCCCAATCTTCCAGAAGTTTGCTTAAACTCTCTCCAAATATCCTGTGATCATCAAATAGTAATATCTTCATTTTTTTTCCCCAAAACTGCCGTTGCAGTTAAAATACCATCTTTCTCTAAATACTGAATGTTGCCACCATTCCCATTTATCAACACCGTCAAGAACAACATGCCGCCTTTGGAAGTAAGGATATTTTCAATGTCATTTGACTTCGCTCCATCATTTTGACAGATAATAACGAGTTCACTTTCCTCATTTAGTGTGATTTCCAAATGGATAAAAGTAGCGGCAGCATGTTTATAAACATTGTTGACAAGCTCTTTAATTATCTGCATAGCCTGTTTCAAACTGTTATCTTTTTTCAAAGCAGCTCTTGCTGCGCTGTCAATGGTAAAATCTATAAATATATTTTTCTTTGGGTACAGCTTCTTAATGGCGTCAAGCATATATTCAATATGTTCCCATGAAGCATACCCCGAAAAGATATTAGACGAATAGAAATTCATCATATTTCTTATTCGCAGTTCCAAATCAGATAATATCCTTTTTGTTTCATCAATAGCTGGTAAGCGAAGCGACAGAAGGTTTTTGGCACCTCCAATATCTTGAAGCACATCGTTGTGAAGCAGCCTTGAGAAATCTTCCCTCTCATTTGCAATATAGTTCGTTAATTCATAATACTTTGTCAACTCCTTGTAACGGGCCTCCATGTCACCAAGATGAATGACAGCAAAGGCCTCAAATAAAAGCATTATAAGCTGAAAAAACACATTGACTTGCAGGGTGGACAAATCAAAGTAATAGAGTACGACTGTAAACAAGGGAATCATAAAAACGAGGACATATCTTGCTTTCCTCTGGGCGATCGGAAGAATATTAACCTGTTTCAAATTTACATATCTGTAATCAAGGAAAATTCCCACGAACATTCCAATTAACATAGTTATCGCAGGTAGAATTTGGAAATTGAAAAACGACAGTATGATAGACGCAATTCCAAACAGCAGGCGAACCATTTTTCCCCGGCTTGCGTCAGTTCTTACCAGCATTATTCCGATAATCAATGCAAAAACCAGAAATGCACCCGTGTATAAGGTAGAAAATCCATCATACATCAGCGCCGCAATAAAGGAAACAGAAAGCAGGTTCCAGCCACATTCAGATATTGTTGCCTTTCGCCGTGATGTCATTACATGAAGATAGAGCAGATTGAAATAACAAAGCAAGACGGCAATCGACAATAAGTTAATGGTTCCGTCATTCGCAATTCCTTTACGTATTCTATCCAATATAACCCATAAAATCACAATACCCGCATGAAGAAACAGATACGGATAGAAGCGTTTATCCTGCATGGAACACCCCTCCTTTCAGCTAAAATTCATTATGTTAGTAATATGATGATACGATCCGTTCTTTAGTCATCAGATATAAACCACACGCAGTCAAAACTATTATACTCACTGGAGAAAATAGTAGCAACACCCACACATTATTCGTTTTCATAAATATCCCGCATTTTAAGACAACCAGCAAAGTATGAAGCAGTGTTGCAAAGATAGGAATACTCTTAAACCAGTTCATATTTCTAATCCAGAGAATCAAAACATTTATAAATGCCGAATACAATATGCTAAGGATCAGAAAATAGGTGCCTAATAACAAGATAAGGTTTGGCAGGCGAATGGAAATCATCAAAAGTAGAGGAAACAAAAGGATCAGCGTTCCAATCCATAGTGATAGCAGATTCTCCTTAACAATACTTGAGATTTTAATACCATTAGCAAGTTTCCATTCTATTCTCTTTGTGATTTTTTCTTGCTGCAACATATCCTTGCTTATTTCTCCGGCAAAAAAGATAAATAAGCACAGGCAGCCATCCAGCATAAAATATTTTATATCAACGCCAAATACAATGTTCTCTGAAATATCCCCAAAGTTCATCAGAGAGATCATGCCAAAGATAGCTGCTACCGCACTCATAAAAATAAAATTCCAGTTCAATACCCTTTTAAGGTTTAAGGTTATCAAACCCATTCGCCATCCCTCCTGATAACTGTTTCGTTGCTCATGTGCCGAGCCTTAAAGAAACTTAATAGTGCAAACATCATGCAAAGTGCAACATCAACCACAATAATCAAATAGTCAATTCCTATATGATGTTGATTCACAAACTCTGTAATTCGTTCTGCCGACATCGCAATCAAATAAACCAGTGCAAAATTACCAAAAAACAGAATATTTTTGAACAGTTTTACTCGTTTCACATCCAGTACAATGATATTCAAAGCGACAATCTCACAAAAACTAAGTACAAGAATACTAAGATAAACACATACGATCCGCCCAAAGCTCATTGTCCAGTCGGTAAAGTAATAGCAACTCATAAAAACAAAGAACGGGATAATACCAGAAAAGCGGAAAATCTGTATCGAATACTGTTTTATAATCTCTTTTACCGTAATTCCAGAAGCTGCAAAAAATTCAATTCTCCGGCTTAACTTATCCTTTGCTGTCAAATCTACAATCATAGCACCGGATTGCAGGGAGGTAAGACCCCAAATAACCGCATAGAGCATTAAGACTAAATAATCCTCTCCCTTAGACTGCAAGGCGTCCATCTGCATTGCAAAGCTCATAAAAATTGCCAGAATGGCAACAATCGCAGTATCAATTAGGAGGCTTTTACTTCTGGTAAGATTGTAGCCTGCGCCTTTTCCCATGTTACTCATACCGATTGCCCTCCTTAATAAAGATTTCTTCCAATGATTGTCCTTGCATTTCTTGAATACCCTTATCAAACAGCAATCTGCCATTTTTAATCATAGATACATCATCAGCACACTTTTCAATCTCGCTAAGGTCATGTGATGTAATAATAACCGTTTTTCCGTCAGCTTTTAGAGCCTCTGTCAAACTACGGATTTCTACTCTGGATATGGGGTCTACACCCGATGTTGGTTCATCCATGAGCAGAATATCCCGCCCCATCATAATAACAATCAAGAGGGACAGTTTTCTTTTCATTCCTTTAGAATAAGTGCTAACACGCTTTCCTAAATGCTCGGTCAATCCTAATTGCGTACAATAATCGTCTGAACGATCATTTATTTCAAATCCAAAGTATTTCCCAAAAATTTTCAAATTTTCAAGACCAGTCTGTTCTTCATACAGATAGTCATTTTCAAGCTGCATTGCATATTTCCCTGCAATGTCGATTGTCCCTGCATTTGGCTGGTATACCCCTGTAATCAAGCGTAGCAGTGTTGTCTTTCCAGAACCGTTCGGACCAATAATCGCATGGATGGTATTTGCTTTTACATTCAGGCTAAAATTCTCAAACAAAACTCTGCCACTAAAAACCTTTGTTAAGTTCCTCACTTCAATCGCATTTTGAATTGCAGACATTTTTTTTGCTCCTTTCATTTGGTGCTCCACCATATAGGTATAGTGTATAAAACGAAGAAGCATTTTGCATGAGTAATTACTGCAATTTCGATACTGCCATCAGGCAAAGGGAACTACAGTAATGCTGACCACGCATGACATGGATGATATCGAGGCGGTCTGCAACCACCTGATTCTGATTGACCGGGGGAAGAAGCTTTTTGACGGAACGCCGGAAGCATTCAGGCAGCGCTATACGAAGGGAACCGCAGTGAAGCTGGAATCCGGCGGGGGCATTTTGCGGGAGGAGACGCCGGCAGGATATCGTGTTGCGGAGAGAACGGAACACCCGCTGCTTCTTGTAACGGAGCAGAAGGCGTCCGCGGATGCGATGATCGAGCTGATCGGGTGGTATCATCCGCAGAATATCTATGTGGCGGAGCCGCGGATTGAGGATATTGTGCAGGAGATTTTCAGCAGGGGAGAGAAGGACTGAAAGGAAAAAATATATACAAGAATCGTGCTGTGCAATCTGCTTGAAAACGGAAATATATTTTAGTACAATAAGAAAAAGATAATACAAATGTTAAATATATCTGCTGACAGATCTCGGATAATGGAAAGGAGATGGATTTTATTGAGTGATATTGTTTATACGACGGATCAGATAAAAGCAATTCTGTTTCCGATTTTTCAGGAATATCAGGTTCGAAAAGCGTTCCTTTTCGGATCCTATGTCAAAGGAAAGGCAAAAGCAGAGAGCGATGTTGATATTGTTGTTGACAGCGGGCTGCGGGGACTTTCTTTTTACGGTCTGTTAGAGGATGTGGTTACATCTTTGGATAAGGAAGTAGATTTACTGGATATTTCACAGATTAAGCCGGAATCAGAAATTGACCGGGAAATAAAAGAAACAGGAGTGCTTATATATGGATAAGAAAGACAGCGATATATTAAATAAGATTTATGCACATGTAACGGCGGTGTTGAAATATTGTAGTGACTGCAACTGTCTTGCAGAGTTTGAGGAAAGCTCTATGCGGGTGGAGGCATGTGTTTTTAATCTGATGCAGATAGGTGAACTGGCAAAAACATCCCTGAGTGAGGAAATAAAAGCTCAGATTGGTACTATTCCGTGGAAACAGATATATGGAATGCGAAATAGAATTGTACATGGATATGAAGGCGTTGAAATGAGAATTGTATGGGATACAATTGATTCTGATTTGCCATTGTTAAAAAAGGAACTGGAAATTGTGTTACGTAAAAAATGTCAAAATAACAAATCTGAGTGAATGAGGCGAAGCCGCGGATTGAGGATATTGTGCAGGAGATTTTCAGCAGAGAAGAGAAGGACTGAAAAGAAAATGATATAGTCGTGAATCATTCAGGATTCGTATCAGAGTGGTGCAGTTATGAATAAAAAAATAGGTGTTAGTCAGCAAATGGGTCGGTAAGGTTATATGGCCAGTAAACCGGATTCTCTTACGTCCCTATTGCTATGGTAGTAATCGATGCCTGTCACCGCCGGCACCGCACCTATCAACCGTTTGATAATACCCTCCGCATTTCGATAGGCAGGTATCCTCTGCGCTGGGGCCATTGCAGTCCCTGACGATACAGTCTGCAATCCCCGGAAGCGCATGGTAGCTGCGCAGCCTGTCATAAAGGGCAAGGGTCCCGTCTGCGATATGGCCTTCGAATATGGTCAACAGCTCCTTCGCGCTGGGCTTTGCCCGGTTGACTGTAGCGGCCATGGCATCCCTTTTGCGCTGGATGCCCGTGCAGATGCACCAACCAGCCAAAACATAAATCACCACCGAATGGACTGACAGACTTTCTGAGAGGTTTCGCCAGCAGAGGTCCTGCTGGTTCCCAAGGAGAAAACGTCAATGATCCTGCCTCAGTGATTATACCTCTATATTTTGTCTGGTGCATTAAGGAAACCTCAGACATGGTAAATGTTTATAACTTCTGATGGAGAGGGAATTCTCCTTCTGTTATTCATCAGATATGACTTTGTAACTTATTAACTATGTGGCTCTTGTGGCTATATCATTATTATACTAGGGGAGGAAACGTTACGTTTTATCAGAAAATCAGGGAGCGTCTGCTTGAGGTACTGGCGTATCAGAGCAACAGAACGCTTCTGATCACAATTCCCGAGTTTTGTTCGGAATACAATAACATACAGAATTGCTTTGGCGAGCTGTCTTTCTGGGAGGCATACTGGTATCGGGCATCAGGAGATCTGAGACCGTATTTTACGGGAAGCTTTTATGGGAACACAGATGTTTCACGCAACGCGGTATTTTATGAAAATACGCTGGAAGTGATTCGGAAACTGTGGGAGAAACGCGATGTTGTCTTTGTGGCGGGCGACGGCGGAAGGTTTGAGATGAAACCAGAGCTGTTTGACGGCATTCATTCACACAAAATGATTCATGTTCCGCCGGTTCATGCATTTGAGGCATATGATACGATTCTAGATGAGTGTCTGAAAGAGTCGCCGGATAAGCTGTTTTTGTTGTCCGCAGGACCGACAGCTACGATACTGGCATATGATCTGGCGCAGCGGGGATATCAGGCGCTTGATATCGGGCATCTGCCAAACTGTTATGATCAGTATCTGGGAACGATTGTAGCGCCGGAGGTGCTTCCGAATGTTCGTAAAAAGGGGTGAGGGGAAGGGTTTTTGAAAATGGGGATGAGGCGGAATGAAAAATATGTGGGCGGGATGCATATTTTGCGGGAATTGTGGGGCAGTGGTTAAACTACGGGGCTACGTCCGCTATGCTTTTTATTATGTTTTTCAGCTTTGACGGACTGAAAGGCTGGAATGCGGATGAAATTCTGTTGCTGTACGGGCTGGCGACAATGTTGTATTTCAGCGGGGAGGTTTTTTTATACCCTGGCCATGGAGCCTGGTGGCAGAATTCGTTTCGAGGAATTTGATGGCTCGCTCATAAGGCCGTTGCAACCCTTTGTCCAGGAGAGGTTTGGAGAAGTTAATTTCGGTTATATCAGCCATCTTACACTGTCACTGGCGATGGTGCTGTATGATTATGAACGGCTGGTTGCTAGACATGCAGGTGAAAAAGTATTTTGTAATTGTGCCAGCTGGCTGCAATTGAGGAAGCAGGAACAAATTCTAATTATTTTTGTAGATTCTATTGAAATTATGAAGAAGGGGCGATATAATTGGGTTATATAAAGGATAATTCCTGATTATTGGGGGTTGGGAAACTTATCGGTCAGTCCAAAGGATAATTCGGGATTATCCGGTAGATAGTGTAAGGGTTGATTCCTGATTATGCTATTACTAATAGGAATAACGCAGAAGAGCACTTTTTATATAAAAGAAGGTCTATCCAAAAACATAATTTATTTACATTCTCTTTTTCAAAATAAATAAGTTTTATTGGGGGAATAAAGTTACTATGGAAAGAAATATCTTAAAAGATTTTTTTGAATATATGAAGGGAAAAAGATATCCTATTGACGCATATTTCTTGTTTGTACATAACGATTATAATACCTACTCTGATGACCCTCATCTCGAAGAATGCTTCGATATAGAGGAAACTCATGAAATTCTTGATTCTGTAAGCGATATATTTAGCACTGTATCTGCAATAGGGTCAGAAAAAGATTTCCTCGAATGGATTTATATCCATGAAAATATAAATAAAAATGTTTATGTGTATACTATGGCACAGAATGTTAATGGATTCGGACGCCGAACGCTAATACCTGCTTTATGCCAATATTGTGGTTTTTATAATTTAAATGCAGATGCATATATGTCTGCTATCGGTTGTAATAAAGAAACAATGTTTAAATTATTAATTGCAAATAATTATGGCAGTCTACTAGCCCCGACAATTTTTATTAATTCCTCTCAATTGATAAATACAAGAGATATATATTCAAAATTAGGAGATCAAATCGTCTTAAAACCTATTTGTGAATCATGTTGCATTGATGTTCTTGTTCTGAAAAATTATACTGAAAAAGAACTAATATTATCTGCCACACAATTAATTGAAAAATATGGTCATTTAATGATTCAGAAATACATTTTGGGTTCCGAAATAGGAATCACTATTTTTTGCCATAATAATAGAATGCATGCTCTCACTCCTATAGAAATTCAATTTTCGAACGGAAAAAATCACTTGACCCATGCGGATAGTTATTACGAAAACTTCAAATTAGTGCCTTGTGAAATTCCTTCTGAAATATTGTCAGCATGCGAGAATATGAGTTATTTATTAAACTTTTATTGCACAACACGATATGACTTCCGATATAATGGGACTGGATTTTTCCTTTTTGATTTAAGCCCAAATCCCACTATAAATGGATATACAAGCAGTAATCTTGCAGCGCAGTGTTCTTTAAAATGTGATCACAGAGGAATACTACGATTAATGGCTTATGAAAAAATCGCTTCACTCGAACCATCTTTCGATTGAACTATATAAATATAGTTCGTTATAACATGGGGGAACTAATGGGCTGGCATTAAAGTTGTTATATTCTTTTTCGCCAATATTTTCTTTCATCCATTTAAACTTATTAAGAAAAAATGTTGTATCCGATAAAAATAATTTGGGAATAGATATACGTTTGTATATTTCTTCAAAATTTGTTTTGTCATCTTTTTCAAAATAATATGCCAGAAGATTATGAATAGCAAGAAAACGATTATACGAATTGCCTTTATTTAAATTATCTTTTAATTGTTCTATCCCTAATTCTGCGTGTTTTTGGCTTGATAAATATATCACAGCAAGATTATTTAAAATAATAAACTTATCATTACTATTTATGTTTTTACACAGCAAATCCTGATAATGCGTAATACATTCATCAGTATTTAAAGATCCAGTATAAAAATGGGCTATAATTAAATTATTGCGATAACCACAGTATGTATCTAAATTTATATTTTCTATAAAAGAGCTTTGTGCATCCTTTAAAATTCGCTGAGCTTCATTGTATTTCATATATTCTATCAAATAAGCACTATAATTTATACGCGCTAACTCTTTAATAATTGTGCTATCTTCCGAATTACAAAAAAGATTTCGTAAAATTGCACTTGCGTTATCAAATTCAAGGCTATATGACAATAAATCAATCTTGGTAAAACCTCGTAATTTGTTAGCACTAATATATGCAGAAAAGTTCTCCTCCTCTCGCACTTTCTTGACATCTTTTAAAAATTTTTTTGCAGTCTGTGCTCTTGTATTTTCATCTTCTAATGATAGGGCAATATATTGACATTTAAAGTGTAGTTGCCAATATTTATTGTAATTATTTTCGTCATTTATTTGAATTACAGCAGCTCGAAAACAATTCAAAATTTCACTATAATTTATTTCGGGGAATTCTGTATATCTTTCTTTGAGTAGTTGCAATAAAATTACGTAACCTGCGCATGTGGCTAACTCATCCAGTGAATTATTCTCTAATTTTTCAAGAACATATGTTATCTTCTCTGATATCGTATTATCCACCTTACTGTGTTTAAAAAGCTCGAACAAATTCATTATATATGATGAACTTGAATCCTTGGTTGTCAATCTTATAAAATCCTTAATATTACATAAGCCAATCTCGTAATTCTGAAAATAATACCCCAAAACTACCAAAGACTGCTTTTCTTTATTATCTATAAAAGATGAGTCTATACTCAGAACTTTAAGTGCAGAAAGATATTTAAATGGGAAGTTTTCTCTAAAATAAGTATATATAAGTATGGGCATAGGTTCCAAGTCATCAATATATTTAATTGCAAAATAAGACTTAAATGCCTCTATACCAAAAAAATACGTAGGAACTGTATATATTGAAGATTTGTTTCTGCTTATAAGCGCCAGTTTAGCAGCTGTGTCAAGATTATTAGCATTCAGCTTATTGCTCTCAAAATTTTGAATTTCAAGTTTAGAAAATTGATTATCAAAAAAACTTGAAAATTCTAAAAGAGAATATAATGGTTCGCATGCAATTTTGTTTCGTAAACTAATTTGATTGATGATCCAGTCTACTTTATCAATCCAGTTAACTTCATCTGAATGAATATCTTCAAGAGCATCAAAGAAATCCGCATTTTCCATAAAAAAATGAAGTCCAAATTTTTGTATAAGTTCAATATTTTTAGCTATTGATTCTGTTAGATATAGACCATTCTGCTTTGCAATTATATCCAAGTCGGTACTCTTTAGTTGAAAGATAGGTATATTTTCTTGATTGGCTAACGGAAATAAATTAATAATTTCCCCTGAAATGAGTAAAACGGTATTGTTTATTTTCCCGGATTTGATAAATTTACATAATAATTTAAGGCATCGAATATCTTCTTCTGTTTCAATGTCTTTTTCCTCAATGCGTATAAAGTATAATATTTTCCCTGCTTTGTGAGATAATTTCTTAATCTTTAAATATTTTAGGTATTCTTTGTTTTTGTCTACTCCAAGATATATATTTTCCATATTAGACAGAACAGAAGATATAGTAGTACGTAAAACAGGACCTTTATTTTCATGTATAATACATGTGATAATAGCTGTAATAATATTTACCAACCGAAAAAAGACATTTTTCCCTGTCTTAGTCTTTAATTGTTCAAAACTCAAAATTTCAGACTTTTTGAATCTGGATAGTATGGCATAGTCTAGACCTAAGTGACCTATATGTTTAAAAAAAATAATACGATTAGAATTATCTAAATTTTTATTTACATATTCTATGAATTGTGCTTGTGATGCACTCAATGTTTTCCATTTTTTTCTCATTTGTCCACCTATGCGTTGAAGTATAATCGTATAAATCCCATCACATTTGAAAACAATTTTCTTCATTCCCGCAAACAATAGGCCAATTATTATACCTATACAAACATATGTCATATACTGCCATATGCTAAATCCTGCCTATTGTAGCATATCAAATTTACTGACTTATTGCATATGTACGACAAGTCTATTGACTTGCGGAAAGTACTATACACCCAGTAATAAAATATATCTGTATTATTCCTATTAGTAATAGCATAATCAGGAATCAACCCTTACACTATCTACCGGATAATCCCGAATTATCCTTTGGACTGACCGATAAGTTTCCCAACCCCCAATAATCAGGAATTATCCTTTATTCACAGCCATCTGATTCCTGGGATGCCTGTTCACCAGAATATCTTTCTGCTTTGTATTCGACACATGGGTATAGATCTCTGTCGTACTGATAGAACTGTGTCCAAGCATCCGCTGGATATAGCGGATATCGACGTCCTGTTCCAGCAAAAGTGTGGCGAAAGAGTGTCGGAACATATGCGGCGTAATATGCTGACTGATCCCAGAGAGTCTGGCATAGCGGTTAATCATAAAACGGACGGACTGGTCGGACAACCTGCGCTGCAGTCTGTTTACAAAGAAATATCCGCAGGAATCAATATCTTTTATAAAGGTCTCTTTATATAGTTTCAGGGCGGCAATCACCTCCTGATTGCCAATCTGAATCACCCGTTCTTTGGCGCCTTTGCCATAAATCAGGATATTGCTGCTTTCCAGATCAATATCTGATGGTTTGAGAAAACATAATTCGGAGATCCGCATTCCGGTAGCGAACAGCATTTCAATGACAGCAATATCCCGTATACAGCATTTTAGCTGGTATTCAGATACAGCCTGTTCTTTTTGGGCGTATAGGGTAGAAAGAAATGTCTGTATGGAGTGGAACGGAATTGTTTTTGGGAGTAATCTGGCTTCGCGAAACCGGATATCCAGTTTTGCAAAGGGGTTTTCCGTTAATATCTCCTTATATTCCATGTGATGAAAAAAGGCTTTCAGACTCGCGATCTTACGTTTGACGGTTTTTGGCTTGTAGTTTTTGTGCAGGTTTGTGATAAATTGATCCACGGTATCTTTGCAAAAACAGTCAGACGAATCCGAGCAGTAGTCCGCATATTGTTTTAAATCTGTTTTGTATGCTTTTAACGTTTTGGCATCTAATCGTTTTCGATACCTGCAGTATTCGGTATATTCTGAAATATAGTCGTTTAATGTGTTCATAGACGGGTGTTCTCCTTTGTTTTTTTATCATTATGAATGGCTGGTCAGGGATTGTCTATTGGATTTGGAGAAAGATCTGATCCGCCATGAAGCATTTGACAGGCAATATGATTGCATTTAAAATCAATGTGATAACTCCGGATGCGGTCAGGGATTTTGTGAGCGGGCTGGCAAAGACATACAGAAAAGAAAGGGGAAAGCTGTCAGAATATGAAGAGGTGTGTGCTTATGACGGAAACTCAATCGGGAGAAAAATATACAGGCTGGAAGCTTCTGACCCGCTGATCTGTGAATCCTGTGAAAAACTGGAGAGTGCAATGGAAAATCCTGATATGCAGGGCAATGCGCTGGAGTTCCCTGCAAATGCATATGTTCTGAAAGGGAGAGTGTGGGAAGAGGAGGAGAATGTGGATGTTAAATTATTTACACTGATCAGTCCTTTTATACTGCTAAAACATGCATTTGCCTGGGATGGGGAGAGCTTTAAAGCCATTCCTGATAAATATTTATCGCTGCGTGGGTATGTGGATGTTCTGATGCTGGATCAGACGGTGTATATGTTTCGTATGAATGGCGAGAAGCTGTTTCAGATGGAGCGGGCATACCGTACCATCTGTCGTAATAAAGTGGAAGATGTGATTGCGGATAAAATTGTATCAGATATAAAAACATTCAGAAAAATTGCAACAACAGGATATAATCCCAGGAGATTTGTGGCTTTTAATGAGAGCGCATTGAAAAGATTCAAAGAAGACAGTGATTTTAAAAGCAGGATAGCAGAGAAATTTGATATAGAACTCACAAAAGAAGGAGAGGTGGAGTCTTCCGATGAGAAGAATGTAAACAGATTCGTGAAATTTCTCTGCAAAAGAGGGATGATTGATCCTGTGGTAACTGCCGCAAAGCGGGATACGGTTTCGACGACAGCGTATCTTTTGTCTAATGTGCTGCCGCTTCTTGCATTTGATTTTACACAGTACCCGGATGTGATACAGTTTATCGTGATATTCGGATTCCTTGCAGTTTTGTGTCTGCTGCATCGCAGAATAGACAGCAACCTGTGCCTGGAACTGGCGGGGTACCGGCTATATCAGTGCAGCATGCAGCGTAAAAACAGCAGCAAAAATAATGTCATGGTTTTAATCCGTAAAAAGCAGTTAAATGTAAATGATGAAATGAAGATTCACAAGATCAATGATGAGCTTTACATTGGAGAATTTGTGCGACCCGCAAATGGATGAAAATCAGCTGCCTCGGGCAGCATTCTGCTACCCGGCGGGCGTAAATCCCTTGCTCACAAGTATTTTTTCAAATTTCTTCTCCAAGAGTATCTCAGGCTCTGTTCTTATTGTGTCAGATATTGTGTCATTTGTTGTGCCAATCGTGTCATAATCGATTCGGAAACATTGACACGATTGAACCGATTTGTTATATTAGAGCCATGAATGAGAAGGAAGGAGACGGCAGTATGCTTTTTCGGGAAAGTGAGACCATAGAGCTGAAAGAAATTGTCGTGGATGAAATCAAAAAGGAAATCATTGCTTTTGCGAACTGTGACGGCGGAACGCTTTATATTGGCGTTCAGGATGACGGTACGGTAGTCGGGGTGGACGATCCTGACGGCGTATCCCTGCAAATCAGCAATATGGTAAGGGATGCGATTAAGCCGGATGTAACAATGTTCCTGCATTACAAAACCATGGAAGAAGATGGGAAAGAAATTGTCGCTGTGGATATTCAGCGAGGAACGGACCGCCCGTATTATCTTGCAAAGAAGGGGATGCGCCCGGAGGGCGTATATGTCAGGCAGGGTTATTCCTCGGTTCCGGCTACTGATACAGTGATCCGTCGTATGATTAAGGAAACGGATGGGGACCGCTTTGAAGCGATGCGCTGTCTGAACCAGGAACTGACCTTTGAAGCCACAAGAAAAGAATTTGTTCTTCGGGACGTAGATTTTGGCCCACAGCAAATGCGTACTTTGAAGCTGATCGACCGGGATAATCTTTACAGCAATCTGGGTTTACTTCTATCCGATCAATGCGTTCATACGATCAGGGTTGCTGTTTTTCAGGGAACGGATCAGACAATTTTTAAGGACCGGCGGGAATTTGCCGGATCGCTGATGCAGCAAATGAACGAAGTGTATGATTTTATTGACTTCCGCAATCAGACCCGTGCGACCATAGAAAAACTGCTGAGAATCGATGTCAGGGATTACCCTGAAATTGCCATCAGGGAAGCATTATTGAATTTACTGGTTCACAGAGATTATTCCTTTAGCGCCAGCGCACTTATCAGTATTTATACTGACCGGATTGAATTTGTGTCCATTGGCGGGTTGATGCCGGGAATTGACCTGGAAGATATTATGGTAGGTATTTCCGTATGCCGGAATCAGGATCTTGCAAATGTGTTCTACCGATTGCATTTGATTGAGGCTTATGGTACCGGGATGAGAAAAATTATGAAGGCATACGAAGGTATGGAGGAAAAACCTGTAATAGAAACTACGAAAAATGCCTTTAAGATCATATTGCCGAATGTCAACGCAAAATATGAATATGGCGCTGGATTTGTGCATTCGGCAGAGCCGTCGGCAAATGTTCCTGTTAGCGCACCGCCTGATGACAGAGAAGAAAAAGTGCTGGAATATGCCCGGATGCATGGCGCTGTTACAAGAAATGAGGTGATCAGATTGCTTGAAGTGAGTACGTCCACTGCTGCCAGAATCCTGAAAAAGCTGGTAAAAAGCAACCTGTTAAAGCAGAATGGAAAAGCAAGAAGCACCAGCTATACCATTGTAAAATAATGAAACCATGCCGGGGAGACCGCTGCCCCGGGCAGCATTCTGCTACCCGGCGGCCGTAAATCCTTTGCTCACAAGTATTTTTTCAAATTTCTTCTCCGAGAGTATTTCATGCGTCACCAGCTCTCCGTCGTAAAAAAGTGAAAAGGTGGTAAACGGGCAGGGGGCGTTTCTGGCGTCCTCCCCGGACTGAATATGCGTGACGGTAAGATCGATGCCATAGTCCTGGGCCACACGCTTTAGCAGCGGCACATATTTCGCCGTAAACGGACACTGGTTTGTATAATAAAGCACAAATCCGCGCGGCATCGCGTCATGATCGTGCACCGTGTTTCGAAACCGGGGTTTCTCTGCATGTTCGTCAAAGGGTAAGTACATTAACTCAAAACAGGGGGCTGCGGTATCGGCGGTCTGAAACCCTTTGTATTTCAGAAACGCCGGATCGGAGAGAAACCCCATTTTCTTTTTGGCGGATAACATCACAAGCCCCTTTTTTCCTTTCGCTCTGCTGTCCTCTATGCAGGAATTTAACAGCAGATTGGAATATCCGTGCCCCTTCAGCTGTCCGGATACCCACAGGCAGTCAATGTACATATAGCTTGCCGCGTCAACCGGCGCCCATGCGAATTCCGCGGGAAGATATTCGATAAAGCATTTTCCGCGGACGTCGCATTTTAAAAATACAAGCCCCTCGTCCAGGCGGTCCTTTAACCAGTCCTTTTTGGAACGGACCTGAAGATCCTTATTGTTTGCAATCGCACAGCAGATGTGTTCCTGTTCCAGATTCCCGTGTGTCAGTGTGATAAGTTCCAAGCTCTGCTACCTCCTTTTTGGTGTCCCTTTTATTCTATCCTAACACACAAAACCTGACATCCTGTGTCATGTTTTATGGATTTTGTGTCATGGCTGAACTTTTCAGAAAAATGTGATAGAATGATGTCATTACGAAAAAGGCGGGGACATCGGATGCATTATGTGAAAGTAAAAGGAATTTTATCCTCCAAAAACGGAATGAATCTGTACCGCGGCTGCTCGCACGGCTGCATTTACTGCGATTCCAGGAGCGTCTGCTACCACATGGAGCACGATTTTGAAGACATTGAGGTCAAGGAAAATGCGATCGAATTGCTGGAATACGCCTTAAGGCACAAACGGAAACGCTGTATGATCGGGACGGGCTCCATGACGGATCCCTATATTCCGCTGGAGATGAAACTCGGAAATGTAAGGCGGGCTCTGCAGCTGATTTATGATTATGGGTTCGGGGTTACGGTTATCACAAAATCGGACCGCATTCTGCGCGATCTGGATCTGCTGCAGAAGATCAACGAGAGGGCAAAATGTGTGGTGCAGATGACACTGACTACATACGACGATAAATTGTGCAGAAAAATCGAGCCGAATGTGTGCGCCACAGGGGAGCGTTTTGCCGTTTTAAAGCGGCTGCGGGATGCGGGAATCCCCACCGTCGTATGGCTGTCGCCAATTCTGCCTTTTGTCAATGACACGGAGGAGAATATTTCCGGCATTCTGAACATGTGTGTGGAAGCGAAGGTGTACGGCGTGATCTGCTTTGGCATGGGGCTGACCCTGCGGGAGGGGAACCGGGAGTATTTTTATGAGCAGTCGGACCGGCTGTTCCCGGGGCTGAAGGAAACCTACATACGGACCTATGGAAATCAGTATGTGGCGGAGAGCCGGGAGAACAGCCGCCTGATGAAATTATTCTCTGAGACGTGCAGCAAAAACGGGATCGTGCATGATAACGAGCAGATCTTCCGCTATCTGAGTGAATTTCCGGAAAACGACGCCGAACAGTTAAGCCTCTTCGGTCTTCCGCTTTCCGCGGATCTTCATTGATGCCTCGTATTCGTTTAGCGATGCCATCGCCTTTCCAGAGAGCGGGATCAGTGCGATCATGTTAAAAATCGTCATCAGCGCAATGCCGAGATCTCCCATGTCCCAGACAAAGGTGTAGGCCTCGAGCCCGCCGATAAAAAGCATGACGAGGGCGAGCAGCTTGTACAGCGTCTGGGAGAGCCAGTTGTCGCCAAACACGTAGGCCACGTTGGAGCGGGCATAAAACAGGATGCCGATAAAGGTTGAAAAGGAAAACAGCCACAGGATGACCGCGATAAAAATGCCGCCGAAGCTGCCGATGTGGTATTCCATCGCAGTCTGCAGCAGATCCATGCCGGCCAGTCCCTCCGTTCGCTCGCCGGGGGTTAAGAGCATGATCATCGCGGAACAGCTGCAGATGACGATGGTGTCGATAAACACGCCGAACGCCTGCAAGAGCCCCTCCTTTGCGGGATGGCTGATATCGGCTGCCGCCGCGGCGCAGGGGGCGGAGCCGGAGCCCGCTTCGTTGGAGAAAAGCCCGCGCTTGACGCCGTTCATGAGCACAGCGCCGAAGCCTCCGGCCACCACCTGCCGGACGCCGAAGGCCTCGGAAAAAATCTGCCCGAAGACAGCCGGGAGGCTTCCGATATTGGCAAAAATGATAAAAATTGTGATCAGAAAATACAGGCCGGCCATGACCGGAACGATGAGGTCGAGCACCTTTACCGTGGCGTTTTTGCGGAGGACGATCACCGCGGAGATCAGAACCAGCACGATCGTGGTGTAAAGGGGCGGGATCTCAAAGGCATTCTCAAAGGCGGATGATACAGAGTTGCCGATCACCTGGCTGATGCCGCACCAGCACAAAAGGCCGGAGAGGGCAAAGAGCACCGCGATGACGGAACGCCTGCGTCTGCTGTCTTTTTTGATGAAAAAATGATGAATGTAGTATGCCGGGCCGCCGCGGTATCCGCCGTAAAGCGGGTCCTTTTCTTTATACATCTGTGCGAGCGTGGCCTCCGCGAAGGCGGTCGCCGAGCCAAGCAGCGCGGTCACCCACATCCAGAAGACCGCGCCTGCGCCGCCCGCGGAGATGGCGGCCACCACGCCCACGAGATTGCCCATGCCGACACGCGTCGCGGTGGAAATGATCAGCGCCTGCAGGCCGGAGATCGAGTTTTTCTGCGTGCCTGCGTTTTTCTCCATCGAGACCTTAAACATCTCCGGAAACAGGCGGAAGGGGAGAAAACGGGTCCGTATTGTAAAATAGATGCCGGACGGAATTAAGATCAGCACCAGAAGGGAAAGCCCGACGCTGTTTCCTCCCGGCAGCGGAATCGTGATTAGATCTCCCCAGAAGAGGTTGTAAGCGGCCATGAGGGCCGATTTTATGGCCTGGTATATCGTGAGCAGGGTATCCATAAGTATTCTCCTTTGCGTGATGGTTTTGTGTGAGGATTGCGCTGTCAGGCGCATATGGTCATAGTATATATCAGAAGGGCGTATTTGTAAAACAAAGTTTATTCCGTGCGGACTTATTTATGGAAGATATTGTATGCCCGGGACTTTTTGTGTATAATGTTATTTGGAAAAGTCCAGCCCGAGTGGCAGCAACAGAAGGAGGAACAATCGATGAGCGCAGAGCTGTTAAAGGATGACAAATCGGCTAAGAAGTATTTCTACGACTACGACGAGTATGAGGAGCAGGGCAAAGGGCCGGGGACCATGGCAGAGGAGATCCTGGCGGACCCGGATCTGCCGGGCTTAAAGGAGCTTGTGATCGGCGCCTGGGGCAACTGCTGGGAGGACAACTGCCAGCCGCTTCTGGATGGGATCGCGGCCCATGGGGATCAGTTTTCACAGATCAGATCGCTGTTTGTCGGGGACATGGATTACGAGGAGTGCGAGGTTTCCTGGATCATACAGGGAAATTTCAGCGGACTGTGGGCGGCTCTGCCGGAATTGCGTGAGCTGACCATCAAGGGGAGCACGGATCTTGTGCTGGGCGACGTTTGTCATGAAAAGCTGGAGTCCCTCACGATCATCTGCGGCGGCCTGTCCTCGGATGTGATCCGGTCGATTCAGAATGCGAAGCTTCCGAATTTAAAAAAGCTGCTGCTCTATATCGGCATTGAGGATTACGGGTTTGACGGAAACGCGGACACGGTGAAGGAGCTGCTGGAGAAGGCAGAGTTTCCGAAGCTTACCTATCTCGGGATTGCGGACAGCGAGATACAGGATGAGCTGACGGAGGCCGTGCTTGGCAGTAAATTCATGGGACAGATCGATACCCTGGATCTCTCCTGCGGCACGCTGACGGACAAGGGCGGCGCGCTGCTTCTTGAGAAGCTTCCGGCGTGGCCGAATATAAAAAAGCTGGATGCGCACCACCATTATCTGTCGGACGAGATGATGCAGAAGCTCTCGGCGCTTCCGATGGAGGTGGATGTCACGGAGCAGAATGAGGTCGAAGTATATCGTGGCGAGACATACATGAACGCCATGCTGACCGAATGAGACAGGCGGTACTTTTAGGCAGCCCGGGGACAAAGCGGAGCATTTTTTTAGAGCAGGCAGCAGTGAAAGAGGGGCTGCCTGTTCTTTACGTGGACTGGAAGGACTGGGAGAGCGGCGCGGCGCATCTGCCGGAGGGGGAGCTGTTTGTAAAAATCGATCCGCCGGTGTGGGAGAGCTGCCGCCTGGAGGAGCTGGAGCTTCTGACAGGGCAGTATCGCGGTGCCCTGGACCGACTGGCCAGGCTGGGGGAAGAACGGCAGATCACGTTTTTTAATCACCCCTCCGCGATTCTTATGCTGCTGGATAAACGTCTGTGCAAAGCGAAGCTGCGGGAGACCGGACTGCCGGTGACGGAGGAATTGCTGTGGCCGGGGCAGGAAACGCCGGACAGAGACGCGGCCCGGTCGCCCGTGCAAACGAAGGTGCACGTGCAAACGAAGGTGTCCGTGCAAACGAAGGTGCACGTGCGGCCTGTGGCACGCATGTATTCGGCGGAGGAGCTGCTGGAATCCATGCGCGCGCAGCGGATGTTTCAGGTTTTTATCAAGCCGGTGTACGGTTCCGGGGCTGCCGGCGTCTCGGCCTTCCGCTTTCAGCCGGGGACGGGCCGGATGGCGCTGTATACCTGCGCGCAGCTGCACCCCGAATGCGGGCTGGTGAACACGAAGCGTCTGCGGTGTTTCACGAAGCGGGAGGAGATCCTTCCGCTGCTGGAGGGGATTCTCGCCCTTTCCTGTATCGTGGAGCGGTGGTATGCGAAGGCGCAGTGCGGCGGGTATTCCTATGACCTTCGGATGGTGATGCAGGAGGGGGAGCCGGATTTTCTGCTGGCGCGTCTCTCGAAGGGGCCCATCACGAACCTGCATCTAAATAACCACCCGATGGAATGTTCGGAACTGGGACTTCCGGCGCGGGTGCGGGAAGAAGCGGCGGATCTGTGCCGGCGGGCGATGGCGTGCTTTCCCGGGCTTACCTGCGCGGGGATCGATCTGCTGCCGGAGCGGGGCAGCCTTGCGCTCCGGATCATTGAGATGAACGCCCAGGGCGATCTGATTTATCAGGATATGTATCGGGAAAACCGGATTTACCGCCATCAGGCGGTGATGATGAAACGGTGGCTGGAGGGAAAATGACATCTGTAAATATGAGCGATATTGTGGGAAAGACAGATATCCTGTTTCTCTGTATCGATACGCTGCGCTATGATGTGGCGTCGGCGGAGGAGGCCGCGGGGGGCACGCCGGTGTTAAACCGTTACGGTCCCTGGCTCTGCTGTCAGGCGCCGGGAAATTTTACCTATCCGTCCCACCATGCGATGTTTGCGGGGTTTCTCCCCTGCCGGGTCGATGTGGGGCGGATGGAGGAGCGGGAGCTGTTGTTTTACCCGCAGGCCATCGGGCTGAGGAGAAAGGTGCCGGAGGGCGCGTACGCGTTTTCCGGCAGCACGATCATGGAGGGTCTGGAACGGGAGGGCTATCTGACCTGGTGTGTGGGCGGCGTCTCCTTTTTTGACAAACGTTCCGATATGGGAAAGGTGTTTCCGGGATATTTTATGAGAAGCGACTGGAATCCGTCCTTTGCCTGCCCGGTAAAGGAGAACACGGCAAACCAGGTGGATTTTATTTTAAAAAAACTTGCCGCTATGGATCCGGAGAAGCGGATTTTTTTATATGTCAATATCGATGCGGTGCACGATCCGAATTATTTTTACCTGGAAGGGGAGAAGTCGGACAGTCTGCGGACGCACGCGGCGGCGCTTCGGTATGTGGACGGGGAGCTGGGCAGGCTGTTTGACGGGTGGTCGGCATTGCGCGGCGGCGCGTTTGTGATCTGCTGCTCGGATCACGGGACCTGCTACGGGGAGGACGGCTGCTACCGGCATGGCATCAACCACCCCTCGGTGCTGACAGTCCCGTACAAGCATTTTTGGATTTCAGAAGCGCTCTGATCTCATTTTATGACAGGAAAGGTGACAGGATGAATCCCTATCTTCAGTATATGTACAGTTATCCGCACAAGACAGCCTACCGGCCGCTTTCGGACACGAGACTTTCGGACTACGCCCGGTATCTCGCGGGGGCGGGGCACGGCCTGTATCTTCATATTCCCTTCTGTCAGGCGAAGTGCGGGTACTGCAACCTGTTTTCCGTGACCGGGCAGAAGGAGGAGGCCGTGGATCGGTATCTGGATGCGGTGGAACGCCAGTGTGAGCAGTACCGAAAGGTGCTTCTGCCGGAGAAAACTACATTTTCAGAGCTGGTGATCGGCGGAGGGACGCCGCTGCTGTTATCGAACCGGCAGCTTGTACGGATGTTTGAGATGCTAAAGCGGCAGTTCGATTTTTCAGAAAAAACGGAGAGCGTCATAGAGACAGCGCCCAATCAGACGACCGCGGAGAAGCTCGCCATTTTAAAAGAGGCCGGTGTGACGAGGGTCAGCATGGGGATTCAGAGCTTTTCGGAGCGGGAACTTAAGACGCTGGGACGGCAGCATACCGCGGCCCGGGCGAGGGAGGCGCTTGCCCTGTTAAAGGAGGCCGGATTTCCCTGCGTGAACGTGGATTTTATCTACGGGGTTCCGGGACAGACGGTGGAGAGCCTTCTGGATTCCCTGCGGGAGGCCCTGCGCTATGAGCCGGATGAGATTTTTCTGTATCCGCTCTATGTAAAACACGGGGCATATCTGACGCATACCGGGGTGACGCCGGATGCCGCGCTGGCGGTCACGCAGTACCGCAAGGCCTCCGCGTTTTTAAAACAGGAGGGCTTCCGTCAGGATTCCATGCGCCGGTTTGTGCGGGGAGCGGCAAAGGATCGGGAGTTTTCGGAGTGCGGGTTTGGAACTTCGCTGGCCCTGGGCTGCGGGGGACGCAGTTATCTGGGGCCGCTTCATTTCTGCAGCCCCTATGCGGTGACGCAGACGGACTGCCTGGCGCGGTTAAAGGAGTATGAGACGAGGGAGGATTACACGGAGATCACCCACGGGATCCTGCTGTCGGAGGAGGAGCAGAAGCGGCGCTATGTGATCCGGCACCTGCTGATTCTGCCGGGGATCGATACCGGGCGGTATGAGGAGCTCTGTCACCGAGGTATTTTTGAGGATTTTCCGGTGTTAAAGGAGTGGGAGACGTCGGGGTATCTTGCTCTGAAGAAGGCAGAACCGCACACCTGGCTTCATCTCACGGAGGAAGGGCTGGGACTCTCGGATTATCTCGGGCCGCAGCTGATTTCCGACGAGGTGCGCCATGCTATGGAAGAATGGGAGAAGGAGAACGGATGTGAACCGCCGAACAATCATCTACAGAGGTAGTATCAAAAGCTGCAATTATCGCTGCACCTACTGCCCGTTTTCGAAACATCCGTCCTCCGCGCGGGAGATGGAGCGCGACAGGGAGCAGTGGCGTTCCTTTGTCCACAGGCTTTCGGAGGAAGGGGAGCGGGCGGATATCGGCGCTCTTTTGGTGGCGCCCTACGGGGAGGCGCTGATCCACCCGTGGTACTGGGAGGGGCTGGCGGCTCTTACGGCGCTGCCCTGGATGGACGCCGTGGGCGCGCAGACGAATCTGAGCTTTGCGGCGGAGGAAGCGCTGAACCGGTTTGCGGCGGCAGGCGGCGTGAAGGAAAAGCTGCGGCTGTGGGCGACCTTTCACCCGGAAATGACAAAGGCGGAGGCTTTTGCGGACCGGTGTAGGGCGCTGATCTGGCGCGGGGTTACGGTCTGCGCCGGGGCGGTCGGCGTGCCGGGCAAAGCGCGCGCGGAGGAAGGACCGGGCAGTGCAGACACGGCAGGCGTTTTGCGGGAGCTGCGCCGCCTGCTGCCAAAGGAGTGCTATCTCTGGATCAACCGGATGGATGGGATGAAACGGGCTTATACAGAAGAGGAAGTACAGGAGTTTTTAAAGCTGGATCCCTGGTTTTACCGGGAGCTGCTGCCTCATCCGGCGGATCCCTCCCAGTGTGCGCAGCGTCTGATGACGGAGGGGGACGGGAGGCTTCGCACCTGCAATATCAGCCCGGTGCAGAAGGCGCGGTGGAATCATTTGATCCCGGCAGGAGGGGAGCGGGCTTCCACAGGCGGGCCGGATTCAATGAAAGACCCGACGGGATCGGATCTGCGATTTCCGCCGCCCCTGTGTACCAGGAAGCGCTGCAGCTGCTATCTCGCCTATGGCGGACGGGAAAACCTCGTCAATCAGCTGCTCTTCGGTCCGTATCCGGTGTTTCGGATCCCGCGCCGTCCGAAGGCGGTGTTTTTGGATATTGTGGGGACGATTCTGCCGGGATATGCGGGAGAGTCTGAGGGGATCGGAGTGTCTGATCATGAGGGAAACTGTGGCGCATCGGGACAGTACAGCCGGTACAAAGAGCCGGACGAGGAGCTTGTGGCGGGCCTTCGCGTCCTCCATGGGCAGGGCGTGCCGCTGTTCTTTGCGACAACGCTGCCTTACCGGGAGGCGGCCAGGCGCTGCAAAAGTATCTGGCATCTGTTTTCCGGCGGGGTATTTTCCGGCGGGGCGCAGATATGTATGACTACAGATATAGATAACGGGCAATGCAGTGCAGAAAAGCGGAGCTGTGTTTATGCTTTGGAGGAAGGCCTGCTTTCTATATTAAAAGAGCAGAAGCAGAATTTAAAAGAGCAGAAGCAGAATTTGAACAGGCGGAAGCCGGAAGAGCCGGAAGAGAAGCACGCTGGGCAGAAAAAGGCCGGATACCGGATCCTGGCATACCGGGAGGATGGAAGACTGTATAAGATCACACTCTGCCGGGCAGCACACCGGTCCTGGAGCGATGGGGAGGCAGAGGCGCTCCTCGGCGGGCTGACCGGCTCTTTTCCGATCCGATATGTGATCGAGGATCACTGCCTGCAGATCATTTCGGATCAGGCAGATAAGGAGTCCGGGGTGCGGATGATCTGCGGCTGGCTGGGGATTTCGCCAAAGGAGGCCTTCGCGGCCGGGGATTCTGCGGAGGATCGGGGGATGTGCGGTCTTTGTGCGGCGGAAGGAACAGGAGGACCTGAGTTATGATAGCGAAAGAGATCTTACAGATTGCGATGGAGCAGTCGGCGGAGGATATGGGCTGCAGCCCGGAGGACTTTTTGAAAAGCCAGAATGTCATCGTTCCGTTCCGCCTGGGGGAAAAGGCGAGGAAATATCTGAAAGAACCGATTATCGCGAATTTTGTTTCCTATGGAAACAATGTGGTTGCAGCGGTGACGGAGGACGTCAGGGAGGTGGTGACGGAATATGTCGGCAGATTTGAATTCTATCACCTTTTTGAGACGCCGAATCTGTACTGGCTGAGCGACCGGATTGCGGGGATGGGATATAAAATATGCTTTATGGCGGAATATTATCTCCCCGCTGCCGGTAGGGGGTGTCCTGTTACCTGCGAATATGAGCTGCGGATGCTGAAGCAGCAGGATTTGAAACCGCTGTATCTGCCGGAATGGGGCAATGCCCTGTGCGAAGACAGGAAACACCTGGATGTGCTGGGGGTCGGGGCCTATGAAGGAGAAAAATTAGTGGGGCTTGCAGGCTGTTCCGCGGACTGTGAGAGGATGTGGCAGATCGGGGTGGATGTACTGCCGGAGTACAGAAGGAGAGGAACTGCATCCGCACTCACATACAGACTGGCGCAGGAAATACAAAAAAGAGGGAAAGTTCCTTTCTACTGCTCCGCATGGTCCAATCTCCGTTCTGTCGGAAATGCCATCAGAAGCGGTTTGATTCCCGCCTGGGTGGAGATGACGGTAAAGCCCGGCGACTTTGTGAATGAGATGAATGGGGAGACCTGTCACACCAGCCGGTAGGTCCCCTTCCCAAGCTTCTCCACGAGTCCGGCGGCTTCGCTCTGATTGAGAATTCTCTGAAGCTGCCTTGCGCTGCAGTGGAGGCGGAAGGCAGCCTGCTCGATTCCCTTTAAGGTCTCATCGTCACATTTATATTTCATATAGGACATGACGCGCTCCGTAAGGGAAGCAGGGGCGGCGTCGATTGTAGTCATCGCTCCGATTTTGGCGGAAAGGCTCCTGCAGATCAGCATCAGAAAGGGATTGCTGGAGAGCAGCGTCTCCCGGTTCTGTTCAACCGGACAGGAGATACAGGTCAGACGTTCAGCGGCCTCGGCATAGATATTGCTGCTTGTTTCATAAAAGAGATCCATGTCGCCGAGCAGGTAGCCGGTGGTTCCGTTTGACAGGGAATACCGCGTGCCGTCATCGCGTATGAAATAGATGTTTACCGAACCTTCCGCCACGATCTGAAATAAACTTTCATCCTGAAGAGGCGAGCTCACCAGTTCGCCTTTTTCGTATGTGATCAGATAAAAATCGACGTTTAACGAGTCGAGCACATCACGGCGGATACTGTCTGCAATACAGGCCGCAACCTTCTTTTTCTCATAAATTTTTTTCATGGTGTTTCCTCCAAACAGGACATATGTCCGGTTTTTTGCATCCATGTTACCGTATAATGGGTAAAAAATCAAGGGAGGAAAGGAACAAATGGCATCGGTTTATGAAGAGAAACGTATTTCCAAAGCAATTATGAGAGTCGGCCTGCCCGCGATGCTGGGGCAGCTCACCACACTGATTTACAATATTGCCGACACCTTTTTTGTCTCACTGACAAAAGAGCCCGCGACGATCGCCGCCGTGACGCTGTGTGCGCCGATCCTGCTGATCATTATGTCCATCGCGTGCATTTTCGGAATGGGAGGCAGCAGCGTGATTGCCAGGCTGCTGGGCGAGGAAAAGAAAAAGAAAGCGGGGAACACGATGAATTTCTGTGTGTATGCGATGGCGCTTTCCGGCGCGGTCACGCTGGTACTGGGGCTGATCTTTTTACAGCCGCTGGCGAAGCTCTCCGGTGCAGATGCAGATAATATGACCTACACCTGTGATTATCTGAAATGGATTTTTGCGGGAGCGCCCTTTATCATGCTCTCAAACGGGTTTGTCCACCTGTTCCGCTCGGCAGGGCTGATCCGGGAGGGCACCATCGGGCTGATCCTTGGAAACGTCATCAATATGGCGCTGGACTATATTTTCATCGCTGTTTTTAAATGGGGGACGGCAGGAGCCGCGCTCGCAACTTCCCTGGGTTTTGTATGCGCGACGGTCTATTATCTCGCCTGCATGATCCGGGAAGAGCGCAGAGGAAACCAGCTGGTACCGCTGAACCCGAAGCGTTTTTCACCGAATGCGCCGATGGTCCGCAGTGTCGTGAGTATCGGAATTCCGGGAGCGCTGATCACAGTGCTGATGAGTGTTTCCAACATTGTATTGAATAACTACATCGGTATTTACGGATCGGATGCGGTGGCTTCCTATGGAATTGCATACAAGCTCGATATGATTCCGATCCTGCTGTCCGTGGGGTTAGCGCAGGGCGTTGCGCCGCTGGTGGGGTATTGTTATGGCAGAAATGAGAAGAAGCGGATGGCGGATATCGTGAAATACACGGTGTTCTACGGTGTTGCGATGGGAGCTGTCTTTACCGCGGCCTTTGTGCTGTCCGGAAAGCTGCTTGCCGGGATCTTCCTGCAGGATGCCGCCCTGATCGATCAGACGGGATACTTTTTGAAAATCCTTGGCCTGTCGGCCCCCATGCTCGGCGTGATCAATATGACGACGAGCTATTTCCAGGCGCTGGGAAAAGCGGTAAAATCCCTGACCATTACCGTGTTAAGAAATGCGGCGCTGTTTATTCCGGGCGTCATCCTCCTCAATCATTTCTGGAAGCTGAATGGCGTGATTGCGGCACAGCCTGCGGTCGAGGCGGTTCTGACGGTCGTGTGCATCGTGATGTATGTGAGGGATAAATGACGAGCTGTTTTGTGGAGTGGCTGTCCTGCGATTGGAAAAGCGGACAGAAATAGCTGATTTTTCATTGGAAAAGCGGACAAAAACAGGCGGAAAGGAGTTGTAAAAACGGACAGAACGTGGCATACTATATGGTAAGAAGGGATTTTGTGAGGAAAAGAGGTGTATGTCATGTATCGGACCATGGAACAGCAGATCCGTCAGTTTTTTGAGACGGTGCCGCGCCAGGCGCTGATGATCACCGGGGCGCGTCAGGTCGGGAAGACCTATACGATCCGCAAGACCACAAAAGATCTGTTCGCGCACGTCGTGGAGATTAATTTTATCGAAAACGAAGCGGCATCCGGTATCTTTGAGGGAGTGACGACAGCCGCGGATATCCTGCTGCGGCTGTCTGCCCTGACGGATGTACCGATGGAACCGGGAAAGACGCTGATCTTTTTGGACGAGGTGCAGGAATGCAAAGAGCTGGTCACGGCGATCAAATTTCTAGTGGAGGAAGGGAGCTACCGCTATATCTTAAGCGGGTCGCTGCTGGGGGTGGAGCTTAAGGATATCCGTTCCGTCCCGGTGGGATTTCTGACGATCCTGGAAATGTACCCGATGAATTTTTTCGAGTTCTGCCGGGCGAACCGCGTCTCCGACCGGGTGACAGAGCACCTGAACGCATGCTTTGCACAGCGGACGCCGGTGGATCCGGTGATCCATGAAAAGCTGACGGAGCTCTTCCGCCTGTATCTGATTATCGGCGGTATGCCGGCGGCGGTGGATACTTATCTGAAGACCAGCAATCTGAATCAGGTGGCAAAGATTCAGAATGGAATTACAAACGCCTACATCAGGGATATCGCGAAGTATGATCCGGAGGAAAAGCTTTATCTGAAGGATATTTTTGAGCTGATTCCCGGTGAGCTGAACGGTAAGAATAAGCGCTTTGTGCTGAAAAGTCTAAACGAGAATTTTAAATTTTCCAGGTATGGGCACAGTTTTATCTGGCTGAAGGAAGCGGGGGTGGCCCTGCCGGCATATTGTGCGCAGGAGCCGGTGGCGCCGCTGCTTCTCTCAAAGTCGACGAATTTGTTCAAACTATTTTTGTCGGACGTCGGCCTGCTTGCTTCGATGTACGCAGACGGCCTGCAGCTTCGGATTTTAAAGCGGGAGCTGGACATCAATTTCGGGGCAGTCTATGAGAATGCAGTGGCCCAGGAGTTAAAGTGCCAGGGCTTTGACCTGTATTATTTTCAGAGCAAAAAGCAGGGGGAGCTGGATTTCCTCATCGAATATCAGGGACGTATCCTGCCGATCGAAGTGAAATCCGGCAAGGCCTATGCCAGGCACCGGGCTTTGGATCAGGTGCTTCGGACGGAATCTTATGGGATCGGGGAAGCGGTGGTGCTTAGCAATGAAAATATCCGGGTGAAGGACAATGTATTTTACTGCCCCATATATCTGACGGGGCTGTTTCAGAAGCGGCAGGAGGAGGAACTGCTGTACCGCATCGATTTAAGCGTGCTGCAGTGACAGGAAAACATTTGACCTTTCGCCCGCAGCGGGGTATACTATAGATTCGAAAGGGGGAACTGACGATGAGAATAGCAGTGACATACGATAACGGTGATATTTTCCAGCATTTCGGCCATACGCAGCAGTTTAAGATCTACGACGTGGAGGATGGGACAGTCGTGTCCTCCGAGGTTCTGGATACCAGCGGAAGCGGGCACGGCGCCCTGGCGGGCCTTCTGGGCGGACAAAAGGTGGATGCCTTAATCTGCGGCGGCATCGGCGGAGGCGCACAGATGGCCCTGGCGGAGGCGGGGATCCGTCTTTACGGCGGCGTGACCGGGAGCGCGGACGCGGCGGTGAATGCGCTTCTGTCCGGAGACCTTTTGTACAACCCGGATGTGCAGTGCAGCCATCACGGGGAAGGCGATCACGAGGGCGGCTGCGGCGGCCATGACGGAGAGGAAGGTCATCACTGCGGAGGCGGAGAGCACCACTGCGGGGGCGGCTGTCACGCATAATCTGCAACGGGCCGGGAACCTGTATCAGGTGCCCGGCCCGTGGTCATTTTAATCATCTTCCAGCATGGACTGAAAAATATCTCTGAGTTTTTTCAGATCCTCATTGTCAGGAGATTTCTGCAGCGCCCTCTCGAGAAGCTCTAATGCGAGCCGTAAAAATCCCTGAAACTGTTTGTTTGTCATGCCCATAGAATCACCGCCTTTTTGCTGCCTGTCAGGATGGAGCGTCTGTTGTTACTTCTGATTATAATGGATCACTCAAAGGGTGTAAAGCCTTTCTTTATTGACATTTTTCCTGCCGGATGATACGCTAACATGGTATGCGGGTCTGTGTCCGCGCTGCAAAGCCATATATGGTTTGTCACAGACCCGGACCATGAAAAAAAGCAGCGCAGAAATGGAGATTACATATGTCATTAACCGGAATAATCGGAGCAATGGATCTTGAGATGGAAAAGCTGATCGGGCTTCTGGAGGGGGATGAGACCAGGGTGATCAGCGGGATTACCTTTCACCGGGGAACCCTCTTCGGGCGCGAGGTGGTGCTCGCGGTCTGCGGGATCGGGAAATGCTTTGCGGCGCTCTGTGCGCAGACGATGATCCTGACGTATCACCCGGACCGCGTGATCAATATCGGGGTGGCCGGATCGCTGACGGACCGGCTGTCGGTGGGCGATATCGCGGTAGCGTCAGATGTCGTACAGTATGATATGGATACCTCGGCGGTGGGGGATCCGGTGGGCATGATCTCGGGGATCAACCTGATCAACCTGCCCTGCTCGCCCGCGCTGGGGGAGAAGCTTTGTGCGGCGGCGGAACGAAACGGGATTAAGGCCGTCACCGGTACGATTGCCACCGGCGACTGTTTCCTGGCGTCCTGGGAGAGAAAGAATGCCATCGGGGAGCAGTTTTCCGCGATCGCCTGTGAGATGGAGGGCGGCGGGATCGCCCAGGCATGCTATGTGAACGGGGTGGAGTGCGTGGTGCTGCGCTCGATCTCGGACAGCGTAAACGGCGGCTGTGAGGATTATGAGCAGTTCAAGCGCTTAGCGGCGCAGCATTCGTCGACGGTGATGGAGACCCTGCTGCGGGAGCTGGACTGACGTATGAATCATGAAGTGTCTGCAGGCAGCAGACTGTAACCGGGTGTTTGGGAGGATGAGATCTTATAAAAGAAAAGGAGAGAGTTATGGAGACAAAAAAGAAAGGCAGCTTTACCGGCTCCATCGGCTTTGTGCTGGCCGCGGCGGGCAGCGCGGTGGGGGTCGGGAATATCTGGAGGTTTCCGTACCTGGCGGCGCAGGACGGCGGGGGATTATTTCTCGTGATCTACCTGATCCTGGTGCTGACCTTCGGTTTTACCCTGCTGGCGACGGATATCGCCATGGGGCGCAGGACGAAAAAAAGCGCGTTTCACGCATTCGCCTCGATCCGGCCGAAGTGGGGATTTCTGGGAAAACTGACGTTTCTGGTGCCGGCGATCATCATGACCTATTACTCGGTGATCGGCGGCTGGATCACGAAATATGTCCTCGTCTATGTGACGGGGGAGGGAAAAGCGGCGGCGCAGGACGGATATTTTACATCCTTTATCACCTCAAAGGTTTCGCCCATCGTGTTTATGCTGCTGTTTCTCGCGATAACGGCGTTTGTCGTATACTGTGGCGTGGAGGACGGCGTGGAGCGGTTTTCCAAGCTGGTGATGCCGGGGCTTGTGGTGCTGATCGTCGGGATCGCGATCTTCTCGCTGACCCTGCGGCACACGGATGCATCGGGGGTGACGCGCACCGGCTTACAGGGGCTTGGCGTGTATCTGATCCCGGATCTGACCGGGCTGACCTTTCCCCGGTTTTTAAAGATCCTGCTGGATGCCATGAGCCAGCTGTTCTTCTCGCTGAGCGTTTCCATGGGCATCATGATCACCTACGGCTCCTATGTGAAAAAGGACGTGAATTTAAGCCGTTCCATCAGCCAGATCGAGCTGTTTGACACCGGAGTGGCCTTCCTCGCCGGCATGATGGTGATCCCGGCGGTGTATGTGTTTGCGGGTACGGAAGGGATGGCGTCGGGTCCGAGCCTGATTTTTGTCTCGCTGCCGAAGGTATTTGACGCGATGGGCGGCGTCGGGACGGTAGTCGGAATTGTCTTTTTTGTGATGGTTGCGTTTGCCGCGCTGACCTCCTGCGTATCGGTGATGGAGACACTTGTCGCGAACTGCATGGAGCTGTTTTCGGCGTCGCGCAAAAAGGTGAGCCTGGTGATCGGTGCAATCTCCGCGGTGGCCGCGATTATCATCTGCATGGGCTACAACGTGCTCTATTTCGAGATGCCGCTGCCGAACGGGCAGACCGCCCAGCTTCTGGATCTGATGGACTACATCAGCAACAGCTTCCTGCTGCCGTTCATCTGCCTGCTGACCTGTATCTTTGTCGGCTGGGTAGTGAAACCGCAGTGGATCATCGACGAGATGGAGTCAAGCGGGCATAAGTTCGGGCGCAAAAAGCTGTACGCGTTTATGATCCGCTACGTGGCGCCGGTATTTATGGCCATCGTATTTTTACAGTCAGCCGGTTTTTTCCAGATCTTTTCCTAAAAAGTTCAGCCATAGGGTAAAAAGTGCCAGATTGTTTCGCGCAATTCTGGCACTTTTTTCTATTGCAGGAAAAAAGAAAAGCTGGTAATGTAACATCAGACCTTGAAAACGATTTCAAAAAAGGAAAGGCAGGGCGGGAGATGGAGGCATCCATACGTGACGTCGCGCGCCGCGCGGGGGTTTCAGCCGCTACGGTCTCCCGCATTTTAAACGGCACGGCGGCGGTCAGCGAGAAGAAGACGCAGGCGGTCCGGGAGGCGGTGGAGTTTTACAGCTATGAGCCGAATCAGTTTGCCAGGGGGTTAAAAAAGCAGTCCTCCCGCATGATCGGGGTATATTTTCCGACAGCCGGGACGTCCATGTTTGAGGGCAGCTATAATCTGGAGATGTTAAAGGGGATTGAAAAGAGTCTGCGGTACCGGGACTACAGCATGGTATTGATCAGCGAGACCGAGGAATACTGGCGCAGGAAAAAAAAGACGCCGAAGTATCTGGAATACATCCGGCAGAAACGGATCGATGGCCTGCTGATGAGCGGCCTGGTGAATCAGGCGAGGGATGATCCGGCGTTTCGGCAGATCGTGGAAGAATATCCGGTGGTGTATATCGGAAAGCGGGTACATAAAGACGGTCTGAATGTCTACGCGCAGTTTGAGCAGTACAACGTGCAGCTGCTGCGGATCCTGTATGAACAGGGGCATCGGAAGATCCTGTTTTTCATCAGTGAGATGCATCGGAATCATCAGGAGGCGATTGAGCGGCAGGTGCGGGAAGAGCTGCCGGAGCTGGAGCTGTACAGCGTTTCTTTCCAGGGTTTTGCGGACGCCGGAAGGGAATTGCTCTCCCTGATCGAGAAATATGTTGTGGCGCAGGGCTGTACGGCGGTATGTGCGAGGGTGATTTACGAAGCGCAGATTCTGCTTGCCGCCTGTGCACAGCTGCAGATTAAGGTACCGGAGCAGGTTTCCGTGATTTCCGTCGAGCACAGCAGGAATGAGGGAGCCGTGCTGTATCCGCGGGTTTCCGCCATGTATGTGCCGGCCCAGGCGATGGGGGCAGGAGCCGCGGAGCTTCTGCTGGACTATATCGAAGGGAAGGAAATCGCGGAAAACTCGATTGAATATGAACCGGAATACATAGAACGGGATTCGATAAGGCGTATCTGATGCGCCTTATCCATATCCCGATTTTGAAAACGATTTCTGAAAACGATTTCAAATTTATCGTGAAGGTGAAACAGAATCAGAAGAAAAAACAGATAAAAAGCCGGTAACGGCTTTTGAATAAAAAAGAGAGGAGCTTAGACACATGAAAGCAATTATGGTGATGTATGATTCCCTAAACCGCCACATGCTGGAGACCTACGGCTGCGACTGGACGATCACGCCGAATTTTAAACGGCTGGCAGAGCGGTGCGTGCAGTTTGAAAACTGCTACGTGGGGAGTATGCCGTGCATGCCCGCGCGGCGGGAGTTACAGACCGGCAGGCTGAATTTTTACCACCGAAGCTGGGGGCCCATGGAGCCGTTTGACGATTCCATGCCGCAGCTGTTAAAAAACGCCGGGATCTATACGCATCTGGTCAGCGACCACCAGCATTACTGGGAGGACGGCGGGGCGACCTACCACAACCGGTATTCCTCCTGGGAGATCTCAAGAGGGCAGGAGGGGGATCTCTGGAAGGCGGATCTGGGGTATCAGTATGATAAAAAGACCGTATTTAAAAAGAAAGAGGTCATGCTGGCCTATCCGCCGTACACGCAGATGCTCGCGCACGACGAGATAAACCGGCGCACGATGGACACGGAGGAAAAAACGTCGCAGGCAGTCACGTTCCGGTGCGGTCTGGAGTTTATCGAGAAAAATCACGCGCAGGACAACTGGTTTTTACAGATCGAGACCTTTGACCCGCACGAACCGTTTTATACGCTAAAAGATGATAAAGCGCTGTATCCCCATACCTTTACCGGAGACGCGGAGGCGGAAGCCGACTGGCCGCCCTACGCGCCGGTGGAGGAGGACGAAAACACCGTCGCCCATGTGCGCTATGAGTACGCGGCGCTGCTCAGCAAATGTGACCGCTATCTCGGGAAGGTGCTGGATCTGATGGATACATACAATTTGTGGGAGGACACGATGCTGATCGTGAACACGGATCACGGGTTTCTGCTGGGAGAGCACGGCTGGTGGGGCAAGACAAACATGCCGGTTTATGACGAGATCGCCCATGTGCCGCTTTATATTTATGATCCCAGGAGAAAAAACTGTGCGAATGTAAAGCGGAATTCGCTGGTGCAGATGATCGATATCGCGCCCACGCTTCTTGACTACTTTGGCGTTCCGATCCCGCGGGATATGATGGGAAAACCGCTGACGGGCGTGATGGATGCGGATACGCCGATCCGGGACTACGCAGTCTTCGGATACCACGGAAGCCAGGTGGATGTGACGGACGGGAGATACCTGTATTTCCACTCCGCAGCGCATCCCGAGGCACCGGTCTACGAGTACACGCTGATGCCGACCCATATGCGTGCAATGTTTGGCACGGAGGAGCTGAAAGAGACAGAGATGGCAGGCCCCTTTTCCTTTACGAAGGGATGTCCGGTCATGAAGATCAAAGCGGTAAACCGGATGGGGGACACCACAGAATTCGGATCCATGCTGTTTGATTTAAAAGAAGACCCGGGGCAGGAGCATCCGATGGAAAATGAAAAGATCCGGCGGAACATGTGCGGCTATATCCGGGAGAGCATGGAGGAAAACGACGCGCCGGCGGAGCTGTATGAGCGGCTGGGGATCTGATCTGGCCGGGAAGTCAGACGGGGAAAGAAAAACATTTTAATCAGAGGAGAAAAATGATGAACAAAACACAGTATGCAAAAGCAAAATTCAGCGACGTATTCAAATATTCCTTCGGCGGCCTGGGATCAAACCTGGCGTTTATCCTGGTCATGTCGTATCTGACCTTTTTCTATACCGATATTTTCGGGATTGACACGATGGTAGTGTCCGGGCTGATGCTTGTTTCCCGGTTTATCGACGCGTTTACGGATCCCATCATGGGGATGCTCGGCGATCACACCCGCAGTAAGTTCGGCCGGTACCGCCCGTGGATCATCGCGGGAGCGCCGCTTCTGGGGCTTCTGATCTTCCTGCTGTTTACGGCGCCGGAGCTCTCGCCGAACATGAAGATCATTTATGTCTATGTCGTGTATATCGCGTATTCACTTGCGTCGACTGTAGTTAATATTCCCTACCACTCCCTGACGCCGGTCATGTCGCAGGATCCGGATCAGAGGACCGTGATCGTGTCCTGGAAACAGGGGATGGGGATCGTATCGCAGTTTATCATCACAATCCTGGCGCTTCCGCTGGTGAATGCATTCGGCGGCGGAAAGCAGGGCTGGGCGATTTACGGCGCACTGGTGGGGATCCTTACGACGGTTTCGTTCTGGATCTGCGCCTGGGGCGGAAAACCCTATGACGTGTGCGAGCCGGTAAAGGATGGGAAAAAAGAGTCTTTCAGCATGTTAAAAGACTTAAAGCTTCTGATCAAAAACAAGCCGATGCTGATGTTAATGATTGCCTTCGGAACCGACGTGCTGGCAAACGCCACCTGCAGTGCGGTGAATATGTACTATTTTAAATATGTGCTGGGACGTGAGGATCTGGTTCCGCAGGTTGCTACCGTGACGCTGATCACGGGGATCGTGGCGATTCCGCTGCTTCCGATCCTGACGAAATGGCTTGGAAAGAAAAGGCTCTACTGGCTGGGCAGTTTGTTTTCCATCTTCCCGCTTGTCGTCATGTGGCTGATGCCGACGGCGCCGGTGATGATCCTGATGACGATGATGGGCGTGTTCGGACTGATTTCCAAGATTCCCAGTACGCTTGGCTGGGCGATGCTGCCGGAATGCTCGGATTATGGCGAGTGGAAATTCGGACAGCGCGCGGACGGCCTGATGTCTTCCTCCCTGACCTTTATCAATAAGTTCGGAATGGCCATCGGCGGTTTTATCGCCAGCTTTTTCCTGGGACTGGCCGGATTTGTGGCCAATCAGGAGCAGACCCCCGCAGTGCTTGGCATGATCGCGTTTCTGCGGTTCGGTATGCCGGTACTCGGCTATATCGCCTCCCTGATCTCCATGGCGTTCTATGAGATCACGAATGAAAAATATGCCGAAATCCGTAAGGATCTGGACGCGGGAAGCCGATAGTGACAGTGTGAAGCCGGTCTGGATGAAACCGGGTACACAAAACGCCTGCAGAATGCGTTACGTCATTCTGCAGGCGTTTTATCACCGCTGTCATTTCAGCTTCATCCCGTCACGGAAAGCGTTCCCCACCTTTTCGCCCAGCTTTAAATAGGCGTTGTTTACCGGGTCAAACACGATCGGCTCCAGCTTTGCCGGGTCGATCTTTCCCTCCCCGTCCAGGATCCGCTCGTCCGCGGAGACATTGACGATCTCGCCCACCAGCCGGCAGCTGTCCTTATCGTAGCTGATCACCCGGCATTCCACTGCCATGGGCAGCTCTTTGATCAGGGGAGCATCCACAAATTCCGCCTTTTCTGTATGGAACCCCGCTTTTTCCAGCTTGTCCGGCACCTGGTTCGCGGATTCGATCCCCACATAATCACATTCGACTACGTGCGACGCATCCGCCATGCTCACGGTAAAGGCGCCGCGGGCGAGAAGATTCGCCACGGTCTTATGCCCTGCGGAAAGGCATAAGGAGAGCTGGGTGTCGTCGCTGATCCCGCCCCATGCCGCGTTCATGGCGTCCGGCGTCCCGTCCTCCCCGTAGGTGGCGACGATAAAGACCGGCTGCGGATAGGTCCAGGGCTTTGCTCCAAAATTTTTTCTCATCAGTTGACCTGACCTCCTTTGCTGTTAAAAAATCAGTTGACTCTGATCCGAGTATAACAGAAGAGAGGGGAGGAATCAAGAGTGCTCCCTCTTCTCCAGCGCTGACAGAGAGAAATCCAGAATCAGCCGTTTTCTCTCTGCCAGCATGGTAAGGTAAAACCGGCGCTGCAGGTCGCTGATCAGGGGTGTCTCATCAATGATCTGCCGGATACGCTCCATATTGATCCGCGGCGTAATCCGTTTCAGCGCCTGATTGCAGCCCTCATTCTGAAGCGAGGATATGAAGTCAAAATATCTGAGTTTCTTTCCGTTTACCATGATAGCTGATGTGGGAATTTCGTAAACGCGGTAATTCAGTTCGGCGGGTTTCGCCAGTACGGATTCCATGATCGCATCATCTGCCTGGGGGTAGAGGCTGCTTCCGCAGTCGTACACAGGAGCCAGCGTCATTGCATCCGTCCGGGTATCATATAAAAAGCCCCAGTTGCCGTTATGCCGGTCCCAGTTGCCGATAAAGGCATCTGTAATGAACATATCCCAGAATCGTTCGGTAAGGGCGACAGGGTCAAGGGCAGTCTGCTCTTCAAAGGTCAGCAGAATATCCGATAATTCCGTGCCGTAACCGTTTCGTTCTGAATCAATCATCTGATTTTTCAAAGAGGCAAAATCCTGCAGGGTTACACCCGGCTCTGTAAAGTCACCGCAGGCAACTACTATTTTTTCTTTCCCTTTCACGTTGTAAGTGCCAAGTATTGTCTTTTGTACCGGTATGCCGATGCTTTCATATATTTGGCATCCAATGTATTCCGAAAAACAGCTGTTGCTGTAGCTCATATCCTTATTCCGTTTTGCTGCAGGCGGAAATTTCAGCATATAGGGCAGCCCCTCGTACATAACGCAGATCTTATTCCCGTTTGCGCCTGCGTACATCTTATTTCGTCTGGGGAGCTGCGTGAAATCAATGACTGCCATGCGGTTATATCCTTTCCATTCTCAAATATTTTTCCCTGAGATACCATGCCTGTTCCGGACTGATGAGCTGGTTGACCTCCGCACTGTTGATGTCGCTTTGCAGATTACAGTAATCGCAGTCCCAGCGCAGATATTCCTGTCCGGCATCCAGCATCTGCCATGCTTTTGCCATTGCCTGTACAGATTCCAGCAGGAAATCCGGCAGCCCACACTCCAGATAGCTGTTATCTGCCGGCAGCCCGTTTTCTGGCTGTGCATCTGACAGCGCCATAATGTCCTCCATGGAACAGTTCAGGGCCTTTGCCAGCCGCTGCACCGTCTTTGCAGAGCAGCGCTCCACACTGCTTCGTCCGGCGCATAAATCCAGGATCGTAGTTTTGGGCACACCGCTGATTTTCGAGAGATGGTATTTTGTTATATTTCTTCTGTCGAGATAGGTTTGCAGGGTCATGAGCTGTCACCTCCTTCATATGCTTTTTTATTATATCGGTACACCGACCGGTTGTCAATGTTTCTTTGCCGCCTGTCAGGCAGATACTTTAAAAGGATTCCGGGGTTTAAAACGTCGCAAAAAGAGACTGAAATGTCGGAATACGTCATATCCGCAGCCCGCAGGGTATGCTATACTCTTTATGATATCAAAGAAGAAAGAGGAGGAGAGCAATGAACGGATTTCGGGTAAACAAACTGACGGAACGCGTGACGCAGATCATTGATCCTACGGATGTCTTCTGTTTTCTGGTGCAGGGGAAAGAGGCGGCGGTGCTGATCGATACAGGCACCGGGTTAAAGGGCTTAAAAAAACTGGTGGAGGAGCTCACGGATCTTCCGGTCACAGTCGTCCTGACACATGGCCACGGGGATCACGCGGGCGGCGCAGGGGAGTGGCGGAAGGTATATCTGCATCCGGCGGACCGCGGACTGGTCGGGGAGCACGGGATGGAGATGAGGATGGGCTACGCGGCTGCGATGATGGGGACGGATGCGAATCTGACGGAGGAGATGTTTGTGCCTTCGCCGGGAGCGGACACGGAGTTTGCAGAGCTTTATGACGGGCAGATTTTCCCGCTCGGAGGAGCGGAGCTTGAGGTCGTCTCTGTACCCGGCCACACGAGGGGCAGCTGCTGCATGCTGCTGCGGGCGGAGCGCTCGATTCTCTACGGGGACGCCTGCAATGTAAACACGCTGGTGAGCGGCGAAGAGAGCACGACGATCAGCGAGTATAAGCAGAGCCTTCTCCGGCTGAAGACGTTTGACGATGCCTATGACACCGTCTGCTATTCCCACGGCATGGCCACAGGCCCCAGGCAGTGTCTGGAAGACAATATCGAGCTCTGTGACCGGATCCTCGCGGGGACGGACGACGCGGTGCCCGACAATTTCCTTGGCCGGACGGCGTTTCGGGCGGCGAAAATGGATGAGCAGTACCGCAGGCTGGACGGAAAGTTCGGGAATATTGTCTACAGCGAGCGGACAAAGAAATAGCGGCTCACGCGGAAAACCATTCGGCAACTAAGTTGTCTAAGTAAAAGCTGGAGGTATAGCGTGCGGCTCCGTAAACGCATGCTCTTTTGTCGGCTTCCGGGCCCTGGAGGGACCATTTTGAGTACTCGATCGGGAAATCCTCTCCCGTGGTATAGGAGCAGTAGCCGTTGACCCGCGTTTTCAGCTCCTTCAGAAAATCTTCTCCTGCCTGGACATAGCTGCCCTGGATAATGACTTTGGAGACGCTCTGGAGGACGACAAGGTTGCGGATCAAGATGGACAGGTAGTCGCAGACCGGGGAAAAGACCGCCATGGCGAAAGGATCCCTTCTGCTTCTGGCAGCGAGGATCTCGTCGATTCCGATGCCGCGTTCCAGGACGTGCTGCGCCAGGGCGGAGAAGGGATAATCCGGGGCGATCTTTCTGCTGTAAGCGAGGATCGCGCGCTCGGAAATCAGCGATTCCAGGCAGCCCCTTGAGCCGCAGTAGCAGGTCGTCGGAGAGGTCGGATTTAAAATAAAATGTCCGAATTCTCCGACGATGCCGCGTTTTCCGGGGCGCTGCTGCGAGGCGGAGAGCGTGCTGCCGTTGATCACTTCACCACATGAGATGACAGCGATTCTGCTGACGTCTTTTTCTTCTTCAAATAGCAGTTCGGCATAGCCGGAAAAATGTCCGATGTTGTCCACGTAGATCATGATGCCCTCTGGCAGCGAATCCGCCAGATCGGCGCAAATGGGACAGAACTTCGCGTCCACGGAACAGGGCGGGTAGAGAATCTCGCCCAGGTCTGTGTTCGCGGTGCCGCAGTAGCCGATGGCGACCCCGCAGATCCGCTGCGCGGTAAGTCCTGCCTGTGCGAAAGCGTCGCCTAAGGCTTTTTTCATCACCTCAAGCAGAGCGGAATATCCGGTATCCTTCGGCAGGTCATAATCCGCTTCGTGCCTGACATTTCCACAGAGATCCACAACAGAACAGCGCAGTCCTCCCTGTCCGGACAGGGAGAAGACGATCGTGAACGCATAGGCGGCATTGATCGCAAAAAATTCGGGCTTTTTGCCGTTTCCGGTGGCCGAATCCCCTTTTCCGGCGGAGAGCACCAGGTTTTTTTCGCCGAGCTCGGAGAGAATTTTAGAGATTGTGGTCTTGCTCAGTCCTGTTTTGGCGGAAAGCTGCGCGGCGGCGGAAGCATCCCCGTCCTGCAGAAGGGAGATGACGGAGCGGAGGTTGTGCTGCTTTAAAGCGTTCGGTTTTCCGTGGAGCTCTGAAGGATTGTTAAATAAGTTTGCTGATGTCATAGGTGATTCCCTGCTTTCTTCCGATTTCTATTTGAAAACATTAATTAAAAAGTATTCTAAGGTCTTTTCCAAGAAAACTATGCTTATAAAATTAAGTATACGCCAGTAAATCCATGAAATCAAGGGAAATTGTAAAAACAAATCATTTCAAAAATAAACGATATCTATAAAATTTTCTGACAAATATTTTCAAACTTTCTTTAAAAATATATTGACAAAAAAGCCATGTGGTATTATTCTTGAATTACAGCAAGGCAACAAAGTTTACAAATGATTTCAAATATACAGCCTGAAATCATGCAAAAACACCATATTTATCCAAAAGAAGGAAGAAACCCTAAATAAATAAAGTTTAATAATAAATTCAGACAGGAGGGACGAGCAATGTTATACCGGGAAATCGGAACATCGGGAGTAAAGACATCCTGCGTGGCCTTCGGCACATGGGAGCTGGCCGGAAACGTGTGGGGCGCCGTCACGGAGGAGGACGCCATAAAGACGATTCACGCGGCGCTTGACGGGGGGATCACCATGATCGACACCGCGGCGAGCTACGGCGGCGGCCGTTCGGAGGAGATTGTCGGGAAGGCGCTGGCCGGAATCCGGGACCAGGTGGTGCTGGTGACAAAGGGCGGCGCGCATTTTAACCCGCAGAAGAATGACATGGAGCGGGATCTGACGCCGGCGGCGGTCCGGCGGGATGTGGAGGAGTCGCTGTCGAGACTTCAGACGGATTACATTGATCTGTTTTTCTGCCACTATCCGGATCCGGGCCATCCGGTGGAGGAGACCATGGGAGCGCTGGAAGAGCTGCGGAAGGAAGGGAAGATCCGCATGATCGGGCTTTCCAATTATTCGGAGGAGGAGATGGCGGAGGCGGTGAAGTACGGCACCGTCGACTGCGCGCAGTTCCGCTATTCGATGCTGACGAGGGAGAATGAAGGACTGCGGGAGTTCTGTGAGAAGCATCAGATCGGGATCCTCTCCTACGCATCGCTGGCAGGCGGGATGTTAAGCGGAGTGTATAAGACGGAGCCGCAGTTTGAGGCGGGCGACCGTAGGACATTCTTCTATCCGTTCTTAAAGGAGCCGGAATTCAGTCGCTGCCGGAAGCTGGTGGATGCGGTGGAGCAGACGGCGGAGGCGAAGGGGATTTCCGCAGCGGACGCTGCGATCCAGTGGGTGATCGCGCAGCCCGGGATGACGTCGGCGCTGGTAGGGTCCAAAAATCCCGACCGCGCCAGAAGAAACGGACAGGCCTTTGAGAAAATGCTTTCAGCGGAGGAGCTGGCGCATTTTGACGAGGTGTATCATCGGATTTTTGGGTAAAGGAAAGGACAGCGCAGAATGAAGACGTATGATGTAGTTGGGATTGGAGATCTGTGCCTGGATATCACGGCAGGCGTTGACCGGATTCCGGAGACGGATATGGCGGAACCCATGAGGTTTTGCACGAGCCAGGGCGGAGGGAAGGTTCCGACTGCGATGGTTGCGTTAAGCCGCCTGGGAGCCTCGTGCACCCTGTTTGCCACCTACGGCGGGGATGGCGCGGGGCGCTACTGTAAGCAGGAACTGGCGGATGCGGGGGTGGACACCGGCCATATGGTATGCCTGCCGCATGAGGCGACCAACCTTACGCTCTGCCTGGCGGAGCAGGCGACCGGGGGCAGGAGCTGCATCGGAAGCTACGGCCTCCGCGGGATCCTGCCGGAAGAGCTCGACCGCGGCGTGATTGAGACCGCGAAGTACTTACATCTCTGGAAAATGACGCCGGCGGCGCTTCTGGCAGCGGAATGGATTCATGAGGCAGGCGGGCGCGTCGTATTTGACGCGGACCGCTACGACAGGGAGACGGAAGCGCATCTGGAGAAGATCGACGTATTTATCTGCTCGGAGTTCTTTTTTACCGGGATGTGCGGGGAGGCTTCCGACCGTAAGGCGAGGCAGGAAGGGCTTGCCGGGATAAAGGCAAAAGGACCGGAGACGGTGATCGTGACGCTCGGGGCGAAGGGCTGCGCGGGTATCGATGAAAACGGATATTTTGAGGAACCGGCTTTTACGCAGATTCAGGTGGTGGACTCCACGGGAGCCGGGGACGTGTTTCACGGGGCCTACATCTACGGGCTGCTTAAGGGAAAGGATGCCAGGGAGGCGGCGCGGTATGCGTCCGCGGCCGCGGCGATCAAGTGCACCAGATCCGGCGGCAGGACAGGGATCCCGGACGCCCGGACCACGGAGCTTTTTTTACAGAGCGGCAGGATCGATCCCGCGGTGTCGGAGAAGTGGAGCGCTTATTATAAGGAACATGCGCTGATCTGAAGCGTGAAAAGAGAGGGGAGGGAAAGCCGATGGGAATTCGATATGAGCCGGCGGGCTTTGATGTGGACGGCGTGCCGGTCGGGCTGTATCACCTGGAAAATGAGGATATCTCGCTTGTAGTTACAAACCTCGGCGCAGCCGCGCGGTCGCTGTATGTAAAGGACGGGGAAAAGCGGACGGACGTGCTGCTGGGCTTTGAACATCCAAAGGATCAGCTGGAGAAAGGGCCGATGTTCGGCGTGACGCTGGGGCGATACGCCGGAAAAATCCTGGGTGCGGAGTATGAGGCCCGGGGAGTGCACCGGCAGCTGACGAAAAGCCACGGGGAGCACCACGCCCACGGCGGCAGGAGAGGCTTTGACAAGCGCGTCTTTGAGACGATCCGGTCAGAGGAGGATGCGGTTACCTTCCGGTATGTCAGTGCGGACGGCGAGGAGGGATACCCCGGGGAGCTGACGCTGTTTGTGACCTACCGGCTGGAGGGAAGGCGGATCTTTCTGACATATGAGATCAGCGCCGATCAGGATACGGTGGCCGGGATCAGCAACCACATGTATTTTAACCTGGCGGGATGCGACGGCGGCGAGGTGACGGATCAGGAGGCGTTTGTGCGTGCGGAGCGGATTTCGGAGCCGGGGGCGGATGGACTTCCCGCGGGCAGGGAATCCTGTGTGGCGGGTACGCCGATGGATCTGCGGACATTCGGAAGGATCGGCGCGCATTATGAGGCGCCCTGCGAGCAGCGGGAGCGCATGGGCGGGTTTGACCACGATTATCTGCTGGATGACAGGACAGGGGAGCCTGCGGCAGGACTTTACGACCCGGCGTCGGGACGGCGCCTTCTGATCTATGCGGATTCGCCGTGTATCCATTTCTATATCCCGGATTTTGGCGGGATGCGCTATCCGGGCAAGGGCGGAGCGGTTTATGACGGGAAGTGCGGGGTATGTTTTGAACCCATGTATGTGAGCGACTGCCTGCACAGCGGGATCGGGGCGTCGCCGCGGCTGTTGGCCGGGGAGCGGCGGGTGAATCAGACGGTATTTGAGTTTTCGTGGTGAGAGGAAGGGAGGAAAGGATATGATTCTGACAGCGGACCGGGTGATCACCGGTGACGGGGCAACCGTGCTGGAATATGACGGGGCGGCCGCCGCGGTTGCAATTGACGACGCGTCGGGCGTGATCCTTCAGACCGGAACGGAAGAGGAGCTGAAACAGGCGTACGGCGGCAGGGTAAAAGCATACAGCGGCTGTACGCTGCTGCCGGGGCTGGTGGATCTGCATGTGCACATAAGCGCGTGGGGCGACAAGCCCTTCGGGTATGCGGGGAGCGATTTCGTACATGCGCTGATCACCCTGCGGAATGCGAGGAACGCGTTTCGGACAGGAGTGACAACCATCCGTTCGGTCGCGGATAAAAACGGTCTGGTCGCGGGGCTTGTGTGGGCGGCTGAAAACGGGGTGTTAGACGAGCCGATCCCGCGCGTCATCCCGTGCGGCAACGGGATCTGCATGACGGGCGGACACGGGAGCGAGTTTCCGGACGGGGGCGACATCGCGGACGGGCCCTGGGAATTAAGGAAACGAATCCGGAAAAACATTGCGGACGGGGCGCAGTGGATCAAGCTTCTGACCAGCCGGCGGGAATTCATCCCGGAATTTACGACGGAGGAGTTAGAGGCGGCTGTGGACGAATGTCACAGGAGAAACCGGAAGGTGGCGGTGCACTCCGGCGTGCCGGTGACGATTCAGCAGTGTATTGACGCCGGTGTGGACACGATCGAGCATGGCACCTTCCTCTCAGAAAAGCAGGCGCAGCAGATGATCGAAAAGGGGATCGCCTGGGTTCCGACGGTCATGGTGTACTCGACACTTGCCGAAGAAGGGGACAAAAAAGGCGTGAAAAATGCGTATTCCGATTCACGCGACGCCTATCGCGACCACTTAAAGGAGTACCACGACATGGGCGTTTTCATCGGGGCGGGAACCGACGTCCCGGTTGATATCCACGGGGTCAACACGTATCTGGAGCTGGAATACATGGTAAAATACGGGCTTACGCCGCTGGAGGCGATCCGCGTCGGCACATCAAACGGGGCGAAAATCCTGGGGCTTTCCGATGTGACCGGAACGATTGCAGAGGGGCTGGCCGCTGATCTGATCGCGGTGGAAGGGAATCCGGCGGAGGATATCACGGCGCTGAGGAAGGTGTGTGCGGTATTCCGGGACGGAACGCCGGTATTTAGATCCGGCGGTCCGGTATCCGTATCCGACGGCCCGGCTGCTGCGGGCTGACAGCAACGACACAGGCAGGGGGACTGACATGACAGAAAAGAAATCATTGGGCAAAAAAGTCAAAGAATTTTTCACCAGATACTGGATGCTTCATCTGATGGTGCTCCCGGGACTTCTGTATTTTCTGGTATTTAAGTATGTACCGATGTACGGCCTGATCATCGCGTTTAAAAATTATAAGGGGGCGGTGGGCGGCGTGTCCGCAATTTTTGCCTCGGACTGGGTCGGACTGCGGCATTTTAAGACGTTTCTCACCTCGAGCCAGTTCCCGCGCCTGATGGGAAATACGCTGATTTTAAGCGGGCTGCGTCTGCTTTTCGTCTTCCCGGCGCCGATTCTTCTGGCAGTGCTGTTAAACGAGGTGAAAAACCGGCTGTTTAAGAAAAGCGTCCAGACCATCACCTACATGCCCTATTTCTTATCCTGGGTCGTCGTGGCCGGGCTGCTCCGGATCCTGGTGGGCTCGGAGGGACCGCTTAACGCGCTGATCGTAAAGCTGGGAGGGGAGTCCGTCTACTTTATGGCTTCGGCGGAGCATTTCCGCGGACTTTTAATCATCAGCGAGATTTGGAAGACGGTGGGGTATGGCACCATCGTCTACCTGGCGGCCATCGCCGGCGTGGATATGGAGCAGTACGAGGCGGCGCAGCTGGACGGGGCGAACCGTTTTCAGCAGATCATCCATGTGACGCTGCCGGCCATCAGCGAGATCATCGCGATCATGCTGATCCTTCAGATGGGAAAGATCATGACGGATAATTTTGAACAGATTTACACGATGTACAGCGAGGCGGTCTATTCGGTGGCGGATGTGTTTGACACTTACATTTACCGGACCGGTATCATCGGGAGCAATTTCAGCTATACGACCGCTGTAGGATTATTTAAATCGGTGATCTCGCTGTTTCTGATTTTTGTGACGAACAAGGCGAGCAAACGGCTTGGCTCGGAAGGTTTATTTTAGGGCGCCGGTTTACGGGTGTGACGGAGGACTGCCATGAAGCGATCAAAAGGAGAGCAAATTTTTTCTGTCGTCAATATACTGATCATGATACTTGTCTGCGCCATCATGCTGTATCCCATGCTCTATGTGATCGGCCATTCCGCCATGGGAGACGCGGAGCGGGCGCTGCATCCGCTTCGGATGTTTCCGCGGAAGCCGGACTGGACGGGCTATCGCTATATTTTATCGTCCCCGAGCATCTGGAGCTCTTACCTGGTGACGATTTTCCGGGTGCTGGCCGGCACGGCGCTAAACATTCTGATCACATCCCTGCTGGCATACCCGCTGTCGCGGAAAAAATATCCGGCGCGGAAATTCTTAACGGTGCTGATCACGTTTACGATGTGGTTTTCAGGCGGCATGATCCCGAATTTCCTGCTGATCAGGAGCCTGGGACTCACCAATACCTTCTGGGTATACGTGATCCCGCACCTGGTGGATCCGTTCAATCTGATCATTCTGCGGAACTTTTTTATGCAGATTCCGGATTCTCTGGAGGAATCGGCAAAGATCGACGGGGCGAACGATTTTACGATCCTGATGCGGATTGTCCTGCCGCTCTCGAAAGCGTCGATCGCGACGATCGGATTGTTTTACGCGGTGTTTCACTGGAATACCTGGTGGGATTCCATGCTGTATATCTCGGATAAAAATATGTGGACGATCCAGTATCTGTTACAGCAGCTGATCGCGAATTCCAATATTTATGATTTCGCGGCGTCAAGCTCGGTGACAAAGCCGCCTGCAGAGGCGATCCGCATGGCGTGCATCGTGGTGGCGACCATACCGATCCTGTGCGTTTATCCGTTTATTCAGAAATATTTTGTAAAGGGCGTACTGGTCGGATCCGTGAAGGGATGAACGGGGCGACCGCTAAACTTACATGCGCATGATACGGGTGCGCGGAAAGAGTCAAAGGAGGAGAACATGAGAAAAGGAAGAAGACACGAGATGAAAAAACTGGTTTCCATGGGTCTGTGCGCGACACTGCTCGCAGCGCTTCTTACCGGCTGCGGGGGAACGCCGGATGAGAAGGACGCGACAGAACCGGCCGCGGGCGGAACGGAAACGTCCGGCAGCCAGGGAGCGGACGCTTCGGGCGGCCAGGGGGCGGATGCCGCGGACGAGGTGCAGACGGAGCCGGTGGTCTTTGTGGTGCGCGGGATCAACGATATCGAGAACAAGTCCAATAACGAGGCGGTGCTCGCAAAGATCAAGGAGGAGTCCGGCGTCGATTTTGAGCTGGTGGTGGTGCCGACGGATTCCTGGTCGGAGAAGATCAATCTGATGATTACATCTGGCGATAAATGGGACGTGTTAAATGTCACCGAGGACGCCGGAAACTGGAACCAGTATTTTCAGAAAAACGCGTTAAAGCCCTGGGATGAGTATCTGGACGACATGCCCAATGTCAAGGCCAGGTTAAACGAGGATTCCCTGCGGGGCTGCACCACGGCGGACGGCGCGATCTACGCCCTTCCCAGGAAGGAGCTGTTTTCCAAACAGTTTGTGCCTGCGATCCGCCAGGACTGGCTGGATGCCATGAATATGGAGTGCCCCACGACCATGGAAGAGCTGGAGGCTTACTTCCAGGGTGTGATCGACGAGAATTTAAACGGAAATGACAACGAGATCCCGATGATGACCTTTATGGGAATGGAAAACAGCGATTTCCGGCCCTTCTATCTCGGCTTCTTCGGCGACCGCTATCTGACGGAGGACGGGACCATCATGCCGTGGTACATGCATGAGAACAGCTACCTGCTCCTGGAGGAGCTGCAGAAGTGGTACAAAAACGGCTGGCTGCACTCTGAGTATCAGACCATGAGTCTTCAGGATGGCTTTGATTTAATCTCAGCGGACCGCGCCGGAGGCTGGACAGGACCCTACAACGCAGGCGTTTCCCCGTCCACGACGATTTTTGAAAATGACCCGGATAGTGCGGTGAAATATGTCTCGCTGGACAACTTTACGGATTTCCCGGCAGGCGGCACGGGGGCATGGGGAATGAATCCGGAGTATCAGCCGGAGCTTGTGTTAAACGCGAACAGTGAGAACGCGAAGTGGGCGGCGAAGCTTTTAAACTGGATGTTTGAAAACGAGGACAACTACATGCTGTGTGCCCACGGGTTCGAGGGAACCGAGTGGTCCTATGCAGATGACAGCAAAAAGGAATATGTGCTGGCGGACAATTACGCGGAGAGCTATCTCGGATTTTATCTGTTAAACGAGTGGTACGACGAGACCACCTATGCAGCGCAGTATGTGAATCCGGAGGAGTGGAAGCCGGTACAGGTAAAGGAGCTGCAGGATAAGATTAATTCGTTAGAGACGATCGAGGCGTGCGACTGGTTCGTGCCGTATGATCTGACGGGCACGGAAGCGGAATTCTTAACCGGCGATTCCGACACGGTGATTAACGAGGCGTGCGCCAAGGTGGTCAGCGGCCAGTGGGGCGAAGCCGAGTGGAAGAGCGCCGTCGAGGAGGCGTGGAATTCGGAAGGAAAGATTTACAGCGAGGTATGGACAGAACAGTATCACGCGTTTACAGACTGACAGAAAATGGAGGAAGGAAATGCGGGAAAAGCTTGGGATGGATTTTGCCTGGCGGTTTCACTTAGATAACCTGAATCGCCCGGTTCCGAACAACATGATGTATTATTATCTGCACACCAAGGCGGAGCGGGGCAGAGGGCCGGCGGCAGCCAGCTTTTACGACGGCGACTGGGAGCTTGTGGATCTGCCGCATGATTACGCGATCGCGAGCGGCGTGGATTTTTCCGCCAGCGACACGGAGGGGTTTGTGCCGCGTCAGAACGGCTGGTACAGGCGGCTGTTCGCCCTCTCGCCGGAGGATGAGGGAAAACGCATTGTCTTACAGTTTGACGGGGTGTCCACCCACGCGACGGTGTATGTAAACGGACATCTTTTGTACCGGAATTTCTGCGGCTACACCTCGTTTGCTTTTGAGATCACCGAGTACGTGGACTACGGGGATATGTTAAACGAGATCTCCGTCTATGTGGATACCACGGATTTTGAGGGCTGGTGGTACGAGGGCGCGGGAATTTACCGACATGTGTGGATGATAAAGACAGCGCCTGTCGCCGTGGAAAACTGGGGAACTTATGTGGATGCCAGGAAAATCCCGGAGGACGATGCGGGAACCGGGCGCTGGTGCGTCACGGCGGAGACAAAAATCCGCAGCATCTTATATGAGGAGACAGAGGTCTGCGTCGTAAACGAGATCCTGGACGCGGCGGGAAACTGCGTGGCCAGCGCGAGGGAATCTCTCACCGCGGCGCCGCGGGAGATCAGCGTCAGCAGGATGCAGCTTGAGGCAGCGGATCCGGCCCTCTGGTCGCCGGAGAATCCAGCGCTTTACACCATGCGGACCGGTATCTGGCAGGATGATGCAGAGATCGATTCCTATGACACGACCTTCGGATTCCGGACCCTTTCCTTCACGACGGAGGGGATGCGGATCAATGGGAATCCGGTAAAATTAAAGGGCGTCTGCGCCCATGAGGATCACGCGAACCTGGGGGTGGCGGTTCCGGACGCGGTGCGGGAATACCGGATGAAAACCCTAAAGGAGATGGGCGTAAACGCCTACCGCTGTTCCCATAACCCGCCCACGCCGGAGGTCCTCGATCTCTGCGACCGGCTGGGCATCATGGTCATGGATGAAAACCGGTGGTTCGGCTGCGCGAAGGAGGATCTGGAGCAGCTTGGCCAAATGATGATGCGGGACCGCAACCATCCCTGTATCGTGATGTGGTCCATGGCAAATGAGGAGCGCATCCAGGGGACAGAGCGCGGGCAGCGGATCATGAGCAGCATGCGCCATGAGGCCAGGAAATACGACGATTCCCGCCCCATCATGATGGCCATGGACGGCGGCTGTACGGACGGAAGCGGCGCGGCGGGAGCCTCCGATATCATCGGCATCAATTACCAGTCCGAGCTGTTTGACGAGATCCACGAGAGGTTCCCAAAGATCCCGCTGGTGTCCTCGGAGATCGGCGGAAAGATGTTAAAATACGGGATTATGGGCGACGGCAGCGGCGAGGACTGGGAGAGCGTGGACATGCGGCCCTATTTTATGGGGATGTTCAAGTGGGTCGCCTTCGGTTACCGCGGGGAGTCGAGAGGATGGCCGCGCATCTATTCCAGGAGCGGCATTATTGAACCCACCGGGACGCCGAAGGAGAATACCTGGTTTTATAAACAGATGTGGGACGAAGGACAGCCCTTTGTAAAAATCTGGCCGATGCACTGGAACCACACCGGAAAAGAGGGGGAGCCCGTCGGGGTAAAGGTGTACAGCAATGCGAAGGAAGTGGAGCTGTCTGTAAACGGGACTTCCCTGGGACGGCAGCAGGTGAATCCCTACCGCCGTACCGTCTTTACGGTGACGTATCAGCCGGGTGAGCTGCGCGCCGTGGCGTATGACGGGGAGACGGTCTGCGCGGAGGATGTGATCCGGACGACCGGGGTGCCGGTGCGGCTGACGCTGCGGCGGGAGCAGACAGATTTTTTTGCCGGACAGTATGCCAGGCCGGCGGACGATGAAAAACAGCAGTATGCCGGGCAATCAGCCGGACAGTATGCCCGGGCGGAGCGGTCCTGTGCCCAGGTGCGGGCGAACCGGACCGACGTGATCATCCTGTCTGTCGGGGCAGAGGACGCGGCGGGAAATCCCGTATACTGGTCGGATGATCTGGTGGAATTTGAGACGGAGGGCCCGGTGCAGGTGCTCGCGGTGTCAAACAACGATCCCTACGATACGCTGGGGGCCACGGAATTGAGACGAAAGCTTTTCGGCGGAATCTGCCAGCTGATCCTTCGCACGACGACAGTGCCCGGAACCATCCGGGTGAGGGCGTCTGCAAAGGGAATGGAAGCGGCGGAGTTTGTGACGGAAAGCGTGGCGTGTGAGAGAAGCCCCCATGTCGCGATCGAGACGGATACGGACGCCATGTACTATTTTGCCAAGATGGACGGGCCGCATTAGAAAAAGAGGATGTGTCTGCAGGAAGGAGGCAGGATGAGTGTAAAACAGCTGGTGATCGGACTTGCGCCGACCAGGAGAGATACAAAGGATTTTAAGCTTCACTATGCGCACGAGAGAAAAGCGCAGGTACAGCAGAAGATCTGTGAGATTGCAACGCGTTTCGGGGCGAAGGTGGTGACGGCCGATTTTGTGAACGAGGAGGGGCTGATGATTTTTCCCTCCGACGCAAAAAAGATCGCGAAGGTTTTTCAGGAAAAAGAGGTGGACGCCCTGATCGTCCCCCACGTGAATTTCGGGTCGGAGGAGGCGACGGCGCTGCTTGGAAAGCTTCTGGGAAAGCCGCTGCTGCTCTGGGGGCCGCGGGATGAGAGGCCGCCGCAGTGCGGACCCAGGCAGACGGACACCCAGTGCGGGCTCTTTGCCTCCGGGATGATCCTCGACCACTACAATGTGCCCTATACCTACCTGGAGAACTGCCGGACGGAGGATCCGCAGTTTGAGGCGGGGGTGGAGCGGTTTTTTCGGATTGCGAGCGTGGTACGGGCATTCCGAACCCTTCGGATCGGGCAGATCAGTGTGCGGCCGCGCACCTTCCTCACGGTAAAGGTAAATGAAAATGAGCTGCTGGAGAAATTCGGCGCGGAGATCGTGACCATTGATTACACGGAGATCAACATGGAGATCGGCCGCATCTTAAAGGAGCGCCCGGCGCGGATGGAGGAGATTCTTTCCGGGCTAAAACAGGCGTACGATACCTCCGCGATGGAGGAGGATGCGCTGGAAAAAATTGCGGCGATGGAGGAGGCGATCCTTTTCCTCGCGGAAAAATACGAGTGTAACTGCTTTGCCAGCGAGTGCTGGCGGACCTTCAGCTCCTCCTATGGGATCATGCCCTGCGCGGGCTTCGCGGACCTGATTTCGCGGAATCTGCCGGTGGCCTGCGAGTGCGATCTTCACGGCGCGATCTCATCTGTTCTGTTACAGGCCGCGGGCTTATGGCAGGAGCCGACATTTCTCGCCGATTTAACGATCCGTCATCCGGAAAATGACAATGCGGAGCTGCTGTGGCACTGCGGACCGGCGCCCTCCGGCCTGGCGAAGCAGGGGGTGACGCCGCGGATGGAACACTGCCTGGGACAGTTTCCGTTAAAGGACGGGGAAGTCACAGTGTGCCGGTTTGGCGGAAGCCACGGGAAGTACAGCCTTTTTATCGGAGAAGGCCATACCACGGACGGGCCGCCGACCAATGGAAACTACATATGGCTCGAGACGAACGACTGGCCTGCCTGGGAGCGGAGGCTGGTGAAAGGACCCTATATCCATCATATTTCGGCGCTGTATGGGACATACGGGGATATTCTGGAAGAAGCATGCGAATACCTCGGGATCTGTGCGGACCGGGTGTAGGCGGCGGAAAGGAGTAAAAAATGGCACTGGAAAAAGCGGTAGATATTTTAAAATATGCGGATGAGCAGAAGCGGTGTGTGATCGGCTTTGACGCATTTAACTTAGAGAGCATCAAATGGATCATCGACACGGCGGAGGAGGAGCAGATCCCCGTGATCATGATGATTTATCCGGCGGACCGGGCGATCATGCCCTTCAGCACGTTCGCGGCGGTGACCAGGGATCTCGCGTCGAAGGTGCGCGTGCCGGTGGGGCTGATGTTAGACCACGGCCCGGATTTTGCCACCGCCATGGAGGCGGTAAAGGGCGGATTTTCCAGCATGATGATCGATACCTCGCATCTTGACTTTGAGGAAAATGTGCGTCAGACCGCGGAGGTGGTAAAGGCTTGCCATGCGCTGAGCATCGACGTGGAGGGCGAGCTCGGGCATGTGGGAATCGCCGCAAACGAGGATGATTATAAGAACGCAGATAATTTTACACGTGTCGATAAAGCGGTCGAATTTATCGAGCGCACCGGGGTGGATATTCTTGCCGTCTCCATCGGAACCGCTCACGGAAGCTATGTGTCGGCGCCGGAGCTCGACCTGGAGCGACTGGAGCAGATCAATGCGGCGACGGAGGTTCCGCTCGTGCTCCACGGCGGCACCGGGGTGCCGGAGGATCAGTTAAAGGCGGCATTTGCGCGCGGGATCAATAAGTTAAACTATGCGACGGGCTACAAGCTGAAAATGTACGAGGTGGCAAAGCAGATCATCGACGCGGGGGAGATCAGACCGCGGATGGGAGATCTCGTGCTGGCGATGGAGCAGCCGATGCATGAGTTTCTGCGGGGAATTATGCGGCTGGCATGGCTGCATGAGGAGGAGCGTTGAGCCGGCGTGAGCTGCTGCGCTACACGGTGCTGGCCGTCCTGTTCTGGCTGGGGCTGTACCTGGCGAATTATCTGACGGTGTATCTGCAGTCGCTGGGCTTCTCCGGCGCGGCAGTGGGCTATGTGAGCAGCGCGGCAGCTGCGACGGGGATGATCGGAAATTATCTGGCGGGCCGGTTAAGCGACCGGCTGCGGACGGTGAAATGGGTGACGGTCGCCGCGGTCTGCGTAACGGGAGCAGGATATCTGCTGTTCCCGGCCGCCGCGCCCCTGTATCTTTTTCAGATTCCGCTGGCGCTGCTCTGGTGGCCGCTCGTCTGCCTGTTCCGCGGACCGGCCTGCACGATGGTCGAGAACTGGATCGTCCGGGGCGCGGCGCAGGAGGGATTCCGCTACGGCATCGCCCGGGCCGGGGGCTCGATCGGCTCCTGCGTGAGCAGCGTGGCGGCAACGCTTCTGGTGACCGCGCTGTACGCGGTGACGACACAGACGCGGGCGGTGGAGGCGACCTACCTGGCGGGAGGCGCCCTGCTGCTTGTCTGCGGGGCATATGCCCTGACCGTAAGGGATGCCGGGGACGCGGGCGCGGCGGATGAGAGTGCCGGGAAGAGAGCGGGCGCGGCGGTGGATGAGAGTGCCGGGAAGCGGCAGGGACTGGCGGAATTGTTTTTCAGCCGGCGGTTTGCGGCGCTGCTGCTCTTTTTTTTCGCCTTAAATATTTTTATCAATCCCCCCTTTGTCTTCCTTCCCTACATTCTGACGGAGGCGAAGCTTGACACGGCGCTGCTGGGTATCATCATCGGGTGGGAGGCGCTTCTCGAGGTGCCGTTTCTTATTCTTCTGGCGCGTCTGCGGAACCGGTTTTCCCTGCCTGCGCTGGTGATCGCAAGCGGCGTCCTCTTCGGGATCACGGCCCTTGGACAGGGGGCTTCCGGCTCGCTCATTGCACTGCTTTGCTGCGGGATCTGTTTTGGAGCGGCAAACAGCCTCAATTTCTCCTGCGGATTCAATTACGTCTATCAGCTGGCTCCTGCGGAGTTTAAGGCGACGGCGCATACGCTCTACACCATCGCCGGTTCCCTGGGGATCATCGTGGGGAATCTGTTCGCCGGGGTTCTGTTAGAACGGCTTGGGACGCGCCCGTTTTACTATTTCTTCGGGGCGTGCGCGTTCGCCGTGTCGGGGATCTATGCGCTGAGCTTTCTGGGGGACCGTCAGCGCGAAGGCTGATTAAAATTTAACGTTTTCTGTTTGTATTCCGTCCCCCATGCTACCATGGCGTCCAAAACCGGCTTTAGGCTGTGACCTGTTTCCGTCAGGGTGTATTCGACCCGCGGCGGCACTTCCGGATATACTTTCCGGGTAAGCAGCCCGCTGGCTTCCATGGAACGAAGATTTGCCGTCAAAACCTTTTGAGATACATTTCCGATCGATTTCCTGAGTTCTCCGAATCGTTTTGTACCGTCTAATAAATCACGGATAATTAACACCTTCCAGCGGTCACTGATCAGCATCAGCGTCGTTTCTACCGGGCAGGCAGGTAAATTTTTTTCCATAAAAACCCCCGTTTCTTCACAATAGTTTCTGTCTGGTAACTATGGCACAATAAAGTGCTTACTTTACGTTTTTTCCGTACAGAGATATTATAATCCTGCAGGCGGCGGAAAACAAGCCGCGAAAAAAATAAAACTCAGGAGGATGATAATGATGAAAATCGCAGTTGTTTGTGCAAACGGCAAAGAGGGAATGTTAATTGTCAGGGAAGCTGTCGAAAGAGGGGCGGACGTTACCGCTGTTGTGCGTGGAGAGAACAGGTCGGCAGCAGCAAACGTCATTCAGAAAGATCTGTTTGACCTGAATGCAGAAGATCTGGAGGGCTTTGACGTTGTGATTGACGCGTTCGGGGCATGGACGCCGGAAACCCTGCCGCAGCACAGCACTTCTCTGAAACATCTCTGCGACCTTGTAAGCGGCAAAGAAACAAGACTTCTCGTTGTCGGCGGCGCGGGCAGCCTGTATGTGAATCCGGAGCATACCGCACAGGTTATGGACGGGGCCGATTTCCCGGAAATGTTCAGGCCGCTTGCTTCCAGCATGGGCAGGGCGCTCGATGAACTCCGCACCAGGACGGATGTAAAATGGACGTATGTAAGCCCTGCCGGAGATTTTCAGGCGGACGGAGCAAAAACCGGAGCATACATTCTGGGCGGCGAAGAGCTGACGCTGAACGCTAAGGGGGAAAGCGTAATCAGTTATGCCGACTATGCGGTTGCCATGGTTGATGAAGCGTTAAACGGAGCTCACATTCAGCAGAGGATTTCTGTTGTGGCGGAATAGGCCGGCCCGATCTGCCCTTTGCGGGCAGCAGGAAGGGGAGCGCAGTGACACAGACAGAAAGGCTTCTGGGATAAAGGAGGATTGAGCCATGACACATAGCGAAAAAAGACGATATCTGATTAAGGAGCTTTTATCAGAGCTGCCGCAATATAAGGATATGGAAATTCCAGATAATACGGAAGAACAGAAACGGCTGCTTAGAAGCCTTATGAACATACGCTCCCCTCGTCCGATTGGAAAGGAATTTCTGAACGTGCAGGACGAATATCTAAGTGCAGAGGTTGAGAAAAAAGGGATCACCGACAGTAATGCCCTGCCCGCATCGCCTGTCAGTCATAAACTTGTCCTTTGGCGCGGTGATATTACCACATTAAAGACAGATGCGATTGTCAATGCCGCCAACAGTGCTTTAAGGGGCTGCTTTGTGCCATGCCATTCCTGCGTGGATAACATCATTCACAGCGTCAGCGGTATCCAGCTGCGTCTGGCCTGCGATGAGCTGATGACAAAGCAGGGACATGACGAGCCGACAGGAAAAGCGAAAATTACACCCGCATTCAATCTCCCATGCAGCTATGTCATTCACACAGTCGGACCGATTGTATCTGGCGTTTTAACAAAAAAGCATTGTGAGCAGCTTGCGGATTGTTATAAATCCTGTTTGGAACTGGCATCTGATAAAGGCTTAAAGAGCATCGCTTTTTGCTGCATTTCCACAGGAGAATTTCATTTTCCGCAGGAAAAAGCGGCTGAAATTGCGGTACAGACAGTTGCCCGTTTTTTGCAGGCAGATAAAAGGCTTGAAAAGGTGGTATTCAATGTTTTCAAACAGGAAGATTACGACATTTACAAAAGACTGCTCGGATAAAGCGGAGCGTTTCAGAGAGCTTTTACAGAAAGCAGATGCGATCATTATAGGAGCAGGTGCGGGATTATCCACTTCGGCGGGTTTCACATATACAGGAGAACGCTTTGAGAGATACTTCCATGACTTTGCGGAAAAGTATCATTTCAGGGATATGTATTCCGGCGGGTTCCACCCATACGATACGCTGGAAGAACATTGGGCGTACTGGAGCCGGTATATCTATATCAACCGGTATATGGATGCGCCGAAACCGGTTTACCAGAAGCTGTATGAACTGGTGAAAGACAAAGATTATTTTGTCCTGACCACGAATGTAGATCACTGCTTCCAAAAGGCCGGATTTGATAAAAAACGGCTGTTCTACACCCAGGGGGATTATGGGCTGTTTCAGTGCAGCAGGCCCTGTCATCCGAATACTTATGATAATGAGACCGTTATCCGGAGCATGGTGGAAGCACAGGGCTATGTGACTGATCCGGATGGTGCATTGATTCTGCCGGAAGGCGTGTCACCTGAAATGGCGGTTCCGTCGGATCTTGTTCCGCATTGCCCGAGGTGCGGGGAACCCATGAGCATGAACCTCCGGGCAGACCATACCTTTGCGGAGGATGAAGGATGGCATCTGGCCTCGGAGCGGTATGCAGAATTTCTCCGAAAACATCAGAACAGGAAAGTGCTGTTTTTAGAGGCAGCAGTCGGATTCAATACGCCGGCAATCGTAAAATACAGCTTTTGGCGCATGACGCATGAATGGAAGGATGCTGTTTATGTCTGCCTGAACTACGGAGAGGCATATGCGCCGGATGAAATAAAAAAGAAATCTATTTGTATCAATGGAGATATTGGAGAAATTTTGTATCAGCTTTAAGTAAAAATTGAATGTACGATTACACAGGCGGGTACGCTCCGACGGATTTTGAAAGGTGTTTATGAAAAGCCGGAATACAGCGAAATGCTGAAAGAATATGCAGCTTTCAGAAGCGGGTTATCCCGCTACCTCGAGAGCGTATACCCTCTCCCGTTGACATTCGCGACCGGCGCGGCCACGATAAAGGCGTTCGGGTCGATCGATAGCGCACAGTCCCGGAGCAGAGGGTACTGCTTCGCATAAACCACCGAAAAGACAGCCTTCTGCTTCTCGTTGCAGTAGCCGGTTTCGATATCAAAAAAGGTCAGTCCGCGATCCAGCTCTTCGAGCACGGCTTTTGCGATCGTCTCGTAGTCCGGGGAGATGATGATCAGCTGGATCTTCCGCTCGCCGGAGAGGAGCATGCGGTTTGCCATGCCGGAGGTGAGGACAATTACCACGATTCCGTAGAGAATGCCGTCCCATCCGCCGCGGAGGATCTGCAGGGCGAGGATGATAATATCAAAAAATACCATGGAATTCCCGACGGGGATGCCTTTTACCTTCTGCAGGATGCACGGCGGGATATCCATACCGCCGGTGGAGCCTCCGGCACGGATCACAAGGCCGATGCCGCTCCCCATCAGAACCCCGGCAAAGACAGCGGACAGAAGGGTGTCCGGCGCAAACCAGGCGCCCATGGACTGCGTCTCGAAAATGGCTAAGATGACAGGGTAGAGGATGGTTGAGAGCAGCGAGGTCATCGCGAATTTTTTCCCGAGAAACAAAAAACCAAGCAGAAAAAGCAGCAGGTTGATGCCTGCCGTGATCACCGAGACCGGAGCGGGAATCAGGGAACGGATCACAAGGGCGATTCCGGTGGAGCCTCCCAGCATAAAATTGTTCGGGATCACAAATGCACATACGGCGAATGCCAGCAGGATATTGCCGGCCAGAATGTAAAAAAGGATTGCAACGCGTTTCATAAAAACCTCCTGTATTTTCCGGATGCTTTTTACTTCGCAGTTTTTGCCGGATGAGCATTACGATAAATACAAAACAGGAGTTTGTCAAGCACAGACGCCAACGCGTTAAAGCGCATCATCCGCCGGGATCCGGATCACAGCAAGAGTTCCGCCGGACGCCGGGCGCGAGAATGTAATCCCGTATTCCTCTCCGTAGAGCAGGCGGATCCGTCCGGCAATGTTGCGGATGCCGATGCTGTTGCCGCCGGAACCGGCGGAGTGAGGGTAGAAAAAGGTGCCGTCATTGATGGCGGCCATGGTGGAGGGATCAATGCCGACGCCGTCATCCTGGAAGGAAAAGCGCAGTGCATTGCCGTCCTGCGTGCCGACAAAGCAGATGGTACCGGATTTGCCCGGACTAAGAAGGATGCCGTGCATGATCGCGTTTTCCAGGATCGGCTGCAGCAGGATGATCGGAATCCGGCAGGGCAGTATTTCTGGATCGACCTCTGTCTCGAAACGCATGGTATTCTGATAGCGCATGTTCATGATGTTAAAATAGGTCTTTAGCAAAAGCACTTCATCCTCCACCCGGTAATATTCCAGACCATGGTTTAAGCTGAGCTTATAAAAGGTCGACAGCTGACGTATGATTTCATCCACCATGGTTTTGTCATGATTTCCGGCGTACCAGCGAAGCATTTCCAGGGTGTTATACAGAAAATGCGGGTTCATCTGCGCACGCAGGATCCGAAGCTCAGAGGAGCGCAGCTCTTGTTCCTGCCGTTCTTTCTGGATCTGCAGATCACGGATATGTGTGATCAGATTGTTGTACTCGTCGATCAGCGTACCGATCTCGTCCTGATGAAGGCTCGCGGGGATCAGGCTGGGATTCTCGTGATTGTAATTGTGCATATTCTGGGCGAGCAGGCGGATCCGGCTGGTGATGGATACGGAGACAGAAAACAGGCAGAGCATCGTACACACCAGCATCAGAAGGGCGAGGAGGATAAAACGCAGTCCCATGGAAGAGCCGTTCGAGAGAATGTCGCGCTCTGGGATCGCGGAGACTAAGTACCAGTCGGCATAATGCAGCCATCGTCTGCCAAGGATATAAGTCTGCCCCTCCGCCTCGAAGGAATCCCAGGTGCTCTGGGTAAAGCTGACGGTGGAGCAGTTCAGATACCGGGAATCCGGCAGAGATGCGCTGGTGCCGGTGACCAGGTTCCCGGAGGCGTCGATCAGCCAGGTCTGGCTTCTGGGAGTACAGTTGGCGTTCGCCAGCAGCTCATCGAGGGAGCTTTTTTTAAAATCAAAGCGGACGATGACGGAGATCTCCTGATAGTTATTGGGATCAGGGATTTTCCGCACAAAGGAAAGACAGTTGTCCGGAGACAGGCTGGCGGGCACGTCGGAAGGATCCCGCTCATAGAAGGGAGCGGGAATAAAACAGCTGTAGGACGGGCGGGACAGCGTATACTGAAGCCACAGATTGTCCGACACGTCGGAGATCGCATAGATTTTGTCGGACACTTCAAGCAGGGGAAAGGGGGTCCGGATAAACAGATAGGTGTCCGCGATATCACCGCTGAAATTTTCCGAGAGAAACTGCAGGGACAGTGAATTTTTCAGATCCAGCTGGGCCTGCGTGGAAAGGGTGTCGGGGGTTTCGGATGCCAGGACAAGGAGATTGCTGCTGTTTAAGAAATAATAGCTCGAGCTCTGGATATAGTTTAATTTGTTATCGATGGCGGCATGACTCTGATCAAAGCTGCTCTGAATGGAGGCAAGAATTTCCACTTTTGAAGCCCGGACCGTGTACAGATACAGCGATGCGGTAAAGGCGATCAGCGGCAGAAATAAAAACAGCAGAAAGGCCAGGAACAGTTTTGGCGTGATATTCAGGCGGAATCTTTTCATGTGGAGGTACCTTTCCTTCGGTATTCATTGGGGGTCAGTCTGGTATGTTTATAAAATACTTTTGAAAAATAGCCGCCGTTGCGAAATCCGGTCTCCTTCGCGATATCGCTGACGGATTTTTCCGTCGTCCGAAGGAGATTTTTTGCAATGGCAATACGATGATCTGCAATATAATGGTTGATTGTCATACTGGTATATTTTTTAAACAGGCCGACGATATAATTTTGTGCCATATGCACATCTTCGCTGATCTCGCTGAGGGAGAGATCCGGGTCGCTGTAATGCAGGCTGATGTAGCGGGCGATCCGGTTAACCGTCTCATTTCCATAATTCCAGGAGCTTTCCACGGCCATCAGCCGCCGGAGATGCTCCATCAGAAAGGCATGAAGCTCCCGCAGATACAAAAACCCCGACAGCTCTTCAAACAGCAGATATTTATTTTCAAAATCCGTAAAACAGGACAGGCCGTGCCGGCTGCACCATTCAGACAGCAGTTCCGCGGTCTCACAATAAAAATGACAGATGACGGACGGAAGCGTGTTGCTCTTTGTCTGCAGCCGGGCGTAGAGGAGCTCCAGCTGATCTGCCACATCGGAGAGGCGGTCGTCCAAAAGATACTGCCGCCAGTCGTTCAGGAGATCCGGCGTAAAAGGAAACGGAGCTTCCTCTGAAATAATATCCTGATAGAAATAGCAGCAGCCCTCCGGGAGAAAGAATGCTTTCTGAAGGGCAATGCATGCCTGACGGTAGGTGTCTTTCAGCATCGAAAAAGAAGATACAATGTTTCCGATGCCGATACGGAAGCGGACATCCGCGGGCAGCAGGTGTTCTTCCAGCACGGACAAAAGGAGCGGCTTTAACTGCTTTGTCAGCTGTATGGCGCGCTGCAGAAACGGACCTGACAGCCATACGGACAGGTTGTGCCTGTGAAAGCAGGCAATCATCCGGATCCTGTCGTCAAGGCGTGCTTCACAGGCATTATAAAAATATTCCGTAAAATCCGGTTCCATGGCGTCATAAAAATTTTTGGAAAATGATATCATGACCGCAAGATAAGAGGCGTCCTGCTGCCAGAAACCGCTTTCCATGGCGGTATGCAGCAGCGCGCCGGGATCGCTGGCAGGATCGGAGAGCTGCCTGGCCAGCCGGATCCCGTTCTGGCGGGAATGCAGGCTGGAGGCTTCTCTGATCTGTGAATCGCGCAGCAGTTCCTGTTCCATCTCAGAGATCTGCGTCCGCAGCACAGAAGCAAGTTCATCCATTATGATCGGTTTTTCCAGAAAGCTGACGGCATGGAGTCTTATAATGTCTTTTAAATATTCCTTTTCCGGATAGGCGGAAATAAAGAGAAAACGGATGCCAGGGCAGAAGGAGGAGATCTGCCGGATGCATTCGATGCCGTTTAATCCGGGCATACAGATATCCGAGATGATCAGATCAATCCGACGCTGCCCGCAGAGGCGGATCGCATCCCTTCCGTTATCGCATTCCAGAACGGTATCAATGTGAAGCGCCGCCCAGTCTATGCCGTTTATCATATTTTTGCGTACGAAAAAATCGTCGTCCAGTATCAATATTGTCATATCACATCGCCCCGTTCCTTACTATCATCCAGGTTTATCACTATTATACAAAAAAAGAGGAAAAGATAAATAAAGTGTGATCAGGAGGTGTAAAAAGTGTAAAAACATGAAGATTTTGCAGATGAAACCGGCGGATGTATGATGTTATGATGGCTGCAGAACAAAGAGCAGATTTGTGCCTGCGGCCCAGATTCGCAGGTTACGGAAAGGCATGGTTTTAATATGGAGAGAATGGTAAGGCGCTGGCGCAGTATCAGCGGGGAAGAGGTTCAGAAAAAATTCGAGGAGAGCACACCGGAACAGTACGGATCCGGAGGACTGCAGGGAGATTACATGCCGGCCTATTCGGAGAAGCTCATCGGAAAAATATTTGATTTTACGTTTGACGATTACGAGACCTGCAGCTACTGTTTTACCGGACTTCATGAGCTGACATGGAGACAGGGCGCAGAATGTCATGAGGAATATTACCAGGGACATGAGGCGGAGGAAGGAATCTGGTTTGTGCACCATGTGATTAAGGGCTCCTGCCCGCCCCAGGCACGGACGCTGGTGATCGATGAGAACACGGGGCTGGTCACACTGATCCATGCACAGTTCGGAAACGGCTGCGAGGCCAGGGAGGTGGCGAGAACCTTCCACTTTGGCCGGATTGCCGGAGCGGACAGCACGGCAAAGCTGCATCACTTTACGGACGAGCTGGTGGGCGTGGCGATTCAATGGACTTATTTTAAGGACAGGATGGCGATCAAGCATATTTATTCTTCCGAGTATTACTACACGTATGTGATGCAGCTTAAGGATCTGTGCTGGATGGCATCCAATCCGGCGGATTTTGTGAAGATCAGCGACCATCTGTATCTTTTCTCCTTCCTGGAAGAGCGGCAGGCGGGAACCCAGGCGGTATTTCTGATCAATATGGATACCCTGCATGATGTGGGAAGCTTTCTGGGCATCAATTCGGAGGAACAGTTCGAGAGCTACACCATCGGCGCGAAGGGGGAGCGTTCCACCATGGAGACGTATATCGGACAGTGAAGCCTGCGCGGACGGATCTGCCGGTTTGATGTAAAAGAAAACGAGGTGTGGGATGAAGCGGAAGAAAAAGAAGGGAAGCATTTTAAAAAGTATCAGGGATTCGCGGATCCTGCTTCTGATGCTGGCGCCCGCGGTGGTCTATGTGGTGATATTCCATTATATTCCGATGTTTGGCGCTGTGCTGGCCTTTAAGGATTTTAATTATGTGGACGGAATCTTAAGAAGCCCCTGGAACGGCCTGCAGAATTTTCAGTATCTGATCCTGTCCAGAAAGCTTTGGCCCCTGACGCGCAATACGCTGCTGTACAACCTGGCATTTATCGTATTCGGCGTGATTTTCCAGGTGACCTTTGCGATCCTGCTCAGCGAGATTACGGGGAAGTGGTTTAAAAAGATCAGCCAGACCCTGATGTTTATGCCCTATTTTATCTCCTGGGTTGTGGTGGTGGCCATCGTGCAGAGCCTCTTTGGCTATGAGACCGGTATTTTAAACCACATCCTCGCGCGGTTTGGTGTGGAGGGGATCAATATCTATGCAAATACGGGGGTATGGCCGTATCTTCTGATCGGTTTTCGGATCTGGAAGGATACCGGATACGGAAGTATCGTCTACCTGGCGTCCATCACCAGCATTGATTCGTCGCTGTACGAGGCGGCGGATGTGGACGGGGCTTCGTTTTTCCAAAAGGTCTTCCACATTACCCTGCCGTCCATCAAGCCGACGATTATCATCATGGTGCTGCTGTCGGTGGGGCAGATTTTCCGGGGAGATTTCGGCCTATTTTACCAGCTGGTGGGGAGCAATGCCAATGTGCTGGAGGTCGCGGACATCATCGACCTGTTTGTCTACCGCTCGCTGCTGACCAGCGGTGATGTGGGGATGTCGGCGGCTGCGGGACTTTATCAGTCGGTGCTCTGCTTTGTGACGGTGGTGTTCTGTAACTGGGTCATTAAAAAAATTGATCCGGAATATACGCTGTTCTGACTGCTGGAGGAATGCTATGAATACAAAAACAGGAAATAATATGGCAAGGCAGATCGGGATGAAGGTGCTGATCGGGGTGTTTGCATTTATCTGCGCCTTTCCGTTTTACATTATTCTGATCTCGTCCTTTACGTCGGAGAGTACGATTATCACGGAGGGCTACAGCCTTCTGCCTAGAGATTTTTCCGTGGAGGCCTACCGGCTCTGTTTTAAAAATCCGGCACAGATCATACAGGCGTACTGGATGACAATATCGACAACTGTGGTCGGGACGCTGATCGCCGTGTTTCTGGGAACCATGACCGGGTATGTGCTGCAGCGGAGGGATTTCCGCTGGGGGAATCAGTTTTCCTTTTTCTTCTTTTTTACCATGCTGTTTAACGGAGGACTGACGCCGACCTATATCTGGTGCACGAAATACCTGGGCTTTAAAAACAGTGTGCTGGCCCTGGTGCTGCCCCTGGCCTTTAACGTGTGGTATACGATTATTGCGAAAAATTATTTTAAGGATATTCCATACGAACTGGTGGAATCGGCGAAGATGGACGGTGCGAATGATCTGATGATTTACCTGCGTATCATGCTGCCGGTGGCAAAGCCGCTGCTGGCGACGCTGATCATGTTTAACGCGCTGCGCTACTGGAATGACTGGTATAACTGTATGCTCTATATCAGTGAGAATTCCTTGCGGACGATGCAGTATTTCCTGCAGAACATGCTGAACAGTATCAAGGCGTTAAAAGAGATCGCCCAGTCCTCCGGAGAGATGATGCAGCAGCAGACGCTGCCCCAGGAGACGATGAAAATGGCCATGACGGTCATTGCCACCGGGCCGATCCTGCTGGTGTACCCGTTCCTGCAGAAATATTTTGTGAAGGGTCTGACGGTGGGGGCAGTGAAGGGATAGTGTGCCGACATAATCATCCTCAGACGAAGGGTGTGCCCGTGGAGGGCGAAGATCAGGAAACCTGACGGATGAAAAGATCCGTCCTGTGATAAAAGTATTAAGAAAAAGGAGGTTTTTACGTATGAAGAAGAGAAGGCTTGCAGCATGGCTGCTGACACTGGCGATGGCCGTTTCCGGGCTGGCCGCCTGCGGGGATTCCGGTTCGGGAGGCGCGAATACGTCCGGGGACGCGGAGAAGACCGCGGGAACGGAGGCGGATGCGTCCGCGGGAGATCAGACGGGAACCACGCCGGAAGGGACAAAAGCGGGAGGCGCCGCGGATCCTTCTGATCCGTATGCGGGAATCGATACCTCAGAGCCCGTCGAGATTACCATGTATGTGATCGGAGGGGAAGCGACGGATAAGGACCTGGTGGTGGAGCAGATCAACGAGCGGCTGCAGGAGAAGATCAATGCCACGTTAGACCTGCAGGTGATCCCGCTCTCCGAGTTTGCAACCCGCTATCCGCTGGTGCTCTCCGGCGGGGAGAAGGTGGATCTGATCTACGTGGGCGGCATGGTAAACTTTACAGAAAACGCGAGTAAAAACGCTTTTATGGAGCTGACGGACGAATTCTTAAATACGTACATGCCGCAGACCATGGCGACGATGCCGGAGCAGGCCTGGAAGCAGTCGCAGATCGGAGGAACGCTGTACCGTGTGCCGAGAAATCAGAGCACCTACAGCAGCTACTATCCCCTGGTGGCGATTCGCGGGGATCTGCGCGAGAAGTATAACCTGCCGGAGCTGACCTCCTTCGAGGATTATGAGAATTATCTGTTCACGATCGCGGAAAATGAAACCGGGATCTACGGATTTTACAATATGCCTACCTTTATTCCGGCGATCTTTGCGTTCGTCGAGGTAAAGAATAACATGCTTCAGATCATCAAGGGCGATTATTTCGTGTGGAAGGACGACGGCACGTTTTCGACAGATGAAGTAGAATATTATTATCTCACGGATGAATACCGGGAGTATGCGCTTCAGATGGCGGAGTGGGCGAAGAAGGGTGTCTGGCCCTCCGATGCCATTGCGGGGACAGTCAGCCCGGTGGATTATTTTGCCCAGGGCAGGAGCGCCAGTGTCAATATCAGCCTGGATCAGGTGGATTCCACCATCGCGAACGCGGCTTCAAATGGGATTACGGACGTAGAGGTTTATGATATTTTTCCGGACACCACCAGCCGTCTTTCGGATTATGCGGGGGATGCCATCGCGATTCCGTACAGCTCGGAGAATCCGGAGCGCGCGGCCATGGTGCTCGATCTCTTAAAAAATGACAGGGAGCTGAATCTTCTGTTTGTCGGAGGTATCGAGGGGGAGCATTATATCTATGACGAGGCCTCCAACACGAGAAGCGACGGCCCCTCCGCGGCAAATTACGCATGGGACGGATTTGGCTGGGCGATCCGCAACAGCTGGAATCCGACGCTGGAAAAGAGCGAGCTGACCCTGTCGCTGACCGGCCCCATCGAGGAGCGCACGCTGGGAGACTACTGGCCCTGTGACGGATTCGCGTTTGACAACACGCCGGTGAAGACGCAGAAATCCGTGGTGGAGTCGCTGGTCAGCGAGTATTCCACTTCCTTTGATCTCGGCGTATTCGGAGATGACACGGAGGCGAAGCTGGATGAATTTATCGGCAAATTACAGGAGGCAGGGATTGAGGATATCAAAGCGGAATACCTGCGGCAGCTGAGCGAGTATGTCGGAGAGTAAGCGGCAGGGGACGGGTTTTGCGGTCATCCTTCATAATGAAAAAAACGGTCCGGGCGGATGCCCGGGTTGTTTTTTGAAAATGATGAATTTTTTCTCTGATATTTACTTTCTCGCTTAAATAGAATATAATTTAAGCGAGAAAGTAAAGAGGTGCATCTCGTGAATAAAAATGATATACTGCAACAACTGATAGAGAAAAATAATGGTTATCTTCTATCCGCAATGGTAAATGAGAGCAATATATCTAAGGCGGTTCTGTCAAAATATGTCAAAGAAAAGGGCATGCAAAGAATTGCAAGGGGTATTTACATTACAGATGATGTGTGGCCGGACGAACTGTATATTATGCAGGTGCGAAATAAAGCAGTGATTTTCTCAGGTGAAACAGCACTGTATCTTCATGGTTTAATAGACAGAGAATATTCTGGAATTTGTGTTACTGTGCCGACAGGCTATAATGCTACACATTTCAAAGCAGAGAATGTGCAGGTAAAATATGCCTCAAAAAGCAGTTACGGACTCGGAGTATGTGCTATGCCTTCAATGAGTGGAAATATGGTTAAAGTTTATGATAGAGAACGCTGTATCTGTGACCTGATTTCAGATAGAAATAAAATGGAAGTACAGAATTTTCAGATTGCCATGAAAACATATATGTCCGGAAAAGGCAAAAAATTGTCCCGACTGATCAAATATGCGGAAAAGCTCGGGATGAGAGATGAAGTGATGAAATATGTGGAGGTACTTGAATGATCCATACATCAAAACAACTAAAAGATAAGGTGCGGAATATCTCAAAAGGGGACAACAATATTGCGAAAGTAATGATCAGGAATTTTATTATGGAACGATTTTTGGAGCGGGTATCTGTGTCCGATTATCGCAATTATTTTATTCTGAAGGGCGGTATGCTGGTTGCTTCCATGATAGGTATTGATATGAGGGCGACCATGGATATTGACGCAACAGTGAAATCACTTCCGGTGAATATGGATGATTCACAGAAAATTGTTTCTGAAATATGTGATATTCCGTTGGAAGATGGTGTTATTTTTCACATTACCTCTGTGTTGGAAATTATGACGGATTTTGAATATCCCGGTGTCAGAATGATACTTGAAGCTGAATTGGAGCGATTGAGACAGGTTATTAAGATTGACATTTCGACAGATGACGTAATCACGCCATCTGCGGTGGAATATGAATATAAACTGATGTTTGAAGACAGAACAATTCCACTCCTTACATATAATGTAGAGACATTGCTTGCGGAGAAAGTACAGACAATTTTAGCAAGGGGAATTGCGAACACCAGACTGAGAGATTTTTATGATGTGTATGAAATTATGAAAATATGCGATACTAAGGTTGATAAAGATATTTTATTGCAGGCATTTCGTGCAACCTGTAAAAAGAGGGAAACTGTGTTCTCGAAAGAGGAGATGTCTGAGACTCTTATTATGATAGAAAAGGATGCAGAAATGGCGGGGATGTGGGAGCGGTATAGGAAAAGGAATTATTTTGTGGGCAATTTGGAATGGAAAGAGGTATTAAATGGTGTTTTGGATGTAGCTTATGCATACATAGAAAATTGATCTGTCCGTTTTATGATTCCCCAGAACCTCCCCGTCAGCCCTCCTCCCGCGTCGTCCCGCCGGCCGCATAGGAGACAGGCAGGCAGACTAACGGCGGCTTTGCCGGCATATTCTCCTGCAGCAGCAGATCCACGCACATCTGGGCGATTTCCGGAACCGGCTGCACGATGGTGGAGCACACATATTCGTCGAAATACCGCACGCCGTCAAAGCCGATGACCTGCACATCCTTTGGGACACGAAACCTAAGCCCTTTTAGCATCCGGATCACGGTGTGGGCGAGGGTATCGGTTACGCAGAAGATCCCATCAAAAAGAAGCCTGCCGTCTGTGATATGTTCCCGCAGGAAGCGTTCAAATTCGTCATAGGAATCGCCGTCGTTTAAGATTTTCATCTCATAGGAAAGGCCGCGGGCGAGACAGCCGTTTTCAAAGCCGGCCTTCCGTTTGTTCGGCTCATTGGTCAGGGAGGAGCCTGTGCGCAGGAATGCGACGTGGCGGCATCCGAGATCGAACAGCTTTTCCGCGGCGAGCTGTCCGCCGGCAAAATTATCGCTGGCGACGCAGGGGATCCCCGGGCCGATAGCGCGGTCAATGGACACAAAGGGCGTATTTTCCTCGATGGAGAGATTCGGGTTATAGGTCAGCCCGATAATCCCGTCCACCTTATTCTGCCGGGCCATCCGCACGTATTCCTGCTCTAGATTCAGATCGAAATCCGTGCAGCAGAGCAGCATCCGGTAGTTTCGCCTTAAGAGGGCGAGATTGATATGGTGCACGAGATCCGCAAAAAACGGGGTGTACGTATTGGGGATCAGGAGTGCGGCCGTGTAGGTGCGGTCCGCCTTGAGCCCCTGCGCATAGCTGTTCACATGATAATTCAGTTTCTTTATGGCTTCCTCCACGCGGATCCGGTAGGCGTCGCCCACCGGCAGGCCGTTTACGACCTTTGACACCGTGCCGAGCGCGACGCCCGCCTCCCTTGCCACATCCTTCATCGTGGGAGCCTGCGATTTTTCTCTCATCTTTTTCTTCTCCTGTTTCTTTGATTATACTCTGTTTTCTGGCGGTTTGCAAATGTTTTATGCGATTATTTCACGTAACGTTTCATGAAACGTTACAAGCTAAATGATAGGTAAATGTGCATAAAATGACGAAGATAAAATTAGCAGTAATGCTGAAAATAGTCAGGATAACCAATAAAATCCAAAAAAAGATTGACTTGGTTTTGGTATAGTGTTATGGTTTTCATGAAATATAAAATAACGTTTCACGAAAAGCGCGCAGATGAGACGGAAAGGTGAGATCCGGGGGAGAGATAGCGGACCTTCGGATATAAGGAAAGGAGAGATATGAAAATGAAGAAACCGGCGGTGGCCGGGGCGGTGGTGTCCCGCAGGAGATCTCTGGGAAAACGGATCGTGGATCACTGGCAGCTGTATGCCATGCTGCTTGTGCCCGTGGTGCTGACCATTATTTATAAGTACATACCGATGTACGGGATACAGATTGCATTCCGCGATTATAAGGCCAGCCGCGGCATGATGGGGAGCGAATGGGTCGGGCTGGAATGGTTTGAGCGGTTTTTCTCAGCCCCGAACTGCGGCAGGATGATCAAAAACACGGTGCTGTTAAGTCTGTACGGCCTGCTCTGGAGCTTCCCGATCCCGGTCGTTCTGGCGCTGATGCTAAATCAGATGCGCTTTCAGAGGTTTAAGCGGATGACGCAGACGATCCTCTATGCGCCGCATTTTATTTCCACGATGGTGATCTGCGGTATGATCCGGATTTTCTTAAGCCCTTCGGGCGGCCTGATCAACCTTCTGGCAGGAACCTCCATCGACTTTCTGACGGAGGCGCCTGCGTTCCGGACGATCTATATCGCGTCCGGTATCTGGCAGGATGCGGGCTGGGGTATCATCATCTACATGGCGACCTTAGCGAGTATCGATACCTCGCTGTACGAGGCGGCAAAGGTGGACGGCGCGTCCATGTTCCAGCGGATCCGGCACATCGATATCCCGCAGCTGATGCCGATCATGGTGCTGCAGCTGATCATGAGCGCAGGCGGCCTGATGAACGTCGGATTTGAAAAGGTGTGGCTGCTGCAGACGGACCTGAATAAGGCGGTGAGCGACGTGATCGCGGTGTATGTGTACCAGCAGGGTATCGAACGGGCGAAGTACAGTTATTCGACAGCTGTCGGATTGTTTAACACGATTGTCAATATCATTCTGCTGATTGCGGTCAATCAGATTTCAAAACGGTTGTCCGAGGATACCAGCTTTGTGTAGGAGGTGCGAGATGAGAACAAAATCAAAAGCAGGGAAACTGACCGGGTTTTCCGAGAGAACGAGCGACATCATCCTGGTAGCTGTCTGCCTGGTGATCCTGATCATTGTGGCGTACCCGCTGTATTATGTGCTGGTCGCATCCGTCTCAAACCCGTATGACGTTTACGCGGGAAAGACCTTTGCCCTTCCGAGCGGGTTTACCTTTGACGGGTACAAGGCGGTATTTGCGGATCCCTCGATCGTGACGGGCTATTTAAACAGCATTAAGTATACGGTGGTCGGAACGGTATTTTCCGTCGTGATGCTTTATCTCACAGCGTATCCGCTCAGCGTGAAGGAGCTGCCGGGCAGGAAGTTTTTCAGCATCTTTTTTATCATCACCATGTATTTCGGCGGCGGCCTTGTACCGACTTACCTGATTGTAAAACAGACCGGCCTGGTCAACAATATGTGGGCGCTGTTTCTGCCGGGAGGCGTTGCGGTCGGAAATATGATTATCGTGCGGAATTTCTTTGAGAACAGTATTCCGAAGGAGATGATCGAGGCTGCCGAGATTGACGGCGCTTCGAAATGGACGACGTTTCTGCGGGTGGTGGTGCCCTTAAGCCGGTCCATCATGGCTGTGATGGTGGTCTTTTCCATGGTTGCCTACTGGAACGACTGGTTTACCTCCTTAATCTATCTGCCGGGAACCGCGAAGGCCCCGCTGCCGCTGGTGCTTCGGAATATCCTGATCAAAAGCTCGGCGAGCGCGAGTCAGATGAGCATGATTTCCGGCGGCTACGCGGAGTTAAACAAGCTGACGGAGATGATCAAATTCTCCTCGATTATCGTTGCCGCCGCGCCGATGCTGATCGTGTATCCGTTTGTGCAGAAATATTTTGAGAAGGGCTTTATGGCCGGTGCGGTAAAGGGTTAAAGAAAGGCGGGATGGAATGATGAGTAAAAGATCGGGATGGAAACGGACGGCTGCCGGCCTTTTTGCCGCGGGTCTTCTGGTATCGTGCAGTGCCTGCGGGACGGTGGATTACGGCGGACATGAGAAGGGCGTCGCGAGGACGGATACCTCTCAGACGGAATTTACAATCTTAGGAGGCATGAGCGCCTTAAGCTCCGGGTATGAGAATAATACGGTATTACAGCAGCTGGAGGAGGAGACCGGGGTTTCGATTGAATGGAACTGCATGAGCGATTCTCTCGCGGAGCAGGTGAATATCCGCATCGCGGGCGGTGAGCTTCCGGACGCATTTTTGGGAGTCGGCTTTAACAATTATGACATTTCGCGCTATGGGGACGACGGGACCTTTATCGACCTCTCGCCCTACCTGACGGAGGAATACATGCCGAATTTAAGCCGGATCCTCGAGGAGAACCCGGATATTAAGAGCGCGATTACCATGGACGACGGCTATATCTACGGGCTGCCGGCAGGGGAGCGGATGGGAACCGCAGGCATCGGGAAGGAGGAGGACTACAGCATCTACACGATTCCGCAGTTTTCCATGATCAATAAGGCATGGCTGGATCAGCTGGGGCTCCCAGTACCGACGACGCTTGACGAATTGCATGATGCCCTTGAGGCTTTCAAAGAAAACGACATGAGCGCCACGTATTACGGGAATGAGCCGGGCAGCACGATTCCCATGAGCACGGGCTTTGACCAGTGGTGCTGGGGACAGAATATTTTCTATGCCGGATTCGGATTTACCAACTGGCCGAATGACGTCTGCAACGACCTGGTGCTGCGGGACGACGGAACGGTGGAATTTGTCTGCGCGACGGACGCCTACCGCGACGCCGTGACCTATTTCCATGACTGGTACGCGGAAGGGCTGATGGACGTCGAGATGTTTTCCCAGTCGGACACGCAGCTGATCGCGAAGTGCTCCCAGGGGTATGTGGGCGTCACGACCTGGTGGTACATCGAGGAGGTCATGGGGGACTATGCGGATGATTATGTGTTCCTTCCCGTTTTGGACGGACCGGACGGCACGCACAATGTGACGGTGCGGACCGGCGGCGGGATCAACAGCGGAAGTCTCTGCATCACAAAGGCCTGTAAGAGTCCGGCAAATCTGCTGCGGTATTTTGACCGGTGGTATGACCCCGAGGTAGTGATGCAGCTGCAGTACGGCCCTATCGGCGTTTACTTTACCGGGCAGGATGAAAACGGCGTATGGCAGAGCATCACGGACGCCGAGGCCCAGGAGCAGTACGGCAAGAGCTCCGGGGAGCTCAAGGGCGAGCAGGAGGTCTGGGGGCCGAAGCTGATCTTAAGCGATTACTACAGGACGACCTTTAAGATGGAGGACCGGGCCATCGAGCGGCTGACAGATTTATACGATTTCTGGATGCCATATGTTGACAGCACGACCACTTATCCGGTAGACTGTGTATTTACAGGGAGAGAGCTTGACGATATCGACTGGTACCGGGCGAGCTTTGAGAATATGGTATCCGAGCAGGAGGGGCTGTGGCTGAAAAACGGCGGCCCGACCGATGAGGAATGGGAGAAGTATCTTTCGGATCTCGACAAAAAGTGCGGGATGAATAAGCTGCTGGCTACCTATCAGGCAGCGTATGACCGGTATGCCGGGATTGAGCAGGAATAACAGGATGGAGGAGAGAAAATGATCAGTCAGAGTCTGCGTGACGCGAGAAGATTTGAGGAGGAGATGGAACCGAAAATCGCGGACGCTCCGCGTCCCGCGTTTCATCTGTCCGCCCGGATGGGCTGGATGAATGACCCGAACGGCTTTTCTTATTATAATGGAGAATATCATCTGTTTTATCAGTACTATCCCTTTCATACGGAATGGGGGCCCATGCACTGGGCCCATGCGGTGAGTAAGGATCTGCTGCACTGGCGGCATCTTCCGGCCGCGCTGGCGCCGGATATGGATTATGACAGGGACGGATGCTTCTCAGGGAGCGCCGTCACCCTGCCGGACGGCCGACAGCTTCTGATGTACACCGGGGTGGACCGGCAGACGCTGCCGGACGGGAGCGCACAGGATATCCAGACCCAGTGCATCGCTCTCTCAGGCTGCGTTCCGCAGCCGGAGATGCCTGCATGCGTTCCGCAGTCCGGGGGCGCCGGGGTGACGGACTATGAGAAGTATGCAGAAAATCCGGTGCTCGATCAGAATGATCTGCCGCCCGGAGCGAATAAAAACGACTTTCGCGACCCGAAGCTGTGGCAGGCAGAGGACGGTACCTATTATTGTGTGGCCGGGAACCGGACCGAAGACAGAGACGGGCAGGTGCTCCTGTTTCAGAGTCCGGACGCCTTCCACTGGGAGTTTGTGACGGTGCTGGCAAAAAACAACGGGCGCTTTGGCCGGATGTGGGAATGCCCGGATTTTTTTCCACTTGACGGAAAGCACGTCCTGCTGATCAGCCCGCAGGATATGCTGCCGAAGGATTTTGAGTACCACAATGGGAACGGGACGGTCTGCATCATCGGATCCTATGACGAACAGACGCATACGTTTACGGAGGAGGCGAATCAGGCGATTGATTACGGCATCGATTTTTACGCGACGCAGACGCTTCTTACGCCGGACGGCAGAAGGATCCTGATCGCCTGGATGCAGAACTGGGATACCTGCAATTTCCGCTCCATCGACTGGCCGTGGTTTGGCCAGATGTGTCTGCCGCGCGAGCTGTCCGTGCGGGACGGACGTCTGATTCAGCAGCCTCTGCGGGAGCTTCTGGCGCTGCGAAAGGACGAGGTGCGGTATGAAAATGTCACCTTCACGGATCTGCTGCGGCTTGACGGCATAGAGGGCCGGCGCGTGGATCTTACGCTCTCCTTAAAACCAAAAGACGGGGAGGAGCTTTACCGGAAATTCGCGCTGCGTTTCGCGCAGGATGATACTTACCAGACGTCCGTCAGCTTCCGGCCGTATGAGTCCGTCGTAAAAATCGACCGGAAGTTTTCGGGTTCCCGGCGTGCGATCATCCATCAGCGCCGCTGTAAGGTGAGAAACCGGGAAGGAAGGCTTGATCTTCGGATCATTCTGGATCATTTCAGTGTGGAAATCTTTGTCAATGACGGAGAGCACGTGCTCACGGCGACGCTTTATACGGATCTGTCCGCAAAGGGAATTTCGTTTTTCGCGGACGGGAAAGTGACGATGGATGTAGTGAAATATGAGCTCAGAGCGGAATAAGGAGGGGAATCAGATGCTGTTTGGGGGAATTGAAGCAGGTGGGACAAAAATGGTCTGCGCGGTGGCGGACGAGACGGGGAAGCTGACGGACCGGATGTCAGTGCCCACGAGGCAGCCGGAGGAGACGTTAAAGGAGATCGCCGCTTATTTTAAGCGGTATGAGATCGCGGCGCTGGGGATCGGATGCTTCGGCCCGATCGACCCGGACCGGGATTCGAAGACCTACGGCTATATCACGAAAACGCCGAAGCCCGGCTGGACGGACTGTGATATCGCGGGATTTTTCCGGCGGGAGCTCTCCGTTCCGGTAGGCTTTGACACGGACGTGAACGGCGCGATCCTGGGCGAGGTGACCTGGGGCGCGGCGCGCGGATGCAATTGTGCGATCTACATCACGGTCGGAACCGGCGTCGGTGTCGGCGTGTATGTGAACGGCGGCCTGCTGCACGGTCTGGTGCACCCGGAAGCCGGACATATCCTGTTAAAGCGCCATCCGAAGGATACCTACGCCGGTCACTGCCCGTTCCACCCGGAATGCATGGAGGGGCTGGCCAGCGGGCCTGCGATTGCGGACCGCTGGGGGAAGCCTGCAGCACAGCTTGCCGGACGGGACGAGGTCTGGGAGCTGGAGGCGTACTACATCGCGCAGGCGGTGGCGGATTATATTCTTACCTATTCCCCGCAGAAGGTGATCCTCTGGGGCGGCGTGATGCATCAGGAGAAGCTGTTTCCCATGGTGCGAACGGGCGTGCAGGAGCTCTTAAACGGTTATGTGCATCATCCGGCGGTCACGGATGCGATTGCGGATTATATCATTCCGCCGGCGCTCGGAGAGGATCCGGGGATCTTGGGCGCGGTGCGGCTCGGGATGCTGGAATTACAGTAAACCAGATCTTTTAAGACAGAGCCATTCTTTTCAGGTGCTGATCGGGTTGCGCCGATGACAGATGGGAGACTGCTATGAATAGAAGAAAACCGTTTACGATCATGAGGAAGGACACGGAGGTCATGCGTGTGGATTTTGATACGCTGACCTATGAGGTGAAAAACGAGGCATACCTGCCGTACCCGATCCAGGGCCGGCTGCATGACCTGCCGGATCCTGCCGGGATTACGACCAGATATGATCTGACGCAGTCCCTGCTGGCGGCGCGGAAGAATGAGGAGGCCGTTGTCAGCTGGCTGGCGAACCGTGTTCTGCTGCTCAGTCGTGCCAATGCCAAGTGGATTTACAATCTGTTTTTATTCGAGCAGACCGGCACGGATGAGCAGCGCGTAAAGATCGCCATGACATGCCGGGCAGTTTCTGTCCTGGATCCCTACTGGCTGAAATTCGACGACGATAAGGATATCTGCTGGAACAGTGTGGATGTCAGAAAGAATCCCCTCAATGAGATTGTGGCCCAGGTGGCGCTGCACGGAAAATCACTGACACTTGCGGGATCTCCGGTGACTCCGGAACTGACTACAAATGGCGCGTATGCAAAAGCCTGGAGACGCCATCCGGATGGCAACCTCTGGCTGTACAAGCTGGGGGCAAACGGCAGCACCGAATCGCGGATTGAGGTCATGTGCTCGAATCTTCTGGATAAGATGAATGTGGAGCATGTCCACTATGAGGCGGGGCGGGATGAGGACAAATATGTCTGCATGTGCCCCTGCATGACAACGGAGGAGAAGGCGGTCCTGACCGGGATGGAATTTATCTCCTGGTGCAATGTGAACGGAATCGACCCGGAGAAACGGATGTTTGAGATCGACGCGGAGAGTATCTATAAGATGTGGATTGTGGATTTCCTGATCAGCAACCGTGACAGGCACGGGCAGAACTGGGGATTTTATTATGATACGGAGACGATGGAGATCACAGGCTGCCATCCGCTCTTTGACCACAATAATGCCTTTGATATTGATTTCATGCGGGATATGGACGCGCCGTACCAGTTTGGGGGCATGACGGTCCGCGAGGCGGCCGTAAAGGCGATGCGGGAGGTGGATTTTCATTTTACCGTGCCGGTGACGAGGGCGGATTTTATCACGGACAGACAGTACGCGTCCTTTCGGAAACGGGCGGAATATCTGGGACTGCGGGTGGGATAACGCAGGCGCGGGATGATGGGGCCCGATGACAGCAGACAGCAGCTCTGAAAGACAGGAGAGATAACATGCCCAGAAAGCGTTTTTCAGTAAAAACACAGGTGATCTGGCTTCTTGCCGTGCTGGTGCTGCCGGTTTCGGTCACGGCGGTCGGCTACATCTGGATCGCCAGGCAGGCGTACGAGCAGCAGAGCAGAGAATCGGTGCGCCACACGGTGGAAATTTTCTTAAACCAGGTGACGGACCGCATGAGCAGCGCGGATACCTACCTGGCTGCCTGCATGGAAGAAAATGTGTATGTGGCGCAGCTGTATCAGATGGAAACACACGGGGAAGACATCCGCGCTGAAAATTTTTTCTGGCAGGAATTAAATAAAAGGTGTCAGTACAATACGGATGCTGACGCCTACTTTTTCGTGGTGGCGGACGGAGCGTATGCAAATGTCGCGATAAGGAATACGTTTGTAGGGCAGAGGCCGGCGATACGGGATTATCTTCGGGAAAGATGTTCGGAGGATATGACGGGGAACTGGTTTTTTGCGGAGATCGACGGGACGAAATGGCTGATCCACGGCGTGTCGATGAAGAATTTTACATTTGGCGCTCTGATCAGTCTTTCACAGCTGGAGACGGAGCTGAACGCGGAATTCCCGGCGGGGGAGGCGCAGATCTGGATGGAAGCAGCCGCGGAGGAAGGCACGGTACCGGCGGGCGGGCCCGGCGGGGCAGGAGAACCGGCCGGTGCCGGACGGATAGCCAAAGCGGACGAGATCCGGGTGGGGAATACGGATGTCTGCGCCAGGATCCGGTTTGACCGCGCCGCACTGCTTTCCGAGCTCCCGGCGGTCCACCAGCTCGGACTGCTGCTTGCCGTCGTCTGTCTTGCCGCGGTCCCGTTTCTGATGTTCGGGCTGAACCGGTGGGTGCTTGTCCCGATGAAACGGCTGTACCTCGCCATGAACCGGCTGGAAGAAGGGGACTCTGCATACCGGATCACGGAGGAGGGCGAAAACCGGGAAGCATGGGAATTAAACCACAGGTTCAACGAGATGGCGGATCAGATCACGGATTTAAAAATCGAGTCCTACGAGAAAGAGCTTGCGCGGATGGAGATCGAGGCGATCAATCTGCGCCTGCAGGTGAACCCGCACTTTCTGATGAACAGCTTAAATATTATTTTCAGCATGTCCAAATCTGGAAAAGTAAAAGAGATCCGCACGTTCACAAAATACCTTGCCGATTATCTGCGGTTTTCCCTGTGGCATACCGACGGGATGGTAAAGCTGTCGGACGAGTTAAAGGGCGTGGAAAATTACCTGGAAATCCAGCGGATCCGGTTTCAGGAAAAATTTACCTATCTGTTTGACGTGGAGGAGGAGCTTGGGGAGATCCGGCTGCCCTCCTTACTCATTTTAAATTTTGTGGAAAACGCCGTAAAATATGCGCTCGATATGGAGCGTGAGATCGAGATCCTTGTGATTGCGCGAAAGAATGAGGATAAGCTTTCCATCTCGGTCTGCGACACCGGAAACGGGATGAAGCAGGAGGTGCTCGACTGCTTAAACCGGGCGGAGATTTTAGAGGACGGTCGCGGAAAGCACATCGGGATCTGGAACTGCAGAAGGCGGATGGAGTTAATCTACGGGAAGGAAGCGAAGCTTCATATCACCAGCAGTCCGGGGGAGGGGACGCAGGTATATCTGCTGCTCCCGGTATCAGCCGCTTCGGACGGGCAGGCAGCGGAATATCCGGACGGACGGAAAAGAGGAGGGGCCGTATGAACTTACTGATTGTGGATGACGAGATCCTGGCGATCCAGGGACTGGTGGACGATATTCCCTGGCAGGAGCTGAATTTTGATGAGATTTATACGGCGTCCAGTTATGCGCAGGCGGTTAAAATCTTTCGGGAACACCCGGTGGACGTACTGCTTTGCGACATTGAGATGCCGATGTTGGGCGGCGTAGACCTCGTGCGCTGGGTGAAGGAGAATTATCCGGCGACGGAGTGCATTTTTCTGACCTGCCACGACGACTTTGCCTTTGCCAGGGAGGCGGTGCGGCTGCAGTGCCTCGGCTATATTTTAAAGCCGGTGGACACCGACGAGGTGGTGGAATATTTAAAAAAGGCGGAGGAAAAGATCTGCCAGGACGCGGAGAGCCGCAGGTATAAGGATTATGGAAAGCGTTATCTGGAAAATCTGACGGAGGATGTCAGGGGGACCGGAAACGGGGATCTGCTGGAGGAGGCGGAAAACTACATAAGTAGAAATCTGCAGGAGGATATCTCGATCGAGGAGCTGGCGGCGCAGATGGGTGTCAGCGCGACCCACCTGGGGCGGTTATTTAAGAAAAAGAACGGCTGCACACTGATCGACTATGTGATCCAGAAGCGGATCGGGCTGGCGCAGGAGCTGCTGAAGGATCCGGGCCTCTCGGTCAGCACGGTCGCCTTTAAGAGCGGATACAACAATTATTCTTATTTTACCAAAAGCTTTAAAAAGATCACGGGGATGACGCCGCGGGAGTACCGGAGAAGATTACATATATCGTAGTGTTGTAAAAATGACATTTTATGTCGGGATTGTGTTAAAATGTTTGGATATTTTCATAAATGCGTCCGAAATAGAAGATACATATTCCTTTGGAATTTGTATAATACATACAGAAACGTCGAAAAACGACAGGATAAAGGAGGCAGTTTTATGAAAAAGAAAGTAATTGCATCTGTACTGGCCGGTATGATGGCGGTATCGCTGCTGGCAGGCTGCGGCGGAGGCGGAGACGACGCCGGGACCACGGGCGGCGGACAGAGCACAGGCGGCGGAGCGGCTTCAGGCACGGAGGCAGGCGCGGATGCCGGATCCGATGAGGGAGCAGGCGCCGGCAGTGCAGCGGCAGACGGCGAGATCTATGAGGTCGTGATGGCGATTCCGGTGCTGGGCGCGGAGCCGTCCGGAATTGCGGATGTGGAGGCGGCGATCAACGAGATTACCGAGGCCGAGATCGGTGTGCGAGTATCTCTCTATCCCATCGGGGCGTTTGACCTGACTTCACAGGTGAACCTGATGATTACCTCAGGGGATAAGATTGATCTGATCCCCACCATATTTACCGGTGTTTCGGATTATGTGAACAAGAACGCGATCCTTCCTTTGGACGATCTGTATGCACAGTACGGAGCGGATATCGAGGCGGCCGAGGGCATCGCGATGGCCGGCGGCTATTTTGACGGAAAGCTGTACTGTGTTCCGTCGGAGGAGAAATGGGCGAGATCCTACGGATTCTTCGCACGGACCGATCTCGTGGAGGAGCTTGGCTTTACATTTGATATAGACAAAACCTACACGATCGAAGATCTGGAAGAACTGTTTGCAGCCTACAAGGAGAAATACGGGGACGGCTATTACTGTGTGTCCGGCACGGCGTCAAACAGCGAATTTTTCAATTATTATCATCCGTATGATGTGCTGGGCGGATCCCTTGGAACGGGCGCTCTGCCGGGAGCCGGCTTAGACGGTGAGACGGCGGTGACCAATCTCTATGCAACGCCGGAATATATGGAGCATGCAGAGCGGATGTACGACTGGGCGAAAAAGGGATATTTCTCCCCGGATGCTTCCACCAATACGGATGCCGGTACCGTGCAGATACAGTCCGGCTTTTATCTCGGAGGATTTTCATCCACCGAGACGGATATGGAATCCAATATGTCCCGTGACTGCGGCTATCCGATGACGACGATCAATTTGGTGGATCCCTTTGCGGCGACGCAGATGTTTACGACGACGACCTGGTGCATCGCATCGAGCTGTGAAAATCCGGAGAAGACCTTCCAGCTCTTAAACCTGCTCTATGCGGACAATGATCTGGATGTGATGCTGACCTATGGCCTTGAGGGAACGAGCTACAAGGTGATTGACGACGGCGATGAGCCGGGCGGTCCGGCGGTGATCGACTATGCGGACGGCGTGGATGCGGCCAGCACTCCGTACAATATGCCGCTGCACGTGTTCGGCGACAAGCTTTCGATTCCGGTATTTACGCCGAATGAGATGAGCTATTACGAGATGGCGGAGGAGTTTAACAACAGTATCACGGATGAGCAGAAGTCTGTGGCGCTGGGCTATGTGTTTAACGCGACGGAGGTGGCGGCGCAGAAGACGGCTGTGGATGCGGTGATCGCGCAGTATTCTGGTATCATCAACTGCGGCGCGCAGGATCCGGCGACCGTGATGCCGGAGTTCTTAAAGGCACTTGAGGACGCGGGGATCGACGAGATCATAGCGGCAAACCAGGCACAGCTGGACGCATGGCTGGCGGAGCAGTGACACACCAGAGCCCAAAATGGAAGCGGTAATTACATGACCGCTGGGCTGGTTTCGAAATGATGTGCACAGGGGCCGTCGTGTAAAAAGAAGATTTTTGCACGGCGGCCCCGTTTCTATTGATCTGTCAGAGGAGGACGACAAATGGCGAAAAACACAAAGGCCGGCGTGAAAAAGCGCGGGGAAAAAATATACTGGAAGCAGATGATACCCCTGTATCTTCTGATGCTTCCGGGACTTACCTACATGATCTGCAACAATTATCTGCCGATGTTCGGGATTTCGATCGCGTTTAAAAAGCTCGATGTCAGAAAGGGGATCTGGGGAAGTCCGTGGTGCGGGTTTGAGAATTTCAAATTCCTGTTTAAATCGAGCACGGCGTTTGATATCATCCGGAATACGGTTTTTTACAATGTGGTATTTATCATCTTAGGGACCGTGCTGGCCATCGCGGCGGCGATCCTGTTAAACGAGGTGAGAAGCAAGGTGGCATCCCGGATTTACCAGAGCCTGATCCTTCTGCCCTACCTGATCAGCTGGGTGGTGGTCAGTTACCTGGTATACGCCTTTTTTGCCGCGGATACCGGACTGATCAATTCCGTGTTAAAGGGGATGGGGTTAAACACGATCCAGTGGTATCAGGAGAAAAAATACTGGCCCTTTATCCTTACCTTTGTGCATCTGTGGAAGGGTATCGGCTATTCCATGATCATTTACCTTTCGAGTATCGTGGGAATCAGCCAGGATTACTACGAGGCGGCCAGGATCGACGGCGCGACGAAATGGCAGCAGATTAAAAATATCACGCTGCCGCTCATCAAACCGACGGTCATCACAATGTTTATCCTCTCGGTCGGGCGTATCTTTGCCTCGGACTTCGGCCTGTTTTATCAGGTGCCGAAAAACTCGGGCGCACTGTATTCCGTGACGCAGACGATCGACGTTTATGTGTATAACGCGCTGATGCAGAACAGCGACTACGGCATGTCGTCCGCGGCCAGCGTATTCCAGTCCGTGGTCGGATTTGTCCTGGTGGTGACTGCGAATAAGATCGTCTCGAAGTACAGCAAAGAAAACGCGCTGTTTTAGCGGGGGAGGTAGAGCATGAAAGGAAAAGAAACGATAAGATGGCAGATTTATGCCAATACGGCGATGACGATACTGACGCTTCTGGCGCTGATCCCCTTTATCCTGCTGATCATCGCGTCCTTTACGGATAATCAGTGGGCGACGGTGAACGGATTCAGCTTTTTCCCGGGAAAATGGAGCATGGAGGCCTACAAATATATCGCGGCGTCCTGGGCCACAATCGGAAAATCATATATAATGACAATTATAGTCACAGCGGCGGGAACCGCGTTAAGCCTTGTGGTGACGGCGGCCTTCGCGTACTCTCTCTCGGATACGAGACTGCCGGGTGGACGGTTTGTCAATTTCCTCTGCGTCTTTACGATGCTCTTCGGCGGCGGTATCGTGGCGAGTTATTATACCTGGTCACAGATTTTCCACATCCGGAATACGATCTTTGCGCTGATCTTCCCGGGACTGCTGATGAACGCCTTCAACGTGATCCTGGTGAAAAATTACTTCACCTTCAGCGTGCCGGCCTCCTTAAAGGAAGCGGCCCGGATCGACGGAGCGGGGGAGCTTAAGATCTTTGCGAGCATCGTCCTGCCGCTCTCGGTGCCGATCCTTGCGACGATCGGCCTGATGACCGGCCTCATGTACTGGAACGACTGGACGAACGGTCTGTATTACTTAAATCAGAGGGACGGGAGCAAATATTACACGATCCAGCTGATCTTAAATCAGATGAACGAAAATATCAGCTACCTCTCGAAAAACGCCTCCCAGATGGCCGGGGTCAGCGTGGGAAGCCTGCCCGCGACGACGGTGCGTATGGCCATCGCGGTGGTGGGTGTCCTGCCGGTGCTGGTGATCTATCCGTTCCTGCAGAAGTATTTCGTCAAGGGAATCACGCTCGGGGCGGTGAAGGAGTAGGGAAGATTGTACAATATGCACAAATAAAATGACACAGAATGGAAATTGCTTGTCATAAAAATAGTACATGTGCTAGAATATGAAAAGCAGCCGTGTTGCAGGGTGGCAGCCTCCCGGACTTATATGGATCTGAGGATACATAAAGAGGGGAGGTGGTGTAATGGAGATGTTTACTTTTCAGGATCTGATTCTGTTTGGGACATTTTTAGTTGCACTGCTTGCTTATCTCGAAAGGGATAACAGGCGAAAATAAATAAGCCTACCTTGTCACTTAGCCAGTACAGGTAGGCTTATGCCAACCGGGAGGTTAACCGCTTTGCGGGCGGCTGCTCCTTTTATATTCAAACTATACCATATTTTTTTTCAGGTTTCAAGTTTTTATTTTATTGTTTATATCGGATCTCAGGAGGAAATTGCGATGAGCGAGAAAATCAGACAGCTGCTGACGGACAGCGGAGACAATTACATCCTGCCCTTTTTCTGGCAGCACGGGGAGGATGAGCAGACGCTGCGCACCTACATGAAGGTGATTCATGAGGCGAATATCGGCGCGGTGTGCGTGGAGAGCCGTCCGCATCCGGATTACTGCGGGCCGAAGTGGTGGCAGGATATGGATGTCATTTTAGACGAGGCGAAGAAGTACGGGATGAAGGTCTGGATCTTAGATGACAGCCATTTCCCGACAGGCTTTGCCAACGGGGCGATGGCGGATCAGCCGGACGCGCTGTGCCGGCAGAGCATCTGCTGCCGGACGGTTGCCTGCGCGGGGGGAGAGACGGTGCGCATCGAGCCGGAGTGGCTGGCGCACCCCGAGCCCCTTCCGCCGAATCAGATGGAGCGCTGGGGCGCGGAGAAGAACCCGAGGGTGTATGACGACGACCGGCTGCTGGCGGTGTACGCGGTGTCGGATGCCGGGGAGCGGATCGACCTGGCCGGGCAGTTCGCGGACGGCCGGACAGACTGGCAGGCGCCTGCGGGGGCGTGGAAGATCTATATCTTACATCTGTCGAGAAATATGGGGTATCACCGCAGCTATATCAATATGATGAGCGCACCCTCCTGTAAGGTGCTGATCGACGCGGTGTACGAGCCACACTATGCGCACTATAAGGACGAGTTCGGCAGGACCATCGCGGGCTTCTTCTCGGACGAGCCGGAGCTTGGCAACGGCCACATGTATGACCGGTATGCGATGCTCGGAAAAGAGATCGACCAGCCCTGGAGCGACGAGCTGGCGGAGCGGCTGGCAAAGACGATCGGGCCGGATTATGCGAAGGAGCTGTATCTGCTGTGGGAGAACGGCGCGGACGCGGACCGGACGGCGCGGGTGCGCTACGCCTATATGGACGCGGTGACGGAGCTGGTAAAGAAAGACTTCTCCATGCAGCTTGGAAACTGGTGCCGGGAGCGCGGCGTAAAGTACATCGGACATCTGATCGAGGATAACAACCAGCATGCGCGCACAGGCTCCTCCCTGGGGCATTATTTCCGCGGGCTGGCAGGACAGGACATGGCCGGAATCGACGATATCGGCGGACAGGTTCTGCCCCAGGGCGAGGATCTCAATGTCGACGGGCAGATGTTCGGCAACCGCGTCGGCGAGTTTTATCATTATATGCTGGCAAAGCTCGGAAGCTCCGCAGCGGCGATCGAGCCGGGTAAAAAGGGCGATTCCATGTGCGAGATTTTCGGCGCTTACGGCTGGAGCGAGGGTGTGCGTCTGGAAAAATATCTGGTGGATCATTTTATGGTGCGCGGGATCAACCATTATGTGCCGCATGCCTTTACTGCGAAGGAGTATCCGGATCCGGACTGTCCGCCGCATTTTTACGCGCACGGCCATAACCCGCAGTACCGCCATTTCGGCGAGCTGATGAAGTACACAAACCGGATCTGCCATCTGATCAGCGGAGGCTCCCATGTGGCGCCGGTCGCGCTGCTCTATCACGGGGAAGGCGAATGGGCCGGAGCGTGCATGGAGACCCATAAACCGGGACATCTGCTCTGCGACGCGCAGATCGATTATGATATCCTGCCGCAGGAGATTTTCGCACAGAGGGAGGCGTACCGCGTTCAGCTCGCGGAGGGCACGCTTCATGTGAATACCCAGGAGTACGGCGTGTTTGTCATCCCGTATCAGCAGTATATCACGGCGGCGCTGGCAGCTGCGGTGGCGGAAATGACGGAAAAGCATATTCCGGTGTACTTTATCGACGGCTATCCGGATGGGATCTGCGATACGACGGAGGGCGTGGAGGCCCTTCTGGCACAGGCGAAGCAGGCGAAGGTGATCGCGCTGGCGGATGTGGTGAAGGCAGTGGAGGAGGCCGGTGTGCGGGAGCTTTCGATTGCCCCGGCGGATCACCGGATCCGGTATTACCACTACGAGCAGCCGGACGGGACGGGGATTCTCCTGCTGGTCAACGAGGGCACGGCGGATTACTGCGGTACTGTCGCATATGCGGACGACAGGAGCTGCTATGCATATCATGCATGGGATAATATGATTACAAGTGTGGATAAAGAGGACGGCGGATACCGCATCTGCCTGATGCCGCAGGAGAGCGTGGTGCTCGTCTTTGACGCGGATGGGGAGAAGATGCAGGAGTTGATGTGTGAGCCGCGTACCTTTGCGGATGCTGTGCCGGCAGCCTTTGCCGGCGAGTGGAAGCGCAGCATCTGCCGGAGTATCGATTATCCGGCGTTTGCGGGGGAGAAGATGGTATCCCTGCCGGATGCCCTCTGTGAGGAAGAGCCGAAGTTCTCGGGCTTTGCGCGCTATGAGAATACGTTTGAGGCCGTGGAAGGCGCGTCTTATCTCCTTGAGATCATGGACGCCCATGAAGGTGTCGAGGTATTTGTCAACGGCGTCAGCCTGGGGCTCCAGGTCGTGCCGGTATATCGTTATGATCTGACGGATGCCGTGCGGCCGGGCAGCAATACTGTGACGATCGAGGTCGCGACTACGTTAGAGCGCGAGAATGCCGATACGCCGATGTTCGGAATGAAGGTGGAGCCGAAGACGCAGTCCGGCATCACCGGAGAGGTGAGGCTGCTTAAGGGCTGAGATGTGGCATGATCATTTTGAAGAGATCACATATTACTGCTGAAAAAGCGGCTGGCTTTGTTATATTAAGCCAGCCGTTTTTTTGACCAGAAGAGGATAAAAAGGAGAGAAGGATGAAAAAACAGGTGATAAACGGTACGGATCTTACCGTATCCGGCCAGTGTCTCGGCACCATGCCCTTTGGCAGCGCGACGGACCGGAAAACGGCATACGCGATTCTGGACCGCTTTTATGAGCTGGGCGGGAATTTTATCGACACGGCGAACATCTACGGGAAGTGGATGCCGGAGGGCGCCAATATCAGCGAGCGGATCATCGGTGACTGGAAGCGGGAAAACGGGCTTTCGGACGAGCTGGTGCTGTTGACGAAGGGAGGGCATTTCGATCTGAATACGCCGATGTGCCCGCGGATTACGGAGACGGACCTGCGCGCCGATTTGGAGGAGAGCCTGGATGCGCTGCAGGCGGACTGCATCGATCTGTACCTGCTGCACCGGGACGACGAGAATGTGCCGGTTGCAGAGATCATCGACCTGATGGAGGAGCTGGTGCGGGAAGGAAAGATCCGCTATTACGGGGCGTCGAATTTCCGGGAGTGCAGGATGGAGGAAGCGGTGGCGTATGCGAAAGCGAAGGGCGTGCGCGGTTTTTCGGTGGTATCGAATCAGTGGAGCATGGCCACTGACAGCAGCGCTTCCGATGAGACGCGCGTCAACGGTATGTACCATGTGGATGAATCTTACTACAAATGGCATGAAAGGACGGGAATGCCGCTTCTGCCCTACAGTTCCACGGCCCACGGCGCTTTTTCAAAGATGAAACAGGGAACACTCACGGAGCAGGGAAGCGCGGCATATGTAAATCCACGCAATGAGAAGCTTTTTGCGCTTTTGGAGGAGGAATCCGCGGAGGAGGGAGTAAATCTCTATGTGCTGGCGCAGGCGTATCTGAGGAAGCACCCCTTCCAGGTGATCCCGGTGGCCGGCGTCTCGTCGCCTGTGCAGCTTTCAGATTTTGTCAGGGCGGCGGAATATGAGATCCCGGACCGGTGGATGCAGCGGTATCTTTCGCTGGGCGTCTGGTGAATCGTACCGCTGCGCTTCTCTGGCCTGTAAATCGTAACGTTTTATTCAAAAAAGGCTGGCATTTTCCGGGACAGTATGCTATAATCTCACAATGACTGTAATTTTGTCATCACACCACGCAGGCGGACCGGATGCCGGTGTCTGGCGCGGACCGGCCGGGTGGATAAAAATGTACATGTTATTTCATATATATAAGGAGGAAAACGGATATCATGAGTGTACAGGTAGAGAATCTGGAGAAGAATATGGCGAAGCTGACCATTGAGGTTTCTGCTGAGGATCTGGAGCGCGCGATTCAGGCCGCTTATATGAAGGAGAAGGGCAGAATCAGCCTTCCGGGCTTCCGCAAGGGCAAGGTGCCGCGGAAGATGGTCGAGAAAATGTACGGCGCCGGTATTTTTTATGAGGATGCTGCGAATACTCTGATCCAGGAGAATTACCCGCAGGCAGTTGACGAGAGCGGTGTGGATATCGTATCCCGCCCGTCGATTGAGGTGACGCAGATCGAGTCCGGCAAGCCGTTTATTTTTACCGCCGAGGTGGCGGTTCGCCCGGAGGTGAAGCTTGGCGCTTATAAGGGCGTCGAGGTGACAAAGACAGAGATTACCGTGACCGATGAGGAAGTCGATGCGGCGGTGGAGAAGGAGCGCGGCAACAACGCGCGTACCGTGACCGTGACGGACCGTCCGGTGCAGAGCGGCGATACGGCTGTGATTGATTTTGAGGGCTTTGTGGACGGTGAGCCGTTTGAGGGCGGAAAGGGCGAGAATCATTCCTTAGAGATCGGGTCCCATTCCTTTATCGATACGTTTGAGGATCAGCTGATCGGAAAGAACAGCGGGGACGAGGTGGACGTGAATGTCACCTTCCCGGAGAAGTATCAGGCCGAGGAGCTGGCGGGTAAGCCGGCGCTCTTTAAGGTGAAGATCCACGAGATCAAGACAAAGGAGCTCCCGGATCTGGACGATGAGTTTGCACAGGATGTCTCTGAGTTTGACACGCTTGAGGAGTACAGGGCGGATGTGCGTAAGAATTTAACGGAGCAGAAGCAGAATGAAGTGAAGCGCGCCCAGGAGGATGAGGCGCTCCAGACGATCATCGATGCGTCCGAGATGGAGATCCCGGATGCGATGTTAGATACCCAGTGCGAGAACATGTTAGACGAGTTTGCGCAGAGGATCTCACAGAGCGGCCTTACGATGGAACAGTATATGCAGTTTTCGGGACTGACGCCGGAGAAGCTGAAGGATCAGGTGCGTCCGGAAGCGCTGACACGGATTAAGAGCAGCCTTGTCTTAGAGCAGATCGCGAAGGATGAGAACATCGAGGTGACCGATGAGGAGATCGACGCGGAGATTGCGAAGATGGCGGCAGCGTACGGGATGGAAGCCGACAAGCTCAAAGAATATATGGGAGAGTCCGAGAAGAAATCCATGAAACGCGACATTTCCGTGACAAAGGCCGTGGATCTTATCATGGCGAACGTGACGGAGGTGGAGAAAGCCGAAGAGGACAAAACCGAAGAGGGAACAGAGGAGTAATACCGCACAGTATTCTGGTGCATGCTGAGGATGAACAGACTGGCTCTTTTTTGAGCCGGTCTTGTTGACATAAGGGCAGTTCGCGAAGCGTGCTGCCCGTTGTTTACCTTATCAGAGAATGAATAGGAGGTAGTGAATATGAGTCTGGTGCCTTATGTCGTAGAACAGACCAGCAGGGGGGAGCGCAATTATGACATTTATTCCCGCCTGTTAAAGGATCGTATTATTTTTCTTGGGGAGGAAGTCAATGAGACGACGGCGAGCCTTGTGGTGGCACAGCTGCTGTTTCTGGAGTCGGAGGATCCGAACAAGGATATCCAGCTGTATATCAATTCCCCGGGCGGAGTGGTGACAGCCGGGATGGCGATTTATGACACGATGCAGTATATCAAATGCGATGTGTCCACAATCTGCATCGGCCTTGCGGCGAGCATGGGAGCGTTCCTTCTCGCGGGCGGTGCGAAGGGCAAGCGTTTTGCGCTTCCGAATGCGGAGGTTATGATTCATCAGCCGTCCGGCGGCGCGAGAGGCCAGGCGACCGAGATACAGATCGTCGCGGAAAATATTTTAAAGACCAAAAAGAAATTAAACGAGATTCTTGCGGCGAATACCGGAAAGCCGTATGACGTGATTGCCGCGGATACGGAGCGGGATTATTTTATGTCGGCAGACGAGGCGAAGGAATACGGGCTGATCGACGATGTGATCACGAGAAAAGTAACGAAGAATGATGGAGAGTAAAGATAATGGCAGTGAGAGGTGACGAGAGATTCCGCTGCTCCTTCTGCGGAAAACCGCAGGAGCAGGTGCGCAAGCTGATCGCGGGACCGAACGGGGCATATATCTGCGATGAGTGCGTGGACATCTGCGCGGAGATCATTGAGGAGGAGCTCGAGGAAGAGGAAGAAGTCGAAGTCGAGGAGGAAGAGCAGATCAATCTGTTAAAGCCCAGGGAGTTAAAGGCATTTCTGGACGAATATGTCATCGGGCAGGATCAGGCGAAGAAGGTGCTGTCCGTCGCCGTATACAATCACTATAAGCGGATTCTGGCGGGCGACGATCTGGGCGTGGAGCTGCAGAAGAGCAATATCTTAATGTTAGGCCCCACGGGCTCCGGCAAGACGTTCCTGGCGCAGACGCTGGCGCGGATTTTAAACGTCCCGTTTGCTATTGCGGATGCAACCACGCTGACCGAGGCCGGATATGTCGGCGAGGATGTGGAGAACATTCTGCTTAAGATTATTCAGGCCGCGGACTACAATATCGAGCGTGCGCAGCATGGCATCATCTATATAGACGAGATTGACAAGATTTCCAAGAAATCCGAGAACGTTTCGATCACGAGAGACGTTTCCGGGGAGGGCGTGCAGCAGGCGCTGCTTAAGATCCTTGAGGGGACGATGGCTTCGGTGCCGCCCCAGGGCGGGCGCAAGCATCCGCAGCAGGAGCTGATTCAGATCGATACGACGAATATCCTCTTTATCTGCGGCGGAGCGTTCGACGGGCTCGAAAAGATCATTGAGACGCGGCTGGATCAGAAGACGATCGGGTTTAACGCGGATGTGAGAGCGAAGAATGAATATAATATCGGCGATGTGTTAAAATATGCACTGCCGCAGGATTTTGTGAAGTTCGGGCTGATTCCGGAATTTATCGGGCGTGTTCCGATGACGGTATCGCTCGACATGTTAGACCGCACGGCGCTGATCCGAATTTTAAAGGAGCCGAAGAATGCGCTGACCAAACAGTATCAGAAGCTGTTTGAGCTTGACGGGGTCGAACTGCAGTTCGATGACGATGCGCTCGAGGAGATCGCGGATAAGGCGTTGGAGCGCAAGACAGGGGCCAGGGGACTGCGGGCGATCATGGAGGAAGTGACGCTGGATATGATGTATCACATTCCTTCGGACGAGAATGTCACGAACTGCTTTATCACAAAGCAGCTGGTGCGGGATATGCTGGTGGTTGAGAACCGGGAAGAAAAGAGGCTTGCGGCGGGCTAGACGGCCATGGGAAGACAGAGGTTTTTAAGGTGAATACGATGATTTTAAAAATGCCTGCCGTGGCGCTCCGCGGCATGGTAATCCTGCCGGGGATGATTGCCCATTTTGACATCAGCCGCGAGAAGTCCGTCAAGGCAGTGGAACGCTGCATGATGGATGACCAGAAGATCTTTCTGGTGGCGCAGCGCGATGTGGAGCAGGAAGAGCCAAAGACGGACGATCTGTATCAGATGGGAGTCCTGGCGGAAGTCAAGCAGGTGATTAAACTACAAAATAACGTAATCCGTGTTCTGGTGGAGGGAAAGGAGCGCGCGGAGGTTTCCTCATTTCACGAGGAGGAAAACTATCTCGCCGCGGAGGTGCTCCGGTTTGACGGCGAGGTGGACGAGGGGCTGGCGGAAGAGGCGAAGCTTGCCATGGTGCGCAGCATTCAGGAGACCTACCGCCGCTATCAGACCGTGAATCCGCGAGCGGGAAAGGAGCTGCTCCGGCAGATCAGTACGATCACCGATCTGGAGAAGCTGATGGATCAGATCGCCAACAATCTTCCGGTCGCCTATGACGAGAAGCAGAAGATCTTAGAGGCGGTATCCTTAACGGAGCGCTATGAGGTCCTGATGGTGCTCCTGCTGCAGGAGATCCAGGTCGCGGCGATCAAGAACGAGTTCCAGATGAAGTTAAAGGAGCGCGTGGATAAAAATCAGAAGGAATACATTTTAAGGGAGCAGATGCGGCTGATCCGGGATGAGCTCGGAGAGGGAAATACCGACTCCGAGGTGGACGGCTATGAGGCTGCGGTCGCGAAGCTAAAAGCCGATAAGGAAGTAAAAGACCGGATCCAGAAGGAGATCGCGCGGTTTAAGACGATCAACCCGGGGTCCTCGGAGAGCACGGTCTCCCGCGGGTATATCGAGACGCTGTTAGAGCTGCCATGGAATAAGGCTTCCAGAGATAATAAAGACATCGGGCATGCCAGGGATATTTTAGACGAGGATCACTACGGCTTAAAGAAGGTCAAGGAGCGCATGTTAGAGTTTCTGGCTGTGCGGAATCTGACCGGAAAGGGCGAGAGCCCGGTGATCTGCCTGGTGGGCCCGCCCGGCACGGGAAAGACCAGTATCGCCCGTTCGGTTGCGCGTGCGCTCGATAAAAAATATGTCCGCATCAGCTTAGGCGGCGTCAGGGACGAGGCGGAGATCCGCGGGCACCGGCGCACCTATGTCGGGGCGATGCCGGGGCGGATCGTGAACGGCCTGCGCATTGCGGGCGTAAAAAACCCGGTGATGCTGCTTGACGAGGTGGATAAGATGAGCAGCGATTACAGGGGGGATACGGCCTCTGCGCTGTTAGAGGTGCTTGACGCGGAACAGAACGGCCATTTCCGCGATCATTACGTCGAGCTTCCGGTCGATCTGTCTGAGGTGCTGTTTATCGCCACGGCGAATTCGATGCAGAATATCCCGCGGCCGCTGATGGACCGGATGGAGATCATCGAGGTCAGCAGTTATACGGAAAACGAGAAGATCCACATTGCAAAGGAGCATCTGCTGCCAAAGCAGATTAAGAAAAACGGCTTAAAGCCGGAGCAGTTAAAGATCAGCGACGGCGCGATGCAGAAAATCATCACGGGCTACACCAGGGAGGCCGGCGTACGGAACTTAGAGCGCAGGCTCGGCGAGATCGCCAGGAAGACGGCACGTGAGATCTACGAGGAGAAGCAGAGCCGGGTGAAGGTATCCGGACAGAATGTGGAAAAATATCTCGGGAAGGAAAAGTACCGTTTCGATAAAAAGAACGACGAGGACGAGATCGGGATTGTGCGCGGGCTTGCGTGGACGAGCGTGGGCGGCGATACGTTAGAGATCGAGGTCAACATCATGCCGGGAAAAGGGGCGTTCCAGCTCACCGGGCAGATGGGCGACGTGATGAAGGAGTCGGCGCAGACCGGGATCAGCTATATCCGTTCCGTGAGCGCGAGATACGAGATTCCGAAAAAGTTTTTCCGGGAAAACGATATCCACATCCATATTCCGGAGGGCGCGGTGCCAAAAGACGGCCCGTCGGCCGGGATCACGATGGCCACGGCCATGCTCTCGGCGATCACGAAGATCCCGGTGCGGGCGGATGTTGCGATGACCGGAGAGATCACCCTGCGGGGGCGCGTGCTGCCAATCGGAGGGTTAAAGGAAAAGCTTCTGGCGGCAAAAAATGCGGGGATCCGCACGGTCTGTATCCCGAAGAAAAACGAGCGGGATGTGGACGAGATTCCGGCGGAGGTAAAGAAAGGCTTAAAGCTGGTCTTCGTGGAACAGATGGAGCAGGTGTTAGACGTCGCGTTCGTGCGGCCGGCGGTATGAGAAGGGGAAGCGATGGTGATTAAAAAGGTAAGCCTGGAGACGGTCTGCGGGATCACGAGCAAGATTCCGGAGAGCCCTTATAACGAGGTGGCGTTTGCCGGGAAGTCAAATGTAGGAAAATCTTCCCTGATCAATGCGCTGATGAACCGCAAAGCGCTGGCGCGCACTTCCGCGCAGCCGGGCAAGACGCAGACGATCAATTTTTACAATATCAACGACGCAATGTATCTGGTGGATCTGCCGGGCTACGGTTTTGCAAAGGCGCCGGAGGAGATACGGGCGAAGTGGGGAAAGATGATCGAGCGCTATCTACACACGTCAAAAAAGTTAAAGGCCGTGTTTCTGCTGATCGATATCCGTCATGCGCCGTCCGCGAACGATAAGCAGATGTATGACTGGATGGTCTATCAGGGCTTTGCCCCGATCATCATCGCGACCAAGCTGGATAAGATTAAGCGCAGCCAGATCCAGAAACAGGTGAAGCTTTTAAAAGAGGGCTTAAACGTCCTGCCGGAGACGATCGTGATTCCGTTTTCCGCGGAGACGAAGCAGGGCAGGGACGAGATCTGGGAGCTGATCGATTCGCTGGTGGCGGAGCAGGAGGAAACGGCGGCGACGTAAAACAGGATACGGACAGGGAAATTCGCGTGAGAGAGCTGCGGGTTTCCCTGTTTTCCTTTTTGGGCTGGTATCCGTTGGGGGATTGTGGTAGAATAACGCTTGGAAAGGAAGAATAAGCTCGTGCTGTTTCTGGACGGATACGATGAAGCATCGTCAGAGGTAAAGAATGTTGTGAAAGCCGAGCTGTCCGGTCTGTTTTCGGACTTTGACCAGCTCGCTGTCATCGGAGGGACCAGGGAGTCGGACCGGTTCCAGTTTCCTGACCGGCTGGTTCAGTATCATATCTGCGACCTGTCGGAGCTGCAGCTGGAGCAGTTCGTGGACAAATTTGAAAGGATTTCACTGTACGGAGGCATATGTCAATGAGTTTTTATTCGCGCTGAACAGTGTTCTGGGAGATAAAAACGCCGTACTGGAGAGCGAGGCATTACGGTATATTGAGAATCGCACCGTCAATATGCTTCCGGAGGGCTCCGGTATTCCGGAGGTGAAGGACAGGCTTGCCCAGATGCGTGTGATCAGAGAGTATACGGCAGGAAGAAGAAATTATCTGGCGTTTTATGCGGAACAGTACAGAACGCTATTTTCCGATATTGGAAACAACGATTCCATTCTTGATTTTTAAAGAAACAGAAAATGATGAAAAATATATGTTGCGATCACCACGAGCTGGCAGAGTTCCCGGCACATTTCCAGGAGAAAGAAGTATATAAAATCTGTTCTGATTTGTATGCCCCGGAAAGGAAGATCAATGATTTAATCACCTGTTTTCATAAGGCGTACATGTCGGGCACATGGTCCTTAGAGCAGCTGGAGACACAGATCTGGAAGGTGTTCTGGGTAAATCCGCTGATCGCGGTCAGGATGTTCGAGAGCTGCTGTCTGTATGAAAGCGTGGATATATACGGGGCATTAAAGTCTGTCTGGTATGGCCTGATTCATGAGAAGGCGGAAGGAGCGCCGTACGGACTGTACAGCAAAGAGGGAGGCGCCTGCCTTTCCGGCAGAAATCTGTATTTTATATACTACCACATACCGAATGCATATAAAATAAAATTTCTCAACTGGTTTTGCAGAAAATACCGGTACGAAGCCTCCCTGAAAAGAACGAATGCATACGGAAAAAGTACGACAGAGAAGCCTTTAAGGTGTATCAATACGATTGTAGATGAAACCCGGACGGACTGCTTATGGAAATATATGAATGAGGAAAATGGTTCGGAATACGCCGAGGTTGTGCAGATCCTTCGGGAGGAGCATGAGGACTTTATTTCTTCTATACTGGGCAGCGATGATCTCGATAAAAAAATAGAGCTGATCGAGGCTTATGAGGGCTGATGACACCAGAAACTTTCAGTGGGAGAACAAAGGAGGGAGCGGGGAACACTGCATAAAATTCGCAAAAACAGATCGAGTGGAAAAGGAGAGAGGATATGTTCAGAAAGACGAAAATCGTATGTACGTTAGGACCGGCAACGGATGATGAGGCGGTATTAAGACGCCTGATCGCGGAGGGAATGAATGTCGCGCGTTTTAATTTTTCCCATGGGACGCATGAGGAGCAGGCAAAGCGGCTCGAAATGCTCATAAGGCTCAGGGAGGAGGCGCACGCCCCGGTGGCGGCTCTGCTTGACACGAAGGGGCCTGAGATCCGGTTAAAGGATTTCCGGGACGGCAGGGCGGAGCTTGTAAACGGGCAGACCTTTACGCTGACCACGGAGGATATCGTGGGGGACGCGTCGCGCGTTTCCATCACCTACCAGGATCTGCCGCAGGATGTCAGGCCGGGAAACCGGATTCTGATCGACGACGGCTTAATTGAGATGGAGGTAAAGGAGATCCGGCCTGCGGAGGGCGCCGGGGAGCGCACGGAGGGATCGATGCCGATGGATATCGTCTGCACTGTGCTAAACGGTGGGCCGGTTTCCAACAAAAAAGGAGTTAACGTCCCGAACGTCCAGCTTTCCATGCCCTATATCAGCGAGAAGGATTACAGCGATATCGTCTTTGCGGTGGAAAAGGGCTATGATTTTATCGCCGCATCCTTCGTGCGCACGGCCTCGGATGTGCTGGAGATCCGCCGCATTTTGGAGGAAAAGGGCGGCGAGGAGATTCTGATCATATCCAAGATCGAAAACATGCAGGGCGTGCAGAATATCGATGAGATCATCCGGGTGTCGGACGGGATCATGGTGGCCCGCGGCGATATGGGAGTCGAGATCCCGCTGGAAGATGTGCCTGTGATTCAGAAGATGATCATCCACAAGGTGAGCGAGGCCGGAAAGATGGTGATCACCGCGACGCAGATGTTAGACTCCATGATGAAGCATCCCAGACCGACCAGGGCGGAGGCGACAGATGTCGCGAACGCGATCTATGACGGGACGAGCGCGACGATGCTCTCCGGTGAGACGGCAGCCGGACTGTATCCGGTGGAGGCCGTAAAAACGATGGTGCGCATCGCCTTGCGCACGGAGCGCGACATCAATTATCTCAGGCGGTTCCGCCAGAGAGAGACGATGAGCAATCCGGATGTGACGAATGCGATTTCCCACGCAACCTGCATGATGGCAGCGGATCTGAACGCGGCCGCGATCATCACGGTCAGCAAGTCCGGGCGTACCGCGCGCATGATCTCGAAATACCGTCCGGATTCCCCGATCATCGGCGGCTGTATGGATGAGCGGGTGTACCGCCAGCTGGCGCTCTCATGGGGTGTCGTGCCGCTGCTGCTTGAGGAGAAAAATCAGGCCGAGGAGCTGTTTGACTATGCGGTGGATACCGCGGAGGCTGCCGGCGTGATCGAGAAGGGCGATGTCGTCGTGCTTACGGCCGGCGTACCGCTCGGGGTTTCCGGAACCACGAATCTGATCAAGGTGCAGGTTGCGGGGCATATCCTGGTAAAGGGGCACGGGATCGGGGATAAAAAGGTCTCTGCAAATCTGTGCGTCTGCAAAAGCCCGGAGGATCTCGAGAATTTTAAGGAGGGCGATATCATCGTCGCGGCCGACACGGACAACAGCATGATCCGTCAGCTGCGCCAGGCCGCCGGCCTGATCGTGGAGTCGGAGAGCGAGAGCTGTCATGCGGCGATTGCGGGCTTAAGCCTGGATATCCCGGTCTTAACCGGCGCGAAGCAGGCGCTTGAGGTCTTAAAATCCAGCGCGTACGTGGAGTTAGACTGCGAGCACGGGATTGTGCGGGCGAATTAGAAGGTGAGGACTGGGGAGATTACCGGGATTATTTCGCATAAGCCCGCATAAATGCGTCGCACATCTCAAGCAGCTGACGGCTCACCTCCTCCGGGGCGGACTGCATTCCGCTTCTGATCCATTCTGTGAGCAGCTTGCCGGATCCGCCGGAGAGAAAAAAATAAGCGGCGATCTGCTGATTTTCAGGGCGGCCCGGAAGTGCCGCTTTTATGGCAGGCAGATACTGCTGATAGAGCAGATCCGCGATGCGCTCCGGAAACGTCGGATCGCCGTTTGAACCGCATAAAAGGAGAATACGCTGGCCGGGATCCTGCATCCCGGCCAGCAGGCGTGTTGTGAGCTCCGTGGGAGGAATCCCTTCGCTTCGTCGGATAAAATTTTTAAAATGATCCATGCAGTCCTGTTTGATCTGATCCATCAGGTCATAGGGATCCATATAGTGCTTGTAGAAGGTGGCGCGGTTGATCTCCGCCATCTCGCATAGCTCTTTTACGGTGATCCGGTTTAAGGGTTTTCGTTCGAGACAGTCGAAGAAAGCGTCCCGGATTCTCATTTTCGTGTAGCGCACCCGCGCGTCTGTTTTCATAGTAATCCTCCTTTTCCTGCAGCTTTATAAAAAAAGTTTCGTTCAGCTCACGCCCATTCGCAAAACCGCGCCTACAGCGTTCTCCGCCGTTTCACGGCTCACTAGCGCAAATGCCATAGGCATATGCGCTGCTCATGTACGGGCGCTCCGCTCATGCTCCGCAGAATGTGCTCATTCGTGCGAGCACGATTCGCCCATTTTGCAAAGCATGGCTGAACTTTTAAACAGAACGTACAAATCTGTCGCTTATGTTTCATCTGCGCCAACATTGTCGGTTGTATTGTCTTTCTGTGGTTATTATAATACATATATGAAAGATAATCAACACATGATGACAAAAAGGAGGAGATAAGATGAATCAGGAAGCGATTTTTGAAAAGAAGGCCTGGAGCGCGATTTTTTCCTTAAGCATTCCGGCGCTGATCTCGATTCTTGTGATGATGCTCTACAACATGGCGGATATGTATTTTGTTGGCTGGTTAAACGACGTCACCCAGGTGGCGGCGGTGGCGCTGGCGGCGCCGGTATTCTCCGTACTGATGGCGGTCAGCACGATGCTCGGAAACGGGGCGCTGACAAAGATAGCACAGGCGCTGGGACAGTCGGACACCGAGGGGGTGCGCCGCTATACGGCGATGTGCGTCTGGGGCAGCATCGGATTCGGACTCATCTTCACGGCGGCCTGTTTCCTTGGGATTACGCCTCTTCTGCGCTTCCTCGGGGCTGAGGGGGAGATGTGGGATTACACGAGGCGCTATATCCTGATCATGGCGGCCGGCGCGCCGGTGGTACTGCTCAATCACACGGTGGGAAGCGCGCTGCGCGGGGAGGGCGAGGTGAAGATGAGCCTGGCCGGCAGTATGATCTCGACGTTTACGAATATCATTCTGGATCCCATATTTATCCTTGCGCTGGGATTCGGGGTAAGCGGTGCGGCGGCCGCCACGGTGCTGGGAAATGCGGCTGCGGTCGGATACTATCTTCTGGCCTGGAAGCTGCGCGATAAAGCATCACGGCGGAAAGACGCCGGCAGGAGCAGATTCATCCTCGAACTGCGGCCCTCCTATGCCTGTGATATCCGGGAGCTTTGCGCGGTGCTTGCTCTTGGACTGCCGAATGCGGTCAGCACGACGCTTGGCGGCCTGGCCGGAAGCTTTGGCAACCGTCTGCTCTCCGGCTACGGGACGGGTGCAGTGGCTGCGATGGCCGCTGCGAGCAAGGCGTCCATGGTGGTCACCATGGTACAGATGGGGATCTGCATGGGTGTGATGCCGCTTCTGGCCTACTGTTACGGCGGGGGAGACAAAAAGCGGCTTCGTGAGATCGCAGGGAAGCTTCTTTTTCTTACGGCAGGTCTCGGGACGGTGCTTACGATTGCCATATACGCCGGGCGCGGCGCGCTGATCGGCCTGTTTATCCAGGATCCGGAAGTCGCGGCGCTCGGCACGGAGCTCTCTGTTTTCCTGGTGCTCTCCGGTCCGGTGGTCGGGATATACTACCTTTGCGCAAATCTGCTGCAGGCTGCGGGCCGGGCGATGGCGGCTACATTTGCCTCCGCGATGCGCCAGGGAATCCTGCTGATCCCGCTTTTGTATCTGATGAACGTGGCCGCCGGCCTTCATGGGATCGCGCTGGCGTATCTGCTGGCGGACGCGGTCTCGATCGTGGTGACAGCGGGGATGGCGGTGCATTGTTTTAAGGAAAAAGGGCAGGCGACAGAAAAGATCCTGCGGTGTTACCGTTAAAAACCGGGTTAAAAGGGCTGCAATGGCGCACCGGACTGGGTGATCGAAATTGTTTCGCCCGGAAGCAGGCATATGGACTATTTCATAAAGCTGTTTCAATACCGGACTGCCGGCGTTGAGGAGTACTGGATTGTTGATCCGGAGAAAGAACAGATTTTTGTTTATCAGTTCAAAAAAGAACGGATGGAGCAGTATTCGTTTCAGGAGGAAGTGCCGGCCGGAATCTATGAGGGATTTTCCATAAAGATACGGTAAGGGTAAAAGTGAAAAGATCCTGCGAGGAAGGGCTTTACGCCGGAACCTTCTTTTGCTATAATGAGAAAAAAGGGGGTGTTGGAATGCCATCGAATGAAAAGGAATATAACGGTTATCTGTTTGATCAGTTGTCCATATTAGAGGAGATCGAAGAAGTGGCAAAAGAGACAAACGATATTGACCGGATTCTGAAAACAGTCGAGAAGCTGAAAAAGCGGGTGAACCGCAAGCTGTACCAGCAGCCGCCTGTTGAAAATGAGATCTGAATTACAGTAACCGGCGTGACGATGGCCGGGAAAGCAGGGAGATGAGCGTATGACGGAGAGCGGATTACTGATATTTATGGGTATCCTGATATTGTTAGTCGTGATTGTGACCGTGGTTGTGGTGGCGTCCACCGTGGCGGGAACGGCGGCAGCGATTGCGGACGATGATGACGGCGAGGAAGTATAGCCAGAGAAGATTGCAGATAAGCGGACAGGCAGGAGACTGTAAGAAAAGTCTCCTGCCTGTTTTGTTTAAAGTTCAGCCCGCGCCATTTTGCGAAGCATGGAAATCAAAAAAGTTCAGCCCGCGCCATTCGCAAAACCGTGCCTGCGGCACTTTCCACCGCTTCGCGGTTCATTTTTGCTCATATACGGGCGCTCCGCTCATGCTTTGCAGAATGTGCTCATTCGTGCGAGCACGATTCGCCCATTTTGCGAAGCATGGCTGAACTTTTTTCTAAAAAAAGTGTTAAAAATCCCCTTCTCCTCTTGAAATCCTTCAAAAATGCAGTAAACTTTAAAATACCGACTGACCGGTCGGACGATTTTACATAGAAAATAACAGACGAAGGAGAGACCGAAAGTGATTTCACGATTCAGTGTAAAAAAACCGTACACGATTATCGTGGGGGTGATTCTTGTGGTGGTGCTGGGCGTCGTATCGTTTACGAGGATGACGACGGATCTGCTGCCGGATATGAATCTGCCCTATGCGCTCGTGATTACGATGGATATGGGTGCGAGCCCGGAGGAGGTGGAGACCGATGTGACCGCGCCGATCGAGGCGGCGATGGCAACGACCTCGAATATTAAAAATGTCAGCTCCACCTCCAATGACAACTATTCGATGGTAATCTTAGAGTACGAGCAGAGCGCGAATATGGATTCCGTGCTGATCGAGATGCAGCAGAAGTTAGACCAGCTCGAGGGGAGCTGGCCGGACAGCGTGGGCACGCCCATGATTATGCAGATTGACCCGGAGATGATGCCGGTGATGGTGGCATCCGCGGATGTGGAGGGCATGGATCAGATCGAGGTCTCCGCCTATGTGGAAAACGAACTTGTCCCGGCGCTTGAGAGCGTGGAGGGCGTGGCGTCCGTCACGACGACCGGAGCGCTGACCGAATCCATTCAGGTGACGATGGATCAGGAGAAGATCGACGCCTTAAACGAGAGGATCTTAGAAAAAATCGAGGAACAGTTTGCGGATGCGCAGGGGGAGTTGGACGAGGCGTCCGCGGAGATTGAGAAAGGGAAAAAAGAGCTGGATTCCGGGAAAGCGCAGATGGAGCAGCAGATCAGCTCGGCGCAGAACGAGATTGTGAACGGCAAGATCCAGATCTTTGTCACCGAATCGGATATGCAGATGAATCTGGTGCTGCTTCAGCAGACGAAGGCTCTTCTGGAGAAGGCGATCCCCATGCTTCAGACAGCGTACAATGACGGGATGGCGATTAAAACGCAGATTGAGGCGATCCAGGCGATCTTACAGCAGACAGGAACAGGAGACACGGCCGGGACAGGAAATCCGGACGCAGTGCAGCCGCCAGATTCCGCCCAGCCGCAGCCAGGGGATCCGTCGCAGCCGGGAAATCCGGACATCACGCTGCCGCCAGACATCACACTGCCGGAGAACCCGGACATCACGCTGCCGCCCGGGACACAGCTTCCGGGATCCGATCAGCTCGCGCAGCTGCAGGCGCTTTACGACCAGCTTAAGGCGTTAAACGATCTGATCGCCGGTCAGGGAGCACAGCTTGAGGGCATGGGGATCACGTTAAAGACGCTGGATGATATCCCGAAGGCTCTCGGAGATATGACTACAATATTAGGACAGACAAACCAGGGAATCGCGCAGATTCAGGAGGCGCAGACCCAGGTGGCGGAGGGAAAGACCTCGCTGGACCAGGCGCTGGTGGCCTTAAATGAAAACCAGATGAAGGGACTTCTGGAATTGAGCAACGCCGCGGCGCAGCTCGCGGATGCCGAGGGGCAGCTCGCCATGGGGCAGAGTCAGTTAGACGCCGCGAAGGACGAGGCGTTAGATGCTGCGGACCTGGACCAGATTCTGACCGTGGATATGCTGGGCAATCTTCTGGTGGCGCAGAACTTCTCCATGCCGGCGGGCTATGTGGGGGAGAAGGACGACCAGTACATGGTGCGCGTGGGCGACAAGTTAAAGACCATGGAAGAGCTGTCGGACGTCGTTCTGATCGATATGGGACTTGACGGCATCGAGCCGATCCGGCTGTCGGACGTGGCGAACGTCGAACGTGTGGACAATGCGGACGAATCCTACTCAAAGGTGAACGGCAATCCGGCGATCATGCTTTCGATTGAAAAGCAGACCGGATACTCGACCGGTGATGTCACAGGGCGCGTGAAGGATCGGTTCGCGTCGTTAGAGCGGGAAAACGAAGGACTTCACATGGCGATCCTGATGAACCAGGGCGTTTATATTGACATCATTGTGGATTCGGTGCTGCAGAATATGATTGTCGGCGCACTGCTTGCGATCATCGTGCTCGCTGTATTTTTAAAGGATGTAAAACCGACGCTTGTCATTGCGTGTTCGATCCCGCTGAGCGTGATTTTTGCCATCGTGCTGATGTATTTTACGGATATTTCATTAAACATCATTTCCCTGTCCGGACTTGCGCTCGGAATCGGTATGCTGGTGGACAATTCTATCGTCGTGATCGAGAATATTTACCGGTTAAAGCACGAGGGATTTTCGATCCGCAAGGCTGCGGTCGAGGGCGCGGGCCAGGTCACAGGGGCGATCATCGCGTCCACACTGACAACAGTCTGCGTGTTTGCACCGATTATTTTTACCGAGGGGATCACGAGGCAGCTCTTTGTGGATATCGCGCTGACCATCACGTTTACGCTGACCGCCAGCCTTGTCGTCGCGCTGACCTTTGTGCCGATGATGGCGGCGGGCGTGCTGAAAAATACGAAAGAGATAAAAGAAGGCTTTTTTGAAAAAATGCAGGAATTCTACGGGAGAGTGCTTGCGCTGTCGCTCCGGTTTAAGGCGGTGGTACTGATCGCTGTGGTGGTGCTTCTTGTGGTCAGCGGCGTAGCGGCGTTTTCCAGGGGATTTTCCTTTATGAATATGGAGATGGAGGCCGACCAGCTGTCGGTGACCGTGACGGCGAAGGAGGATGAGGTGCTCACCTTTGAGGAGCTGACCGGCATGGCGGACGAGATCACGGAGCGCCTGGCGGAAATCGACGGGGTAGAGACCATCGGCGCCATGGTGGGCGGCGGCACGATGATGTCCATGGGCGGCGGTACCGGGGATTCCGTCACGATGTACCTGATTCTTGACGAGGATTCGGATGTTTCATCCGCTGAGATCATCCGTCAGGTGGAGGAGCGGACCGCGGATCTTGACTGTGAGGTAAATACGGATGCGTCCGCGTCCGACATGAGCGCGTTTTTCGGAAGCGGGCTGACCGTGCAGATCAGCGGCCGGGATCTCGACGTGCTGCAGGAGCTGGCCGCGCAGGTGGCGGAACTTGTAGAGAAGGAAGAGGGAACCGTCGATGTGGATGCAGGGCTTGACAATACGACGCCCTCCTTTACTATTCGCGTGGATAAAGAGAAGGCGGCGGAATACGGCATGACCACGGCGCAGGTTTTCCAGCTGGTCTATGCGAAAATGGCGTCCTCCTCCTCGCCGACCACGATTTCGACAGATGTAAAGGATTATGAGGTATATGTGCAGACACAGGAGCAGTCCGGGGTTACGCTCACGGATATTAAGACGCTGACCTTCCCCTACACGGACCGTGAGGGAAATACGACGGATATTCCGCTCCGGGATATCGCTGAATTTGTGGAGGGCAGCAGCTTAAATACGATCCGCAGGGATTCCCAGACGAGATACTTAAACGTCACGGCAGGCATTGATGCGGATCACAATGTCTCGCTGGTCAGCAACAGCTTACAGCGGGAGCTGGAAAAGATACAGCTGCCGGAAGGCTATGAGATCGCGATGACCGGAGAGGACGAGATGATCGACGATGCGATCAGCCAGCTCTACCTGATGCTGATTCTTGCGGTGATCTTTATCTACCTGGTAATGGTGGCGCAGTTCCAGTCCTTTTTATCGCCGTTTATCATCATGTTTACGATTCCGCTGGCATTTACCGGAGGACTGTTCGCCCTGTTTTTTACCGGAAACGAGGTCAGCGTCGTCGCGATGATCGGGTTTGTCATGCTGGCCGGCATCATCGTGAACAACGGTATCGTGATGGTGGATTATATCAATCAGCTAAGACGCGAGGGCATGGGCAAAAAGGAGGCGATCATCGAGTCCGGGAAGACGAGGCTGCGTCCGATTTTAATGACAGCGCTCACGACGATTCTCTCGATGTCCACCATGGCGGCAGGTCTGGGGGACGGCTCGGAGATGATGCAGCCCATGGCGATCGTGACGGAGGGCGGACTGATCTACGGCACGCTGCTGACGCTGATCGTGGTGCCCTGCATCTACGATGCGTTTAACCGGGAGAAAAACATGGTGGAGGAGGAGCTCTGATGATAGAAAGAGAACGGAATATGTTTACAAATCCGCCGGAAAAGGTGCTTCTGATGTACCGCGCTGTGACGGAGCTGGTAAACGGGGGAGCGGATGTCAACGCAATCAAGGTGTCGGATATCACGAACCGCGCCGGGATCGGAAAAGGAACCGCATACGAATATTTTTCCTCAAAAGAAGAGATTATCACAAATGCGATTATCTATGATGTGACGAAAAAGAGGGATAAGATTGCCGCGATCGTGGACGGGGAGGGGAGCTTCCCGGAAAAAGTGGGCAGGATCTTTGACTTTATTGCGGAAAAGTTCTGCGATAACCGGATGTTCTGCATGCTGGTACGCATCGGGACCGGTTCCTACGAGATCGCGGAGCCGCTGCGGCTGGAATACGAAAAAATGCAGCCAGAGATCGACGGGATCGGCATGGAAACGCTCTGTGACCGTCTGATGGAGCAGGGGATCCGGGAGGGCGTGGTTCACGAGCCGGACCCGTCTCTGCGGCGGATGGCCTTCGGCGCGCAGGTGATTGCGGTCGCTATCTGTCTGGTGGCGGAAGAAAAGGGAAAGCCCATGCCGGTGTCCGTGGAGCGGGCAAAGAAGTTTGCATATACATCGCTGGTGAAGAGCCTGAATTAGAAAATCAGTATTGACATATTCTATAAATAACTTATAATACAATTAGTTTTACACATAACATAAAAAAGTGTAAAACTAATTAAAGGGCCAGGGGGGAAAAGATATGTCAATTAATACGATTATCAACAGGCAGTATGCGATTGCCAATAATGAGGCAGGTATGATTGAACTGCCGAAACAAAAGATTTATGCAATGTGTAATCTGAGAGGTGGGATTGGCAAAACAACACTATCGTTTAATCTAAGTTACCTGGTGAATAATCTGCTGGCAGTTGATACCTGTCCACAGGGAAACTTATCCTATTTTTATGATAACAACTATTATGCAGGGCAGCAGACGAATGTGAAGGACATGCTCCTGCCTTACCTGGTTCCGGGTTTGGGAAAGGCGACAAGGGTTGCAGCATATATCGGTGCTACGAATCCGTATTTTGCAGAAAAAAATAATTATTATATCCCTTCTTCGGAGGAACTGTATTTATTACCGTCTCAGCTGATCACAGCGATTAATCAGACGGCAGGATTACAGCAGATGCAGAAAGAGCAGGCATTAAAAAGTATATTGTATTCGATGAAGACAGAGATTGAGAGAGAATTAAAGGAAAATAATCTGGATAAATGCCTGATTGATACCTCACCGTTTTTTGCAGGAGCGACACAGCTTGCATGGTATGCAGCGGATGCTCTTGTCATTCCGGTCAGGACAGACCAGCAGTCAATAAAGTCATTAGAACTTTTGATTAATACGTTGAGCAGCCCGCAAAGTGAATTTAGAAAATATCTTCCCGAAAATGATATGAATGTTCCCAAAATACAGATGGTGGTTTTGACTCATTGTGGCTGGTCAACGGTTGCCGGGGCAAGGAATGAACCAAATCAGCAGACAAAAGTTTACTTAAAAAAAGTGTATGACATTATTTCAAAGCATCGAACATTGTTGTCGACGAATAACCCGGAAAATCATCTGTTTATGCTGGATGATTTCCTTGGCTCGGGGCGCATTTCTTCCATTGAGTCGAAACCAATGGCTTTGTTGCAGGAGGGAGAAACAAAAGTGATTGACAGGGTTCGGGTAAGTGTAAATAAATCGGTGGATAAATGCAAAAATCAGCTTAAATTTATTGCAGAACAATTATGGTAAACAGATTGGTATGATATGGGGGAAACAATGGAATTAAACAGTCAGAAGCTGCGGCGGCTTGCACCGGAGTGCGACCCGCTGCGTATCGGGACCGGCTGGAGACCGGAGGATCTCGAAAAGCCGCAGATTATGATCGAGAGCACGTTCGGGGACAGTCATCCTGGCAGCGGTCACTTAGATCGGCTGGTGGAGGCGGTGCGTGAGGGAGTACGGGAAGCCGGAGGATTCGGCGCGCGGTATTTCTGCACGGATATCTGCGACGGGGAGAGTCAGGGGACGGACGGGATCAATTACAGCCTGGCCAGCCGGGAGATGATCGCGAATATGATCGAGATTCATGCGGGCGCGACGCCTTTTGACGCGGGGGTTTATCTTGCGAGCTGCGACAAGGGGATGCCGGCGAACCTGATGGGGCTGGCCCGGGCAAATATACCGTCAGTTGTAGTACCAGGCGGCACCATGAAGGCCGGCCCGGATCTGCTGACCCTAGAGCAGCTCGGCATGTACAGTGCGCGGTATCAGAGGGGCGAGATCGATGAGGAGAAGCTTGCCTGGGCGAAGCAGAATGCCTGTCCGGGCTGCGGCGCCTGCTCTTTTATCGGGACGGCGTCCACGATGCAGATCATGGCGGAGGCACTGGGGCTTGCGCTTCCCGGCAGCGCTCTTTTACCCGCGGACAGCCCGGATCTTCTGATCTATGCGAAACGGGCGGGCGCGGCTGCGGTTGCGATGGCGGAGACGCCTGGTATGCGGCCGTCGGATCTGATCACGGCAGAGAGCTTTGAAAATGCGATCCTCGTGCACGCTGCGGTTTCGGGCAGCACGAACTGCCTGCTTCATCTGCCGGCGATTGCGCATGAGTTCGGAATTGAGATCACCGGGGATACGTTTGACCGGCTGCACCGGAACGCGCGTTATCTGCTCGATATCCGCCCGGCGGGACGCTGGCCGGCGGAGTGCTTCTATTATGCCGGCGGGGTTCCGGCCATCATGGAGGAGATCCGCGACAGTCTGCATCTGGATGTCATGACCGTGACCGGAAGGACGCTGGGGGAAAACTTAGACGAGCTGCGGGGAAACGGGTTTTATGAGCGGTGCAGGGGATGGCTTTCGGAGTTTAACGACCGTTACGGCCTGTCCCTGTCCAGGGAAGACATCATCCGCCCATATGAGAGGCCGCTCGGCACGGACGGGAGCATTGCCGTTTTAAAGGGAAACCTTGCGCCTGAGGGTGCGGTGATCAAGCACACAGCCTGCCCGAAGGAAATGTTTCACGCGGTGCTTCGCGCCCGTCCATTCGACAGTGAGGAGGAGTGTCTGGATGCCGTGTTAAAGCACAGGGTGCAAAAGGGCGACGCGGTATTTATCCGCTATGAGGGGCCGAAGGGCAGCGGCATGCCGGAGATGTTTTACACCTCAGAGGCGATCAGCAGCGATGCGGAATTAGGGCGAAGTATCGCGCTGATCACGGACGGACGGTTTTCCGGCGCCTCCACAGGGCCAGTGATCGGCCACTGCAGCCCGGAGGCAGCGGACGGAGGCCCGATCGCGCTTGTGGAAGAGGGGGATCTGATCGAGATCGACATACCGGCGCGCAGGCTTGCCATCGTAGGGATTTGCGGCGAGAGGAAAACGCCGGAGGAGATCGACGCCGTCCTGGAAGAACGGCGCGCGCGTTTTTGTCCGCGCGCACCGAAGTATCAGAAGGGAGTGCTGGCGCTGTTTGCCAGACTTGCGGCAAGCCCGATGAAGGGGGCATATCTTACATATGGTAACGAAAAGGAACAAAAGGACGATATAAATTCTGAAAACCAGGGAAAAGGAAAGGAGTAAACATATGAGGTACACATTAAAAAACGAGTCGCTTATCGTGGAGATTGATTCGTTCGGGGCGGAGTTAAAATCCGTGAAGCGCGTATCGGACGGGCAGGAGTATATGTGGCAGGCCGATCCGGCCTACTGGGGCCGCACGTCCCCGGTGCTGTTCCCGTTTGTGGGCGTTCCGCGGAATAAGGAATACCGCTATGAAGGGAAAACCTATCCGATGGGGCAGCACGGCTTTGCGCGGGATATGGAGTTTTCGCCGGATCCCGATCTGCCGCAGGAGGAGAACCGGATCTGGTTTGTGCTTTCCTCCACGGAGGAGACATATGCGAAATATCCGTTTGCGTTCCGGCTGCACATCGGCTATGAGCTTTCCGGAAACCGGGTGAAGGTGCTTTGGAGAGTGGAAAATACGGATCAGAAGACCATGTATTTCTCAATCGGGGCACATCCGGCCTTCAACTGCCCGGTGCACGGGGAGGAAGATAAGTCAGGCTACGGGCTGCGGTTTGGCGGCCTTACGGACAGGATCCATCATCACGGCAATACGCCGGAGGGGCTTGCGGTGATGGAGGATGAGGTGCTTTCGCTGAAAGACGGAGCTGTCTCCTTTACACCCGGGTTTTTCGACAAATGTACTTATATGATCGAAGGAAAGCAGACGGGGGAGGTCTCGCTGCTCGACCGTGCGAAAGAGGCGTATGTGACGGTGCGGTTTGACACGCCGCTGTTTGCCGTCTGGTCGCCGGAGAAAAAGAACGCGCCGTTTGTCTGCATTGAGCCGTGGTACGGCAGGTGTGATGCGGTGGACTTTGAGGGAAGCTTGGAGGAGCGCGATTACGGCAATGCGCTTGCTCCCGGGGAACGCTTTGAGGCGGATTATGAGATAAGCTTTTCGTGACCGGGCATATCCGGCGGATAACCTGCATATAGTTAGATATATCTTATCAGGCAGGTTATCCGTATGAAGTTTGAACACAGAATAAAACCACGGGATGCGAAAAACAATCCGATTACAGCTGTCTTCGCGGCGGTTTTTGTCATGTTTATCGTGAGCGGACTGCTGTTGCTGCTCCTTTCGCTGCTGCTTTACAAGCTCGAGCCGGAGGAATCCGTGATCCGGATCGGGATTATTGTGATCTATGTGATTTCGGGATTTGCCGGAGGACTTCTGACCGGAAAAATGATGCGGGAGCAGAAGTTTTTATGGGGGCTTGCGGCGGGCGTTATCTATTTCGCGGTGCTTCTTCTGGTATCCCTGCTGGTGCGCGGCAGCTTTGAGGTGGATATGGCCAGAGTGGTCACGACCTTTGCGCTGTGCGCGGCGTCCGGAATGGCAGGAGGAATGGTGAGCTAAAAAAATGCTTTTCATATGAAAAACAATGTGCTATACTATCTAGGCAGAACAGGAAAGGAGACAGACAGATGAAACATATTAAAACACTGAATACGAGAAAGCTGCAGAATACAGTGAAGAAGGGCGGATGCGGCGAATGCCAGACCTCCTGCCAGTCTGCGTGCAAGACCTCCTGTACGGTGGGCAATCAGAGCTGTGAGAATAAGTAAGTTACAGAGTGACAACTGAAAAGCACAAGGAAGCATAACGACCGTTCGCGTAGCGTGCGGTCATTTGTGCGTTTTGTCCAAAATGGAAAGATTTAAACTATTCCGGTCAAATCAGAAAGTTGTCTGATATTAGAAAGAGAGGAACGGAAAGAGTGGTTCATCAGTATAAGAACAATGGCTATGACATTGTTCTGGATGTAAACAGCGGCGCGATCCATGTGGTGGACGACGTGACGTATGATGTGATCGCGATGTATGAGTCGCATTCACGGGATGAGATCGTGGAGACGCTCGGCGCGCAGTACGGAACGGACGTCACAGCGGAAGCGTACGATGAAGTGCAGGAGCTCGTGGATGCCGGAGAGCTTTTTACAAAAGATTCCTATGAAGACTATATCATGGATTTTAAAAAGCGCCCGACTGTGGTAAAGGCTCTGTGCCTGCACATCGCGCACGACTGCAATCTCGCCTGCCGCTACTGTTTTGCGGAGGAGGGCGAATATCACGGGAGACGGGAGCTGATGTCATTTGAAGTGGGACGGGCCGCGCTCGATTTTCTGATCGCAAATTCCGGGAACCGCAGGAATCTGGAGGTGGATTTCTTTGGCGGGGAACCGCTTATGAACTGGCAGGTCGTAAAAGACCTTGTGGCGTACGGAAGAGAGCAGGAGCAGAAATTCGATAAAAGGTTTCGTTTCACGCTGACGACAAATGGAGTTTTGTTAAACGACGAAGTGATGGAGTTCTGCAACCGGGAGATGGCGAATGTCGTCTTAAGCATTGACGGGCGCAAAGAAGTGCATGACCGGATGCGGCCGTTTCGGGGCGGCGCGGGCAGCTATGACCGGGTCGTGCCGAAGTTTCAGAGGTTTGCGGACAGCCGGAACCAGGAGCGGTATTACGTGAGGGGAACCTTTACCCATGAGAATCCGGATTTCGCGGCGGATGTGCTGCATCTGGCGGATCTCGGGTTTAAACAGATCTCGGTGGAGCCGGTCGTGGCCGCGCCTGAGGAGCCGTATGCGCTTCGGGAGGAGGATCTGCCGAAGCTGTTTGCGGAATATGATAAGCTGGCGCAGGAGATGATAAAGCGGAGGAAGGAAGGCAGAGGATTTAACTTTTTCCACTTCATGATCGATCTGGAGGGCGGCCCGTGTGTGGCAAAGCGTCTTTCCGGCTGCGGTTCGGGGACGGAATATCTCGCGGTGACGCCGTGGGGGGATTTTTATCCCTGCCATCAGTTTGTGGGCAATGAGAAGTTCCTTTTGGGAAATGTATCTGACGGGATCATACAGACGCAGATCTGCGATGAATTCAAATGCTGCAATGTCTATGCAAAGGAAAAATGCCGCGACTGTTTTGCAAGATTTTACTGCAGCGGCGGCTGCGCGGCAAATGCGTACCATTTTACTGGCGATATCCGCGGTGCGTATGACATCGGCTGTGAGCTCCAGAAGAAGCGGATTGAGTGTGCGATTATGTTAAAGGCAACGGAAAGTGAGGAAGAACATGAAGAAAAGTAAAGCGGCAGCCATACTGATTGTGATACTGGCTGCACTGGCGGGACTGTCTTATTACGCGTCGCTGATTCTCTCGTCGACCGGCGTGGGCGAGGATATGAGCATTCCGCTCGGGCTGGATCTGTCCGGAGGCGTTTCGATTACGTATCAGGTCATGGATGAGAACCCAAGCGCGGCGGATATGAGCGATACGATTTATAAGCTGCAGCGCCGTGTGGAGAGCTACAGCAATGAGTCGTCGGTCTATCAGGTCGGGGATGACCGGATTACGGTTGAGATTCCGGGCGTGACGGACGCCAATGCGATCTTAAAGGAGCTGGGCAATCCCGGTTCACTGGAATTCCAGCTGCCGGACGGCACCGTATATATGACGGGCGAGCAGGTGGCGAACGCGCAGGCGGGCACGAGCCAGGACAAGTACGGCAATAAGGAATATATCGTGCAGCTGATGCTTACCGACGAGGGCGCAGAGCTCTTCGGCGAGGCGACGGGCGCGAATGTCGGCAATTATCTTCCGATCATCTATGACGGCGAGGTGATCAGCTATCCGCGCGTGCTTCAGGAGATTACCGGTGGTACGGCGCAGATCTCGGGAATGGCGACCTACGAGGAGGCCGATGTGCTCGCCACACAGATCCGTATCGGTTCCCTGTCCCTGGAGCTGCAGGAGCTTGAGTCGAGCGTCGTCGGCGCGCAGCTTGGAAGCCAGGCGATCTCTTCGAGCTTAAAGGCCGCGGCGATCGGCCTTGTGCTGGTGATGCTGTTTATGATCGTGATGTATCTGATCCCGGGTGTCGCGGCGGCGATTGCGCTTGCGGTTTACACGGTGCTTGTGATCGCCACGCTGTATCTGTTTGACATCACGCTGACGCTGCCGGGTATCGCGGGTATCATCCTCGGTATCGGTATGGCGGTGGATGCCAACGTCATTATTTTTGCGCGTATCCGCGAGGAGATCGCGACCGGAAAGACCGTGAATTCCTCGATGAAGATCGGGTTTAAAAAGGCGCTTTCCGCGATTCTGGACGGAAATATCACGACCTTTATCGCGGCGGTTGTCCTGATGGGACTCGGATCCGGGTCGGTGAAGGGCTTTGCCTACACGCTGATGATCAGTATCGTGATGTCCATGTTCACCGCGCTCGGCGTGACGAGATGGGTGCTGTACGCGCTGTTTGCATTAGGCCTTAAGGATGAGAAATTCTATGGCCGCGCGAAGGAGAGGCAGCCGGTGAATTTCCTCGGGAAAAAAGCGGTCTTTTTTGCGATTTCCGGGATTGTGATCGCGGCCGGCCTGATCGTGATGGGCGTACAGGGCGCGAAGGGAAGCGGCGCGTTAAATTACGGGCTTGATTTTGTCGGAGGAACGTCCACCACGGCGGATTTCGGCAAAGATTATACGATTGAGGAGATCGAGAGCCAGATCGTCCCGCAGGTGGAGGAGATCACGGGCGATACGGATGTGATGGCGAATAAAGTAGAGGGAACCACGCAGATTACGGTAAAGACGCGCACGCTTTCCGTGGAGGAGAGGGAAGCGCTTGAGGCGATGTTTGCGGAGGACTTTTCCGTGGATGCTGCCACGATTACCTCGCAGAGCATCAGCTCCACGATCAGCGGCGAGATGCGCTCCGACGCTGTGGTTGCAGTGCTTGTCTCCGCGGTATGTATGCTGATCTATATCTGGTTTCGGTTTAAGGATATCCGGTTCGGCGCAAGCGCGATCATTGCACTGCTGCACGATGTGCTCGTGGTGCTTGCTGTTTATGCGATCGTCCGTATTTCCGTCGGAAATACGTTTATCGCATGTATGCTGACCATCATCGGTTATTCGGTCAACGATACGATCGTCATTTTTGACCGGATCCGTGAAAACATCGGAAAGACGGCCGAGAAGATGACGCCGGAGACACTGACCGGGATTGCGAATCAGAGTCTGACCCAGACGCTGTCGCGAAGCATCAATACATCGATCACTACATTTGTCATGGTATTGATGCTGTTTATCCTTGGCGTGCCGAGCATCCGTGAGTTTGCTCTGCCGCTGATGGCCGGCCTGATCTGCGGTACGTATTCTTCGGTCTGCATCGCGACGGAGCTGTGGTTTGTGATGCGCACGCGCCTGGTGCGGAAGAAATAAGAAGATGAGAGTGATACTTTTGTATGCGATGATTATGAACGCGGCCGGATTCCTTCTGATGGGGGAGGACAAGCGGCGGGCGAAGCTGCATCAGTGGAGGATCCCGGAGAAGACGCTGTTTTTATGCAGCCTGCTCGGGGGAAGTATCGGGAGCTGGGCCGGGATGTATGTCTTCCGCCACAAGACCAGGAAATGGTATTTTGTGGCGGGGATGCCGCTCATCGTGGCGCTGCACGCGGCGCTTCTGGCATGGGCCGGCGCACAGGGACTGTATCAGCCGCCGTTTCACTGAACGGTGCAATTAAATAGGACAACACGTATCCCCTGCCACCGGGCAGGGGGATCATGCGTCAGACGTTCTGTCGTCAGGTCATAGAAGACGGAGCGGGCTGGCGCTTTCATTTTATCAGGGAGGGGAGCATGAAAAACAGAGCGCTGCGGAACGAATTTTTGCACTATGTCATCTTAAATGTCTGTGGGATGATCGGATTATCCTGCTATATTCTGGCCGACACCTTTTTTGTGGCAAACGGACTGGGGGCGGACGGGCTTACCGCGCTGAATCTGGCGATCCCGGTCTACAGCTTTGTGCATGGCAGCGGGCTGATGCTTGGAATGGGCGGCGCCATCCGCTATTCCGTTCTGAAAAGCCACGGGGAGGACGGCGGCTCTGCGAACCGGCAGGAGGGGGCGCAGACGGACCTCGTGTTTACGAATACGGTATGCCTGGCGGCGCTGATCGCCCTGATCTGCCTGGCGGCGGGACTTTTACTTCCGGGACAGCTGGCGTCTGCGCTCGGCGCGCGCGGGGCGGTGCACGGGATGACCACAATCTATCTGCGCGTGATTCTCCTGTTTTCCCCGGCGTTTCTGCTGAATGATGTGCTGATCTGTTTTGTGAGAAACGACGGAAATCCCAGGCTGTCGATGGCTGCGATGTTAGCGGGCAGCATGGCGAATATCGTGATGGATTATATCTTTATTTTCCCGCTCGGGATGGGGATTTTCGGCGCGGTGCTGGCAACCGGATTTGCGCCGGTGATCGGTATGTGCGTGTTGTCCGGGCACTGGTTTTCCGGGAAGGTGGGGTTTCATCTGGTCCGCGGCAGGAAGATGTTTAAGTATACGATAAATATCGTATCTCTTGGCATTCCGTCGCTGGTCACGGAGGTCGCTTCGGGAATCGTGATGATCGTGTTCAATTTTCTCATTCTGAATCTGAACGGAAATACGGGGGTCGCGGCATATGGGATTATCGCGAATCTTTCGCTTGTCGTGACCGCCATCTATACCGGGATTGCGCAGGGGATGCAGCCGGTGTTAAGCCGCTCATACGGGTACGGGAACCGGAAGGAGGTAAAACAGGTGCTGCGGTATGCGATGTCTGTCATGCTGCTTATCTCAGCGGCGGTTTATCTGGCCTTTTTGCTGTGGGCGGATCCGATTACCGGGGCGTTTAACCGGGAGGGGGATCCGGTGCTTGCGCAGATTGCGACGGCGGGCTTAAGGCTTTACTTTATCGCAATCCCGTTTGCCGGGGGCAATATTGTGCTGGCAGCGTATTTTACTTCGATCGAACGCGCCCTGCCGGCTCAGGTGATTTCGCTCTCAAGAGGGTTTTTCGTGATCCTGCCGGCAGCCGGCCTGATGGCGTATGCCTTCGGTCTGACCGGCGTGTGGCTGTCCTGGCCGCTGGCGGAAGGGCTGGTCGCCGTGATGGGGGCTGCGCTGTATGCAGGGAAGCGCGTGGCGGCCTTTGACAAAAGAGACAGCGTGGGGTAAAATAGTCTGGTGATCGGGAGGAGATGGAGATGCCGTAACGAATCTGTGCGGCAGAAAGGGGGCAGACATGCCAAGGACAGTGAGCATCGGATGTCAGGATTTCGAGACGATCAGAAGGGAAGGCTATTTTTACATCGACAAATCATGCTTTATAAAGGAATGGTGGGAAGAGGGGGACAGTGTGACCCTGATCACCCGCCCCAGGCGTTTCGGGAAGACGCTGACCATGAGCATGGTCGAGAAATTCTTTTCTACGGAATATGCAGATAAAGGAGCCTTATTTGAAGGACTCGACATATGGAAAGAAGAGAAGTACCGCATGCTGCAGGGAACATACCCAGTACTTATGCTGAGCTTTGCGGATATCAAGGAGACATCTTTTGCACAGGCAAGGAAAGCGATATGCCGTGTGGTTAAGGCGCTTTATGACAGATTCAGCTTCCTGCTGGAGGATGGCCTGCTGAGCGAAAGCGAGAAGAAGGATTTCAGGGAGATATCGACAGATATGGAGGATAGCGCGGTGTCTTTCTCGCTGAAGATGCTGTGTTGCTATCTGTCCCGTTACTATGAGAAAAAGGTGATCATCCTGTTAGATGAATATGATACGCCCATGCAGGAAGCTAACGTGAACGGATTTTGGAAAGAGATGGCTGCCTTTACCAGAAGCCTGTTCAATGCCACATTTAAGACAAATCCATATATGGAGCGAGCCATCATGACAGGGATTACCAGAGTGAGCAGAGAGTCCATGTTTTCGGATTTGAACAACTTAAAGGTGGTAACGGTGACTTCGGAGGAATATGAGGACTGCTTTGGCTTCACGGAAGAGGAAGTGTTTGCTTCCATGGATGAATTCGGGCTGGACGAAAAAGAAAAAGTACGTGCATGGTACGATGGCTTCACATTTGGAGGTGCACGGAACATATACAATCCCTGGTCTGTCATCAATTACCTGGATAGACGGCAGTTCGAGCCTTACTGGGCGAACACCAGCTCCAACAGCCTGGTCGGAAAGCTGGTTCAGGAGGGCATACCAGATATAAAAATCATCATGGAAGATTTACTGCAGGGAAAATCTTTCCATACGACAATCGATGAACAGATCATATTCAACCAGCTTGACCATAATATAAAGGCCATTTGGAGTCTTCTGCTGGCCAGCGGCTATCTGAAAGTGGAGCATGTTGTGTATGATGAACGGGGAAAAACGGATTATGAGCTGCGACTGACGAACTGGGAAGTACGGATGATGTTCGAGCGTATGATTGACGGGTGGTTTGCTGAATACACCCCGGACTATAATGCCTTTGTCAAGGCCTTGCTGCTGGGTGACAAAAAGGCGATGAACATCTATATGAACAGGACGGCCCTTGCCACTTTCAGCTGCTTTGACTCGGGGAACAGGCCCTCGGAGGCTTCGGAGCCTGAGAGGTTCTACCATGGTTTTGTGCTGGGGCTGATGGTTGATTTGGCAGACAGATACAGCATCACATCGAACAGAGAGAGCGGATTTGGACGGTATGATGTTATGCTGGAGCCAAGGGACAAGGCTGATGATGCTTTCATCCTTGAATTCAAGGTGCATGACCCGGAGGAGGAGCACAGCCTGGAGGATACCGTGGCTGCCGCCTTAAAGCAGATTGAGGAAAAGCGTTACGCCTATACATTGGAAGAAAAAGGAATTCCGATAGACAAAATCCGGAAATATGGCTTTGCTTTTGAAGGGAAGAAGGTGCTGATTGGCTAGGTCAGGGAGGTCTGTGGTATAGCAGATGTGGCTTATAAATCCTGCTGGTCGGAATCAGTTATGGAATTGACTTTGATTCCTGTATTGGATATAATGTCACCGTGGCATCCTCCGGGAATCCGGTGCGGCGGTGAGAAAGGACGCACGGCGGCGGGATGCGGCGGACAGAAGGGAAGACGAGGAAGGAGACGAGTATGTATACAATTGAGGATATCCGGGCAGTGGATATGGAGGTGGCGCAGGCCATCGAGGATGAATTCGAACGACAGAACAGCCACATCGAGCTGATCGCGTCGGAGAACTGGGTGAGTCCGGCGGTGATGTCGGCCATGGGCAGCGTGATGACGAATAAATACGCGGAGGGCTATCCGGGAAAGCGCTACTATGGCGGGTGCGACTGCGTGGACGTGGTGGAGGAGCTGGCGAGGGAGCGGGCGAAGCAGCTGTTCGGCTGTGACTATGTCAACGTGCAGCCACATTCCGGCGCGCAGGCGAATATGGCGGTGCAGTTCGCCATCTTAAAGCCGGGGGATACTGTGATGGGGATGAACCTGGATCACGGCGGACATCTGACCCACGGGAGCCCTGTGAATTTCTCCGGGACGTATTTTCACATCGTGCCCTACGGCGTGAACGACGAGGGATTCATCGATTATGATAAGGTGATGGAGATCGCCATGGAGTGCCGCCCGAAGATGATCATCGCCGGGGCCAGCGCATATGCCCGCACGATCGATTTTAAGAGATTCCGCGAGATCGCGGATGCCTGTGGCGCGGTGCTGATGGTGGATATGGCGCACATTGCCGGCCTGGTGGCGGCGGGGCTTCATCCGAGCCCGATACCGTATGCGGATGTGGTCACCACGACGACCCACAAGACCCTGCGCGGCCCGCGGGGCGGTATGATCCTGTGCAATCAGGAGGCTGCGGAGAAGTACAACTTTAACAAGGCGATCTTCCCGGGAACCCAGGGCGGCCCGCTGATGCACGTGATCGCGGCGAAGGCCGTGTGCTTTCAGGAGGCGCTCTCCCCGGAGTTTAAGGTCTACCAGCAGGGGGTGATCGACAACGCCCAGGCGCTCTGTGCGGGGCTGTTAAAGCGCGATATCCGCATCGTCTCCGGCGGAACGGACAACCACCTGATGTTAGTCGACCTGACGAACTATGATCAGACCGGAAAGGCGCTGGAAAAGCTTCTCGACTCGGTGAATATCACCTGCAATAAGAACACGATCCCGAATGACCCGAAGTCCCCGTTTGTGACCAGCGGCATCCGGCTCGGGACACCGGCCGTGACCTCCCGCGGGATGAATACGGAGGATATGGATCAGATTGCGGAGGCGATCGCCATGATGATTAAGGAAGGCGAGCCGGCTGCGGACCGGGCCCGTGGGATTGTGAAATCCTTAACGGAGAAGTATCCGCTGAAATAAAGGCAGAGGAAACGGGCTGCTGCACGAAATATTGTGCAGCAGCCCGCCTGTGTTATAAAGGGACGCGTTTGCTGGATCCTGCTTACAGAAAGCATACGATGAACCATTCCGCAAGCCCCCATGTGGCCACAGCCGCGACGGCTCCCAGGATCAGATACAGCAGCGCCTTTTTCAGCATCCAGCCGGATTCCGCGGGCAGAATGCGCTCCGGTCGTTTCAGATCCCGGGCCAGGGTGAGCGTGTCGCCCTCCTGCCAGGTGTTTTTGAATGCGCCATACGGGAAGGTGAGGGCCTGCGGCGTGGCGCTGCCGCTGCGTTCTGCGCCGTCAGTCTGACTCTGCGTCGGTTCTGCTTCGCCGTCATCCGCTGTACAGTGGATCAGGGGATACCAGTTGTCCGGGCGCAGCTCTCCCCACAGCAGCACCGGGATCAGCCAGAGACCGCCGCGTCCCGGCTCGCTGAAGCCCGGCGTGGACATGCCGGCACGCGCATAGGCGCTGTCAATCCCCGGCTCCTGTATGACGGAGATCACCCGTCCCCTGGCCCATACCGGCAGGGATTTTACATGGATTGCGATCCACAGGTAGCGGGCCGCGAGGAGAAAGGCGGCGACGGAGAGGATCAGTGCGGCGCAGACCGCTGCCGCCAGCGCCAGGTGTGTGCCTTTTATCGCCAGGGCTGCCAGCAGGAGACTAAACACTACAAAGGTAATAAACGTATAAAAGATCTTCGGATGTTTCTTTGGCGGGGCTTCCTGCTGCTCCACAAAGTGTGTGACCGGCGAGAGGCTCTGCGAGAAAGCCTCCACAGAGCCCTGCTCTGTCACGGAGAGCCTTTTAAGCGCACTCTGTAAGGTTTGTTTTTCAAAAATTTCCGCTTCCAGCAGCGTCTTCTTTTCTTCAATCATGGCCGGCAGGCTCTCCGGGTGCTGCTGCAGCTGGTCAATTTCACTGATCGAAAACCCGGCACGCCGCAGCACGGCGATATCTTTTAACCGCCGGATATCAGCCTCCGAAAAGTGGTAGGAATTCCGGTATATGCCTTCCTCGGTCTGCGGGGTCAGCAATCCTTTTTTCATATAGAGACGAACGGTTTTTTCTGTCAGTCCTGTCCGCTCGCAGACTTCTTTCATTTTTGCCATAGGATCCGCTCCTTTCTGATCGGTGTCTGTCTGTTTCTGTTTTTCTGATCTTACTTTACCTTCCGACCCAGGGGAAGAGTCAAGGGGTTTTTGAAAAAAGATGGTTTTTCTGTGCATACATCCATGATTTCTGATATAATTGAAATAGAAAATTACTCCCTTTTCGGAATTGTGTACCCAGTGGGAAATAACTTATAAATATACATTGTAAAT
>CANRSX010000007.1 GCA_947642555.1 uncultured Roseburia sp. | reverse complement strand
GCCTTTCCTTTAACAAACTCATCAATTCCATTTCTCATTCTCCGTTTCATGGATTTATTTTCTATTGATTATAACGGTATATCGTGATAGTGTCAAGAAATGAAAATCTGATACATAATATCAAAAAAACCCTGTGAACAGCATTCTCACACCATTCACAAGGGTTTCATCATTTAAAATAACCAGACAAACTTCGCCTTATGCGTTCATCTGCTTTGCGAACTTTTTGATGGAATGCTGGATTTATGCGGGGTTGAGGAATATTTCATTCTCTGTTTACCAGTTTTTGTGTTGGTATAGTTTTTCTATCCTTTCATTTGCTGCTCAAAGCAGATAATTTTCAAAATTGGTAAAACATATTTTAAATTGGTAAAATACGCACTAACTTGAAACATATCTTTCACTAAAACTTTCCCTTCAACATCCCAATATATTTAACTTTCTCTACTTTTAGTAATTGGAGTTCATATGATGATTCTTTTGCCACATCAAAAATAACATCTCGCATTTGTTCACTTGTTTCCTCCAGTATCCTTTTAATTTCATCAATTTCAGGAATATCAATTTCTTTGTTTAAATAAATACACTCTATTGCTCTATTTAGTATATTTATCGTTTCACTCACAATATTAATTACCTGATCCTGATATTGACAATATACCTCTTTTACAATAAACTCCCCTGACTTACCAAATAATTCTTGTTCTATTTCTGCTGTATACATAAACATCTTTTTTAATGAGGCTATTGAAACTATACCCTGTACTGCTGCTTGGGAAGGATTTATAATTTGCATCTCCATTTCTTCTTCATTTGGCAATAATGTACAACAAAATTTTTCATATTCCTGGTATATAAGGATATTTTTCATTGGAATACTAATTCGATGAAAAACATATTTCTCATCGTACATAATATTCACACTCAAATTGCTAAAATTCTTTTGCAATAAGTATCCCGAAAAAGATACATTATCCATATTTTGTGCTAATCTTTTTATTGAGTGATATAACTGCGAAAGGAATTCCTCATACCCAAAAACATCAACATCAATTTCTACTATTTTTTCTTTTCGTTTAACATTTTTTACTCCTGGCAATGTCTTTATCCCACATTCCATAAACTGTATTATCTTACGTTCTGTTACTCGCATACTTTCTTTTGCTTTATAATTAATTGATTTCTCCCGCACAAAGCAGTTAAAAAAAACGATGGTAAATGTTGCCGTAGCTTTTTCTAAAAGTTCAGTTTCTAAATCCTTTTTTTGATAGTTACCGAACTCTTTAAAATAATCATCAAATCTTTTTTGAAAGATCTCTAATTTCATCAATGCCTGAACTAAGCTATAATATGCAATCCTGGATTGTTGTCCCTGCTGCTTTTTTAATTTAGCATCTATTAATATATTTTCACCATTCTCGCAAAAAGCATGAATGCATGAAAAATATTCTCGACATGAATATGATATATGCTCTTTATCACTTTCTATTCTGCTTCTATTTGAATATTTTTCACTATTGTCTTCCACCACTTTCTTCACTCTTTTTAAGCTTCAAACATCTTCTAAAGAAAGAATCATTCTTTTTCGGAGATAAATCTGAAAGAGATAAATCATCAGACAAATTTTTAACTTGAACAAGTTCTACAATCTTCCCTTTTTTCATAATCATTAAGTCTTCAACTTGTTCTGGATATAGCTGTTCCTCATCTTCTGCTGTCAACAGCCGGTTTGCTATATATAGTGTCTGTGTCGAAAAACCTCTCCAGGCAGCTTCTGACCCTATTTCAGACTTAACAATCTCATTTTTCTCCATTTCAAAAAATCTCCTCGTATACTAAAATTTTATCTCGAATTTATGTCCCAATTGCATTTTCCATATGGCCATTGGATGTTCTACAATATTTTCAAAAATCTGATTATCATTAAATAGAAGCGAAGGCATATATTTACCTTTCTCGAACATATCTAAATACTCTTTTTCCTCCTCTGTCAAAACCATGAGTTCTTTAATAAATCTCTTTGCTTCCTCCTTACGTTCATCCAAATTAAAATTATCTTTTTTCCGAAGCACCGGAAACAAATCACGCCTAATCTTCGAAAACTCCAGACCATCAATCGCAGACGTATTAAAAGTCTTATTGATCCTTTCTGCCGATATGGATGCATAAAAAATAATACATTTACGAAGTAATTCATATTCCGATTCGTCAAACAGGCCAAAATAAATCATATTATTGAAATCATACAAATCTCTGGCTGCTGACCGACTCATAAGCGCATTTGCTTTTGCGGCAAAAATCTCTATAGGTTCCAACGTCCGCACTATTACGTCTTCTTCAAAAATATCCGTTACAACCTTTCTCTCTACTGGAGCAAAAATGTGAGATCGCAGGGAGTAATTCAATTCCAATTTTATATTATCCCTGTTACCACCAGCATTTTGATATTGGAACAGCATAGAATCCAGACTATGACTATACCTGGAAGATCCTGAAAGAAAATATCCTTCCTCTGTCATATAGCTTTCCAACATTCTTGTGATTTTCTCTCTGGCTTTTTCCAAATCTTCCAATGGCATATTTGGTGTAAAATCCAGGTCTAAGTCAACAGATAGTCTTGGCAGATTGAAAATAGTCATGTTGATCGCTGTTCCGCCTTTTAAAGCCAGATGTTCATGCAGATATTCATCTGTATTCAAATAGGTCAATATTTCTTTCAGCCTTAACACTTTTTCAAATGTGTCCCGAACAAATCCATACTGCTTTGCCATTTGTCCAAGTTGTCCCTTATTATAATTCATGCCTGACTCCTTCATTTTTCAAATAATACATCTGTTCCGGAACTACAAGCCGCCATATAGCATCATATTTTCCTTCCTTGTAATCTTTCGTCAAATAACGTTTACTGCGCCCAATCCTATCCTGGCATGTCTGAAAGAACTCATTTGATAATCCAATGCGTTCCTGTTGACTTTTCAACAAAAACCCCACTTTTTGATATAAAAACTGATTATCATAACATTCTAAATAGGCAAGCATACGTTTTTCTCTAAGAACAGATACTGCTTGAATATTATCAATCACTTCTTCCAGTCCTGCTATTTTATCCAAATCCTTAATACTGTCAATCACAGTCCGTTCCTTATCTGTTATTCGCACACCCCCACTGTATTTCACTGTTTCAACTCCCTCATTACATTTAGAACACACATAACAAAACGTGTATCCATCAAATTCAAAGTCCCGAAACATCGTATTGGAAGATACATAAACCTCATAAAAAATCTGGTCACTAATTCCATAATATTCCATTGCCGAATGATGAGAAAGATAAGAGGTAGGTGTGATTGCACCTGCAATTTGATAACGGTTCGCCAATGGAGCATCGGTTTCTCCGCTAATGCATGTGTAAAGGTTATTTCGTATTTTTACTGCAAGGCCACTTTTTATTAAACGTTTTACCGCCGAACGTGCGCTTTCAACGTTATCATAGTATTGATTTACATGATCCATTGTAAATACTGGATATTTTAGTAATTCAAAATATAATTTCATACTGTTTCACCGTTTATTTTTTATTCAAAATAGTTTGTTTTCAAACTATTTTGCTAAATTCTTAATTTATACTACAATAACTTTTTCTTTCTGTCAAGTTTAAAATTTCATCAAAACAGTTTGTTTTTAAACTATTTTTCAAAGACATATGCATATTTCGCAATCCAAATTTCCAACTCCATAAAGAAAAAGAGCCTCAGATTTCTCTGAAGCCCTCCAACTTTTCCTATTAAACTTAATTTGACTATCTTACATAGCCCCCATCTGCGCCGCAACCTCCGCCGCAAAATCCTCCTGCTTCTTCTCAAGCCCTTCGCCCGTCTCAAAGCGGACAAATCTCTTCACCGCAACCTTGCAGCCCGCATCCTTTGACACCTGATCCAGGTATTTTGCAACGGTCTGCTTGCCGTCCTCAGCCTTCACATACACCTGATCTACCAGGCAGATCTCCTTTAACTCCTTGCTGACACGTCCCTCGATCATGCCGTTGATCACCTTTTCCGGCTTCTGTGACTCCTTCGGATCGTTCATGATCTGCGCGAGCAGGATCTCCTTCTCGTGTGCGATATACTCCTCGCTGATCTCGTCACGGGACACATACTTCGGATTGAGTGCCGCCACCTGCATTGCAATGTTGACCATCGCTTCCTTCACTGCGTCATTTACGACATCGGAATCCGCCTCAACGATAACGCCGATACGTCCGCCGCCGTGCACATAAGTCGCCACACAGCCATGCGCTGCGACAACCTTCTCAAACCTGCGGATCTTTAAGTTCTCGCCGATCACTGCAACCTTCTCCACAAGAGCATCCTTTACGGTCTTCGAAGCATCTTCATTCCATGCTTCCTCCATAAATGCCTCAAGATCGGAAGCATCGGAATTCACTGCCTGAACCGCAACCGCCTTCACGAACTCCTGGAATGTCTCATTCTTTGCAACGAAATCAGTCTCGGAATTCACCTCAACGACTGCCGCCGTCTGATCATCCTTCGACACAATCGTGCAGAGACCCTCGGCAGCGATTCTGCTTGCCTTCTTCTCAGCCTTCGCCTGTCCGTTCTTTCTTAAGAACTCAACCGCCTCTTCCATATTGCCGTTTGTCTCATTTAACGCCTTCTTGCAGTCCATCATACCTGCGCCTGTCATTTCACGCAGTTCCTTTACCATAGCCGCTGTAATTGCCATTTTATTTTCCTCCAGTTATCTATCCTGATTGATTCTCTGTTCTATGATAAGGAAAGGGACGTATCTGCGTCCCTCTCCCGTAGTCTCCTGCCTAAGCCTCTGCTCCCTCTTCCACGAGGTCTGCCTCTGCGGACTCTGCCTCCTCCGGTGTCAGCTCCATCCCCTGATTCGCCTCGATCACAGCGTCAGCCATCTTCGACACGATCAGCTTTACCGCACGGATTGCATCGTCATTACCCGGAATCACATAATCAAGCTCCTCCGGATCGCAGTTGGTATCCGCGATACCGATCAGCGTCACGCCAAGCGTATGTGCTTCCTGAATACAGATTCTCTCCTTCTTCGGATCAACTACAAAAATCGCATCCGGGATTCTCTTCATCTCCTTGATACCGCCAAGGTTCTTCTCTAACTTCTCCCATTCTTTCTTTAACGCGATCACTTCCTTCTTCGGCAGCACCTCAAACGTACCGTCCGTCGCCATCGTCTCGATCTCTTTGAGCCTTGCAATACGGCTCTGGATCGTCTTAAAGTTGGTCAGCATACCGCCTAACCATCTCTCATTTACATAGAACATGCCGCAGCGCTCCGCCTCAGCCTTGATCGCATCCTGCGCCTGCTTCTTCGTACCTACAAACAGGATCGTGCCGCCCTCGGCAACGATATCGGACACAGCCTTGTAAGCCTCGTCCACCTTGCCCACAGACTTCTGTAAGTCGATGATATAGATCCCGTTTCTCTCCGTATAAATGTACGGAGCCATCTTCGGGTTCCATCTTCGGGTCTGATGTCCGAAATGAACACCTGCTTCGAGTAACTGCTTCATTGAAATAACGCTCATTCTTCTACCTCCATGGTTGATTCTTCCATATGCTTCATCCCGCAGAGCAGCCTGACGGCACCAGCCCGGCGGTCTGCATATGTGTTTGTTCTACAAAGCCTTGCACATTATAGCATAAACCCGTCTGACATGCAAGATTTTTTTCTAAAAAGTTCAGCCATGCAGCGGAAAGTGCCGTCAGGCGCGGTTTTGCGAATGACGCGGGCTGAACTTTAACTTTTTCAATTTAAAAAGTTCAGCCCGGAGCGTTTACCGCCCCGGGCCTCTGTCCTTCTCAATAGCAGCCGTGATGACCGCCTCCATGGTGACCGCCGTGATGGCCGCCTCCACGATAATATGTCTGTGGCTGTTCTGCCGGCGGCGTCTGTGTCACCTGACTATCCTGCACTGCCGGAACTTCCTGAACCGTCTGCGGTGCCGGAGTATCTGCCGCCTGAGGCGTCGTCTGGGAAACAGCCGGAGCCTGCGTCACATAACAGCTCTGATTGCAGTAACCCCTGCTGTGATCATCCATGCAGTAACCCGCACCGTCACATACCCCGCGCGCAATCGCGCAGAAATGATCCGGCGTGACATTACAGTCATGATAACCGTCTCCATTCACACAGAATCTGTGGTGAGCAGACACCGGAAGCGTAATCATCATTGCCGCCGCCAGTCCCAAAACGCCTGCAACAAATTTGTGTCTCATACAAACCCCCTTTCTGCCCATTCCTACTCATCTTTCTCAATGGGTCCTGCCTTTAAAATATCAGCAACTTCCTCATTTGTCAAGCCATACGGGATATCGTATTCCCCCACGCTGATATGGGAGGCATAGCCGATCTGAAGCAGATACTGCCGCAGAGCCTCCGCATCGTTTACCACGCCGTTCGCCGCAAGATTTTCACAGATCACCCTGCATACGTCTCCGCGGCTGACGGTGAGACGGTACGTCTCCGTCTCGTTCTGATCCGTGGGATCTGTCGCATCCGCACCCACGGCAACATGCTCCGGCACACCCGCGTTTCCGCCGGCCTGCGGCTGATCCCCGCTTCCGCCGGCCTGCGGCGTCCCGGCATCGGCGCCATCCACAGGCAGATCCGGGTCAGCGCCCGCATCATCCCCGCTTTCACCGGGCTGAGACGGGTCCGCTCCGTCATCCGCGTGCAGAGGATCCGAACCGGTTCCCGCAGCATCCGCATCGTCCCCGGCGTCCTCTGGCGGCTCCTCCTCCGGCATCACCATTCCCAGCTGTTTTGCCCGCGCAATAATCTCATCGTCCGTAAGGGATTCGCTTCTCCCCGAAAAGCTGATCATCAGAATCACCGTCGTGACAATGATCCCGATGCCCAGTCCGCGCAAATAATACTTTAATTTCACGAATTCTTTTCTCCTCTGTAAAGCCCGATCACAAGCCGGACCTCACCCACTCCCATATTCATTTTCTTTGCAATCTCAACCTCCGTCATGCCTTCCCGGTACATCGCAAGCACTTCCCCGTTCCGGTCCGACACCGCCTCCTCCGCTTCTTTCGGCAATTCCGCGGATTCGTTCATCACAGGTTCCGGCGCAGCCTCCTGCAATACAGCAGGCGCCTCTGTAACCGTGTGCTCCGCCGGCACCTGTACCGCTGTCTGAAGCATCTCTTCCATCCCCCGCACATCCGCGGCAAGTCTCTGCAGATCAGAGGTCATCCCGGTCAGCTCCGTGTGTTTGTCATTGAGCATACTGTAAAGAAACATAATCTCGTTGTGTGACTTGTTCATGCCCTCCAGCACCGTATCGGAGTACTCGCTGATTGCCATGATCTTCTCATTGGTCTCCTTTTCCAGTGCGCGGTCTACCTTTTCCGTCGATGCCGCCAGCTGTCCGTCAATCGCATCCTCAATCCTGCCCTCCGCCTGGCCCAGCTCCTGCTCGATCATCCTTTGGATCTCGCTCTCACTGAGCTCTGCAATCTTCTTCAGCTCGGAAGGGGAAAGCTTCTCTGTAATAAAAAAGCTCCCGATCATAAATACACTGCCGATCAGAAGCAGTAGTATCTCAACACCAGTCATCGTTTCTTCCTCATATTTTTATATCAAAGCTTCTCGTGCGTCCTTTGTAGAGAACCCTGCCTACCTCCTCCGGCTCTGGTTCTGCTTCCGCCGTCCCCTGTTTTTTCTTTTTCTTCTTATTCAGAGGTTCATACTTATTATTGCCTTTTTCCTTTGCATCATAACGATAGCCTTCATTTTCTTTTTCATTTGCCTGCTGAACCTGATGCGTCAGCTGATCCTCCTGCTTTTCCTGGCGGATCGACAAATTATGCTGCTGGACGGCCGGCCTGTCATCCTCCTGCTGTTTGATGATCCCGACGTCCTGCGTCCGCTGAATCATTCCATTTGCAACAACCGGTCTTATCGACATGTCCGTGCACCTCCTTCATCCGACTTCTAATCAGTCAGTATCCCCATATAGCTCCCCATTCGTTTCCGCATCTTAAGCAGCGCTTTTGTGTGCAGCTGTGATACCCTTGACTCTGATACTTCCAGTATATTACTGATCTCCTTTAATGTGAGTTCTTCATAATAATAAAGCAGAATCACCCGGCGCTCCTTTTCCGTCAGAAGCTCCATGGTCTCCCCGAGAACCTTCTTTAACTCTTCCTCCTCAACCGATTCCTCCGGCTGTATAAAGTGGGAATTTCCCCGGGCGTCCATGACCGGTTCTCCGCCCTGCTCCACAAACTCATTCAGTGAGATTACATTTGTCACCTTAAGCTGTGTCTGCCATTCTCCCAGCTCCGCTTCCCCGATTCCAAGTTCGGCGGCAAGATCGTCATCCGTCGCGTTTCTTCCTGTCCGCGTCTCGATCGCCTTGATCGCTTCCTCCATCTTTTTCTGCTTCTGGCGTACGGTTCGCGGAATCCAGTCCATTTTCCTGATCTGATCCAGAATGGATCCGCGTATGCGCAGACTCGCATAGGTTTCAAATTTCACTTCTTTTCCCGGATCAAACTTGTCAATCGCATCAATCAGCCCGAAAATACCGTAACTGACGAGATCCTCATATTCCACATTATAGCCGAGATACATGCTCAGTCTCCCGGCAACCACCTTGACAAGCGGCGCGTATTCGGTAATCAGCTTTTCACGAAGCTCCGGCGATGGATACTTCTGATAGTCTGCCCATAGTTTTTCTCTGTCAACCGTTTTCATAGGAAGCCCCCACGTCTTTTCTAATTAATCCTCTGCGTCCTCTTCCGCATCTTCCTGTGCAGACGCTCCGTCTTCCGCCTGCAGCGCTTCACCATCCGTGGTTTCTTCTTCGTGCCCTGCCTTAAAATTCATATCCAGAATCATCCTGACCACACATCCCAGCAGATAAAATACAATCAGGACAATCAGAAGCATGATCATAAAATCCGCCACCTCCATGTGCGCGCGGATCCCCGCCACGCAGGCGATAAAGCCCGCGAGCAGTGTGACTAGTGCAGGTACTGATTTTGTATTCATAGTATACCGATACCCCTCTGTTAAATAATCTTCACCGGTTTTCCTACTGCCTTGATATGGAACTGGCCGTTCTCACAGTGCAGCTCCACCGTTCTACCATAATTGAGCCCGGTATCCTCCGCAACCAGCCGGACGCCCAGCTCCCGCAACACCTTTTTCGCTGTCTCCGCATTCCTCGCTCCGATATTCCCTACCTCCGACAGACCGCTCACCTCAAACATCTTCGCTCCGCCTGCGATCTTTGCCACCAGACGGCTTCTGCTCGCCCCGGCCGCTGTCACGCGTTTGTACAGCTCCCGGATCCCCGTGTCTCCGAACTTGGCAATATTGTTGTTATTCCTCACTTTTGTGCTGTCCGGAAGCATATAATGAACCATACCGCCTATTTTCGATACCGGGTCATACAGAACCAGCCCTATACAGGACCCAAGTCCCAACGTTGTAATTACATCCGGGGCCCTGCATATATTAAGGTCTGCCATGCCTACTTTTATGACCTTGCTCATATGCTTTTCTCCTTATACTGTAATCCCGAGTGAAGCCAGAATCTTCTCGTATGACTGCTGTTCCGGCATCAGGATAAAATAGCCGTTCACCAGCACATCTGCGCAGATCTCCGTCTGGATCAGCAGGGCATTGTCGCCATACTGTCCGAACTGGATGGCAGGCACGCTTAAAATCGCGGCAGCCATATCCACCGAAATATAAGGCACGGACGGGATAATCGAAAGCCCGGTCAGCGACGAGAGCGCCGATAAATACGATCCCGCGATAATATTTCCAATCTCCTTTAACGCGGACAGCTCCATCTCATCAAAGGTATCGCGGTCCACTGACTGGAGCATCAGACTGTTCACCAGATAACGCGCGGACGGAATATCCAGAAGAAACATCATGCTCCCCTCGATATCCTTCTCCACCTCAAGAAAAATCCCTACAACCGTAGCGTCTTCCGCCCCCAGCGCACCTCCGAGCTCCGATACCTCCATCAGCCGGATGCTCGGCACATTCATATCAATCTTGGTTCCGAGCATATTGGCGATTGCAGAGGTTGCGTTGCCCGCTCCGATATTTCCAAGCTCCTTTAACACATCCACATACATGGCATTTACCTGTTCGAGTGTCATCGTTCCCATGGCGTTCTAAAACCTCCTCTCAGCCATTCAGACCATACGCCGGTCTTCTGGATGATGCGTCCGGCGGAAACAGTTCCGCCGGCGCGTGCTGCCTGTATCATACGCACTGTCCTGCTGCGGCCGCAGCAGGACGCGTCTCCTTACTGTCCCTCATCCACGATCGCGTTGATCTCCAGCAGGGAAATCAGCTCATCGCCGTGCGTTCCGATCCCGTTGATAAACCGCCCCTTGTTGGATACCTTTTCGATCTCATCCTCGCTTAAATTTACGACTTCCCGCACCTCATCCACAATGATGCCGAGCGCGCCCTTTTCCTCTATCTTTAAAATGATGATCCTGCTCGAATGGGTAAACACATCCTCCTCAAGCCCCATCTTCTTGCGGATGCTCATCACGGAAACGATCTCGCCGCGCAGATTGATAATACCGTTAAAGTACGGCTGGATTCTCGGCACGCGCGTAATCTTCTGCATGCGGACGATATTGTCGATATAGCTGATATCAATCCCGTACTGCTCATTTCCAACCATTACCACAATATACTGCTTTGACTGCTTTTCAATAACCTCAAGCGCTTTATTGGCCATGTCATCCACCCCCTTACATCAGCACATTCACATCCAGGATCAGCGCAACCTCGCCGTCGCCAAGGATCGTTGCGCCGCTGATGATCTTATTATTGTTGATAAACTTCCCGAGTGATTTGATTACGATCTCCTGCTGTCCCATCAGCCGGTCAACGACGATTCCCGCCAGATTGTCTCCCTTCTGTACGATAACCACCGTCAGATGCTCCGGCTCCTCCTCCTTCGGGCCGATGTCAACGACCTCCTCGAGGCGGATCAGCGGAATCACCTTTCCGCGCAGATGAATGACCTCGCTCGCCTCCACATACTTGATATCCTTCACCGGGATATCCTCGATATTGGAGATGGAATTCAGCGCAATCGCATATTTCTCATCCCGCACTTCCACCATCAGCGCCTGGATAATCGCAAGCGTCAGAGGAAGGCGTACCGTAAAGGTCGTCCCCTCGCCGAGCTCGGTCGCCACCTCGACGTCTCCGCCGAGCGCTTCGATATTCGACCGCACAACGTCTAAGCCCACACCGCGCCCGGAGATATCGGTGATCTTCTTCGCCATGGAGAAGCTCGGCAGGAATAACAGATTGACGATCTCCTTCTGGCTCATGGACTCCGCCTGCTCTTCCGTGATCACACCGCGCTCGATGGCTTTGGCGCGAACCGCATCCACATCGATTCCGTTTCCGTCATCCCCCACCTGGATGATGACGTTATTGCCTTCCTGGAATGCGTTTAAGAAAATGCTTCCGACTTCCGGCTTTCCTTTGGCGCGGCGCGTCTCGTTATCCTCAAGCCCGTGGTCAGCGGAGTTGCGGAGCAGATGCTGCAGTGGATCCCCGATCTGGTCCACCACGGTACGGTCAAGCTCCGTATCCTCACCTGTCATATACAGATCCATTTTCTTATCCAGCTTTCTGGAAAGATCGCGGATCATGCGCGGGAACTTCGCCACGACGCTCTCGATCGGAACCATCCTGACCTTCATCACGGACTCGTGCAGGCTGGTGGTAATGCGCTCTAAGTACTCGATCTGCTCATGGAAGGTCTGATCCTGGAAATCTCCGGATCCCGCGGAGCTGATCGACACAAGGCTGTTCTTCGCAATGATCAGCTCGGACACCTGATTCATCAGCGCGTCCAGCTTCTCGATATCCACACGCACGGTCCGGTTCGTCACCGGTTTTGCCACGGCCTGCTTCTTTCCGCCGGCGCCCTGGCTCTGCGGTTTCGCCGCGGACTCCGCATGAAGATCCGACGCCTCTTCCTGCACGGCCGGCGCCGTCTCCTTTGCGTCTTCCGCCGGCGCTTCCTCCCCGCTCTCTTCTTTTATCTCACCGCCGACGACTTCCTCAATCTCCGAAACGGATTTCGCCGCCTCGATAATCTTATCGCATTCCTCCGTGGTCGCCACAAAGATGCTGAAGTCAGACTCGAACTTCTCCGCCTCAATATCGGCTGAGGACGGGCTGTACACCAGAATCTGGCCGAGCTCCTCCACCGCCTTAAATACGAGGAAGGCACGGGCTGCCTTTAACATGCATTCCTTTTCCACGTAGACGGTAAAGCCGTAAATCTGTTTTCCGGCTTCCGTGGCTTCCATGATCTTCGCCGTCTCCGCATCATCCGGCTTCACGCTCAGATATTTTCTCTCATATCCGCCGCTTCCCTCCGCCGGCGCCTCCCCGGCCTGAGCCTCCGGCTTTGACTCCGGCGCTGCTGCTGCCGCTGCCGGCGCACCGCCGTTTGCCGCCGCGATAAAATCATTGAGCTCCTTGATGATCAGCTCATTGTCCTCCGTTCCCTCATCGGAGCTTTCCTTTACGTTCTCAAGATATCCCTCGATGGCGTCCAGGCACTTAAAGAGGAGATCGATCATAGAGCTGTTCACTTTGATCTTGTCGCTGCGGACCTCCTGGAATACATTTTCCATGTCATGGGTCAGGTGCTGCATCCGCTTAAAGCCCATGGTCCCGGCCATTCCCTTCAGCGAATGCGCCGCACGGAAAATCTCGTTGATCGTATCCATGTTCTCCGGATCTTTTTCCAGCTCCATGATACAATCGCTCAGATTCTGCAGGTGTTCGTTCGTTTCGTCGATAAAAATCTCAAGATACTGACTTACATCCATCTTACTTTACCCCCACACTCTTAATAATAGACTTCGGAATTTCCTCGAGAGGAACCACTTCATCCACAAGCCCGGTCTGGGCAATCGCCTTCGGCATCCCGTAAACGACGCATGTCGCCGCGTCCTGGGAAATCACGTAAACCGGTTTGCTCTTTGCGAGAGACAGGATTCCATTTGTCCCGTCCGCCCCCATTCCGGTGAGCACGACGCAGACAATCTGGCTGTAACCCGAATCGCGCAGGGAATCATATGTAACATTCGCGCAGGGCCGCAGGCCCCCGATCGCAGGCATATCGCTTAAGTGAATCCTGTGGCTGCCGTCGGATCCCTTTCTGATCTCCATATGCCAGCCGCCCGGAGCGACATATACGACTCCTTTTCTTAAGACGTCCCCGTCCTCCGCCTCTCTGACCTGAATTTTGCTGGTCTCGTTTAACCGCTCCGCCATGGTCTTTGTAAACCCTGCCGGCATATGCTGCACCAGCACCATCGGCGCGTCGAGCGCGGCCGGAAGATACGGGATCACGCTCTGCAGCGCCTTCGGCCCTCCGGTCGAACAGGCCAGCGCAATCAGCTTTCCGCCCGAACCGCCCGCATCCCGGCGCACGGTAAGCCGCTCGCCCGAAAACGTCTTCGGCGGCGTAAGCGTATGGCTCTGACGGTTATGTCTCTCGGTCTTAAGCACAGCGGCGAGAACGCCGATCAGACGCTCCTTAAACTCCTCGCCCTTCGCCTGTCCGATATTGGAAGGCTTTGTCACAAAATCAACGGCTCCGCGCTCCATCGCAAGGATCGTCACCTTCGCGTCCTTCGTCGTCAGCGTGCTCACCATGATCACAGTCGCCCGGATCCGCTCTTTCTGCAGGCGCTCTAACAGCTCAAGCCCGTTCATCCTCGGCATATTGACATCGAGCACGACAGCATCATATTTTGTCGTCTTTAACTTCTCATATGCCTCCAAACCGTCACGACAGACATCTGTTGCCTGAAAAGTTCCCTCTGTGTTAATTATATCACAGATCACCCTTCTCATAAGTGCAGAGTCATCCACAACCAGAATATTTTTTTTCATGTCACATCTCAACTCCTTCTGCGCGCCCGGCGCTCTTCTTCAAATATGTATCGGACAATCTCTTCCCGCACGCTGTTGTCCTGAATCTGAAACTGTGCCCGGATCTCGTAGGAATTTTTACGGTCCTCCTTCTGCACACAGCTTAACACAGATGCGGCGATATAATACTGTCTGTCGATGGTGTCGCTTTTTAAGCGAAGTCCTAAAAGGATCATCTGACCCTGCTCCATGTTCTCGCTGAGCAGGAACCGGATCCCTCCTCCGCTTAAATCAAGCGTCATTCCCGAATATTCGGTCCGAAGCTGATCCAGCTTCTTATTCATCTGCTCATAGATCTGTTCCCCGGATCCCGCCGCAGCCTCCTCCTCCGTGATCGGGAAGCAGGTGATCCCGAAGATACACGGATACCGGAAGAATTCGCGCCGCTGGCGCTTCACCAGCTTTGTGGCCAGCTCGATCCGCAGCATATAGATATTGTCTTTTTTATAGCGCTCCCGGACCTCTCCGACCGCGCGGTACAGCCCGCCCTTTGAGAGAAATTCAAACTGGAGCTCCTCGTCCATCGGCAGAAGCACAAAACCCCCGCCGACGCTCGGCATGGCGATCTCAATGCTTTCATTCGTCCTGACGTCGAGCACCATACTGCGGTATACCGGAGCAGCGGTCTGTTCCCCCTCCTCCGCGTTTTTTGACCGAAGAGAGCTGATGTTCACTTTGTCTCCCGGATGAATTACATCTGATATCTTCATGGCACGCCCCCTTGTTCTTTCTTTCTGAGTAATCTGGAAAACAGCTGCGAGATTCCGGCAGAAAGCTCCGCCGGCCTCTCCTCATGATTTAAAATACCGGCCGCCATCATCTCAAACGCCTTCGCGGAACGCGCGGACGGCTCCGCCAGCGAGACCGGCTTCTGCTGCCTGACGCAGCGCTCCAGCGCATGATCCTGCGGAATCATGCCGGTATAGAATACGTTTCCCTGCAGGAACTGCTGTACGACCGAATTGAGTTTGTCATACACGCTCCGGCCCTCCTCCACGGAGACGACACGGTTTGCCAGCATACCGATTCTGGTCTGCTCCCTGTCGAACCGCGGGTTCCGGTAAAGCGCCTTTAACAGCGAGTAGGAATCCGTCAGGGATCCCGGCTCCGGCGTCGTCACGAGAAGCACCTCCGGGCTTGCCAGCACAAATTCGAGCACATTACCCGAAATCCCGGCCCCGGTATCAATCAGGATAATATCCGCCAGCTGGTCTAACTCCCGCATACACCGCAGCATATAGACGATCTGATCCTGCGAGAGGTCGTTCATTCCGCTGATCCCGGTTCCTCCAGAGATAAACCCGATCCCCTCCGGCCCGTCGGAAATAATCTCCCGGATCCCCTTTCCGCGGTAGATCACGTCGCTTAGGTTGTATTTCGGGATCGCCCCGAACATCACCTCGACGTTCGCAAGCCCGAAATCCGCATCGAAAATCAGCACCTGCTGTCCCATCTTCTGCATCTGCACCGCGAGGTTGACCGCCACATTGGACTTCCCAACACCGCCTTTTCCGCTCGTTATGGTAATGACTCTGGCATTCGGCTTATTATTCTGGTTATTCAGTTTGATGACATTTCTAAGCTTCTCTGCCTGGTCCATAGTATTTATCTGCCTCCCAGCAACTGTTTGACAATCTTTTGTGTGTCAAATACCTCAATATCCTCCGGCACATTCTGACCGGCCGTCATATAGGACAGCGCCGCCTCCGAATACAGGCGGATATTTAAGATATTTCCGTAAGTCGTCGTCTCGTCAAGTTTGGTAAAAATCAGCTTATACTGCGCGATCTCCTTATAAATATCCACGATCTCAAGCAGATCCCGGTACTTTGTCGTCGCGCTTAACACAAGATACACTTCCTTTTCGTACTCTTCCGAAAGGCCGCCGATCAGCTTCTTCATATCCTCGCACTGGCTCTCGTTTTTGTGTGAAAAACCGGCTGTGTCGACAAATACCAGATCGTATTCGCTGAGCCGTTCGATCGCAGCGTTCATCTCGTCCACCGAATAAATAATGCTCATCGGCACATCCAGAATATTCGCATAGACGCGCAGCTGCTCCGTCGCGGCGATCCGGTACGTATCCGCTGTCAGGAACGCGACCTTTTTCTCCTTCTCCACCTTATAGCGCGAGGCGATCTTCGCAAGCGTGGTCGTTTTTCCTACGCCTGTAGGCCCTATAAAAAATACAATCCGCGGCTTTTTCCCGGATAGTTCGATCGTATCCGGCTGCCCGAACTTTAAGATCAGCTTCTGGTAGACGTTGGAGAGAATCGAATCCACGCTGCTCCCGCTGTGGATCACCTTCTCCGCCTCATCCATAATCTGATTGACATATTTCTCGTTGACGTCATTCTCAAGCATGATGCGGTAAAGCATCTTGATAAACTTAAGCCCCTCCCGGTTCACGGCCTGGGTCTCTGTCTTTTTCTCCCGGTCCGGCTCCTCGGCGGAAAGCTGCTTCTCCAGAATCTGTGAGAGACTTTCCAGCCTCTTCTCAAGCCCCTCGCTCGTACTGTGGTTCCTGTCCTCTGTCATCTGACCATTCCTCCCCTGCTTCGGCACATTTTCTTTTTCCAGCACATCGCTGTGCGATCTGCTGTGCTCTTTGTCGTGCATCCCGCCTTCCGTTACGGGAATGGTAATTTTCTCATCTGCCGCAAGGCTGATGCTCTCATGTGTCTTCTGCGGAATATTCAGCGCCGTTAGCGGATTTACAAACGGCTCTTTCTCGTCCACCGCCGCCGTCACCTCATATACTGTGCTCTTAAATATGCGGAACATCCCCTTCGGTCTGATCTCTTTGACATTTAAGACCACGGCGTCCTGCCCCATCTCCTGTTTTGCTTTCTCCACTGCCTCGTCTTTTGTCCGGCCCTGATACTTGTTAATCGTCATTTATGCGGTCACCATCCCTATTGATTGTAGTTCTACGTTTGATTCCACCTCATTATAAGACACAACGATAAGATCCTTAAAGTATTCCTCCGTCAGCTTCTTAAAGTACATCCGCACGATCGGCGATGTGATCACAATCGCGCTTCTGCCCATATTTTCAAGTTTGGAGACCTCCTCCTCCACCGAGGAAATCACCGCCTTCGTCTTATCCGGATCTAAGGCCAGGTACGCGCCCTGCTCGGTCTGCTTGACGGAAGACATAATCTCCTGCTCCACCTTCGGGTCGAGCGTGATCACGCTGGTGGTCTCGTTCGCCGGGAAATATTTGCTCGAAATCGCACGCTTTAAGCCCTGCCGCACATACTCCGTCAGCACGTCCGTGTCCCGCGTGGTCGCCGCATGGTCCGCAAGCGTCTCAAACACACTGAGCAGATCGCGGATCGAAATCCCCTCCGCGAGAAGATTCTGCAGAACCTTCTGGATCTCGCCGAGCCCGAGCAGCTTGGGCACAAGCTCGTCGACAAGCACAGGGTTGCTCTCCTTCAGGTTGTTCACCAGATTCTGAACATCCTGCCTGGTGAGCAGCTCCGCGATATGGGAACGGATCACCTCCGTCAGGTGCGTCGCAATGATCGACGGCGGATCCACCACCGTATAGCCCAGGCTCTCCGCACGCTCCCTCTGGCTCTCCGTGATCCAGATCGCAGGCAGATGGAAGGACGGCTCATAGGTCGGGATACCGGTAATCTCCTCCTCGACATAACCGGGGTTCATCGCCATATAATGGTCAAACAGGATCTCTCCCTCCGTCACCTGGATCCCCTTGATCTTTATGATGTACTGATTCGGATTCAGCTGTATGTTATCCCGCAGACGGATGATCGGCACCACTGTACCGAGCTCCAACGCGATCTGACGGCGGATCATCACCACGCGGTCAAGCAGATCGCCGCCCTGGTTGACGTCCGCGAGCGGGATAATCCCGTAACCGAACTCCAGTTCGATCGGATCCACCTGCAGCAGCGACACAACATTCTCCGGTTTGCGGATCTCCTCCGCCTCGGTCTCCGCCATGGTGACCTCTTCCTCAATGCTCTCAATGCCGATGCTTTTGTCAACCATCCTGCCGGCGACGAGAAACGCCACCCCCATCGGCACGAAAAGGAACCATTCCAGCGGCGTCACCACGCCTAAAAACGCCAGCGTACCGCCGACAATATAAAGCACCTTCGGAATCCCGAACAGCTGTCCGACCAGGATATTGGAGAAATCCGCTTCCTTGGAAGCCTTTGTCACCAGGATACCGGTTGCCAGCGAGATCAGAAGAGACGGGATCTGGGAACAGAGTCCGTCACCCATCGTGAGCAGGCCGTATCGCTGGATGGCGTCGCCGAATTCCATGCCGCCGCGCAGCATACCCATCGCCACGCCGCCGATTAAGTTGACAAACGTGATGATCAGGCCGGCCGCCGCATCTCCTTTTACGTACTTGGTAGCACCGTCCATGGAACCGAAGAAGCTGGCTTCCTCCTGGATCTTGTCACGGCGCTCCCTCGCCTGCGCCTCGGTGATGGTTCCGGTATTCAGATCGGCGTCAATCGCCATCTGCTTACCGGGCATCGCGTCGAGCGTAAACCGCGCCGTTACCTCAGCCACACGCTCGGAACCTTTATTGATCACCACAAACTGGATAATAATCAGAATAATGAACACAACGGCTCCGACGATCATATCGCCGCCGCCCACGAAATTACCGAAGGTCTCCACCACGTTTCCGGGATTTCCGGTCGTTAAGATCAGACGCGTGGAAGAAACGTTCAGCGCAATCCTGAAAATCGTCGTAAACAGAAGCAGCGTCGGAAAAAAAGACATGTCCAGCACTTCTTTCACAAACAGCGTGTTAAAGAGCACGATCAGCGCAAGCGAAATATTGATTGCCAGCATAAGGTCCAGCAACAGCGAGTTAATCGGCACAATAAAAAAGATAATGGCAGCAAGTAAATATAATGCAATACCTATATCTGCTTTTTTCATACAATCCTCCTACATTATCTACTGCCTTGTATTATATACCATCGCAAGAATTTCCGCCACTGCCTGATAGAGCTCCGGCGGAATCTCGCCGCCGATCTCGACGTTGGTGTAAAGCATTCTTGCGAGCGGTTTATTTTCCACAATCTCAATCTGATGTTCCTTCGCAGCCTCGCGGATCTTTAACGCCAGATAATCCTCGCCCTTGGCCAGGACAACCGGCGCCCGGTTCGTGTCGGGATCATATTTGATCGCAACCGCAAGGTGCGTCGGGTTCGTGATGACGACATCCGCCTTCGGGACATCCTGCATCATTCTCCTGCGGGAGGCCTCCCGCATCCGCTGCCGCTGACGGCCCTTGATCTCGGGATTTCCTTCCGTATTCTTATACTCATCCTTGACCTCCTGCTTGGTCATCTTCATCTCTTCTTTGAAGCGATACTTCTGATAGATATAGTCGGCGATCCCTACCAGCAGATACACCAGACTGATCTTTAAGCCGGTATTGATAATGATATCCCCGCAGAACGCAAGCGCCTGGTTGACCGGCATATCATACAGCAGGAAAATGTCATCCGCCTGATCCCGGATGGAGAGCCAGGCAACATAAATAATCACTGCAATCTTTAAGATCGATTTAAACAGTTCAAAAACCGAATCCTTGGAAAACAGCCGTGAAAACCCGCTGATCGGGTTAAACCGGTCCAGCTTCGGCTTCATCGGCTTTGTGGTCACCTTCCAGCCGACCTGCAGGATATTGACAATCAGCGTCATCGCAAATCCAAACAGGAAAAACGGCGCCACAATCACAAACATTTTTACAAATACCGGCACCAGAAACGACTGGACCGCCCGGGAATTAAAATCCTTTACATTGATGGACAGAAAATCCGGCAGCATCCGGTATACATAATAAAACACCTCTAAAAAACCATTTCCCACATGGGGAATAAATATTTTTAACACAAGAAAAAGAACGATCAGATCAAATGCTGAGGTAAGCTCTTTGCTCTTTGCGACCTTCCCGTCCTCCCTGGCCTCTCTTAACTTCTTCGCGGTCGCGGGTTCTGTCTTTTCTCCTCCCGGGCCGTCCTTGGCAAACCATTGGAGATCATATTCCAGTATCAGTCTTTCCTTCTGCTCCAAGTTCATCCATTCCTTCTGGTCAGTACATTCCCTCAATGACCGAGACAATCATCTGCCTCATTTCTTTAAAAATAAAATCCGCGATCCCGGGCAGCAGAATCACCGTCACAAACAGGATCAGAAGCCCTGCCAGAACCTTCATCTGCATACCGACCGCAAACATGTTCATCTGCGGCGCCACCTTTGCCATAATCCCGAGGATACTGTTTAAGATCATGATACAGACAAAAATCGGCAGCATGATCCGGAAACCGATGACAAACATATCGCCCATAAACCGGATCATGGTGGCAAGCAGGCTGTCCCACCGGAACACCTGCCCGTTTACCGGAATCACCTCATAGGAATCAATCAGTGCTCTTAAGATAACATGATGCATATTTAAAATCACCATCAGCATCAGAATGAGATACTGATAGAGATGTCCGGTCATCGTCACCTGCGTCCGGAACATGGGGTCAAACTCCTGCGCCATTGAGAGGCCGATATCCATGTCGATGATATTTCCCGCAAACAAAATAATGGAATTACAAATGTTTGCAGCAAATCCCATCAGCAACCCTGTAATTCCCTCCCTGACCACAAGCACGGCATATCCGATCATTCCCGTATACGTCACCGCACCCGCGTCAACCGTTCCGGCAATCAGGATTGTCACAAAAACGGACAGACCGATTTTCACCCGTGACGGAACATTGCTCATGCCGTAAAACGGTGCGATATAGACAAAACAGGATATGCGGACCAGTACCAGTATCCAGATTTCAAAATCTACCAGTGAAAACGTATAATCAAGCATTCCACGTCCTAACCGAAATACACACTGAAGTCAGACCACAGCCTCTGAATAAATCCGGTCAGATTATTCAGGATCCAGGAGCCGAACAGCATAATCCCTAAGAATACGCAGATAATCTTCGGCACAAAGGTAAGCGTCTGCTCCTGAATCGAGGTCACTGTCTGGAAAATACTGATCACCAGTCCAACCACCAGCGACACCAGAAGCAGCGGCGCCGCACAGATAATAATCGTATAGAGCGCCTCACGCGCGATATCCAGAACAACTCCCTCAGACATATCTCACACCTCTTTTTTTCTATCCCGTATGATAGAACGTCCTCACCACGCTCATGATGATCAGATTCCAGCCGTCCGCCATGACAAACAGAAGAATCTTAAACGGCAGTGAGATCGTCGTCGGCGGCAGCATCATCATACCCATGGACATGAGCACGGAAGCCACAACCATATCAATCACGATAAACGGGATATAAATCACAAATCCCATGATAAATGCCTGGCGCAGCTCACTGATGATAAACGCCGGCACTACTGTTGTAAACGGTACCTCGTAATAATCCTCAAGTTCGATCACATCGGGATACTCCTGCCCGTCGATGCTCATAAACATCTGCAGGTCATCCTCCTGCGTCTGGTCAAACATAAAATTCCGGATCGGCAGCTCCGCGGCAGCAAACGCTTCCTCCACGGAAATCTCCCCCGCATCGAGCGGCTGAATCGCGTTCTCATTGATCTCACGAAACGTCGGCGCCATGATAAAAAATGTCAGAAACAGCGCCAGCCCGACCATCACCTGATTCGGAGGCGTCGACTGTGTTCCCATCGCTGTCCGGATGAAGTGCAGCACAATAATGATCCTCGTAAAGGAGGTGAGCATAATCAGAATCGACGGCGCCAGCGCCAGAATCGTCAGTACCAGAAGCGCCCTCACCGGCGTGGACAGGGAAGCCGTGTCGTTGTTGACCGTAATCGACAGCCCGGTATCCGGATCACTCGGCCCTGTCAGCACATCGGCCGCACCCCAGTCTTCGGGATCCGTGATCTCATCCGGATCGTCTGCAGGATCCGTGACACCGGCAGGGTCCGTGACATCTGCAGATGCCGCATATACCCGCGTTTCTCCGGAAAAAACAGTGCATACCGCAATCAGCACAGTCGCCGCGAATAAAAACGACAGTACACAATATATTTTTTTAAATTTTGTCATAACCTAATCCTGCTTTTTCGAAAAGCGTTCCCTGAATTTCTCAAGTGTCTCCTGAAAAGTCTCCTGCGCACCCGGCGGCAGAATTCCCCCCTTCGGCGGATTCGCACACGCCATCTCCTCCTCCGACAGTCCTGCCTCCTCCTCTGTCAGCTTCGCGAGCAGCGTAACCTCATCCTTTCCCACCGCGATCACAAGATACACCTCTCCGATTTTCAAAATCTGGGCGTATTTATTTCCTCCTATCCGGACGGTGTCAATCACCTGCAGCCCGCGTCCGGTCATCTGTGCCTTCTGAACTCCCCCGATCCACTTTGTCACAAAATATGTAATCGCAAGGACAAAACAAAAGATGACCAGAACACCCAGAAGCTGTATCAGGCTGTTTACCGGAGAGCTGAGCAGAACCATGTCAGCCCACTACTTTTCTTACTGCTTCAATCACGCGCTCCGCCTGGAACGGTTTTACAATAAAGTCTTTCGCGCCGGACTGGATCGCTTCGATTACCATCGCCTGCTGACCCATTGCGGAACACATCACGACATTGGCGGACGGATCGATCTCGCGTATCTTCTTTAACGCCTGAATCCCGTCCATATCCGGCATTGTGATATCCATCAGCACCAGATCCGGTTTTGCCTCCGGATAGCGCTCCACTGCCACCGCCCCGTTTTCTGCCTCCGCTGCGATCTCGTAGCCGTTCTTCGTCAGGATGTCCTTGATCATCATCCGCATGAAAGCTGCGTCATCACAAATCATAATTTTTGCCATAACATTTTCTCCTATTCATTCATGGTTTGTTTGGATCTACTACTTTATTATCTCTGTAATGCGGATACCGTAGCTCTCTTCAATTATAATTACCTCGCCCTTGGCAACGTACTTTCCGTTTACAAGAACGTCGATCGGTTCTCCCGCGATACGATTTAATTCTATAACAGTTCCCGGTGCAAAATCAAGAATCTCTTTGATTGATCTTGAAGTTCTTCCCAGTTCCACCGTTACCTCAAGCGGCACATCCATAATCAGATCGATATTCTCCGGCCCGCCCACCGGTGTATTCCCATTAAAAGCCTGAAACTGTGCTGGCTGTACATTTATCTGTTGTCCATACATTTGCGACATCTCCTGACCCATCATCGGCACTCCCATTATTTGCTGTCCCATTGGAGCTCCCATCGGCGCTCCCATCATACCCTGCGGCATCATTCCGCCCATCATCGGCTGTCCCTGCATCATCGGCTGGCCTCCCATCATGCCCTGCGGCATCATTCCCATCTGGGCTGCCATCGGATCGCCCATCATCGGCCCTCCTGCCATTCCGCCGCCCGGCATCGGTCCTCCGATCTGCTCTTCCGGTTCGTCATCCTCCGTCACGATACCGGCTGCTTTATTGGAATCGCGCTCCATATTCTTCGATACGTTTTTGCACATTTCCCTGACAAACTCCGGCGGGAACAGCTGCATGATATGACTGTCCACCAGCCCCTCGATAACCAGCCGGAACGAGATTCTGACAAACTCCCGCGTCAGGAATTCGTCGATCGTCCCCTCATTCATCGAAGCCTGCAGATCTACCAGGTCGGCCTGCGGCGGGCTGATATCGATCACCTTATTCAGCATGGAAGACATGGAAGTCGACGCGGATCCCATCATCTGGTTCATCGCCTCGCTGATTGCACTTAAGTGCAGCTCGCCGATATCACCGCTCGTATTGGTCCCGTCTCCGCCCATCATCAGGTCGGTGATGACCTTGACATCATCCTCCTTGAGTACCATGATATTGCTGCCGTCAAGCCCTACGGTATACCCGATCCGGATAAACACGCACGGCCGCTCATACTCCTCGCAGATATCGTTCCAGTTCGCATAGGAAACTACCGGTGTGGAGATCGTTACCTTCCGGTTCACCAGTGAGAACAGTGTCGTAGCTGCCGTCCCCAGGCTGATATTGGAAATCTCTCCGATCGCATCCTTCTCCTGATCCGTCAGAAGTTCGCCGTCCGTCTGCTCCGCCGCTTCCGCTTCCGGCTCCGGATCTGGACTGGCCGCTTCAATGATACCGCTGCTCAGTAATGCGTTAATCTCTTCCTGAGACATTACTCCATCCATCTCACTGCTCCTCCTTAATTACTGACGTGATTCTTACTGCATAATTCTCACCCGACGCACCCGGCAGAGCAGTAAACTTTTGTATGCTCCCAACGTATACGGAAAGCTCTTCATCAACCTTTGTCCCGAGACGGATGATATCTCCCAGCTGCAGCCCCAGAAAATCATTCACGGAAATGCTGCTGTTGCCCAGAATCGCCTTTACCGGAATCGGTGCCCTTGACACCAGCGCCTCCATCCGGTCCGTATATACCTGTTCGTCTCTCTCCTGCATATTCGAGTACCAGTACTTGGTATTCAGTCTGTCCATCACAGACTCCAGCGTCAGGTACGGCAGGCAGACATTGATCAGCCCCTCCACATCTCCGATCTTGATGTTTAAGGTGACAAGCGCCGTCATCTCTGTCGGCGAGATCACCTGTGCGAACTGTGAGTTTGTCTCGATCCTCTCCAGCCGCGGCGTCAGCTCACATACCGTTTCCCACGGCTCCACCATGAGCCCCACGCATATATTGTACATTCTCTCGATGATCAGAAGCTCGATCTCGGAAAATTCCCTCATCTTGTCTAAGGGAAGCCCCTCGCCGCCTAACATGCGGTCCACAATCGCATAACCGATATTTTCCGCCATCTCGAGAATAATACTGCCTTTCATCGGAGCGAAATTCACCACCCCGAGCAGAACCGGATTGGTCAGGCCGCTGGAAAATTCGGCATAGGTCACCGCCTCCGAGCTCACGACGTCCACCTGGACGTTCTTTCGCAGATACACCGGCAGATTCGTGGAAACAAGTCTGCTGTAATGCTCAAATATGATCTCTAAGGTACGCAGATGCTCCTTGGAAAACTTTGCCGGACGGGCAAAATCATAATTCTTGACCTGCTTCTCGTTTTTTGCTTTGATATCCTCTACTATACCCAGTTCACCGCCGCCCGCGGACTTAAGCAAACTGTCTATTTCGTTTTGGGATAAGACATCCGCCATTTTCTCTCACCACCTAAATCTGTTATTTCACTGCCTGTGTTGTTACGCTTGAGAAATTGACACCGATAATAAAGTCCTTTCCTCCAAACAGGCTCTGCAGTGCTGTCAGGATCTCTTCCTTTACCTGTTTCTGGCTGTCCGCATTAAACTCATCGATCGTCTTGCTGCCGACGATTGCGATGATCTGGTCACGAATGATATCCTGCTTCTCCGCAAGCCCCTCAGACCCCTTATAGGTCTTGTATCCGTCGCTCTTGGTGTTCAGAGACAGACCGACGGAGAACATTGCCACGCCGCCGCCATTCTCATCATTCTTTAAGTTCACCGTGAACTGATCCGTAAGACTGTAGACCTCGATATCCTCGATCGGCACCTTCGCCATATCCACGTTCTGTCCGCCTTCCAGCTCAATGTTGATCGCCGCGCACACCTGATCCACAAGCTCGTTTGATTTCTTCACCTGCGGGATCACCGTAAATGCAAGAATCGCCGTCAGAATCAGGTCGGCCAGCACCAGTGCCAGAATAATTACGCTCATCAGATTTTTCTTCATATGATTCTTCGTCTCCTCAATTTAAGTCTGAATTATAGGAATTATATATCTTTATCTCGACACGCCTGTTTCTCGCCCGTCCCTCCGGAGTCGCATTGTCCGCTACCGGCATATACTCCCCGCGGCCGGAGGACTTGATATGTCCCGGCTCGATATCCGTGATCCCGCGCAGATAATCCGCAACGGTCAGCGCGCGGTACATGGACAGCACGTTATTGTCCTCATACCTGCCCGAATGGATCGGCACATTGTCCGTGTGGCCTTCCACCTCGATGATATTCTCCTTATACGGCTCAATCACCCTGCCGATATTGTCAATCAGATCATACGCTTCCTGGCGCAGATCCGACTTCGCGGAGTCAAACAGCAGCGCACCGTTCATATTAATCAGAACAAAATCCGCATTGAATTCCACTTCAACCTGATCCTGTATGCCGTACTGCCCGACCGCTTTCTCAATCTCCTCCGCCATCTCCTCAGACTCGGCAAGCGCCTGTTCCTCGTACGCTTCCACCACGTCCTGTTCTTCTTTTGCTTCCTCTTCTGACTTTGTATTGGCGATCTCGTTAAAGTAAACGTCAAACATCTCAAGCTGACTTACGCCGGAGGAAACCATCTCCCCTTCCCCGATGGATGCGCCGCCGTTCGGCAGAATACTGAAGGTACTCTGAAACGAAGCGATTACCTTCTCGAACTTCTGGGCATCTACCGTTGACATGGAAAACAGCAGCACGAAGAAGCAGAGCAGCAGATTCATCAGATCCGCGAAGGTGTTCATCCATGCCGGCGAACCGCCCGCCTGTTCCGGCGCTTTCTTTCTTGCCACTACTCTTCACCTCCGCCATTTTCCGATGTGTCATTCCGCTCTGCAGGCGCAAGGAATGATTTCAGCTTTTCCTCTATGACACGCGGATTCTCCCCTGCCTGGATGGACAGGATGCCCTCCACCGTAATTTCCTTCATCATCATCTCCATGCTGTTGTTGACCTTCAGCTTTGCTGCCGTCGGGTTACACAGCCAGTTCGCGATCAGGGAACCGTAAAGTGTGGTAACGAGCGCGACGGACATAGCCGGTCCGATCGTCGAAGGATCATCCATGTTATTTAACATCAGGATCAGACCGATCAGGGTACCGATCATACCCCAGGCAGGACCGAGTTCCGCCCATTTCTCCCACACAGCAATGGATTTGTTGTGTCTGGCCTCGATACAGGTGAGATCCGTCTCCATGATCCCGCGCACCAGCTCCGGATCCGTGCCGTCCACAACAAGCATAATACCTTTCTTTAAAAAATCATCCTCAATTCCGTTCGCCGCTTCCTCAAGGGCGAGCAGTCCTTCCTTCCGGGCCGTGTTCGACAGATCAATGATATGCCGGATCGCGCTCGCCGGATCCAGCTGTTTCTCCTGGAACGTGAGCGAAATCGACTTAAGGCCGCCGATAAAATCCTTTAGTTTATTCGAAGCAAGGGTACCTGCGATCGAACCTCCCAGCGTGATAATCACGGAAGCCGGATCGAACATATTCCTCAGACCGGCGAATCCGCCATTTGACCACACACCAAACACAAACATCACAACACCAAGCAGCATCCCTGCCAATGAAGCTATATCCAATTCTTCCACCTACCATCCTTGTAAATTATAGTATTTCCGCCATACATACATATAGAAGCTTTCGTCAGACCCGGTTGCCGGGACGTCTCCATGTATGATTTTACTAAACTTTTGAATACTTGTCTACTTCCTTTTACAGATTCTTCTCCCGTATGACCATACATGATGCCGCTGCATGACCCTGCAGGTGTCTCAGCAACTGCATGACTCTATTCACCCCCCGTCAGGTTCTGAAGTCTTCGTCATATATGTAGGCTGCAGTCAGATCCGCACTGCCTGCCGCATGACGCCTGCATGTTACACCCAAAAACCGTGTAACCCGTGCTTAACCCGGTGCGGGGAACACAAGTTACACGATTAGTATACCATATATGGTAGAGCATGTGAATACATTTTACCATATATATTGATTGAATTTTATTAAATTTTGATTATTTTATCAGCGCTTCAGATTGATCAGCTCCTCTAAGAGCGTATCCGAGGTCGTGATCGTACGGGAATTCGCCTGGAAACCACGCTGTGTGGTGATCATCGAGGTAAATTCGCTCGCGAGGTCGACGTTCGACATCTCAAGCTCGCCGGAGGTCATCTTGCTTCCGTCCGCATCGATCTCCACACCGATCCCGTCAAACTCACCGGAGTTTAAGGTCGTGGTGTAGCAGTTGTCGCCGACCTTCTCAAGACCCGCTGCGTTCGCAAACTGCGCAACCGCGATCTGGCCGAGCACCGTGGTGTTACCGTTATCGTATGTACCCCAGATCTTTCCGCTGTTGTCGATCGAGAGTCCGATCAGCGCGCCTAACTTCTTACCGACGCCCTCCGCAGCGTCGTCCACTGCGCCGGCATCGATCACCGCGGTGGATTTTCCGCCGTTGTTGGTGTTCTGAAGCTTGGAAAAGTCAATCTCAATATTCTCAAAGTTGCCGTCCGGGAACAGCCCGGAGCCGGCCAGGTTTAAGTTCACCGCGTCAAGGCCGTTGATCCCGACAAAGGTACCGTTCTCCGCGGAGAAATTCAGGTCGTACGTCGCGGACGGGCCTGTCACCTGATAAACAGGCGTTGCCGTGGTCGCGCCAGGCGCCATATAACTCGCATTAAATGTCAGCTTCGCCTCGCCGTTTGTGATCATCCCCTGCATCTTGGTTGAAATACCGAGCACCTGTGCATAGGTATATGTGTTGCCTCCAGCATCTACAAAGTTTCCATTCACAGCATCATGCGTTACATTAATCGTTGCCCCTGCGTTATTCGGATCCGGGATCGTGACCGAACCATCCGCATTGATCGTCGTGCCGGTTCCGCCCTCATAGGTCGCAAACACTGCGTTGGGATCATAATTGCCAAAGATCTTCCCGATATCCTCCTTCGACATTCCGGCCGTGATATCATTTCCGTCGCTGTCCAGAATCTTCTCCAGCTCCACGGAATAGCGCTTGCAGTTCTGTCCGTTTACCTGGGTCTCGCCGTTGTCCTTGATCAGGAAACGCGCCGTGTAGGAATATCCCAGCTTATCGTAGAAGGAAAGGTTTTTCACCAGTCCGGAATCACTGACGACATCTGTATCAAACTTATCGACGATACCGGATGCGTTCGCCTTCGTGGTCGCCTCTGGCGGGCTCGTCATGTTCGACGGCTGCATCACGCGAAGCGCGGATACGGTATCCTTGCGGATCAGCCCGGTCGTCGGGTCTACCTGCCAGCCCATCACGGTGTATCCGGTTGACGTCATACACAGGTTGCCTGCGCCGTCCACATAGAAGGAACCGGATCTCGTGAAGAGGTTCTCTGTACCCGTGCTCACGATAAAGAAGTTTGTCGTCGTCTGATCGGAGAGACGCACGTCAAATGCTCCTCCCGTCGTCTCCGCGGCACCTGCGTTTGTGATGCTGATATTCGTCGCACCGGTCGTAACGCCCAAACCGATCTGTTTTGCGTTCACACCGCCGGTACCGGTCGTCGCGTTTGCGCCCGACGCGCCCGATGTGTTCTGGTAGAGAATATCCTGGAAGGTGACCGAGGATGATTTAAACGCTACCGTGTTGACGTTCGCGATATTATTACCGATCACGTCCATTCTTGTCTGATGTGTCTTAAGTCCCGACACAGCAGAATACATTGATCTCATCATAATGAAATGACCTCCTGAATTCTTATGCGCTGCGCTTTCCTCTGTCAGTCGGAAAGCCGCTGCCCCCTGTAAAGGTCCGGCTATGCAATCACAGCGCCGTCAATATTGGTAAATATCTTATTATCCGACTCACTCTGGTCGATGGCTGTCACTACAGTCTTACTCGGTACATTGACAATAAATGCCAGTGAATCGAGAAGCACAAGCGATTCACGGATTCCCTTCTCGCCCGCTCTCATGACGCCGGTTTCAAGCCGTTCGTTCTGCTCCTGCGACAAATTGATGTTCCTGTCGTTCAAACGTCCCATCGCGTGTTTGGAAAACCTAAGCGATTCTCCGCCTTCCGGCCTCTGCTTCTGCCTTAAGATCTCCTCAAACGATATGCCGCCCGGCGAACCCGGGGCCTCCGTGCCCCTCTGGCCAAAATACCGGTCAGTGACCTGCTCGATCGACGCGAACTGGTTATTGATCTTATTCATAACAATCCTCATTTCTGCATCGAAGCGCCTGATCTGACCACACCGTCTCTGCTACGCGCCCGGATTCGTGCCGGTTACGCCTGTCAGCTCATCCATTTTTTCCTTCAACGCCTCAAACTTCTTCGACGTATCCGCATCGATAAACATACGCTCATAATAAGAAAATCTCTCATAAGCGTCCTTCGCGTCATCTAATGCCGCCTTGTCATCCACGGTAAGCTTATCGGCATCCGGAAGCGCGTCAATCATCGTCTTAAAGCCGGTCGCCTTCTCCGATGCTGCCGTCTTAAGCTCCGTCATCTTCGTCACGACATCCGTAAACTTCGTCAGCGTATCGTTGTCGATAAACGATCTCTGATAGGAGGTAAACGCCTCGTATACCTTCACCAGGTTATCCACATCCGACATCCACGCCAGCGTGATCTGATCCTTATCCGGAAGCTTCGACACCGACGCCTTAAACGCCTGCGAAAGCGAAAGCGCCTCCATATACTCCGTATCCGCCACCTGATACAGGTCGTCAATCGAATAGAGATCCCCGCCGACGGATAAGAAGATCTTATTGTTGCTCATCTGCACAAAATCGACAAATCCCGCTACCTGCGTCGTGGCTCCCGTCTCGGAGGACTTCGCATTGATCAGGACATACTTGCCGACAAGATCATTCGCATTGCTGCTGCGCATGGTGTTCTCCATATTCAGCATCGCTTCCATCTGCGAGAAGGTCGCTAACTGCGCCACATACTCGGTATTGCTGGTCGGCTCTAACGGATCCTGATACTGCATCTCCGCGCATAAAAGCTGCAGAAACTGGTCGTATCCCAGGTCATTGCCAGGAGCCTTGGTCTCTTCTTTTTTTTCTGTCTCCTGAACTTTACCGTCCTGAATTGGTAAAATTAATGCCATACTCTCTCCTTTCCTTATGCTGAAAAATCAATGGAATTGCCCTGTTCCGCCATCATCTGCGCAACCAGGGATTCTTCCTCTGTCATCACGCCCGACAGTTCATCCAGGTCGTTTAAATTGATGCGCCGGTTCCGCTTCGCGGATTTCTCCTGCTCCTCGGCCTCGCGCTCCTGCTGTCTGGCGTTCTGCTCTAAGTTCTTCTCGAACTCATGGCTGCCGACCGTCACCTCAACCGCATCCACACGGATCCCGGAATGCTCCATGTTCTCGCGAAGCTCCGCCACCTGATTCTCAAGCGCTGCGCGGACCATCTCGTTCTGCGCCATAATGCGCGCGGATACCATGCCGTCTTTTGCGGTCAGCTGCAGATAAAGCTTTCCAAGATTCTCCGGATTCAGCTGCATCTCAAGCGTTGTGGCCGTGTTGCTTAGGTTTACTCTCACATGCTCCACAATCTGCCGGATGATATTTGCGGTATCAAGCCGCGCAGAAAACTCATTCATGCTTTCTGTCTGCTGCGGGGTTAACGCATCGACGGAATTCTGAATTCCTGCCGTCACACCGGCTCCTGTCTGCTCTCTGCCAGCCTCCTGCCTTCCTGCTTCGCGGCCGGACTCCTCTGTGTCTGCACTTCGCCCCACAGTCTCTGTCTTCTCCGCGGAACCGTCTTTCTGATTCTCCTGCAGTTCTTCAGCGCTGCTGTCCGGTTTCACCGTCTCCTGTGCCCTGTCGGTGCGGTGGTCTGATATCTCCACGATCGGGACGGACTCCTCTGTCTCCTCTGCGGGAAGTTCCACCTCCGTCCCATCCAGGCCGGTGTTCTGCTGGTCTGTCACAGGCTCCTCTGTCATCAAAGCAAACTCCGCCAGCTGTTCCTTTGTCATGCCAAGCTCTTCTAACATCACTTTTCCAAGTGTGCCGATCTCCTGCATCACGTTTAAGAATCCGCTGTCGCAGAGCAGTGCGCCCATATCCGCCGCACCGGTCAGCTCCGAGACAAGCGCGGCAAGCTGATTCGGATTTAACAGATCCGCCACGGTAAGCCTGAGCGTCTTCATCGCTTCCTCAATCTGCTCGTCGGTCACGCCAAGCTCTTCCTTTAAGATCTCTCTGACATCTTTTTCAAATGACGCAAGCTTTTCCGTGACGCGTTCCGCCTCCGGCGTCTTCTCACCGGGCTGTTTCTGGATCTCATTCTCGCGGTAGCGGTAACGGTCATACTCGCTGCCTGAAACAGATGCACTCCCTTTGACAGCCTCCTGTGAAAGCTGTCCCGACGAACTGCCAAATGCAAGGTTTTCTCCCGCAAGCGCCGTCATCTGACTCATCACCCTGGAAAAATTGATCCCGCCGCCTTCCTTTCCGGCGCTTCCGGATTCTCCTGCGGCCGGCACCTGTAAAAACAGTTTATCAAGGCCGGAAATATTCGCAGTTCCCATCGCTCTCCCTCCTTTCTTCTTATTATATGTGCCTTTTGAGCACCAGGGTACGAAAGCCCTCCTGCCCCTCTGCCGGGACCGGGCTTTCTCATTTATATCCTAAGGCTTCATGATCTCCGTCACTTTTGCAGCGTTTTCGGGATTCATTTTGCCCAGAATATCAGCGCTGGACTGGGGATCCATATTCTGGAGAATCTCTGCCACGAGATCCAGCTCCCCTGTCATGGTGTCAAACACCGCGGCGGCCTCCTTGGGCTTCATGGACGAATAAATCAGAATATAATCCTTTAACTCGTCGTCCACCGCCGTCTGCTTCACTACCTGCCGGTATATGATCTCGGCATTGGCCGGATCAATACTCTCATAATACTTCTTATATTCTTCTATATCGGGTGCGGAATCTGAAAATACAACCTCTTCATAGAACTTTTGCTTCTGTGCCTCAAAGTCCGCTTCCTCCTGTTTGTAGCGGGCAAGCTCCGCCGCCTGCGCCTCGAGCTGCGCGATGTACTCCGCATTTGCATTGGACGAGTTCTGCGCCTCCGCAAGCTCTAATTCCAGCTGGCGGACCCGGTTTACAGCCTCCTCCATGGAAGAATACGCATATGCGCTCTCCTCCGTGGACATTTCCATCAAAGCCTCTTCCGGCAGAATCCGGTTCACATACGGCACATCCTTTAAAATCGGCGCCAGCATCGTGGAGCCGAAACCGCCCACATCCCACTTGATCAGCAGCACGATAATCGCCAGCCAGATCAGCAGAATAATCAGCGTCACAAAAAACACAGCTATCTTACCGCCAACTGTGGTTTCCTCTTCCTCAAGCTCATTTTTTTTCGACTTTTTCGCTTTTTTATCGGCTTTCTTCTTCGCCTTCTCGGCCGCTCTCGCCGCCTTTTTATCGAAAACCTCGTCCTTTTCTTCTGCCATACTGCTTCCATCCTCCCTATCGTTACGTCATCTGTCTAGCTGACGTGATACTGATAGCTGACCAGCTCGTCAATCTCTTTGCTCTCCTCGCGCGAGAGCTCCTGCTTAAACTCCTCAAACGCGCGCTCACGCAGCTTTTCCTGCGTCTTGCGCTCTATCATAACCCGGTCGAGCTCACGCCTCGCATAATCCAGCGCGCGCTCCGCCGCATGTACATTCATCATCTGTGTGCGCTGCATGCTCTTCATCACATCGATCGCCCGGCGGCACTCCCTGATCTTTCCCATATCGAGCACGCCGTTCATCAGCTCTTTTGCATGCCGCTCAAATTCCGTCCTGCGGATTAAGATCGCCTGAAGCTTCTCCTGCTCTTCAGCGAGCTTCCGGTTCGCAATCCCGTATGCGATCTTTGCCTGTTCCTCCAGCTTTACCTTGATGTCCAGAATATTCTGCATCCGGTAAACAAACTTTGCCATGTCTTATATCCTTCCACTTCCTTCAGCGCCGATCGGTCAGTTCCGGAACAGCTCGCCCAAAAGCGCGATCTCCTCATCGAACTGAAAGCGCTCATCCGTCCGCTGCATCAGAAACGCATTTACCGCCTGAATCTTCTGAATCGCGTAATCGATCTCACGGTTGGAGCCGTTTTTGTAGGCCCCGATATTGATCAGGTCCTCCGCCTCGCTGTAGGTGGCCAGCACATGATTCAGCCTGCCCGCGAGCTCCTTATGCTCCTCCGTGGCAACCTGGCTCATGACACGGGAAATACTCGCCAGCACATCGATCGCAGGGTAATGGTTCTTATTCGCCAGCGATCTCGAGAGCACGATATGTCCGTCCAGAATACTCCGCGCGGTGTCCGTGATCGGCTCGTTAAAGTCATCCCCGTCCACCAGCACTGTGTACAGACCGGTGATCGACCCGCTCTCCGAGGTTCCCGCCCGCTCCAGAAGCTTCGGCATCTCCGAGTAAACGCTGGGCGGATACCCTCTGGTCACCGGCGGCTCCCCGGACGCAAGCCCGATCTCACGCTGGGCCATGGAAAAACGTGTCAGGGAGTCCATCATCAGAAGGACGTCCTTTCCCTGATCCCTGAAATACTCCGCAATCGCTGTCGCCGTCTTGGCCGCTTTGTTGCGGATCAGAGCCGGTTTGTCGGAGGTGGCGACCACGACGACAGAACGCTTCATGCCCTCCTCGCCGAGATCCCGCTCCACGAATTCCCTCACCTCACGGCCACGCTCTCCGATCAGCGCGATCACATTGATGTCCGCCTTTGTATTCCGGGCAAACATCCCGAGCAGCGTACTCTTACCGACGCCGGAACCGGCAAAGATTCCGATTCGCTGTCCCTTGCCGACGGTAATCAGTCCGTCTACCGCCTTCACGCCGAGCGGCAGCACCTCGTCGATAATCCGCCTGCTCATCGGATCCGGAGGATATGCCTCCACCGGATACTCCTCTTCCTTCTTTAAAACCCCGCCGTCCGTCGGTCTGCCGATCCCGTCAAGCAGATGTCCCAGCAGCTCGTCGCCGACCGGCACAGATAACGGATGTCCCGTATTCTCTACGATACATCCGACTCCGATCCCCTCTACATTTTCAAAAGGCATGAGCAGGAGACGTTTGTCGCGGAACCCCACGACCTCCGCCATCACGGACACATTCTTCTCCGCATCCAGGATAATCCGGCAGAGCTGGCCAAGCTTCGCATTCGGTCCGACCGACTCGATCGTCAGCCCGACCACCCTGACTACCTTTCCCAGATGATCAAAATATGTCTTCCCGCCAAGTTGTAAATATTTATCAAATGCATGTGTCATAAACGCTTCATCCTTATGAACATAGTGACCGGATATCCCTGATCAGATTCTCAAGCTGTGTATCCATGCCACAGTCAAACACTCCGGAATCCGTCTCTATCACACAGTCATTTCCTTTCATGGACGGATCAGGCAGAATATCCAGCTCAATATCATGTCCGGCATGGTCAAGAATCTCCTCCCGGTTCTTTTCCAGAAACGCCACCTGACTGGGCGCCACCCTGATCCGAAAACTCTTCTCGTCCCCGACATTCATCAGCGTGTCATTCACAAGACTGAGAAGAATCTCACGTTTTTCGTCAAACTGAATATGGAACACCTTGTTAAAAACGGTCAGGATCACATCGAGAAGCTCCTGCTCCATCACGTCGTGCTTTATCCGGTATTCCTGCTCCAGCTGACTTTTTCTCGCCTCAGACTCCTGATTCAGCTCCTGCCGGAATGCTTCGCGTTCGTCGGTGATCATTGTCTGCGCAGCCTGATATCCCTCCTGCTTCGCCTCCTCCAGAATCCCGGCCGCATCCGCTTTCGCCTCTTCCAGAAGCTCCGCAGCCTGCTGTCTTGCCTCCTCAATAATGCGCGACGCCTCTGTCTTTGCAATCGCAACATAATCCGCTTTTGGCTCCAAAGCCTCCACCGGCACATCGTCCGCTGTGATTCCTTCCACAAATCCGCCCTCCGCCTGAGCCGGCGCATCGGCACGCGGAGCATTCTTCGCGAGGTAGGAAGCCACGAGCGGATTGGAATCAATCACCCTGGCTTCTGTCCCCCCCGGCTGGATATACCACTGCTTATACAGATTAGACAACGATCTCATCACCTCCGCCCCTGGAGATTACAATCTCGCCGGCGTCTTCGAGCTTACGGATCACGCCGACAATCTTCTGCTGTGCTTCCTCCACGTCTTTCATACGCACCGGACCCATAAATTCCATATCCTCCTGGATCATCGCCGCAAGACGCTTGGACAGGTTCTTAAAGATCACATTCTTCACTTCTTCGTTCGCGGACTTTAAGGCGATACCGAGATCCGCATTCTCCACATCTCTGAGCACACGCTGAATTGCGCGGTCATCCAGAAGAAGAATATCCTCAAATACGAACATCTTCTTGCGGATCTCATCCGCCAGCTCGGGCTCTTCGATCTCAAGAGATTCCATAATATGCTTCTCGGTAGAACGGTCTACCGCATTTAAGATATTGACAATCGCATCGACGCCGCCGACGATCGTGTAATCCTGATTGACCAGCGATGCAAGCTTTCTCTCGAGCACTTTTTCCACCTCTTTGATCACATCCGGCGATGTGCGGTCCATCATCGCGATACGCTTTGCGACGTCCGCCTGCTTCTCCGGCGCTAAGGCCCCGATCACCATGGACGCCTGCGCCGCCGTCATATAAGACAGGATCATGGCGATCGTCTGCGGATGCTCATCCTGAATAAAGTTTAACAGCTGGCTCGGGTCCGTCTTGCGCACAAACTCAAATGGACGCACCTGCAGGGAGGCGGTAAGCTTCGTGATAACCTCCTGTGCCCTGTCGTTGCCAAACGCCTTATCCAGCAGCTCTTTCGCGTATCCGATTCCGCCCTCGGCAATATACTGCTGCGCCAGACAGATCTGATAAAATTCATTCAGCACATCTTCCTTCACCTGTGGGGAAACGCTTCTTGTATTTGCAATCTCAAGTGTCAGTTCCTCGATCTCCTCTTCCTTCAGATGCTTAAACACATCCGCGGAGAGTTCCGGTCCGAGAGCAATCAGAAGAATCGCCGCTTTCTGTACTCCATTGTATTCTTCAGCTTTCGCCATAACTATTCCCACTCCTCATTCAGCCAGTTGCGCAATAACGATGCTGCCGCTTCCGGGTTTTCCTGGACGAATTTTTCCAAAAGGACTCTCGTCTCTGATTTTTCATTATAGCCGATATTCTCAAGCTCTTCCTGATTCTCCTTCGTGGATTCGAGCAGGCTCTCAACCGAAAGCTCCTCCTCCACAACCGGAACGCGCTCTCTCCTTGTACTGCGGAATACCACATAGCCAAGAAGCAGGAAGATCAGCACCGCGAGAATGATCTGCATGTAATCCGTAACGCTTCTTCCGCCTGACGAATGCTGAAACGCCGGCTCGTCATACGCGATGATGCTGATCCGCTCCACCGGAAAGCCCGTCGCATTGGAGATCATCTGATAGTAATCCTGATCGACCTCTCTCCTGACCGGCTCACTGTGCGCCGCGATGTATTCCTCAAAGGACATGTCGTCAAGCTCGCCTGCGGCGCGCAGGATGTCTTCATTATAAAGTACATAATTGGTCGCAACTGCCGCGAGGGACGAATTTTCATAATCAATCGCGCCGACCGCAGAGTTCTCTTCCGTCACTTTTTCATTATACTGGTATTTATTGGAGATATCCGACTGTTCCGACTCCGTGTAATTCCCGTCCTCCATGACATATGTCGTGTCGTCATTCGGATCCGTGCCCGGCGTTCCCGCCACTCCGCCTGTGCTGGAGGAGTTAAATTCATTCTGTTCCGTGAGGAACCCGGTCGTCTGGCCGTCCGGCATGGAATACTCGCGGCTGACCTCACGCCGCTCGCTGAAGTCCATGCTTAAGCTCGCCGTCACTTCTACATTGTCATAAATTCCGGATCCGACCAGCACATCCTTCACGCCGCTCTTTATCATATTCTCCTGCTTTGAGCGGAGTGACAGCTGGCTCGTCGCCGTCCCCATGACGGAAGTGTTGTCCTCGCCTGAAAACAGCACGTTCATGTCGGAATCCAGGATCAGAATATTTTTCGTGTCGTCATTTCCAAGTTCTGTCGCTATGTACCGTGCAAGCCCGTACGCCTGCTCCTCACTCACTTCTCCGGACAAGGTCAGGATCACCGCCGCGGACGCCTGCTCCTTCTTCGCGAGGATCGTGCCGTCATTGTTCGGCAGCGTCAGATCAATCGATGCGCTCTCAACATTGCTTAGCATCTCCAGATGATCCGCGAACCGGTCCTCCATATAGCGCTTATAGCGCTTTAGCTTATCCGCCTCCGTGGAGCTGAACCCGCCTTCAAACACATCGTCAAGCCCGAACCCCTCCGACGGTATGCCGTTCTGTCCCAGCAGAATCGACGCTGCCGCAACGTCCTTTTCGGCGACCTGGAAGGTCAGGCCATCCTGTGACACCTCGTATTTAATCGAGCTGTCCCCGTCCAGGATCTCCTTGATCTTCGCGGCCTCCGCCGTCGTCTCACAGACGGCGAGCGTCGTCATGGACGGCCGGCTGACAATCAGTGCCAGAAGAGCCAGCGCCAGTATCACTGTCGCCGTGATGCTCCCCAGAAGAATTTTCTGCCTGGTATTGTATTTCTTCCACCACTCCAGGATCCGATTTCCCATTTTTTGCATTTGCTCTGGCATTTTCCCTGACTCCATTCACTAAATCTGCATATTCATGATCTCTTTGTATGCTTCCAGCATCTTATCGCGGATCGCTGTCGTATACTGCAGCGCCTGCAGCGCCTTTGCCGCGGCGATCTGCATGTCGTGCGGGTTATCCGCCTTTCCCAGCACAAATTCCATCTTCGCCGCATCCGAATCGTTCTGCAGGTCATTTGTCTCATTCAGCATGTTCATCGCAGATGCCAAAACAGAATCAAATGTCTCGTCCGCTGAATCTGCCAGCAGGGTATTCCCCGCCACAGTGCTCAGATAGTCTGTGGGCGCCAGTCCCGTCAGTGCACTAATATCCATCGTAGTCCTCTCCATTCTCTATTCATACGGCTGCCGTCGTCCCGGCCCTCCCGGGCTTCGCCCGCAGCGCTGTCTTACTCTCATTCTCCTCCGGCACCGGCCCGTCAGCTTCCGATCTTAAGCGCCGCCTGAACCATGCTCTTGGCAGCGTTAAACGCGGTCGTATTCGCCTCATAAGCCCTTGTGGCGTCAATGAGATTCGTCATCTCCGTCACGGTATTCACATTCGGATACATCACATATCCGTTCTCGTCCGCATCCGGATGCGCCGGATCGTACACCATCATCAGGTCCGTCTCGGTGTCTTCCTTCACGGACACCACCTTCACGCCGTTGCCGACCGCACGCGCGCGCGCGGAATCGTAATATTTGCTGAAGGACGTCAGATCTTTCTCCGCAAAGGTCACAATCTTCCTTCGGTAAGGCGTGCCATCCTCCGTCCTCGTCGTCTTGATATTCGCAATGTTCTGCGCAATCGTGTCAATGCGGAACCGCTCCGCCGTCATCCCGGATGCGCTGATATCAAATGCCTGAAATAATCCCATCTCTGTCCTCCTGCTTATTTGAGTACTACCTTTGTCCAGCTGAACGATCCGTTGATCGCCGTCGTGATCAGCTCATACCGCATCTGCTCAGACGCGAGCTCCACATGCTCCGTATCCACATCGACATTATTTTTGTCCAGGCGGTAAGAGTAATTCGCCGCGTCCGTATAGGGAGATACCTCAAGGCGCCCCAGGTCTTTATTGAGCCTGCGCACTTCCCTTTGCAGAGACTTATGGCCAGCGTCAAGCGCCCCGCCAAGCTCCCGCTGCAGCACGGACTGAAAATCCACATCCTGCCTCTTGTACCCGGGCGTGTCTATATTGCTGATATTATTGGCCAGTGCACTCTCCCGCATCCAGCTGGCATCCGCCGCCTTATCCATAATATTAATGTAGTCAAATGCATTCGTCGTGATCATCCTGCATCTCCTTTCGGTCACAATTCTACAGCAACTGACCTCATACACCAATTGCCCTAAGCATAATTATAAATCATCCTTTCGAAAAGACAAGTACTTTTTTTGTTTTTTTACATGATCTTGTGGAAAATATAGAGAGAGCCCACTAGATCTTTGTATTTTATGACATAAATTACCTGTTTCATTACAATAAAAACTTCGGCACGGAAAGAGCTGCTGCAATTCACGTCCACTCCTGTGTGTTGCAGCAGCCCCTTTTCTCTGCTCAGCTCTTCTGATTCTGCTTTCTGATCCGGTCAAGCTCATCAAACACCACGTCATTGAGCACCTTGATATAGGTACCCTTCATCCCGGAGGACCGCGATTCGATCACCCCGGCGCTCTCAAACTTGCGGAGCGCATTCACGATCACGGAGCGCGTGATCCCCACCCTGTCCGCGATCTTGCTCGCGACCAGAATCCCTTCTTTGCCATCCATCTCGTCAAAAATATGCGTGATCGCCTCAAGCTCCGAGAAGGAGAGCGTGCTGATCGCCGATTTGACAATCTGGATCTTGCGGTTTTCCTCCGCGTTCTCCTCATTGACGGAGCGCATCATCTCAAGTCCGACAACTGTCGTGCCATATTCGCTTAAAATGATATCGTCAATGTCATACGGACTGTCCTCGCGGTAGACAAAGAGCGTGCCGAGACGCTCCCCCGCGATATCGATCGGCGTGATGATCGCCGTGTACTTCTTTACATTGTCCACAAATCCAAGCGTCTCCAGGTTTACGTTCTCCTTTGTGGAGAGGATCCCGAGAAGCCGCTCGTTTAACAGCGGATCGATAAATCCGCCCACCTCGTCCGCGATCAGCTCGTTGATCTCGGCCACGCCGGAACGAATCCCGGTTCCGAGTACCTTTCCCTTTCTGCTGATCACAAGAATATTGGATCCAAGAATCTCCTTTAACACATCGCAGATGTCATTGAAGACGACCTTCGATGAATTGTTGTTGTGAAGCAGTTTATTGATCTTTCTCGTCTTATCCAATAACTGAACACTCATCGCATACCTCATTTCTACGCTGTGAAACACATGCTTTCACGCGGTCTGGAGCGTTACCGGGTTTTCATTATGCATTCTAACATGTTTTTTCAGAAGATTCAATATTTTTACGTATTTTTGCGAAATTTTGCGAATATGAAGCGGAACTTTTGAATTTTTCTCCCACTCCGCCTGCCTCACTCCTCTGTTTTTCGTTCCGTCACATAACCGCACTGCGCGTCCGCGCATACGATCTTATTTCCTTTTATGACCATATACCCGCCGCACTTCGGGCATTTTTCCGCCACGGGCTGGGACCAGCTCATAAAATCGCATTCCGGATTGTCCTCGCAGCCGAAATATCTCCGGCCCTTTTTCGTCTTGCGCAGCACAAGCTCCTTCCCGCATTTCGGACAGGGAACGCCGATCTTCTCGAGATACGGCTTTGTGTTCCGGCAGTCCGGGAATCCGGGGCAGGCCAGGAATTTTCCGTGCGGCCCGTACTTGACCACCATATTGCGCCCGCACAGGTCGCAGACCACATCCGAGACCTCGTCCTCGATCTTCACCTTCGCGAGATCCTTCTGCGCCGCGGCCACCGCGGCCGTAAGATCCGGGAAGAAATTGCGCACCACCGCTTTCCAGCTGACTTTCCCTTCCTCGACGCTGTCGAGCAGGGATTCCATATTGGCGGTAAAATGCTCATCCACCACGCTCGGGAAAGACTCCTTCATGATCTGGTTGACCACCTCGCCGAGCTCCGTCACATAGAGATTCTTCGCCTCCTTTACGATGTAGCGCCTGCCGAGGATCGTCGTGATCGTGGGCGAGTAGGTACTCGGACGGCCGATCCCGAGCTCCTCTAAGGTCTTTACGAGCGAAGCCTCCGTGTAATGCGCGGGCGGCTGGGTAAAGTGCTGCTTTTCATCCACCTGCTTTAAGGAGAGCTTCGTCTGCTCGTCAATGCTCTTTAAGAGGACGTTATTCTCCTCCTTTTCGTCCTCCTCGCTGGTGTACACGGACAGAAAGCCTTCGAATTTCAGACGGGATGCCGATACCCCGAACCGGTAGCTTCCCGCATGGATCTTTACATTCGTAGTCTCATATACCGCCTGCGACATCCGGCTTGCCGTAAAGCGTTTCCAGATCAGCTGGTAAAGCCGGAACTGATCCCGTGAGAGCGATTCCTTCACCAGCACCGGCGTCCTGTGGATATCCGAGGGCCGGATCGCCTCGTGCGCGTCCTGAATCCGCGCGTCCGTCTTCGCCGCCGCGACTTTGTCCGCGACGTATTCCTCCCCGTAGGAATCTCTGATGTATTCCCTGGCCTGCGCGTCCGCGTCGTCCGAGATCCGGACGGAGTCGGTTCTTAAGTAGGTGATCAGTCCGACGGTTCCCTGGCCTTTGATGTCCACGCCCTCATACAGCTGCTGCGCGATGCGCATCGTCTTCGCGAGCGGGAAATTCAGCGCTTTGGACGCCTCCTGCTGAAGCGTGCTCGTGGTAAACGGCAGCGGAGCCCGCTTCGCGCGCTCGCCTTTTTTTACCTCGGCGACCCGAAACGTCTCTTTTTCCAGCGCCTTCTTTATCTGCTCCGCCTCCGCGGCCGAGCGCACCGTGATCTTTCCGTTCTCATCGCCGTGGAACTTTGCCAGCAGCGGCTTTTTCTCCCCCGGCACGGAGAGCTCCGCGTCCAGCGTCCAGTATTCCTCCGGGATAAACGCCGCGATCTCCTCCTCGCGGTCGCAGATGATGCGCAGCGCCACCGACTGTACCCTGCCCGCGCTTAAGCCCCGTTTTACCTTGGCCCAGAGGAGCGGGCTGATCTCATATCCCACCATGCGGTCTAAGATCCGTCTCGTCTGCTGCGCGTTCACCAGGTTCATATCGATCTCGCGCGGCTCCTTTAACGCGTTCTTGACCGCCTTCTGGGTGATCTCGTTGAAGCTGATGCGCCGCACGTCCTGCCCCTCGAGCTTTAAGGCGTGGCACAGGTGCCAGGAGATCGCCTCCCCCTCGCGGTCAGGGTCCGTCGCGAGATAGATTTTATCCGCCTTCTTCACTTCCTTGCGGAGCTTTGCCAGAATCTCTCCTTTTCCGCGGATCGTGATATATTTCGGTTCAAAATCATGCTCGATATCGATTCCCATCTGGCTTTTCGGCAGATCGCGGACATGGCCGTTGGACGCCACAACCTCATAATTTCTGCCGAGAAACTTTTTGATTGTCTTCACCTTCGCAGGTGACTCTACGATAACAAGATACTTCGCCATTTCACAACTCCTTCATACCGTCTGTGCTTATATCTTCCTGATGTAACAGTTTTTAAATGTCTCCGTGATAAAGCCATTCTGTGTCAGACGTTCCAGAATCTCCGCGAGTTCCGGCAGCATAAGCCCCGTCTCGTCCAGCAGCTTCTCCATATTTTTCGGTCGGAAATCTACACAACTATACACCAGCCGGTCATTTTTTTCAAGTAATAAATTCACAAAGGACTCCTGAACCATCGTCTGACCGCACAATCCGAGCTCTTTTTTAAAATCCTCCGCCCCCGCGATGATCCCGGCGCCCTGCCGGATCAGGTTGTTGCAGCCCGCGCTCAGGGGGTCGTAAATGCGCCCCGGGACCGCGTAGATCTCCTTCCCCTGCTCTAAGGCGCAGTCCGCCGTGATCAGCGAACCGCTCCGCTCTCTCGCCTCCACGACGATCACCACATCGCTTAAGCCCGCGATAATCCGGTTGCGCTGCGGAAAATACCCGGGCAGGGGGCCTGTGCCCGGCGGATACTCCGAGATGACGCCGCCGGTTTCCAGGATTTCCCCGTAAAGCCTCCGGTTTGACGCCGGATAACAGACGTCTGCCCCGCAGCCTAAGACCGCGCAGGTATACCCTCCGCCCGCGAGCGCGCCCTCATGTCCCGCCGCATCGATCCCCCTGGCCATCCCGCTTATGATATTCACGCCGAGCCCGGCGAGTGTTCTTCCAAGCTCCGTGGCCGCAGCCCGCCCGTATTCCGAGCACATCCGCGCGCCCACGACCGCCACCTGCTTTCGCTCTGGATCCGGCAGGCGGCCTTTCACATAGAGGCCAAACGGCGCGTCGGGCAGCGCTGTAAGCCGGTCCGGATAGTCCTCGTCCCCTATCGAGACAAATGTAATCCCCTGTGCTCCGAGCGCCGCGTACCCCCGATCCGCGTCACATGCCTTCCCCGCGATCAGCGCGTCCTGCTCCGCCGCCGTCAGTATCGCAAGCCGCCGGATCTGACGCTCCGTGAGGGAATACACGTCCCTGGCGCTCCCCGCCGTCTCCACAAGCCTTCTCTTTTTCCTGGCGCTGATTCCGCGCACATTTGCCAGCCAGTATGCCTCTTTCATCTCACCGTTTCCTTTCCCGCCGCCTGCCGCAGCTGTTTTTCCCGCAGAATCCCCTATGGCCGCTCCCAGTATTTCTGATCCAGTCCCCTGTAGCAGACCGCTTCGCTTAAATGCCGTTTCTCAATCCGCTTCTCCTGATCCATATCCGCCAGCGTCCTGGCGACCTTAAGGATTTTGTGATAAGCGCGCGCCGAAAGCTCCAGCCTCTGATAGATCTGCTCCATGTACGTTTCCTGCTCTCTTGTCAGCGCGCAGAATTCCCGGATGCGCGCGGCGGGAATCTGACTGTTGTAGGAAAACGCTTCTCCCCGGTACCGCTCCCGCTGCATCTGATGTGCGGCGGTGACGCGTCTGCGGATCTCTCCGGAGGCTTCTCCGCGCTCCCCCTTTGCCAGCTCTTCAAACGGGATGCGCTGCGCCTCCACGCTGATGTCGATCCGGTCCAGAAGCGGTTTGCTGACCCGCTCCAGGTAGCGCCGGACCGACGCCTGGGAACAGGTGCAGCGCTGCATATCGGGATACCAGCCGCATTTGCACGGGTTCATCGCCGCCACCAGCATAAAATCCGCCGGATATTCGCAGCTTCCCGACAGCCGCACCAGGCGCACGCATTTTTCCTCCAGCGGCTGGCGCAGGATCTCCAGCGTTTTTTTCTGAAACTCCGGAAGCTCATCCAGAAACAGTACCCCCTTGTGCGCAAGGGAAATCTCCCCGGGTTTGGGCCGTGCGCCGCCCCCGGCAAGGCCCTGCACGGAAATCGTGTGATGCGGGGCGCGAAAAGGCCGCGCTGCGGGCAGCAGACCGGACGCCGTCCTGCCCGCAGCAGACCGCATCAGAAGCCCGCTGACACTGTAAATCCTGGCCAGCTCCATCTGCTCTTCTTTCTCAAGCGGCGGCAGGATCGACGGGATCCGCTTTGCAATCATCGTCTTTCCCGCACCGGGCGGGCCGATCAGCAAAAGATTGTGCATGCCCGACACCGCGGTCTCACACGCTCTCCGGACCAGCTTCTGCCCGCCGATCTCCGCGAAATCAGGCGTATTCTCACCCGTTGCTTCTATATTAAATGGCGCTTCCTTCTCCTGCCAGGGATCCCCCCGCAAAAGCCGGATCATCCCGTCGATGCTGTCCACTCCGCAGATCCGGATCCCCTCTGCAAGCGCCGCCTCGCTTCTGTTCCCGGCCGGCACGATACAGCAGCGCATGCCCCGTTCCTTCGCGTCCGCCACCATGGGCAGGATGCCCGGCACGGTCTTCACGTCGCCGCTTAATCCCACCTCGCCGGCAAACAGACAGCCGGTCAGCCCTTCCTTTGGCACCAGGCCTAAGGCGGCGAGCACGGCGGCCGCCACCGGAAGGTCAAACGACGAGCCTGATTTGCGGATATCCGCCGGTGTAAAATTCACCGTGATCCGTTTTGCCGGGAGCATGATCCCGCAGTTGCGGAGCGCCGTGCGCACGCGCTCCTTCGCCTCCCTGACCTCAGGGGATAAAAACCCCACCATCTCAAATACCGGCATCCCGTCGCTCACATCCGCCTCGACCGAAACAGGGATGCTCCGGATCCCGGATACAATCGCTGTCGATACAATACTATACAACGTATCACTCCTTTTTATTCCTGATGAACTGTTTTGGAATACAACTGAACTGCAATCTGATAAAAAAGAAACCGCCGCACCGGGCAGAATGTCCGTGTGACAATTGTAAATCGAATTATAGCATACCTTCCCGGGTTTGGGAAGACCCTTTTCAAATAAATAAAGAAGGCGTCCTCTCACGACACCTCCTCCGCAAAGCTTTTGCGCAGTTTTCCCAGCGCACGTTTTTCAATTCTGGAAACATAAGACCTTGAGATCTTTAAGACAGACGCGATCTCCCGCTGCGTCATCGGCTGTTTGTCAAACAGCCCGTATCGGTTTACAATAATAAAAAGCTCTCTTCCGTTCAGCACGCGCGGAACCAGCGTTAACACCCTCCCGGTACACCGCTCGAGCTCTAACCGTTCCACAACATCCGGTTCCTCGCTCTCCACAATGTCGAGCAGGCTGATCTGATTTCCCTCTTTGTCCGTGCCGATCGGCTCATACAGCGACACCTCCCGCGAGGTCTTCTTCCTGGCGCGGAAATGCATTAACAGTTCATTGTCAATGCAGCGGGCCGCATACGTCGCGAGGCGGCTGCCGTAATCCTCCCGGTAAGTGGAAATCGCTTTGATCAGCCCGATCGTGCCGATCGAAATCAGATCCTCCATATCCTCGTCGGAGTTCTGATACTTTTTTGCAACATGTGCCACCAGGCGCATATTTCGAAGAATCAGCTCTTTTTTTGCCTCGGGATCGCCGTCCTTTATTCTCTTCAGGCATTCATTTTCCTGTTCGGGGGTAAATGGAGATAAAAAAGTCTTCAAAACACACCTGAAAAGCGTTCTTGATACATTCTATGAACGGGTCAGGTTTCCCGTGCTTTTCCCCTTTATTTTCCCGAAAGAAATACGAGCTTCATCCGGCCGAGCACCTTTCTCTCGTAGGGAATTTTCCCTGTGAGCAGCTTTTTCCGGATGAACCAGTTCGTGTAAGCCTCCCCTCTCACGCTTAACATCACAAGCAGAAGCTCAAGCAGCTCCCTTGTGTCCTCATGCAGGATATGGACCTCCCTGCCCTTCTGGTAATAGTCCAGCGCGCTCCGGTCGGTATAGGCATCCTTCTGATAATTCTTCGAAGCGCAGACACGATCCACAAACATTTCAACCACATAACGCACCGGCATTTTCATCCCGCAGACGCCTTTCTTCTGGGTGGGATCCGTCTCCGGCACCCCGTAGTCCAGCCAGTACTCCAGATGGTGCTTATTGCGCCCCTTGTGGTGCAGCCAGGCGGAGGAATAGCCGCGGTCCATCCGCTCCGCATTGTTCGGGCTCATGGTCCCCTGATAATACTTACAGCCGGGCAGAAACTCCGTCGGCGTATATTTCGAGAGGTCGTGCAGCAGGCCCTGACGGATCAGGCCCACCGCAAAGCAGCCTTTCATGACCAGATATTTGTGATGGCTGATGGTACAAAAATGCTTCCAGCTATTCATTCTTTCTGCCTTTCTTTTTTCCGGCGGCCGGATCTGTTTTCTTCTTTCTGCCGATCAGGATCACCACAGACTCTCCCCGGATCTGGATCTGGGACTCTGTCATCTGCTCCTCCTCCTGCAAAAACGGCTCCCTGCCGCGCGAGGTGTCCATGCAAAGCTGCCAGATCCGGTCCTCCGGAAGCTTTGGCAGTGCGAGCCGTCCCGCGGCGGTGTTGAAATTGTATCCGATATATACAAAATCATCCGTGCCGCCGTCCGCGAGCTGCTCGTAGCTGCCGCAGTACATGACGCCAAACGGCAGAAGGCCCGACGCGGGCGCCGCGATCCAGGCGTTCTCCCCGTGATAGGACAGATCCGGGCATCCCTTCCGCAGAAAATCATTCTGCGCTTTCGGCGTCTCAGAGGCTATCACCGGGTGCTCCCGCCGGAACGCCGCCATGCGCGCGGTAAATTCGGTCAGCCATGCGTATTTCTCATTCCGTTTCCAGTTCACCCAGCCGGTCTTATTATCCTGGCAGTAGGCGTTATTGTTCCCCTCCTGGGAATTGCCCTGCTCGTCCCCCTCAAAGAGAAGCGGAACTCCCTGGGCCGTCATCAGCACCGCGATCGCGTTGCGCAGCCTGCGCTCCCGTTCCCCGCGCACGCGCTTCTTTCCGGAAGGCCCCTCCGCCCCGCAGTTGCTGCTGACATTCCACACCGTGCCGTCGCGGTTCTCCTCCCCGTTGGCCTCGTTGTGCTTTTCCCTGTAGGAAAACAGGTCCGCGAGCGTAAAACCGTTCTGATCCGCGATATAATTGACAAACCCTCTCGTCCGGTGCTGCTTGCGCTGCTGGCAGGCAAACGCGCCGATATCCCCGCTGATCTGATTGAGCACCGCGCGCGCCGGATAAAGATATTCGTCGCTGTACACAAACAGATGCGGGTACGCGTTCTCCTTTTCTACAATCGACGAATCAAACCCGCTGTAAAAAAGCTTCGTCCTGCGCAGCCACGGATCCTGCACGGCCATTGTGACCGGCAGGCCCTCCCCCACAAGGTGAAACCCGTCCACATGATAATCCCGCACCCAGTACCTTAAAATATCAAGAATCCGGCATGGATTTGTCTGCCCTTCAAAATACATCTCCATCACGCACTCGATCCCCGCCGCATGGAGCGCCTTAATCAGCGTCTTCCACTCCGCGGACGCGTCCGCTCCCGCCGCGTAGGAGGATTTCACCGCGAAATAATTCCCCGGCACATAGCCCCAGAAATTTACCTTCGGCACAGCGGCCTCCTGCTCTGGGAGGATCCGGTCCCCGTCCTTTACCTCCCACTGCACATACTCCGGGAGCTTTGGGACTTCCGGCAGCATCAGCTCCTCAAATTCATACACCGGCATAAACTCCACGGTCGTGACGCCCAGCTTTTTCAGATAGGGAATCTGCGATATCACCGCCTGAAAGGTTCCCCGCTCCCTTCCGCGAAGCCCGGCGTCCATCGTAAACCCCCGGATATTCAGCTTGTACATCACCATCCGGCGGCGCGGCACCTCGGGCGGCGCGTCCTCTCCCCAGTCGTACGCCGCGGGCGCGCAGCCTCCGCAGATCTGATAAGACACCGCTGCTCTCCTCTGGTCGTTCCATCTCTCACGCCCGATGATCCGCGTCGCGCATGGATCCGTCACGACCGTTTTGCCTATCTCATAATTGTACCGCAGCTGCCGCGCGTCAAGCCCCTGTACCAGCACCGACCATACCGCGCCCCTGCAGAAGGCCTCCGGCACCAGAAGCGCCTCCTTCACCTCCATCTCCTTCCCGTAAAGCAGAATCCGGCACTCCTCTCCCTTCTCCGCCTCAAATGTAAACATAACCCCTTCTTCGTTCACCTGCACTCCGTACTGCCTGTAATTGCCTTCCTTTAACGTATACCTCATGCTGTCATCCACCTTTTGTAATCGCAGTCAATCCATGTACATACAGTTTACGCATCTATTATACAGTTCCATTCTGCCTTTGTATAGGTTTTTGTAATTTTTTCTACAATTCGCTTGTCCTTCCTCCCACTTTCTGCTATCATAAAGTTTAGATAAACTTTGGAGGAAGTGAGGTGAGATATATGGCAGATAATCATCCGGGCGATGACACCGATATCCTGGTCACCCTTGATCTGGATGACGGCACACAGGCTGAATGTGAGATTCTCACTATATTTTCCGTAGATGATCAGGACTATATCGTCCTTCTCCCGCTCGATGCAAAGGGCGAGCCGAATGAGGAAGGCGAAGTCTATATCTACCGCTATTTTGAGGACGCGGAGGGCAATCCGTCCCTCGAAAATATCCTGGAGGACGACGAATACGAGCGCGTGGCCGACCGCTTCGACGAATGGCTCGACGAATCCGAATTTAACGACATGGAGGACTGACATTCTCCTGTGACTCCGCGATGAAACGCGAAATCTCTGCATCTTTCTGGTTGAACTGTCTGACCGAGAACAGATGCAGATTTTTTTTGGCCCTTGTCATGCCCACATAAAACATCCGGCGCTCCTCCTCGATCTCCGCGTCGAGCACGGCCTTCTTATAGGGCATCAGCCCCTCGTTTACATCGATCAGATAGACGTTTTCATACTCGAGCCCCTTTGCGCTGTGCAGCGTCGCTAAGGAGACGCACTCCTCCCCCTCGCGCTCCCGCTTTTTCGAGAGCTGCTCCAACTCCTTTGTATACGTCTCGATATGATCGTACCACCCGTCAAAATCGTCGTAGCCCTTTGCGCTCTCCTGCAGCTCGTCGAGCACCTCGTAAAGGTCTTCAACCCGGATCCGGCGGTAGTCCGCATAGTCCGTGCAGAACTCGTCGTAGCCGATCCCTTTTCGTATGTAGTTGATCGCCGCGTAAGGGTTCATGCGGGAAAGCCGCTTTACGTCCGCCTCCAGCTTCCTGATGCGCTCCGCCACCCAGGGCTGCTCCTCAAAGAACCACTCCCACGCGTCGAACGCCACGGTTTCCGCATCCAGCGATTCCCTGGTGATATAGCGCTTCGGCCGGTTCATAATCTGTAAGAAATCCCGCCGCTCCCTGCTGCCCTGCGCGATCCGCAGATAGGCGAAGATGTCCCGCGCGATCCAGTGCTCATAGAGGTTCGGGATCTTATCTTTGGTGCGGAACGGAATGTTATATTCCATCAGCTGCTCCATCAGAAGCCTGGGCTGGGTGTGCGTCCGGAACAGCACGGCAAAATCCTCATAGCTTCCGCCGCGCTCCCGGTGCTCTGCGATGTCGCGGATAATCCGCAGATTCTCCTTCCGCTGATCCTCGAACACTACATATTCGATATCTGTAGTTTTTTCTGCCGCCGCCTGGATGCGCTTCTGAAACCGTTCCTGATTGTGCCCGATCAGATTTAAGGAATGGTTTACGATATTGGCCTGCGAGCGGTAATTGACATCGAGCAGCACCATCCGCGCTTCCGGGAAATCGTCTTTAAAATGCAGCATCAGCTCCGGCTTCGCGCCGCGGAACCGGTAGATCGACTGGTCGTCGTCCCCCACCACAAACAGATTCCGCCGCTCCCCGGCCAGAAGCTTTACAATGTCAAACTGCAGCTTATTGATATCCTGAAACTCGTCGATCAGGATATAGCGGTATTTGTTCTGCCAGGCGGCCAGGATGTCTTTTCGCTCGGAAAACAGCTCCCAGGTATAGACGAGCATATCCTCAAAATCGATCAGCCGGTGCTGATAGAGATACTCGTGATACCGGCTGTAAATCCGGCGGAACACCTCCTCCGCACAGTTCACCGAATAATAGTGCGCCAGGTCGATCCCGGAGTTTTTGATCAGCCCGATCTCGCCTAAAACGGACGTGATAAATTCCGTCTCATCCTCGTACTCCAGATCCATCTTCCCGATGATCCCGCGCATGCAGGAAAGCTTCTGATCCTCCCGCACAATATTTTCCGCGGTGTAATGGTAGGCATACTTTAAGATGGAAAAAAAGACGGCGTGAAACGTCCCGAAGGTCACGGGCGGCGTCTGCGCTCCCATCCGCACGCGGAACCGCTCTCTCATCTCCGCCGCGGCTGCCTTTGTAAATGTGATCACCAGGATATTGGAAGGACTGATCTGACACTCGCGGATCAGATATCTGGTCCGCTCCGTAATCACGCGGGTCTTCCCGGAACCGGGCCCCGCCAGAACAAGCATGGGACCATCCCGATGCAGGATGGCCTCACGCTGTGAAGGGTTAAAATCCATACATTACCTCTTTACTGTGAAAGTTCAGCGCTCCGGCGCTGAACTGTGCGAAAACGGGGTCACGAAGTGACAACTTCCATTCCCGTTTTCTGCACATCCGCCGGAGGCTTAAAGTAAATCCCCTTTCATTTATGGTGGTGCCAGCAAAGCGGCATGGGGATTTACTTTGACAGCTTCGCGATGCCTGCCCGAATCCGGGCAAGCGACTCCTCTTTCCCGAGGAGCTCCATCAGCTCCGTCGCGCCGCCCGGCGTCATCTGCTTTCCGGAAACCGCCGTGCGGACCGGCCACATCACGTAGCCGTTCTTTACGCCCTTCTCCGCCACATAGCCGGAGAGCAGCGCGTAGAGCGCGTCGTTGCTGTAGTCGTCCTGCGCCTCTAAAAGCGGAAGCAGGTCGGTTAACACGGCAAGCGAGGTCTCTGCTGTCGTTTTCATCTTTTTATGGGTATACATCGCCGCGTCGTATTCCGGGAGCTCCTCGAAGAAATCGACGTGATCCGCGATATCCGGGAAGATCTCGATGCGCGTCTGCACCATGGCCGCGATCTTTTTGAAATCGAGCTCCTTATGGATCACGGCGCGCAGATACGGCTCCGCCAGCTCATAGAACCGGTCGGGATCCATGGCCTTTAAATACTCGCCGTTCATCCATTTTAACTTGGTGTAATCAAACACGGCCGGGGATTTGCTGATCCTTCTGTAATCGAATTCCGCGATCAGCTCGTCTAACGTAAAGATCTCCCGGTTCTCCTCCGGGCTCCAGCCCAGAAGCGCGATATAGTTGACCACCGCCTCCGGCAGGAAGCCCTGCTCCAGCAGGTCCTCAAAGGAGGAATGCCCGCTGCGCTTCGAGAGCTTTTTGTGATTCTCGTCCGTGATCAGCGGCAGGTGGATGTACACCGGCGACTCCCAGCCGAACGCGTCGTACAGCCTCTGATATTTCGGCGCGGAGGATAAATATTCATTTCCTCTCACTACATGTGTAATATTCATGGTATGGTCGTCGACCACATTTGCAAAATTGTAGGTCGGATACCCGTCCGATTTGATCAGGATCATGTCGTCGAGCTCCGCGTTTTCCACCGTGATATCCCCGTAGAGCTCGTCGTGAAAGGTCGTCGTGCCCTCGTTCGGAATATTCTGGCGGATCACAAACGGCACGCCAGCGGCAAGCTTTTCCTCCACCTCCTCCTTACTTAAGCCAAGGCAGTGCTTGTCGTAGAGCATGATCTCCTTGCCCTCGACCACCTCCGTCCGAAGGCTTAAGAGACGCTCCTTATCGCAGAAGCAGTAATACGCCTCGCCCTTTTCCACCAGCTCCTTCGCGTATTTCATATAAATCCCGGTCTTCATGCGCTCGCTCTGCACATAGGGGCCGTATCCCCCGTCTTTATCCGGGCCCTCGTCATGCGCCAGCCCCGCTGTCTCTAAGGTGCGGTAAATGATGTCCACCGCGCCCTCCACAAAGCGTTCCTGGTCCGTGTCCTCAATGCGGAGCATGAAATCCCCGCCCGCGTGCTTTGCGATCAGGAACTCATAGAGCGCAGAGCGCAGATTTCCCACATGCATCCGTCCCGTCGGGCTCGGCGCGTATCTTGTCCTCACTTTATCCATCCTTTTCTTTTCCTCCCGTTCTGTATATAACTACATCTGCTGTGCCATTTTGTTCCAAAAAGCCGGTCCGCGAAGCGCGGCGGCGCCTGTTGCCGCGAATTTGTCTACAGCCGCCGGAAAATCTCCGTCTCGCGCCGCAGGCTCGCGGCGATCGCCTGATTGCTGTCCATGTGATGCGTGATATTTTCCATATCGCCTACAAGTGTCTGCGTGCTGCTGACCGCGTTTGTCACGCTGCCCGCACTCTCCTCGATCGCATCCGCAATCGCGTTGATCGCGTTCGCGATCTCCTCGGTCGTCGCCCGCAGGGTACCCGTCTTCTCTGAAAATTCATTCATCGCGATCTCAATGTAGTCCGCGCGCTTCTTGTATTCGCTGCCGGATTCCACAAAGGACTCAAATTCCGGGATTATGCTGTCCTCCATATACGAGACCAGCCCGGTCGCATGCTCCGCCAGATTGTGCACCGCATCCGTCACAATCCCGTTGATCCTGCGGATATGATTGGCCGCCTCCCTGCTCTCAATCGCCAGCTGGCTGATCTCCGTGGCCACCACCATGAAGCCTCTGCCGGCATCGCCCGCCCGCGCCGCCTCAATCGACGCGTTGAGCGCAAGCAGGTTGGTCTGATTTGCGAGATTTGTGATATCATCCGAGAGGCTGTTTACCTGATCCACGCTGCCGCTGTCCAGAATCGCCTGATTTAACACCGCGAGGATCTCCTTCACCCGGCTCCCGGTCGACGCCATATTTTCACGCGCCGTGGACTCCATGGAATCCGCATGCCGCTTCATCTCCCTGGTATAGCCGCTGATCTCCGTCGTTCGCCCTGCCATCCGGCCCACTTCCTCCCGGACGGACTGCGCGCTTCCGTTGATCATCGCAGCGTTGACCGACATCTCCTGCATGGAGGCGTTTAACTCCGCCGCCATGGCGGAGAGCGCGGAAACGCTGTCATTTGAGGTCATCACGCTGTCCCGGACCTCATTGACCACCTCCTCCATCTTCTGCGAGTTGCTGGTGATCATCTTAAAGATATCCTGAAGCTTGCCCATAAACATATTGATCCCGCTGCCGACCGCCGCCACCTCCCGGTTCGGCAGGATCGTGACACGTCTTGTCAGATCGCCCTCCCGCCGGTCGATATCCGAGATGATGCCCGTGATCTCCCGCTCTGTTTTCGACAGCGGGCCGATCACCAGCTTTAACACGCTGATCAGCGCCGCCGCCAGCGCGATCACGCTGATTACAATCGTAGCTATGCTTGCAAGGATTGCGCTGCGGTATACCTTCGTCAGCTCGGAGCGCTCCCCGATGACAGACGCGTCCACACCGTCCGTCAGCCCGTCAATCCCCTCCCGCATCGTCGCGGAGTGTTCCGCGATCAGGGTATTTGCCAGCGCATATGCCGCTTCATCGTCTCCCGCCGCGCTGTATGCCATCAGATTGGCGATCTCGTACTTCATTCCCTCGTAACCGGACAAAAGCTTCCCGTAATTCGCGGTGTCCTCCGCCGTATTCACATACTGGCGGTACTCCTCCAGATACCCGTCCAGAATCTCCTCCTCCTCACGGATCTGTTCGACCAGCTCTGTCATCGTGTCGAGATCCGTGGCCACGATATGCGACAGCCCCAGTCTGTGGATCGCCTGGGTCTCCTGCCTGATCTCGCCGAGCACATAGATGCAGGCCAGATCACCGTCCGTAATCCTCGTCGCGTTTTTGTTCACTCTCCGCACATTTGACACTGCCATCAGATTGGAAAGTATCGATACAACCCCCAGGATAAACACCGGAAGCAGAATGATCATTTTCGTGCTGATGCGCCCCTGTACCTTCATAAGCCGTGTTACCTTCCTTCCGTCTCTTCTCCCGTCAGTCCGTCACAGACGCCGTGATGCCCTCCACCAGCGCATCCATCAGCTCCTGCAGCTCTGTCCCGTCCGGATTCCCGGCTGCCAGCGTCAGTCCGAATTTCTGCGTCGCGCTCCAGTATTTCGCCCCGACGCGCTGCAGATCCCCGTACTGCCCCTGCACGATCAGCGCCTGAAGCGCAGGATCCGCATTTACCTCCGCCGAGGCGGCCGCATTCTGATTTGACGGCCCCTGTCTGCGCTCCGCAAAGCGAATCCTCTGGTTCTCTTCATTTGTAATCCAGTCTGCAAACCGGTGCGCCCATTCCGGCTCCTCCGAATACGCGTTCACTCCGACCATCTTGTAGCCGTTAAACGACGCCATCTGAACCTGCTTTCCCGCAACCGTGTAGGTCGGAAGCTTTACCGCGCCGTAGTTATTTCCCCAGGCCTTCTTCACCTCGACGCTGTTCCACACGCCGCTCATCCCGGCGATCACGCTGCCGTCCTGCACGCCCTCGACAAATTCGACGTCTGTGCGGTTCGAAAATCCCGGATGCGCCGCAATCGCAAGCATCGCCTCCGCCACATCCACGCCCCGGATGGGGCCTTCTGTGCTGTTCCAGTCGCAGTAATTCGTGACATTGTCCGCATTCAGCCCGCAGACAAGCCCCGTATTTCCGAAAAAGGTATACAGATACCAGCCGGAATCCCACTCCATCGCAAGCTTTTTGTCCGCCGCGGCCGCTGCTGCAAGCATGCCGTCGAGCGTCGCGACATCCGTCTCCGTAAAATATGCCTTATTATAGTACATAAAATATCCGTTGTCCGCTGTCATCGGATAGGCGTAGAGCACATCATGAAACGACGCGGCCTCCACCGTCTCCGGCAGATTCGCCGCCCTGACCGCATCCGCATTCCTCACCGGGTCAAGCGCTCCCGCTGCCACCAGCTGGTTTAACTGGTCGTCCGCAAACGCGAACACATCCGCCCCGCCATGGACGTCCGCGAGCAGCAGATCCTTTGCCTGCGACTCCGACGCCTGTACCAGCGCGATCTCAAACTTCGCCTCGCCGGCGTATTCCGCCTGAAAGCTCTCAATCATCGCCTCCATCATGTCGTGGCCCTCTTCCTCCGCCCACACGGTCAGCTGCACCACGCCGCCGCTTCCCGCCGCCGCGCTTCCCGTAACGCCCTCACCGTCCGCCGCCGCGCTTCCCGTAACGCCCGACGCACTGCCGGACCGATCGCCCTCGCTTCCCGACGCACTGCCGGAAGCGGCCGGCTCACCAGCACCTGCGCAGCCCGCAGCCGCAATGGCACAGACGGCCCCGAGTATCCCCGCAAGAAGTCTTCTTCTCATCTCGTTTCTCCCTTCCGGAATATCCGGTTTTTATTATACCGTTTCTGACAGAAAATTACAATCATCATCTGCCGGCGGCATCCTTCCCACCGCTGCGCCCCGTATCCTTACCGCCGCACGCATCGCAGCCGCCGCGCCCGGCCTCCTCTTTTCCGCAGGCGCCGCGGCCATTGCCTCTGACCCCCTCTTTGCCACAGGCACCACAGCCGCTGCCGCTGCACCCCGCACAGCCGCTGCCGGATTCCCCTGATTTTTTACGTTTCCACATATGTCTTACCACCGCCGCAAGCCAGAGCAGCAGCAGTCCGCACAGCAGATAATCCCATACTCCCATTCAGATAAACAGGCCTCCCGCCTGATAGACCAGAAATGCCGCGACCCACGCCACCGCACACTGTAAGACCACGACGCCGAACGCCTTTAACCCGCTGCCCAGCTCCCGCTTCACCGCGGCGATGGCTGCCACGCAGGGGGTATACAGCAGGGTAAAGACCAAAAAACTGGCCGCCGACCGCACGGAAAACATGTCCCCGAGCACCGTGCCGAGCTGCGCCGTGGCCGTGCCAGTTAAGACGCTTAAGGTGCTTACCACCGCCTCCTTCGCCGTAAAGCCGGTGATCAGCGCCGCGGGCACCCGCCAGTCGGAAAAGCCCAGGGGCGCAAACAGCGGGGCGATCCACTGCCCGATTAAGGCAAGCAGGCTCTGCTCACTCTCCGTCACCACATTTAACCGGGTGTCAAAGGTCTGCAGAAACCAGATGATGATCGTCGCCACAAAGATCACGGTAAACGCGCGCTCGATAAAATCCTTCGCCTTCTCCCAGATCAGCTGTCCGACGCTCTTTGCGGACGGGAACCGGTAATTCGGAAGCTCCATCACAAACGGGATCGGTTTCCCGCGAAATGCCGTGTGGTTTAAGATCAGGGCCGAGATCAGCCCCGCAAGAATGCCCGAAACATACAAAAGGATCATGACAAGCGCCGATTTTCCCGGGAAAAACGCCGCAGCGAACACCGCGTAGATCGGGATCTTCGCCGAACAGCTCATATAGGGCGTCAGCAGGATTGTCATCTTCCTGTCGCGCTCGCCGGAGAGCGTCCGCGTCGCCATGACCGCGGGCACCGTACAGCCGAATCCGACCAGCATCGGCACAAAGCTTCTGCCCGATAAGCCGATCTTCCGCAGCGGCTTGTCCATGACAAACGCCACGCGCGCCATATACCCGGAATCCTCTAAGATTGATAAAAAGAAAAATAAAACTACAATAATCGGAAGGAAACTTAAAACACTCCCCACTCCCGCAAACACACCGTCAATGATTAAGCTGTGCACCACCGGGTTGATCCCGTAAGCGGTCAGCCCGCGGTCGCAGAGCGCCGTGAACGCGTCGATCCCCCGGGCCAGCAGATCGCTTAAGCCCGTCCCGATGACGCCGAACGTCAGCCAGAAGACCACGATCATAATCAGAAGAAACATGGGCACCGCGAGATACCGGTGGGTCAGGATATTGTCGATCCTCACGCTGCGGATGTGCTCCCTGCTCTCCTGGCACTTCTTCACCGTCTTCGCGCAGACCTTCTCGATAAAGGTGTAGCGCATGTCCGCGAGCGCGGCATTCCGGTCCAGGCCGCAGTCCTTCTCCATCTCCTCGATGCTGTGCTCCATCATCTCCAGCTCGTTCTGCGAGAGCGCCAGCTGTCTGATGATATCCGTGTCATCCTCCACGATCTTTGTCGCAGCGAACCGCGGGGACATCCCGATCGCCGCAGCGTGATCCTCCACCTGATGGGAAACCGCGTGGATACAGCGGTGCACCGGCCCCTGCTCACAGAAATCCATCACCTTCGGCAGGATCCGCTTTGACGCCGTGGTCGTGATCGCTCTGATCAGATCCTCGATCCCCTCATCCTTCGCCGCGCTGATGGGGATCACCGGGATCCCGAGCTCCTCCGACATCTGCTTATAGTCGATCGAGCCCCCGTTTCCGCGCACCTCGTCCATCATATTTAAGGCCAGCACCATCGGGATATGCATCTCCAGAAGCTGGAGCGTCAGATAGAGATTCCGCTCGATGTTCGTCGCGTCCACGATATTGATGATGCCGTCCGGCTTTTCATTTAAAATAAAATCCCGGGTCACGATCTCCTCGTTCGTGTACGGGCGGATCGAATAGATCCCCGGCAGGTCGACCACCGAGCAGTTCTTCGTCGAACGGATCTGCCCGATCTTCTGGTCCACCGTCACGCCAGGAAAATTTCCCACGTGCTGGTTCGATCCGGTCAGCTGATTAAACAGCGTCGTCTTTCCGCAGTTCTGATTGCCTGCAAGCGCGAAAATCATGATGCCACCTCCGGGTCCACCGCAATCTGTTTTGCGTCCTCCCTGCGGATCGTAAGCTCATAGCCGCGGAGACGGATCTCGATGGGGTCCCCCATGGGCGCCACCTTGCGCACCTCCACCCTGGTCCGCGGGATCAGTCCCATGTCCAGAAAACGGCACCGCAGCGCCCCTTCCCCTCCTACCTCTGTAATCACTGCTGTCCTGCCTACCGGCAGCTCTTCTAATGTCATATACATCCCTGGCTTTCTTCGTGTATTCTGATTCTGTGATGCCGGTTCTTCCGCCCGCAACGGCAGAGATCCCGGGCATATCTATACTAATACCAGCGGAACATTCTGTCAATAAAACCGAACAAAAAAAGATGCCCAAAGGCATCTCCTATGGTTTCCAGTGACCGGATCTGCGAAACTGCTGCGGCGTCATGTCATAATAACGGCGAAATGCGCGGATCATCTGCTTCGCGTCGTTAAATCCCACCGTCAGGGCAATCTCCGTAACCGACCGGTCTGTGTGAAATAATAACCGCTCGGACTGCTGCAGGCGGTACTGCGTCAGATATTCCTTGATCGTGCACTTTGTGTACCGCTTAAACAGCTTCGACATATATTCGCGTGAATAAAAAAATCTCTGCGACAGCTCCTGCTGCCTGATATCCTCCGTATAATGCTCCTGAATATATTCCATCATGGCACGGACTTCTTTTACATTTGTCTCCGCGTGCGCCGGGATCACGGATCTGCTGTGTTTGCAGCTGCTGCACAGATAATAAATCAGCCCGCACACCTGCTCCATGATCTCCGCTTTCCAGTAGGGCGAGGCCTGCGCAAAAAAGATATCCGCCATCTTCACCAGGCGCCCGCGGACGGCCCTGGTCTGCTCCGTGCCATCCAGCACAAAAATACTCTCCTCGATATCCTGCACCAGGCTTTTCAGAAAATCGTAGCCGATAATCAGGGTGAATCCGATGATCTCCGGCCCTTTACGCTCCGACTGCGGGATCAGGCGGTGCACGTCCATACTGTTGATCAGGCAGACGGACTCCCCGTCCAGCCTGTACTCCACACCATTGATGTAATAGAGCAGCTCGTCGTCCCAGATAATATCGAATTCGAGGCTTCTGTGCCAGTGGGCGTCAATCACACGCGGGTTCGTCGTCCGCCCTCTCGGGTGCAGCCACATAAAGACCGGGATATCCGGGTCCAGCCGCACCAGCTCATATTTTTCTTCGTTTTTCATTCTGTCTTTCGAATCCTTTTAAAAGAAATTCATCCACAGCCAGGAAATCGGAAACACAAGGATCATGGCCGGGATCAGGTCGATCACCGGCGGATTCTTCAGCTTCGTCATCCGAAGCGCATTTGCCACCAGAATCATGCCGCCGCAGCCGGAAAAATCACCGATCATCTCCTGCGTCACATGCGGCATTAAAAGCGTTGACAAAAAGTAGAGGCCGAACAGGATCACCCCCAGCGGGATCGTGATCAGCATCTGCTGCCAGCCGGCCCCGGCCGCCGCGAAAAACACGGCGGCCAGGAAATCCATCACGGCCTTTGTAATAAGAAGCGTGGTATCCCCGGAAAACCCGAGATCCATCGCTCCTAAGATCCCGGAGGTGCTAAAGCAGTACAGTGTAAATCCGGTCAGGAACATGCCGGCGTCAAATCCCCCGCTCTTCGATGCAAACTTCTCCGGAAGGCCGGCCACCCGTCTGTCCAGTCCCAGAAAATAACCGATCACCCCGCCGGCTAAGATCGCGATGACAACCGCCGAAAAATTCACGGTGCGGTTTAACAGCCGGATCCCTAAAACCAGCGTGATAATCGAGAAATACATCATGGAATTCTCCTGGAGCTTCTCCGGGATAAATTTCTTTAACAGACATCCAATCGCCGTTCCGGCAGCCAGCGCCGCCATGTTCACCAGTAAAATGTACATTTTTTTACACCTTTCTTACGCCTTTTTCTGCATAGCCGTCCGTCCGCGGGAGCCATTTCAGGAACTGTTCAATCTGCATATTCCAGAAACGCCACTCGTGGGTGTAGCCCGGCACTGACTCCCAGGTCACGTCCACATGCTTCCTGAGCAGATAGTCCTTATACTTCCCGCTCATCTCATAGAGGAAATCGTCTTCCCCGCAGGCCAGGTACATGGGCGGGATCTTTTTCCCGGCAGCCAGCGCACGGTCGGTCAGATAGTAAATGTCCAGCTCCGGGTGCGCCGTGAGCTCCTCGTCGCTCATATTTAAGGAAGCGTCCACGGCCCCCGAGAAGGAGCCGATCGCGGCGAACCGCTCCGGATCCGACATCCCGTGCAGAAGGGCTCCGTATCCGCCCATGGAAAGCCCCGCGATGTAGGTGTGGGCCGGATCCTTCGACAGCGGGAAATAATTCGTCACAAATTCCGGCAGCTCCTGCGAGATAAAATCAAAGTAGTTGTCGCCGCCCGGGACATTCCGGTAGCACTTGTTCTCCCCCGAAATCATGACGACCGCGATATTGTGCTCTTCCGCGTAAAACTCTACGCCGGCGTAGCCGCACCAGGTCGCGTGGTTGTTCCCCATCCCGTGCAGCAGATACAGCACCGGATACGGCTCCGGGAGGATGTGACGCTTCTCCTCCCCTTCCGAGAAGGATTCTGGCATCGTCGTACTCGGAATGACAAGCGTAATGTCCACCGCTCTGCCCAGTACATATGATATCATATTACATTGTAGTTTTGCCATAGTTTTCTTTCCTCCGGGTATAAATTCTGTCAGGCTGCCCGGCGCTCTTACTGCTCCGCCAGCCAGGCGTCAAGCTGCTCCTGCTTGGCGTCGATGACGTCCTGAAGTCCCGCGTCGTATAATTTTGCATTAAACTCCTCCAGCGCGGGCTTCGTATCCACCGAGCCGGTCGCGATAGAATTGAGGTACTCGTCGCGGATCGCGCCCATCGCGGAGTACTCGTTTAACAGCTCGTTGTTGTCAAACATAAAGCCGTAAGCCTTAGACATCACGGCATTGTCGCGCACCTCCTGATATTTGTCCCACAGCGCCGGGTCGTTGCCGGTCCAGATGTAGCTGTTGTACTGGTTGGGATGCGCCCAGCCGTAATCCTGGTGGTAGCCGACATTTTCAGACGAAACCCCTTCCGGGAAGTCGATCGTCCCGTCCTCGAGCACCACATAATCCTTTCCCTCGATGCCCCAGTTGATCAGGTCATTCGCCGCTTTTGTCTTATAAATCCAGTTCAGAAGGATCACCGCCTTCCCCGGATCCTCGGAATTTCCGGCAATCCCGTACAGCGTCGCGTTGGTCGTCGAGGTATAGCAGGCGTCCGCCGTCACCTGGACGCAGGTCGTGTCATATCCGGTCTGCGCGTCCTTCTCCACCTTGGTATTCGGTTTTCCGAAGGTCGAAAAGCAGAAGAGGTTGCCGGCTTTCATCAGCGTCTCGCCGCCGTCGGTGCAGGTCGCAAAATCAGCGGAGGTATACCCTGCCTGATTCCACTCCCGCATCACCTCGCAGGCGTGGATGAACTCCTCGCTCTCGTACCAGTTCACCACTTCCGTATCCTGCCCCTGATTTAACAGCACGCCGTAATTGTCCGCTCCGAGGTTATCCACACGGCTGTTTGAGCAGATCAGCGGATAGGACATACCCGGCGTACCGCCGTAGCCGTTCATCTCCGGATGAAGCTCCTTTACCTTTGCCAGCACCTGCGTCATATCGTCAAGTGTCTTAATGTCCTCCGCCGTAAACCCGGTCTCCTCGAGGATATCGGTGCGCATGACAAACATGACAGGGTTTGTCCTCTCATGCATGGTCGGGACGCCGCCTAAAAATCCGCTTAAGTATCCGCAGTTTACGTCCTCCTCCCCGATGATCTCCACCATATCCTGGCCGTACTCGTCGATGTATTCTCCCATATCGATCACGAATCCCGCGTCCTTATAGGTGCCGAGAAGTCCGCTGTAATACGGGAAGATATCAAGGCTGTCGTCCGAGGATAAGATCATCTGGATCTGCTGATTGTAGGTTCCGAAGGTCACCGGCATCAGATGTACCTTCATGTTCAGCTCCGCCATCGTCAGCTCGTTAAACGCCGCCTCCACGGCTTCCACGTCTCTCGCGTCGTTGGCTGCATAGTACATAAAGGTCGCCTCATACGGCTCCTCGTCAAAGTTCACACCCGCAGGTGCCCCTTCCCCTGTTCCCGCTGCGCTTTCCGTGCCGGACACCGCGCTGCCGCCGCCGGACGTCCCGCTGCCTCCTGTCTCCTCCGGCTTTTCTGATCCGCAGGCTGTAAGCATTCCCGCTGTCATCAGAAGAGACAGCACAAGCGCCACACTTCGTTTTTTCATCTTTTTCATTCTCCTTTTCCTGTATTCTGCCAGACGTTCCCTGGCTTTTTTATTTTACAAAAAGCGCGGCCTGATTTCTTTCACTTTCTTATCCGATCAATTGCACAATGTCAGCCTTTCTGCTTTTCCGCCTTTGCCCGGAACTCCCTGGGCGACATGCCTGTCTTCCTGCGGAACAGCCGCGAAAAGTATGCAAAATTATCATACCCGGACCTTACCGACACCTCCGAGATCGCAATGTCAGTCTCCCCGAGCAGCCTCTTTGCCACCTCCATGCGCCGCTCGATCACATAAGCCCCCAGCGAGACCCCGTATTTCTGCCGGAAGAGCTTCGCGAGATAGCCCGGGCTGAAATGCACCGCCACGCTCAGCTCCTCCGCTGTGATCGTGTTACAGAAATGCAGGTCAATATATTCCCTGATCTGCCTTACCGCCTGCTCGTTCCTCGCCGCGTCCTCCGCCTGCTCCTGCCCGTGTTTTACAAACAGATCCACGTCGGTGACGCTGCTTTCCCGGCCCGTGCATTCCCGGCTGACCATCTCAAGATCCATATAACGGCTCCGGATCCCGCTTAAGGTATTCCCCCAGGCAAAGCAGCCGCTCACCGGGCAGCGGATCGTGCGGTTAAGAGTCTCCACGATTCTGGAAAACATCTCCACGACCGTCTCTTTTTCCATATCCGCCCCGTGCGAAAGCACCAGAAGCCAGGTATCACGCCTGCATTTGACCATCGTCTCGATGCAGACCCCGGCGGGCTCTGACAGCTCTTCTGTGATATTGCACATGACAAAGCGCTCCAGCTTCTCCGAAAATCCCTCCATCTTGGACTGTTCCTTCTGAAAGCAGAGCAGCGCCAGCGTAAAACAGCTGGATTTCGAATACGGAAGATGGCTCTGCTGCGCCAGAAAATCGAGCTCGTCCTCGTCATAGCTGTCAATCTTTAACAGCACATCCTCCCAGAAATGGCGTTTGCGCAGGGAGATGCTGCTCATCCAGAGCTCGCTGTAGAATGCTTTTTTCTTTGTCTGCATGCGGGTATGCACCTCGTCCGCCGCCCGCTTTAACAGCTGCTGCAGCTCGTCATACCGGACCGGCTTCAGATAATAGTCAAAGCTGTGAAGCTCCACCGCCCGCTTCGCGTAATCAAAATCGGCAAAGCTCGTGCAGAAAATCGTCACCGTGGCCGGTTCATTTTCATTGATCCATTCCAAAAGCTCCAGCCCGCTGCCGTCCGGCATCTCGATGTCCGTCAGGACAAGCGGTATCTCCTCCGTCTCCAGAAGCTCAACTGCCTCCTGCATGCTCTTTGCCGTAAACACCTGCCCGATTCCCAGGGACGGGTAGTCGATCCCTGCCAGCAGCCCCTCGAGCACATATACATTGTCATCCACCAGCAAAATATTCATCCGTCACCTCTGGTTCCCGTAAAATCCTGTACACACCGGCTCTCTCCCCCGGTCTCCGGGATCAGTATCGTCACACGGCCTCCTCCGCCCTCTTCCGTGCCAAAGCGGATCAGGGCCCCGTCCCCGTACAAAAGCTTAAGCCGCATCAGGGCATTCCGAATGCCCACGTGATACCCGCTGTTATCCTCCGAGAGCTGCCCGGCGTTAAGCTGTTCTGCAAACTCAGGCGGAAATCCCTTTCCGTGATCCGAAATCGTGATCCGGCAGATCCGTTTCTCCTCCCCCCGGGGCTCGTCCACCCGGACCGCAACATAAAATCCCTCTCTGGTATCTCTGTTGTGTTTCAGGGAGTTTTCTACAAACGTCTGTATCAGTAAGGGCGGGACCGGGAAATCCCGCAGCCCATCCTCTATATGGAACTGGCAGGGATAGCTCTCCCGGTTTAAGCATTCCGTTACTTTCAGGTAGCTTTCCGTAAAGGCCAGCTCCTTTTCGATCGTCACAGGCTCCATATTCCGCCTGAAAATATATCTTAAATAGACTGATACCTGCAGAATGATTTCCTGAATCTCTTTTGTGCGGCCGGCCTCCACCATGCTGTAGATGATGTTCAGGCAGTTCAGGTAAAAATGCGGACGGATCTGAAGCGAGAGGTAGTCCAGCTCTGTTTTCTGACGGGCGATCTGCTCCTCATAAATGTCAATCTTTAACCGGTTGACCTCGTCGGCCAGCTCGTTTAAGACCTTACCGGCCTCCGCAAACTCGATCACACTGCTGTTTTCCTGAAATCTCGCCGTGTCCTTAAACCGGAGCAGGTTGTCGTAAAAATAGCCGATCTGTCCCAGTATGTTTTTCTTCATATAGATCAGCACGCCGCCTACAAAGATGAGGTAGAAAATGATCAGGATCAGGAAACACAGCGGATAAAGGATCATATTCCGGTACGCCGAGGTATCCAGCAGGAAGCTGCAGGAGAATCCGGCGTACTCCATCCGGTAATAATCCACCCCGGAAAGTACGTTTCTGCCCGGGACGACCCTTTTGTTCTCCCCCTGCTCATAACAGACGGCCTCGCCGGTATCCGGAAAATACAGCCCGATCCCGACACACTGCTCCGGGGCCGTCCGAAACATGTATGTCACCATGTCATCCAGCGCGATCCAGCAGCCGATCAGACCGTTTTCGGATCTGTGTATCGTGCACAGACAGTCGTCCCTGATATACCACATCAGATCGGCCGTATACGTAAGCCGCCCTTCCTCATACTGTTTCTTTACGCTGCCGGCAAACGCTTCTCTGGCCGGATAATCGCCTTCCCCGTATTCCACCATGATATCGTGCGCCGTGTCGTAGTAAAAAAAGTGGCACGACATGCCGTACATCCGCTCCATATTCAGAAACGCCTGTTTCAGATCCGCGACCGCGCTGTTGAGACGAAGTATGTCGCCATACTCCGCCTCATCCGGCCCTCCGCTCCCGTATACGCGCTCCGCTGTTCTGCTCACCCGCCCGGTCTCCTCCCCGTTGTAGAGCAAATCGCGCAGATCCATATTCAGCACGCCAAGCCGCTGGCTGATCCCGGAAAAATGTTCCTCGGATACCTGGTACTGAAGCGTTGTCATCTGCCTGTGGTATACGTCCAGCATCAGTACGCATGCCGCCGCCAGAAGGACGCCGGCCAGAATCAGGATCACGATCACCGCAACGATCCCGCCGGCCAGCGTCTTCTTTTTCTGATTTACAGATGCGTATCCCATTTTCCGCAAAACGCGTCCACAGGGCTGATCCCCGTAAACTCTGACCGCCCCGTCAGCTTTTCGATCAGCGCGTCAATGATATAGTCATTCGAGCTGTATGTATTGATAAAGGTCTTCACCCGCGGAATATCTAACAGATGATACGGATTCTCCAGCGAGATGAAGATCGTCGGCACGTCGTTCAGATAATGGGCGCAGTCCGCTCCCATGGGCTTCGCCCACTCGATCCGCACGCAGGTCTGATTGCTGAAGGTCGCCAGGTTCGCCACATAGACGATCAGGTCATAGGTACGGACAATGTCCATGTATTTTGCCGTCTCCCCCTCATTTCCCTGTTCCGGGCAGAAGAGATCCACGACAAAGCCCTCCTGCTCCAGCCGGCTTCTGATCTCCTCGCAGGCCCCCTGCTTTACCTTGTACTGTCCGAAGCCGCCCTCCTTCTCGATCTTATATAAAAGGATCCGCCGGTAGCGGTCAGCCGTCAGGGGCAGGACGCCCTTCTGTTCTTTTACAAGTGTAATCGCGCGATCCGCGCACTCCCTCGCCCAGCCGGTATGGACCGGATTCTGGATTACGGTGCGCTTTGATTCCGCGAGATCCGGCAGTTCCCGCCGGTGGAGGCCCAGGGCTGCCTTTAAGGCGAGAATCCGCGTCACCGCCTCGTCTAACCGCTCCGCCGTGATCACGCCGTTTTTCACACCTTCAAACATAAATTCGATGTCCTCATCCACATTTCTTGTGAACAGGAACATATCGGCTCCCGCTGCGATGGAATGGGGCACCGCGTCTTTTCGCGACATCGCAAGCGTGTATCCCGCCATAGTCGTGGCGTCCGTCACGATCAGGCCGTTAAAGCCCAGCCGCTCCCGAAGCAGTCCCTGCATCAGCTCCTGTGACAGGCTTCCCGGCAGGATTTCCTCGTCCTTTAGCGCAGGGTTGATCCGCTTTGCGTAGGACGGCAGCATGATATGACCCACCATGCAGCTTAGCGCCCCCGCTTCAATACATTCCCGGTAGATCATCCCGTAGGACGCGTCCCACTCCTCACAGCTCATGGGATTGACGCTTGTGACCAGATGCTGATCCCGCTCGTCCTGGCCGTCTCCGGGGAAATGCTTGATAGAGGCCGCCATCCCGTGCCGCTGTACCACCGTGACATATTCTTTTCCCATGGCCGCAACCCGGCCTGCGTCCGACCCGAAGGTTCTCGTATTCGTGATCGGGTTGCGGAAATTCCCGTCAATGTCGACGATCGGCGCGAAGGCCCAGTTCGCCCCGCAGGCCCTGCCCTCCGTCGCGCAGATCTCCGCAAGATGATTCGCCATCACAACGTCATCTGTCGCCGCCACCTCAAGCGGGGACGCAAAAAAGGTTCCCTCCTCCGCGATGCCGCTCCCTCCCTTTTCAAGGTTCGCGGCAATCAGAAGGGGATATTTACTCCTCTTTGCGAGTTCTTCCGTCAGCTTTACAAGTGTCTCCACCGGCTGTACCCGGTACATAAAACCGCCGGGCTGAATCTTGCGGAAATTACTGTCAAGCTCCTCCTTCGTGTCGCTGCGCAATACCAGGCAGAACAACTGCCCCACCTTCTCCTCCGTCGTCATCCCGGCAAGCGTGTCCCGCACCCAGCCTTCCGCTTCCTCGTCCAGATAAAACGGACGTCCTTTCAGATCCACCATTCTGGCACCTCCTGTCTGTTTTCATGCCCTCATGGTACTATGATCCTGCGATTCCGTCATGCCGGAATGTGACCGGATTTTTCCCATTTTGTGACCTGAGGCTTTTGTGACGGCCCGGACAACGCATATGCGGCCTATTCCTGCGGGATCACAAGCACCTGGCCGATCTGTAAGAGATCGCTGTTTAACCCGTTTGCCCGCATGATCGCGTCCACGGTCGTCCCGAAGCGCTGCGCCAGCTTCCAGAGCGTATCCCCGGCCTGCACCGTATAGCGGAAGGAGCCTGACACCGGCGGCACGCTCTCCCCGATGCTCTGCCTGATCTCATAGAGCGCCTTCCAGGTGAGCGGGCCCACGATCCCGTCCGGCGCAAGATTCATCAGCCGCTGGAACGCGATGACCGACTGACGTGTTCCGCTGCCGAAGATCCCGTCTATCGCCGGCTGCGGGATGCCCGGATAAAACTCTCCCGCCAGATCCAGCAGATATTGTAAGGTAATCACATCCTGCCCTCTCGATCCCTGCCGAAGCACCACATCCGGCGGCACGGTGCCGATCCCAAGCGCATTCCCCTCGCTGTCGAGCTCCGCGAGCCTTGTCACGGCTGTATACAGGGAGGAAATCTTATTCCAGGTCGCCTTTCCCACGATCCCGTCCACCGCCAGTCCGAACACGCTCTGAAATTTCCGTACCGCCGCCTTTGTCTGGCTGCCGAAGGTGCCCTTCTCCCCGGTAATCGCCGGGATCGCCGGATAATTCTTTCGGATCCGGTTTAAATACCCCTGCATCAGCTCCACGTTTAAGCCTCTGCTCCCCTCCCGAAGGGGCGTCCCCGGATAGGAGGTCAGCGACCCTGTGATGACATTTGTCTCCACAAGCTCCAGATCCTTCGGATAATAGGCGCGCAGGATTTCAAGCGGCGTGCGCCCCTGCTCCGCCAGCGTGACGGTGCCCCACTGGGACAGCCCGCGGCAGGTCACAGTCGTGCCGTTGCAGAACGACGTAAAATACGGCGCGTTCTGTCCGGATCTTCTGGCATATACGTTAAAGATCTCATCCACAATCCGGGAAATCGACTCATACACCGGCCTTCCGTATACGAAATACTGGTCGTAGGCCGTGCTGTTTGTGATGTCAAAGGAATACCCGCGGCTCCTGTACCACTCGGTGTAGACCCGGTTTAAGGCAAAGGTGATAATCGCATAGATATTGGCGCGCAGCGCCGCATCCGGCCAGGTCGGATAGATCTCGCTGCTGGCCACATTTTTGACATAATCCGGGAAGGAAACCTGCACGTTGGCCGCGGAGGAAGCCGGCGAGCCCAGATGCACCGTGATCGGATTCGGGATCGCCACCTGGCGCAGCACATAAGGCGCCTCCATCGTGCCGCGCTGCCGGTCCTCCCCGGGAAGCGCGACGGCCGGCATCCCGATCGTGATCGTTTCCGGAAACGGGCTGCGCCCTTCCGCGGTCCGCGGCGTTAAAATAAGCGGCAGCACCGCTGTCTGACCGTCATAAATGGGAATTTCCGTCACTGTGACCCCGGTGAAGCCCTCCGCCCACGCAGATACCTGATAGCTGACGAACGGCGCCCCTGGGAAATACGCGTCCTGCGAATAGCTTTTGTCCAGCGTCTCTAAGGGAACAGTCTCCGTCTCCCCGTTCTCATCCGTCATCAGCTCGTAAACCGCCCTGCCCTCATCATCCCACACTGTGACCACGACGCCCTGAAGCGGGAGCGCCTCGTGCGCTGTCCGGGCCTGCATTCTAAGATAACCAGTTGCCATAGATTGTACTCTCCTTTTTTCTGCTATTCTATAGATATGTAGCAGATCGGAGAGGGATACATGGCTTTTGGCCGTCATTACGCATACAAAACGCCATGATTCATACGAATCATGGCGTTTTGTATGTCTTTCTTTATTATTTTTGCTGTCCTGGGATTAAACTAATTAAAATCTCCCAATCGTTTAAAAACGATTTGCCTTTGCCGCTTCCTCAATCGAAACAGCCACAGCCACGGTCGCGCCAACCATCGGGTTGTTGCCCATTCCGATCAGGCCCATCATCTCAACGTGAGCCGGCACGGAGGAGGAACCTGCGAACTGCGCGTCCGAATGCATACGTCCCATCGTATCCGTCATACCGTAGGAAGCCGGTCCGGCTGCCATGTTATCCGGGTGAAGGGTACGTCCCGTACCGCCGCCGGATGCCACGGAGAAGTACTTCTTGCCCTGCTCGATGCACTCCTTCTTGTATGTACCTGCCACCGGATGCTGGAAACGGGTCGGGTTCGTGGAGTTACCGGTAATGGAAACGCCGACGTTCTCCAGGTGCATCACCGCTACACCCTCCTGCACGTCATCCACGCCGTAGCACTTCACCGTCGCGCGGAGGCCGTCCGAATACGGCTTCTCGTAAACCACGTTTACTTTATTCTCCTTGTAGTCGAACTTCGTCTCTACAAAGGTAAATCCATTGATACGGGAGATGATCTGCGCCGCATCCTTGCCAAGTCCGTTTAAGATGACGCGAAGCGGTTTCTGACGAACCTTGTTTGCCTTCTCCGCGATACCGATCGCACCCTCCGCAGCCGCAAAGGACTCATGGCCTGCCAGAAAGCAGAAGCACTCGGTCTCTTCCTCTAAGAGCATCTTGCCGAGGTTGCCGTGTCCGAGACCAACCTTTCTGTGATCCGCAACGGAACCCGGAATACAGAAGGACTGGAGTCCCTCACCGATCGCAGCCGCAGCGTCAGCCGCCTTTCTGCAGCCCTTCTTAATCGCGATAGCAGCGCCCACCGTGTAAGCCCAGCATGCGTTCTCAAAGCAGATCGGCTGGATCTTCTTCACCTGCTCGTACACGTCGAGCCCGGCGTCCTTTGTGATTTTCTCAGCTTCCTCAATCGAGCTGATCCCGTAGCTGTTTAATACAGCATTAATCTGGTCAATTCTTCTCTCATATGATTCAAATAATGCCATGATCTTCGTTTCTCCTTTCCTTACTCTGTGCGCGGGTCGATAATCTTCGCCGCATCGGCGACACGTCCGTACTGACCCTTCGCTTTCTCCCATGCGTCGTTCGGGGTATCGCCTTTTTTGATAAAGTCAGTCATCTTTCCAAGGGAAACGAACTGATATCCGATGACCTCGTTGTTCTCGTCAAGCGCGATGCCGGTGACATAGCCTTCCGCCATCTCTAAGTAGCGGACGCCCTTCTCCTTCGTCGCGTACATGGTACCGACCTGGGAGCGGAGTCCCTTGCCAAGATCCTCAAGACCTGCGCCGACTGCAAGTCCGTCATCGGAAAATGCGCTCTGTGTACGTCCGTAAACGATCTGTAAAAACAGCTCTCTCATCGCCGTGTTGATCGCGTCGCAGACAAGGTCTGTATTCAGCGCCTCAAGAATCGTCTTGCCCTGCAGGATCTCCGCCGCCATCGCCGCGGAATGCGTCATGCCGGAGCATCCGATCGTCTCGACTAATGCCTCTTCGATTACACCGTTCTTCACGTTCAGCGAAAGCTTACAGGCACCCTGCTGCGGAGCACACCAGCCCACGCCGTGCGTAAAACCAGAAATGTCTTCGATCTTCTTAGAATGAACCCATTTGCCTTCTTCCGGAATCGGAGCTGGTTCATGCTTTGCGCCTTTTGCAACCGGGCACATGTTTTCAACTTCCTTAGTGTAAATCATTATAAGACTCCTTTCACTTGATAAAATGTAGGTGCGGACAGGCGGACGCCTGCCACATACTGTAGCTATTTTCGCATATTTTAAGAGATTAGTAAAGTCCTAATTCGACGAATTTCATCCCTGCTTTTCCACGATTTCCCCACGCTTCTTATAAATGGATCCCGCCGGCACCACGCCGCGCACGGAGGAAAGAGGATAAATGTTCGTGTGAGAGCCGACCACGGTTCCCGGGTTTAAGACGGATCCACAGCCGACCTCCACAAAATCGCCCAGCATTGCTCCGAATTTCTTTAATCCTGTTTCAATTTTCTCTTCATCGTCTTTTACCACAACAAGCGTCTTATCCGACTTCACATTCGAAGTGATGGAACCCGCCCCCATGTGCGACCTATATCCAAGAATCGAATCCCCGACATAATTGTAGTGCGGAACCTGGACGGAATTGAACAGGATCACGTTCTTTAACTCGGTCGAATTTCCGACCACTGATCCCTTCCCGACGATCGCGCTTCCGCGGATAAATGCACAGTGTCGGATTTCCGCATCTTCATCAATAATTAAAGGTCCATTTAAGAAAGCAGTCGGCGCGACCTTCGCGCTTTTCGCCACCCAGATCTCCTCTCCCCGCTGTTCGTAGCGCTCAGGGTCAAGCGTCGGCCCGATCTTTCGGATAAAATCGCTGATCTTTGCCAGCGCCTCCCACGGATACATAAGGCCCTCAAAAATCTCCGCCGCAATCGTCTGGTTAAGGTCATACAGGTTACTGATTTCTGCTCGTTTCATGTCTCCCTCTTTTCTCCGCACCCTTGTGCGGTTATGCTGATACGATGTCATCCTTCAGCCGGACGGCCCGGCCATGCCCGCCGGAACGAGAAGCGTCCGGCGCTGCCGGCACGGGAAGCGCCCGGCGCTGCTGGCACGGGAAGCGTCCGGCGCTGCCGGCACGGGAAGCGTCCGGCGCTGCTTACACGCGGTACTCCAGCTGGCAGTCATAGGGCTCTGCCTCCACGTGCTCTTTTTTGTATTCCTCTGCGTCCACGCAGCCGAGCGAGCGGTAAAACGCCTGCGTCTCCGCCGCGGAGTGCGCGGAAATATAGAGCTTCCCGGCGCCGCGCTCCCTCGCCTGATCCGCCGCCAGCAAAAACAGCCGCTTTCCGATGCCGCTTCTGCGCAGCTCCTCCGAGACGTGCAGCGAGGTCAGATCCATATACTGCCCTTCGCTTCCGAACCGGTCCGCCTCTACGGAGGCAAAGCCTTTCAGCTTCCCTCCCACAAACGCGCCGAACACCACGCCGCCGGAAGCGACTGTATGCCGCAGACAGGTGACCAGATACGCATAATCCTCCTCGCTCCAGTCGTCGGTAAACGGGTCGGGACGGATCGTCCAGCTCCCGTCCTCCGCTCTCCGCCAGCAGTCGTTTACCACCTGGCGGCGGCGAAACTCCGCAAACAGCCCGGCGCTGATCTCATCCTCCGTCAGGCTGCGGATCTTCACGCTGCCCTTCTCCTCTGTCATGATGCTCACTGCCTCCTTCCTCTCCGGCCGGTCGAATTCAAACGAGATCTTCTCCCCGTCAAAGACAAGGTACGCCTCAAACGGATTTCCGGCCTTTGAGGTGAATCCCCCGACGCGTTCCTTCGTCCGTCCGGCCGCAAACAGCTCCCGCATGATCTCCTCGGAAAGCGGAACCTTCGCCACTGTGTGAAATATCTTAAATCCACATTTACATTCATACTGCCACTGGCTCCGCATCAGCTTCTCCCCGCACTTCGGACAGCTCACTGTGGTCTCCTCCGGCTTCGGCCGCTCCGGGAAATCAAAGACCACCTGGCCGTCTTCGGTCAGCTTAAGCGGCGCGGAAAACATCATGCCCGTCTTCGCCACAAAGCCGTCGATCGGTTCCGTCTTTTTGCGGAGTAAAAGTTCCTTCACCTGCGCCTCCTTTAACGTGACGCCCGCGATCTTTCCGATCGAAAACCGGCAGCTCTCTGGGTTATCCTTCGCATAGTTCGCGCAGCCGAATCCAAACGGCGTCTTTACGATATCTCCGCCGCAGACCGGACAGGCCACGTCCTTTATCTTCTTCGCCTCAAGATCCGTAAAGTCAAACTTTAACCCCGTCACCTTTCCCGCTTCATCACGGCTTAAGACGATCCGCGCGTCAAATTTTTTCCCGTTCTTCGACGAAAATCCCCGCATGGTCGAGGTTCGCCCGTCCCGCAGCAGTTCTTTTACATTTGTCTCCGTCAGTGATTTTTCCGCGATCTTTCCGATGGAAAACCGGCAGCTTTCCGGGTCGTCCTTCACATAGTTAGCGCAGCCGTAGCCGAACGGCGTCTTTACGATGTCCCCGCCGCAGACCGGGCAGCTGACATCCTTTATCTTCTTTGCCTCCACGTGCTCAAAGTCAAAGGTCACGTTCTTTTTTCCCGTCTCATCCGTCTCCAGGGCCAGGCAGGCGTCAAACTTCTTTCCGTTTTTCGAGGAAAAGCCGCGGATCGTCGCCGTGCGTCCCTCCGTCAGCAGCGCGGTCACCTGCGCGGCGTTTAACTCCTTTCCCGCGATCTTCCCGATCGAGAAATAACAGGCTCCCGGCTCGTTTCCCCGCTTCTGGCAGCTGTATCCGTACGCCGTGTGTACCATCGGCTCCCCGCAGGCCGGGCAGCTGACACCCTCCAGGATCTCCGGCTCATTTTGCGAAAAATCAAATCCAATATTAACTTTTCCATCCTCATTCTTCTGAAGACAGAGGGCTGCGGAGAACTTTTTTTTCGCCTTCGAGACAAAGCCGTTTAAGACCTCCGTGCGGCCTTCCCGCAGCAGGGCCGCCGCCTCCTCCTCGCTCAGATCACGTCCCGCGATCTGGCCGATCGAAAACCGGCAGCCGCTGCCGTCCCGCTTATAATTGCTGCACCCGTAGCCGAAGGGCGTCGTCTCCATGCCGCCCCCGCAGAGCGGACAGACCGCGTCAATCGGATGCTTTGCGGCGATCCCTTTGGCTCCCTTCCCAACAAACGGACGGATCCGTGCCGCCACCTCGCCGCTTAAATCCTGATCGATCATGGCGACGGTTTCCTTTCGGATGAAGGCCTCGAGCTTTTCCCGGTAATCCTCCATGACCACGGTTCCGCGCGTGATTCCGTCGAGCCCCTTTTCCCAGGAAGCCGTCATCTTTGGATTTAAGAGCGCCGGAACCGTCATGGACACCACCTCAAAGATCATCTCGCCAAGCGCCTCCGGGGTCAGCACCTGCGTCTTTTTATTCAGATGCAGATAGCCGATGCGGATCAGTTTTTTGATGATCTCCGCGCGGGTCGCGGACGTGCCGATCCCGGAGCCTTTGATCTGCTCCCGCAGCTCCTCCTCCTCGATCAGCTGGCCGGCGTTTTCCATCGCCAGCACCATCGAGCCGGAGGTGTAGCGTTTCGGCGGGGAGGTCTTTCCCTCCCGGATCTCATAGCCGCACACACTCAGCGCGTCGCCCTTATGCAGACGCTCCGCGTACCGCAGGAGCGCCGCGTTTTCCGACTCGGAACTCCCGTCGCCGTCCTTTCGGATTTCTGACTCCCCTTCGCCGCCCTCCTGATCTTTGGATCCGCGCAGCTCTGCCGATCCCCGCTTCTCGGAGCCAGCGGTTTCCGGCGTCACACCGCCGTCCTCGCCCGCACGGCGCGGCAGTCCCGCAATCTCTAAGTATCCGGGCGATTTTAGCGCCTTCGCGGAGGAAAACAGCTTCTCCCCCGCCACGGCCACCGTCAGCCGTACATGATCATACTCCGCCGGCGGATAAAAAATGCTTAAAAACCGTCGGACAATCAGATCGTAAATCCTGCGCTGTAAGGCATTTAAGGCGGAGAGCTCCGACAGCTGGCCGGTCGGGATGATCGCATAGTGATCCGTGACCTTCGCGTCGTCCGTATACTGTGTGCGGGCGATCTGCTTATACTTCCCTTCCTGCATAATCCTCTGGGCAAAGCCGGCCACCGGCTCATAGCTCTTCAGACGGCTGATATTTTTTCCGACCTCCTTTGCGACAGCTGTAGACAGCACTCGCGCATCCGTCCTGGGATAGGTCGTCAGCTTTTTCTCATAGAGCTCCTGTGCCGCCGCCAGGGTCTCATCCGGGCTGATCTTAAAGCGCTTTGCGCATTCCGCCTGAAGCTCCGCAAGGTTAAACAGCAGCGGCGCCCGCTTCTTCTGCACGCTGCGCTCCACGACCTCCACGACCGCGGGCCGCCCGTTTAACTCTTCGATCAGCGCATTCGCGCTCTCCTGCTTTTTAAATCCGTTTTCCTTATATAAAAGAGGGGATTCGTAATACTTCGAACCGGACACCGCCTTCCACTCCGCGACGATGCTCCCCGCCAGCGGGGTGCTGGCTGCTTCCCCCGGCTGCATCACGGAGACCTCCCTGTCGGCACCCTCCGGCAGGAATCCCCCCACCACCCGGTAAAAGGGCGTCTCCGTAAAATTCCGGATCTCCCGCTCCCGAATCACCACCATGCCGAGCACGCAGGTCATCACACGCCCGACCGCAATCGCCGTGTAGCTCTTCGTCCCCGCGGCGTCGTTTAACAGCCGTCCGTACCGGACGGACATCACGCGGGAAAAATTGATGCCCATCGCATAATCCTCAATCGTGCGCATGGTGCCGGATTTTGCCAGGTTGTCGTACTCCGACATATCCTTCGCCTCCCGGATCCCGCGCAGAATCTCCTCCTCTGTCTGGGAATCGATCCACACCCGAAGCTCCCGCATGCCCGTCCGCACGCCGCCGAACCTGCGGATGTTCTCTTCGATCGTCTGTCCTTCCTTTCCGGCATCCCCCGCCCAGTAGACCGTGTCGATGTCCTCCCTCTGCAGCATCCTGTGCACCACGTCATACTGCCGGCTCACCGAAGGAATCACATGATATTTATACTCCTCCGGCAAAAAAGGCAGATCCTCCAGTCTCCACCTTTTATACCGCGCATCATATTCTTCCGGATACACCATCTCCACCAGGTGTCCCACACACCAGGTGATCACATAGGTATCGTTTTCTATGTAACCGTCACGCCGTCCGGACACGCCGAGAATCTTTGCAAACTCCTGCGCCACGCTCGGCTTCTCCGTGATAATCAATGACTTTGCCAAATTTTCCTCCACATCTGTATCATTTATAACTCATTCATATCCACCAGAATAAAACGCGGATCCTTCTCTGCCATCTCCTTCACCGAGGGATCAAAGCCCTTCGCGGAAAACAGAAAATAATATTCCGCTTTAATTCTTGCCTTCTGCATACTGGCAAAGAGCTCCTCGCACATCTCCATCGTGAGCAGCGGCTTCTCCCAGTTACAGAGGCCGACCATATTCTGCCGGATCGGATTCTGGGCAATGATGTCGATATTGCCCTCCTTTCCGACCCAGGTCCCCATCTTCGCGATCTGAAGCGGCAGCTTTCCCACCAGCCCCAGAAGCCCTAAGTACTCCATGCAGACCTCGGTAAAATAACGGTTTAAATAGGTATCCAGCCCCGGCGCGATATAGCGGTCATAAAATTCCTCCGCGGGGAGCAGGTACAGCTTCGACAAGTGTAGACAAATGAAATGGAACCAGAAATTCACATAATTATCCCGGATCCGGTAAATCCCCTTCTTCGCATTCTCCCATCCTCCGGTCTCGAACGAGACCACCTTCTGGACGATGTCAAAGGCCGCCAGGTTTTTCATATAGACGCTGATCTTCGCCCGCGAAAATCCGGTCTGCAGAAAAAGATCATTTAACTTATCGTGTCCCTGCGCAATCTGCGCCAGGATCGTCTCATACACGGAAAGCTCCCGGAGGCTCGCCCCGATCAGCTCCTCCGCCGCCCCGTACAGGTATCCGTTGGGGGATAAGATCTGCCGGCAGATGTTCGTGCGGATATCCGCCTTCGCGTTCCACCGGTTGATGTACCCCGGCACCCCGCCGATGATCCCGTAGACCTTGATGCACTCGGCAACCGGGTACTCCGGCAGCGCGCGCACCACTTCAAGGAAATTCAGATTGGAGAGCTTGATCCGGCGCGCGATCTTTTTCTGGGCCGCCTCCCCAATACAGTCGGTAAGCTCCCGCTCCACCCAGGCTACCGCAGAGCTGCACAGCAGGATCATCACAGGCCCCGGATAAAGCCGCTTCGCCCGAAGCTTTAAGAGCGCTTCAAAAAAGCCGGGATCCCGCTTCACAATATACTGAAACTCGTCGATGACCACGACCAGCTTCGACGGATCCCCGCTTTTGACCCGGTTAAAATATTCCTCATAGGTATACTTCTGCAGATGCACCTCATACTGCGCCGCAATCTCCTGCCCCATCTGCCTGCGCTGCTCGTCCTCCGACACCTGCCTCGCTCGATAATAAAAATACTTCTTCTTCTGAAGAAAGGCGCGCAGCAAAAGCTCCTTCTCGGAGTCCGCCCGCCCGTACAGAACATAAATCTGATTGCCCGTCTGTGCGTATTCCTTCTCAAGCTCCTTTACAATCTGTGATTTCACAACCATCCCTGCATCTCCCCCGAACGTGCCTGTGTTCCGGCATCTGAGAAACCGAAACACAGATTTTAAAATAATTATATCATTTTTTAATTTTTTTACAACAGGAGATTGCAAAGATTATAAAATCAGGAAATACTGCCACGCTGAGACGATCCCGGCCAGCAGGAGGGCTGTCAGCAGATGACCTTTAAATGTCAGGCTCAGATACCCGGAAAATTCACGCAGAAATGCGTTCAGGGCAAAATACCAGGTGGTCTTCGCGCCGTAGCCCACGCACCGGATCCCCTCTTTCCTCGCGAGAATCAGCGCCCGAAACACATGGTAATCCGTCGTGACAATCGCGATGGACGGCCGGCGCTTTTCCATCAGCCTGTAGGAAAACAGCAGGTTCTCCCTGGTAGACGCGGCTTCCGGCTCCATGATAATACGGTCGGGCCTCACGCCATTTTTCATCGCGTAGTCCGCCATCGCTTCGCATTCCGCCGCCTCCTCACCCGGCCCCTGCCCGCCGGAGAGGATCATTACCGCATCCGGATTCTGCCGCAGCAGCCCGATTCCCTTGTCAATCCGCGCTGCCAGTAGCGGTGTCACCATCTTTCCGGCCAGCCCTGCGCCCAGCACCAGAATATAATCCATATTCCGGCGCTTTTTTATATGGATCAGATTCAGCACGGCGGAGAGTGCGTACACAGCCAGCAGCATCAGCCCGTATACAGCCAGACAGGCGGCCACGGTAAAACAGATCCTGCCCGCCGTGGTTTTCCCCGGATTTCCGACAGCCGGCCACACGGTCACACAGGCAAAAAACAGAAGCGCAAACAGAACCGACAGCAGATTCACCGGCTTTATCCCCTCGTGCCGGATTACCCGTATCCCCTCGATCAGAAACAGCGCGGTCAGGGCAAAGGGGAACAGGAGGACGCAGCCAAGTGCCAGAAACGCCAAAAAGATCAGCAGGCTAATGACTGCGACGTGGCCGCCCAGCCAGTCCGAGGCCGCATACAGCGCAAACAGCGCGGTCACGCTCAGCGACAGCATGGCACTCACAAACAGTCCTCCGCTCCACAGCGTCCGCGGTTCACAGAGCATGACCACCGCAAAAGAAACCAAAAGAGTCAGGCATACGATCCCGGAAATATACAACAGTATCATCGCTATCTCCATTCTCTACAATTCATCGATCGTCTCGGTCACCGCCATTTCCCGGATCCGCTTTGCCGGGGCATACACGGCAGCAACACAGGAGAATACCACGATCGCTGTGGCAATCACAAGCGCTTCCACCGGGATATGCCACGTCCCGCCAAAATGATCCAGGATCAGCACCTTCGTCGCGATCCGGTGGATGCTCAGACCTGCCACGCATCCGATGGCAAGTCCGCATACCGCATAGGTTGCGGCCTCAGCTGCAATCATCTTCGTCATCTGCCGCACGCTCATGCCAACCGCACGCATTGCACCGTACTGCCGGATCCGCGCCGACACACTCATGGAAATGCTGTTTACAATATTAAATACGGTAATCAGAGCGATAATCGTCAAAAATCCGTAGGCCCCCAGCCGGAATACATAAAACATGGCGTTGCTGTCCTGATTCTCCTCCCGCCGGTCCGTACACTCGTTGTCTCCCGCAAGCGCCAGAACGGCATCGCCTACGCTTTCCTCCGCTCCCTCTTCCAGCTGCACATTCAGCATGACATAGCGGTCCTCCCCCGTGATGCGCCGGAAGGTCTCCTCCGTGCAGACCACCGACGGGCGGCTTTCTGTCCCGATCCCCTCCGATACAACAGCGGCAATTGTAAGTTCATCACTGCCGATCCGGATCCGGTCTCCCACATCCAGGCGGCTGTCCGCATTAAAAATCGTCAGCGCGTAGTCGCAGTCCCCTTCCAGCGCCGAAAGGTCGCCGCTCACCACCGAGCCGGCGCTCCAGTCAAAGAGATACTCGTCGTAGGACACCAGATCCACGCTGCCGGCGCTGTCATTGATCTGTGCCGCGGTGTCAAGCGCATAGGAGCAGCCGAACACATGCTCCACTCCCGGCAGGGCGGCCAGCTCCTCCTTCATCCCCCGGTCCAGCGAATTGGTATTATCCGCTGCCGCAATCGAGAAGTCCGGGCTCAAATCGCTGGCGGAGGGAAGAAGCCGCCGCACAAAATCAAGAATCGCAAAAAAGGATAAAAACAGGGTCACGGTAAAGGCAAAGGACAGGGACATCAGCACCAGATTCTTCTTCGCCGATACCGCGTGCCAGACACCGAGCGCGGTATCCACATGAAATACCCGGGTATCTGCCGCATGAGAAATCGTCTTTCCTGCGTCCCCGCTGCCCGATACCGCAGCCATCGGCGAAACGCCTGCCGCCCGCTTCGCCGGCGCGTGTGCGGCAAACAGCACGGTGACCACACCGACCGCCGCACCGCACAGGATGCCTGCCGCACTGAACCGGAACCGGAATTCGCTGAATTCACCGCCGACCAGGTTTTTTAAAATCACACATAAGGCCCAGGTAAACAGAAGGCCCAGTCCCAGCCCCGCCGGAATCGCCGTCTTACACCAGTTTAGCGCTTCCAGCCGCACGAAACGCATAATCTGCGCCCTGCTCGCGCCGATGCAGCGCATCATTCCGAAGAATCTCGTCCGCTGGGACACATTACTGTTCATACAGCCTGAAATCATCAGCACCCCCGCAATCACCACGAGAACAAATACCGCCGCTGCCAGGTAATAAAACTGACTGATATCCTCCCGGCTGCTTTCGCCGGACATACCGACCGTGGCGAGATTTTCGCTGATCTCCCCGTCGGCGAGCATATACTGCGTCCGGATCTCCTCAACCGCTTTTGAAAGTTTTGTATCCCCGCAAAACCGGATGTAATACGCCATCCCGCTCTCATCGTGTGTCATTCCGCATATATCGTTCAGCATCGTGATGCTCATATATGCGCAGACGCCGTCATATTTCGCATTGTCCCGCGCCATCTCATCCACGCAGAACCCGCTCACGGTACAGGGGAAATCCCCTGCCGGCGTATGGATGGTCACTGTATCGCCGATCTTAATGCCCAGGCGCTCCTTCGCATCCGAATTCAGCATCACCCCGCCGTCTCTCTCTGGATAGCTCCCCTCCGTCTCATAGCCGCGAATTTCATCGACATATGTCTGTTCAGTTCCGTACAGAATGACCCGTCTGTCACCGATCCGGTAATTGTCATAATCCTCCTCACCGACCGCGCGATAATATGCCATCACATCCACATCGCCTCGCTCCGCGATCCGGGCCGCCTGGTCCCCGGATATCCCGCTTAATACGATATGGTGGGTGCCGTGTTTTTTTATCATGGCCTCCTCTTCCCCCTTTGACATGATCTCCGCCAGGGAGAAGACGGACGTCACCAGAAATACGGCCAGGGCAATGCAGATTAAGGTCAGGCGGTTCTGCTTTCTTCGGGTTTTCGCCGAAATGGGGATCAGACTTAAATAACTCTTCATTCCTCACACCTCCCCAGATCTGTCAGCACGCCGTCGGATACCTGCAGCACACGGTCCGCTGTCTGCGCGATACTGCGGTTGTGCGTGATCATGATGATGGTCTGCCCGTATTTCTTTGAAGCTTCTTTTAACAGAGCAATCACCTCGCTGCTGTTCTGGGAATCCAGGTTTCCGGTGGGCTCGTCGGCCAGAATCAGGGACGGCCTCGTGATCAGCGCACGGCCGATCGCCACCCTCTGCTGCTGTCCCCCGGAGAGCTGGCCCGGCAGATGGTTCCGCCGGCTTTCCAGGTTTAACACGGTAAGCAGATCCTCCAGATACTTCCAGTCCGGCTTCTGATAATCCAGCAGCATCGGGAAAATAATGTTCTGCTCCACCGAAAGCTCCGGGATCAGGTTAAAGGCCTGAAAGATAAACCCGATATTTCTCCGCCGGAAAATCGTGAGCCCGCGCTCCTTCATCGCAAAGATGTCCCGGCCGTCGATCAGCACTTTTCCCGAGGTCGGCGTATCCAGCGCGCCGATCATGTTTAACAGTGTGCTCTTCCCCGAGCCGGATTCACCTACAATTGCTACATACTCTCCCTTCGGAACCGAAAAGCTGACGTTCCGAAGCGCCTGCACCGCAGCCTCGCCGCAGCCATAGGTCTTACAGATTTTTCTGACTTCCAGTAAATTCATATTCTGTTCACCTCCATGTCTGAAGAATAGCACGCGAATCCTACAGGCAGGCTACAGGGAGACTACAATTTTGTCGTAAAAGTTCAGCCAGGCGGAAGCGCATGGGTGAAAATCGTGCTCGCACGAATTTTCATCCATCGGTTTCGACTGAGGGAGCGCCCGTATATGAGCAGCGTATATGCCTGTGGTATTTACGCTGTTAGCATGCGTCAGCAGCGGGAAAGCGTCGTAGACGCCCTTGCGAATGGGCGCGGGCTGAACTTTTTATGGTGCGGTGCTATGGCGCGGGCTGAACTTTTATGCTTCTATGGCGCTCTGTCCGGAAACCAGAAAATTCATGACAAATCTCGTCCCCTGTCCCGGCCGGCTGTCCACCTCAATCGTCCCGCGATGCGCCTCGATCACGGATTTTGCCAGGGGCAGTCCCAGTCCGATTCCCTGTGTATCCTTCGAATAGCGGCTGCGGTAAAAACGCTTAAAAATATGATGCAGATCCTCCGGGTGGATCCCGCTCCCGTTATCCGCCACCACGAGGCGGACCATGGAGGCGGACCCCTGCCATTCGATCCGCACCGTATCCCCCCGCTTCATATGATCCAGGGCATTTTTCACGAGATTTCCCACCGCCTCCCCGATCCAGCTCCTGTCACAGGAGAAGACAGCCCGATCGCTGCCTGAAAGGAGGATCTCTTTTCCCTCCCGCCCGGCGCGGAACGCAAACTGCCGTTTTACCTCCTCCATCATCGCCGCCATGTTTTCCGGATGCCGCTCCATCACGATTGTCCCCGCGTCAAACTTCGCGATTTTTAACAGATTCTGCACCAGTGTCTGAATACGGTCCAGCTCCTGATCCGAGAGGCCGGAAAATTTCTGAATCGTCGCCAGGTCCTGCTCCTTCGCCTCCGTCTGTATGATGCCGTTATAAATCTCAAGGGCGGCGAGGGGCGTTTTCAGCTGATGGGAAATATCGGATATCGTCTGTTTTAAAAAAGCCCGCGTCCGCCCCGCATGCTCCGCCTGCGCATTCAGGATCGCCGCCAGCGAGTTTACCTCGTGAAACAGGCGGTACAGCTCTCCCTCGTCATCACACTCAATGCGCCGGTCCCGGTCCCCGGCAATATATTCCCGCACCTGCGTGACGGCATCCTCCATCATCCGGTTCTGTTCCGTGAAATACCGCCAGTAAAAGAAAAGCACGGCAAGTCCCGCGCCGACGGAGCACGCCAGGATACCTCCCTTCGCCCACCAGAATCCCTTCGGCTGCCAGCGGCTCAGAAACAGAAGCGACACAGAGCAGACGAGAGAAACCAGTATACAGGACGTCTGCTGTATAAAAAGCCTTCTCACCTTCTGATTGACAAAAATCTTCATACCTGCTCTCCCGTCATCCATTTATAGCCCATTCCCCGGACCGTCACGATCCGCTTCGGATCTCCCGGGTCGTCTTCGATCTTCATGCGCAGCCTGCGGATATAGACCGTCAGCGTCTTATTATCAATGTAGTTTTCATCACAGTCCCACAGGCTGCCCAGGATCTGCTCCGGCGAGAGCACCGCGTCCGGATGCTCCATGAACATACATAAAAGCCGGTATTCATTTGAGGTCAGCTCCAGCGGCTGCCCGTTTTTATATCCCTCCCCCTTTGTCAGCTGTACCGTGATGCCGCCGGAGGAAAGCTCCGTGTCCGCCTGGCTGAAATTGTCGCTCCGGCGGAGCAGCGCATGGATCCGCGAGAGGAAAATCGCCAGCTTAAAGGGCTTTGTGATATAATCATCCGCGCCGATGTCCAGCCCCATGATCACATCGGTCTCCTCATCCGCGGCAGTCAGAAACATGACCGGCACCTTTGAGATGCGCCGGATCTTTTTACACAGGTCAAAGCCGGAGCCGTCCGGCAGCGATACGTCCAGGATCACAAGATCAAACGCCCCGCCGGGGAACAGCCGCTTTGCCTCCTCGCCGGTGCGCGCCACCGTGATCTCATAGCCCTGTTTTTCCATCGCAAAGGTCAGCCCCTGAATCAGGCTCAGATCGTCCTCCACAAAAAATATATGCTTCACGCCCTCCCCTTCCTTTCCCGCAATATAAAAAAGAATCCTGCTTCGCGGGATTCTAACGCCATACATGGCTGTGAAAACCGAAACGCTGTCCGCTCCGGTTCCCACAGCCCCTTTTTCATAGGATCATCTCTCTGATGACACGGTCAGGCGCTCCCGCCCCCGGCGTCATTTCTTCGTGATATAGCCCTGCGCTTTCAACAGCTCCGCGCACAGTACCGCGCCGCCTGCCGCGCCCCGCACCGTATTGTGGGAGAGCCCGACAAACTTCCAGTCGTAGACCGTATCCTCCCGCAGCCGTCCGACCGAGACGCCCATGCCGTTCTCATAGTCCACATCCTGCGTGATCTGCGGCCGGTTCTCCTCCTCCATATAGCGGAGGAACTGCTTCGGCGCGCTCGGGAGATTTAACTCCTGTGGGACGCCGGAATACGCATGTAACGCCGCGATGAGCTGCTCCTTCGTCGGACTTTTACGGAATTTCACAAACACTGCCGCCGTGTGGCCGTTTAACACCGGCACACGGATGCACTGGCAGGTGATCACCGGCGACTCCGCCGGGATGATCTGCTTTTTCTCATGATCCACATGCCCCCAGATGCGCAGCGGCTCCTTCTCGGACTTCTCCTCCTCGCCGCCGATATAGGGGATGATATTTCCCACCATCTCAGGCCAGTCGGCAAAGGTCTTCCCCGCGCCGGAGATCGCCTGATAGGTCGTCGCCACCACCTCGTACGGCTCAAACTCCTTCCATGCGCTAAGCACCGGCGCGTAGGACTGGATCGAACAGTTCGGCTTCACCGCCACAAACCCGCGGACCGTCCCAAGGCGCTCCCTCTGATAGCGGATGACCTCCGCGTGCTCCGGGTTTACCTCCGGGATCATCATCGGCACGTCCGGCGTCCAGCGGTGCGCGCTGTTATTAGAAACGACAGGCGTCTCCGTCTTTGCGTAGGCCTCCTCAATGGCTTTGATCTCTTCCTTTGTCATGTCCACCGCGGAAAAGACCAAATCCACCTCCGCGGCCACCTGCTCCACCTCGTTGACATTTTTTACCACAAGCTTCTTTACCGCTTCCGGCATGGGCGTATCCATCTTCCAGCGGCCGCCGACCGCCTCCTCGTAGGTCTTTCCCGCGCTCCGCGGGCTCGCCGCCACCGTCGTGACCTCAAACCACGGATGATTCTCCAGAAGTGCAATAAATCTCTGGCCCACCATACCGGTAGCGCCAAGAATACCGGCTCTTAATTTTTCACTCATCTTTTCTGTTCTCCCTGTTTCATCTTATGCGCGCATCCGCCGGATGTTCCGTTGCAGAATCTTCGGACTGCGCCCGGCTTCCCTTTGCCGGCCCCTTTGGACTGCGCCCGGCTTTCCATTGCGCAGCATCCTGTCCGTATAGAGCGCACATTTGTCTTTCACTACGATATCATATGACATTTTTCACAAAAAATCAATGTCGCTTCTATACAATATTTCTGGATTTTGAGCAGTTTCTTATCAAAATTACACAATCCCCGGATGCTGCCTCAGGTATTCCCGCTCCGCTGCGATCGCCTGCTCCATGGCCTCTTTCCCCGGCGCGCCGACGGTCAGCCTTTTGTTCACGCAGGTCTCCATCGAGACCGCCTCATAGAGATCCTCCTCAAATACCGGGCTGATCTCCTTTAGCTCCGCGAGGCTCATCTCGTCGATGGCGATCCCCTTTTCGATGCAGTACAGCACGAGCCGCCCCACGATCCCGTGGGCATCCCGGAAGGGCACCCCGTGATTCACCAGGTAATCCGCCGCGTCCGTCGCGTTGGTAAAGCCAAGGCTGGCCGATGCGCGCATCCGCTCCTTTCGGAATGTAATCGTCGCGAGCATCCCCTCAAAGAGCTCGATACAATTTTCCACCGTGTCCATCGCGTCGAAGGCCAGCTCCTTATCCTCCTGCATATCCTTATTATAGGCCAGCGGGATCCCCTTCATGGTGGTCAGAAGCGACATCAGCGCCCCGTAGACCCGCCCGGTCTTGCCCCTCACCAGCTCCGCGATGTCCGGGTTCTTCTTCTGCGGCATGATGCTGCTCCCGGTGCTGAAGGCGTCGTCAATCTCCACGAACTGATATTCATTCGAATTCCAGATGATGATCTCCTCCGAAAAACGGCTTAAGTGCATCATGATCGTGGAAAACGCCGAGAGCATCTCGATCAGGTAGTCCCGGTCGGACACGCCGTCCATGCTGTTTAGGGTCGGCCCGTAAAAGCCCAGAAGCTCTGCCGTGTAATCCCGGTCGAGCGGATAGGTTGTCCCGGCGAGGGCGCCGGAGCCCAGCGGGCAGTAATTCATGCGCTCATAGATGTCGGACATTCTCTGCCGGTCCCGCTTAAACATCTCAAAATACGCCCCCATGTGATGGGCGAGGGTCACCGGCTGGGCCTTCTGCAGATGGGTAAAGCCCGGCATGATGGTCTCCGTGTGCGCCTCCATGATCGTAAGGATCGTCTGGAGCAGCTTCTTAAGCAGCGCGTCGACCAGCACCACCTTTTCCCGACAGTAAAGCCGCATATCAAGGGCCACCTGGTCATTGCGGCTGCGCCCGGTGTGCAGCTTCTTGCCGGTATCCCCCAGCCGCTCAATCAGATTCGCCTCCACAAAGCTGTGGATATCCTCATATTCCGACGTGATGGCCAGGCGTCCCGCCTCCACGTCAGCCAGGATTTTGGCCAGGCCCTCCACAATCGCCTCCGTCTCCTGCTCCGTTAAAATCCCCTGTTTTCCCAGCATTTTTACATGTGCCGTGCTGCCCTCGATGTCCCGCCGGTACAGACGTTTGTCGAATTCAATCGACGCGTTAAACCGGTATACCATCTGGTCCGTCTCCCTGGTGAAACGCCCTCCCCACAACTGTGCCATATCTGATTTCCTCTCTTTCTTCTCTTCTTTTTCTGCTTCGACCAGTTCCACGCCGGTCTGCTGTTTTTCTGCCGGTCAGTCGTTTTTCTTCTCCGCCGCTTCCCGCTCCGCTGTTTTTGCCCGCTCCGCCGCTTCCCGCTCCCGCATCGAGAACACGCAGCCGCAGTAGTCCTGCCGGTACAGCCCGTATTCCGCCGAGAGCTCCACGGAGCGTTTATAGCCGTTTTTCTTTTTAAAATCCGAATTCAGATAGCGGACGCCGTATTCCTGTGCCGCCCTCTCCCCGATCTCATTCAGCGTCTCCGCGTTTTTTAAGGGGCTGATGGAAAGCGTGGTCGTCATATAATCCATCCCAAGCTTCGCCGCTGTCTTTGCCGCCTCTCTGAGACGTAAGGCAAAGCAGCGGACGCACCGCTCCCCGCCCTCGCGCTCCCCCTCAAGGCCGCGCACCGCCTCATAGAAGCGCTCCTTCTCATAATCCCCCGCAAGAAACCGGACCGGATACTTCACCGGAAGCTGCGCGATCAGGCGCTGCTGCTCCTCCACCCGCTTCCCGTATTCCTCCTTTGGGTAAATATTGGGGTTATAGTAAAATACGGTAATGTGAAAATACTCCGATAAAGATTCCAGGCAGTAGGAGCTGCAGGGCGCACAGCAGCTGTGCAGCAGAAGCGACGTGACTCTTCCCCGCGCCTGCTCCCCCGCAATCACCGCTTCCATTTTTTTCTGATAGTTCTGTCTGTTCCCTGCCATCCTGTCCCTTCCGTTTCTGGCTTTGATTTGTCTGCATTCTGGGAAGTTTTTCAATCAGCTCATCTCCAGAATTCATAATTTCTTTCTCAATCCATCCGTAAGCAAATTTCTCCCTGCGTATTATACATCATAAATGCAATACTTTCCACGTTTTTCTACACATTCATGAATAACTCAGGATTGATATTATTCCGAATACTGAATATAATAGATAGAAACGGGGGGCACATACGATGATTGATATTGTTTCCATATTAGACTCACAGGAACATGTGAATATCGAAGTAAAGGAGGCAGGAGGAGGTATTCCAAACAGCATTTGGGAAACTTATTCTTCGTTTGCCAACACCTTCGGCGGCACAATTATCCTTGGGATCGCAGAAGATAAAGAAACAAAAAAATTTATTCCGACAGGTGTCCGAAACCCACAGCAAATGCTCTCGGATATTTGGAATACTCTGAATAACCGTCAGAAGCTCAATTCAAATATTCTCCTGGAGCATCATGTTTATAAGATTGAACATGATGGGATGCCGTTTGTCATAATTGAGGTTCCCCGCGCAGATCGCCGGGACAAACCAATCTATGTAGGGCCGGATATGTTCAAAGGAACCTTTAAGAGGAATCACGAGGGAGACTACCGCTGCTCTGCTGAGGAAGTAAAATCTATGCTCCGAGATCAGGCCGACACACCACAGGATGCACTTATGCTGGAGAATCTGCTTATTACCGATCTGAATCAGGAGTCCATTCACCGCTACCGGATCATGTTCAACAATCTAAAGCCCAGCCACATCTGGACAAAGCTTGGGAATGATGAATTTCTTCTGAAAATCGGTGCAGCAAAGAAAAGCCAAAACGACGGCAGGATTCATCCTACGCTTGGCGGTGTTGTTTTTTTCGGTGATTTTATCACAATAACGGATGAACTGCCAAACTATTTCCTTGATTACAGGGAACGACTTTCCCCTGATACCCGATGGTCTGATCGTGTCAGCTCCGGCGACGGCACCTGGAGCGGCAATATCTTCGATTTTTATTACAAGGTCATTGATCGCCTGACTGCAGATGTGAAAAAGCCATTCCAACTTGATTCCAGCCTGCAGCGGATTGACGATACATCTGTCCACAGATGTCTCAGGGAATGTCTTGCTAACGCTTTAATCCATGCCGACTATTATGGCAGGCGCGGCATTGTAATTGACAAGGAATTCCGCAAAGTTACCATTTCCAACCCCGGCACCTTTCGTATCGGTATTGACGAAGCTATTGCAGGCGGTATCAGCGATGCCCGAAATGGAAAAATCTTTAATATGTTTGCCCTCATCAATGTAGGTGAGCGTTCCGGAAGCGGTCTTTGCGACGTGTACCATATCTGGGAGACACACGGGTTTAAGAAACCGGATTTAGTTGAAACGGTTAATCCGGATCGGATTACCCTTACCCTGCGAATCGAACAGGATGATAGAAATGATGGCATAAATGATGGTGATGGAAGAAATGATGGTGTAAATGATGGTGTTTATTCGGATTTGAAGAAAACAGAAAACAGGGTGTACACACATATTAAAAAGAATCCTGCTCTGACTGCTGCTGAGATAGCAGGTGTTACTGGCCTGTCTAAACCTACGATTGAGCGTGCAATAAGCGGTTTGAAGAAAAAAGGGTATATTATACGAGAAGGTTCAACCAAAACCGGAAAATGGATTCCACAGAAATAAAGCAGATTACCCATACAAAACCGAAGCAAACCTGTATAATACAAACAGATCTTCCCGTTATAACACCCCTTCACCTTCCACCCGCCATCTCAAGGATCGACTCCGCACGGCACCTCCAGGTGTGATGCGCCTCAAATTCCAGGGATGCCCGCGCCGCGATCTCCTCCCGGAACGCAGAATCCGTAATCAGCCGCTCCGCCGCCGCGGGAAGCGAATCCGGATCCGTCAGGGAATAAAACATCAGCTCCTCCCCGTCCGCAAAATGCCGCTTTAAGTACGGATTCTCATCGGTCAGCACCACCGCGCCGTTCGCCATGCCCGCCGGGATGCGGTCATGCATGCCCCGGTTAAACATGGGCGAGACATTCAGAAGCACATGCGCCCGTGCAATGCGCTCAAACGACAGCCCGAAGATCATCTCCGGCTCACGCACAAGATACCGCTCCTTCGGATGGCGGTATTTCTCCCAGCCCGAACCGGCCACGGTCACCGGAATCCCCTGTGCAAGCAGCCGGTCCACCGCCTGTTTTCTGAAATAATTACGGATATAGGCGTCCACTGCATACATCGCGTTCATAAACAGCGCGAACTGCTCCGTGGAAAGCTCCATGTCCGCATCCTTAAGGTACTGCGAAAAAGCCTCCTCCATCGGAAGCAGCGGATCCGCCACCCGCATCTCAAGAAGCGCTTTCATGATCCGGCGCAGCGGATCCGGCGCAGCCTGAATCACCTTACAGACCTCATCCGGGTCATCGTAGGTGGCAGGAAAGAAAATCCGGCACTCCGCGTCCTTCCCACCAGATCCCGGCAGACCCGCCGCACCAGCGCTGTCCGCCGCGCCCGGCAGATCCGCCGCGCCGGACAGCCTCAGCGCTCTCGTCGCGCCGAGCGGCAGCACTGACGCTGACGCGAGCTTCGGGTAATACCGCGCCGCATAATCCGCCTGCGCCTCATCGAGAAAAAGCGCGTGAAGATTCGTTACGCCCGAGGACAGTCCCGTATAATGAAACAGCGGATGATCCAGAATAAAGTCGAAAAACGGCCCGTCCAGCCGGTCCAGATACGGCGTTCCGTCCTCACATACCATCCGCGGCAGAAGGGAATTAAAATCTGCAATCACCTCATAATGTACCCCCAGGTATGGCGCGAGAATCCCGTCCGGATCGTCCTTTGCCGTAAACTCGCAGACATCCGCAGCATAGCCCAGCTCCTCAAACGCCGCGCCGAGCTGGTGCGCAAAAAAATTGGCGGACAGGTAACAGATCTCCCGCGAAGCAAACATCAGCACCCGTCCCTTTTCTGAATGTAATCCCATTCCGTCCCTCATTTTCAAAAATGATGTGATAAAAGTTAAAGTTCAGCCCGCGCCATTCGCAAAATCGTGCCTGACGGCACTCTCCGTTGCTTCGCAACTCATTTTTGCTCATATACGGGCGCTCCCTCAGTCGAAACCGATGGATGAAACTTCGTGCGAGCACGATTTTCATCCATACGCTTCCGACTGGCTGAACTTTTGACATAAAAAACAGAGGATCTTTACCAAACCTTCGTCCCGTAAAAATCCTCTCTCCCCATCCGGTCAGTCTCTCACAAACCGAAGCGTCAGTATTCCAAGCAGATAGATCACCGCACAAAGCGCGATAAATACAACGTTATGGCACAAAATACCGGCAACAATCTGTGCGATCACGACCAGCCCGTGCAGCCAGATCGGCACATCGTGCAGACAGATCGAAAGCGCGACCTCTATGACGACAATGACACATACCGCCACCGCCGGGATATCCAGCCCGATGATTGAAATCAGAATCACCAAAAGCGCCGCGACCAGCACGCCGAAAAAGATCAGCATGCCTCTGTTCTCTGAGTTATCCATACCGGTTAACCTCTCTTTTCCTGTGTGATCGTGTGAAAAATCACCCGGATACCCAGTTTTTCACACTTACGAATGCCATGGGCCTTATGAAACAGACACCGCCATCCATAAAAGCTCCCAGTAGATATACTGAGAGCTTCGATGAAAAGCCGATAGTCGGACTCGAACCGACGACCTACGCATTACGAATGCGTCGCTCTACCAACTGAGCCATATCGGCATGCCATATCCATGACCTGTCTGCGTTACAAATGATATTATAACTGAATCACAGAAAAATGCAACCATTATTTTGAAAAGTTTTGTACTTTTTTAAAAACACAAAAGCGGCAAAAAAATGACAAAAAAGTATTGACTTTTCTGTTTATTAATAGTAAACCATGAATATATTATTAAGACGATGACGGGAATAATAAACTTTTCGCTTACTATCAGGCAGAAAGGACTACTTTTATGGATATCGGAAAACGCATGAAGGAGCTGCGCATCCAGTACGGACTGACCCAGCAGGAACTAGCGGACCGCGCGGAGCTGACCAAGGGTTTTATCTCACAGCTCGAGCGCAATCAGAACACCCCTTCTGTCGGGACGCTGCTCGATATCATCCAGTGCCTTGGCACCACCCCGGCCGAATTTTTCACGGACGAGGAGCCGGAGCAGATCGTGTTTAAACCGGAGGACTATTTCGAAAAGATCGACGACGAAAAGAAACACATGATCGAATGGGTCATCCCGAATGCACAGAAGGATGCGATGGAGCCGGTGCGCATCACCTTAAAGCCCGGCGGTTCCTCGGACGTCCATCTGCCGCACGAGGGCGAGGAGTTCGGCTACGTCTTAAAGGGAAGCGTCCGCGTCAGCTACGGCGGCAGATCCTACACCGCGCGCGCCGGGGAAAGCTTTTATTTCCACAGCGGCAAAAAGCATTTTCTTGAAAATACCGGGAGCCGGGACGCCGTGCTGATCTGGGTCAGCACCCCGCCGAGCTTCTGACGGCCATAGAAAGGGATTACATATGAGTAAGAAACTGATCAATTTTGTGAATATCACCAAAGCGTTCGGCGACAATGTCGTGCTCGACGACCTGAATCTCTACATCCGTGAAAACGAATTTATCACGCTGCTCGGCCCTTCCGGCTGCGGCAAGACGACGACGCTGCGCATCTTAGGAGGCTTTGAGACCCCGGACCGCGGGCAGGTGATTTTTGACGGGAAGGACATCACCGCCCTCCCGCCCAACGAGCGCAACCTAAACACCGTCTTTCAGAAGTACGCGCTTTTCCCACATATGTCGATCGCGGAGAATATCGCCTTCGGCCTTAAAATAAAGAAGAAAAGCAAAGAATATATCGACGACAAGATCCGCTATGCCCTAAAGCTGGTAAATCTCGACGGCTTCGAGCGCCGCTCCGTCGATTCCTTAAGCGGTGGCCAGCAGCAGCGGATCGCCATCGCCCGCGCGATCGTCAACGAGCCGAAGGTGCTGCTCTTAGACGAGCCGCTCGGCGCGCTCGACCTAAAGCTCCGCCAGGATATGCAGTACGAGCTGATCCGGTTAAAAAACGAGCTCGGCATCACCTTCGTCTACGTCACGCACGACCAGGAGGAGGCGCTCACGATGTCCGATACGATCGTGGTCATGAACCAGGGCTATATCCAGCAGATCGGCACGCCGGAGATGATCTACAACGAGCCGGTCAACGCGTTCGTGGCTGATTTTATCGGGGACAGCAATATCATTGACGGCGTGATGGTAAAAGACCGCGTCGTTTCCATTCTCGGGACAAAGATCCCCTGCGTGGACGAGGGCTTTGGCTGCAACCGGCCGGTCGACGTCGTGATTCGTCCGGAGGATGTGGAGATCGTAAAGCCGGAGGACGGGTTTATGGAAGGGGATATTACATCCGTCATTTTTAAAGGCGTCCACTATGAGATCGAGATTCTCGCGAACGGCTTTGAGTGGCTGGTTCACACGACGCAGCTGTATACCGTGGGCGCGCATGTGGGCATCTATGTGATCCCGTTCAACATCCAGATCATGAACAAACCGGAATCCGAGGACGAGGAAGCCGTGGAGACCGACCTTTAACAGATGGAGGAAACAGTATATGTACCGTTTAAAAAGACAGTTTCTGGCAGGCCCTTACCTGCTCTGGGTTGCCGGTTTTATACTCCTGCCGCTCGCGTTTATCCTGTACTACGCGTTTACCACGGATGGCGGCGGCTTTACGTTATCGCAGATTACGGCCATCGCGGATCCCGTGCATGTAAAATCCCTGCTGCTCTCCTTAAAGCTGGGCTTTTTCTGCACGGTGGTCTGCCTGCTGCTGGCCTATCCGCTGTGCCTGATTTTAAGCCGGTTTCATTTCCGGCATCAGAGCTTTGTCGTGTTTCTGTTCATCCTGCCCATGTGGATGAATTTTATGCTGCGCATCCTCGCCTGGCGCCTTCTTCTCTCGAACAGCGGGCTGATCAACTCTCTGTTTGAGCTGGTCGGGATCGGCCGCGTGAAGATGTTAAACACTCAGCTCTCCGTCGTGTTCGGCATGGTATATGATTTTCTTCCCTTTATGGTCCTGCCCATCTATAATTCCATGGCCAGGATCAATAAGGATGTCGTTGAGGCTGCCAAAGATCTCGGCGCGAACAGTCTGACCGTGCTGGTAAAGATCGTCATCCCGCTCACGCTCTCCGGCATCATCAGCGGGATCATCATGGTATTTGTGCCGGCCTTAACCTCCTTCGTCATCTCAGATCTTCTGGGCGGCGGCAAGGTGCTCCTGATCGGAAATGTCATCGAACAGGAGTTCATGCAGGGGATGAACTGGCACTTAGGCTCCGGCCTGTCCGTCGTGCTGATGGTCTTTGTGATCGCGAGCATGGCGCTGCTTAACATTTTTGATAAAGACGGAGGAGGTGCTGCGGTATGGTAAAAAAAGCGGTCCAGCGGGTTTATCTCGCTGTCATATTCCTGTTTTTATATCTGCCGATCCTCGTTTTGATCGTGCTGTCCTTTAACAATTCCAAATCGAGGGTCATCTGGGGCGGATTTACCTTAAAATGGTACGCGTCCTGTTTTACGGATGAGACGATCATGAGCGCGTTTACGACCACGCTTAAGATCACAGTCGCAGCCGCGGTGCTCTCCACACTGATCGGAACGCTCGCCGCGATCGGGATCCATGCGATGAAAAAGCGGAATAAGGCCATCATGCTCGGCGCGACGAATATCCCGCTCTTAAACGCGGACATCGTGACCGGCATCTCCATGATGCTGCTGTTCGTCCGCTTTACAAACCTCGGGTTTGTGACCGTGCTGATCGCGCACATCACGTTTAATATCCCCTACGTGATCCTGAACGTGCTCCCGAAGCTCAGCGAGGCCGGGCGCAGCACCTACGAGGCGGCCTTAGACCTCGGCGCATCCCCGCTGTACGCCTTTTATAAGATCACCTGGCCCGAGATCCGCTCCGGCGTGTTTTCCGGCTTCCTGATGGCGGTGACCATGTCGCTCGATGATTTTTCGATCACCTTTTTCACAAAGGGCGCGGGGGTGAACACGCTCTCCACCATGCTCTACACGGAGCTGCGCAAGGGCATCCGGCCGGAGCTTTACGCGCTCTCGACCATCCTGTTTCTGCTCGCGTTCTGCCTGCTGCTCGTCATGAATGTTCATTCGGACCGCACCGCAGTCGCCGCAAAGCGTCAGGATGCCCACAGGCACACAGAAATGAGGAAACCATGCTGAAAAAAAGAATCATACCCGCATTCTGCGCGGTTACCGCGGTCTGTACGCTTGCGGCCTGCGGTACGTTTGCGGCCTGCGGTACGGGCGCCGCGGACCGTTCCGGCGCAGCCAGCGATGCCGATAACGGGACGCTTGTCGTACTCAATTATGGAAAATACCTGGATCACTCCGTCATCAGAATGTTCGAGGAGGAGACCGGGATCGATATCAAGCTCGAGGAATATGAGAGCCCGGAAGAAATGTATACCAAGTTTTCCTCCGGCTCCATCCGCTACGATGTGGTCTGCACCTCCGATTATATGGTGGAGCGCCTGATCTCGGAGGGCCAGGTCGCGGAAATTGATTTTTCCGGCTTTTCGTATTACGACAACTTAAACCCCGAGATCATAGAAGCGTCGCAGATTTTTGACCCGGAAAATAAATATTCCATGCCGTATTTTTACGGAACGCTCGGCATTTTGTACAATACGACGATGGTTCCGGAGGAGGAGACGGATACCTGGAGCATTCTCTGGGACGAGAAGTACGCGGATTCCATCATCATGCAGAACTCCGTGCGCGATACCTTTGTGCCGGCGCTGCGCCTTCTGGGCTATGATATCAACACGGAGGACCAGAGCCAGATCGAGGAGGCGGTGCAGCTTTTAATCGAGCAGAAGCCGATCGTCTATGCGTATTACGTGGACGAGACGGCGGACGAGGTTGCCGCCGGAAATGCTGCCATGGCGCTGGTCTATTCCGGCGAGGCTGCCTACGCCGCGGAGTTGAATGAGGATCTGGCCTACTCCGTTCCGCGCGAGGGCTCCAACCTCTGGATTGATTCGTGGTTCATCCCGGCAGACAGCCAGAATAAAGAAAACGCGCAGAAGTTTCTGGATTTCCTCTGCCGCGAGGACGCCGCCATGCTGAATTTTGAGTATGTCTGGTACGGGACTCCGAACCTTAAGGTGATCGAACAGCTCGACGAGGAAACCCTCTCCGACGCAACGATTTTTCCCACGGAGGAGATCCTCGCAGACTGTGTCGTCTACAAGCAGTTTGACCAGGACACCACCGACCGGTATAATTATTTGTGGAAAATGCTCAAATCAGAATGATTTACATTTTTAGTAAAATTAGACAATTGTATTTGGAACGATTCTGTGGTAGATTAGAGATACGCAGCAGTCGTACACAGTAACGGGGGCTTCGCAAAGCCCCCGTCCTCTTTCCATGTACCCTCCCGCCTGTTTTATCGAACGATCCTTCCCCTTTATCACGGCATCCGCCGGATCATTTCACAGGAGGTAACATGAATTATACTGATTTTAAGACATCTGTCCTGGCTTCTTTAGAGTCCGGTCTTAATCCCCTGGCGTCGCTTCAGGTCTCGGATATCATCAAAAACAACGATACCCATATGGACGGCCTGACCATGCTGCACGCCGGGCAGAATCTCTCGCCCACCGTCTATCTGAACCATTATTACAGACAGTATCAGAAGGGGCGCCCCATCCCCGATATTCTCGCGGATATCCGGGCGGTTTTTAAGGAGCATCAGGACGACGGCCCGATTGACGTCTCTTTTTTTACGGATTATGAGCGCGTAAAATCCCGCGTTATTTTCAAGCTGGTCAGCTATGCGCGCAACCGCGAACTGTTAGAGCGCATCCCGCATATCCGGTTTCTTGACCTTGCCATTGTCTTCAACTGTCTGTTAGAGTCCGGTTCCAGCGGGACAGCCACGATCCTCATTCACAACCAGCACTTATCTTACTGGCATATCACAAAGGATGATCTCTATGCGCTCGCCCTGGCCAACACCCCTGCGCTTTTAACCAGCGAACTGCACAGTATGACGGAGATCGTAAATGATCTCTTCCGCGAGGAGGCGCCCCTGTTTTTAAAGGAAACGGCGCAGATCTCCCGCAGTATGTACGTGCTCACGAATCAGCACAAGTTAAACGGCGCTGTCTGCGTCCTCTACCCGGGGCTGATGCGCGGGATCGCAGAAAAGCTTGGCAGCGATCTTTTCATCCTGCCAAGCAGCGTACACGAGGTACTGCTCATTCCCGCGTCGGAGCGCACCTCTGCTGCTGAGCTCACGGAGATGGTACAGGACGTCAACGCCACGCAGCTTGCGCGGGAAGAGATTCTCTCCGACCATGTCTATTATTTTTCCAGGAAGGAAGGCGCGCTCACCCTGTAGCAGAGCCGCAGTGTCATCGGCAGCCGCTCGGGCGGTCCGTGATCATCGTGTAGAGCTTCTCATACTCACGCGCCGAGCTCTCCCAGGAGAAATCCTGCTGCATGCCGCGCAGGGCGAGCGCATTCCATGCCGCCCGGTCGGTGCGGTAGACCTTCATCGCATAGCGCAGCGTGGCAAGCATCTCATGCGCATTATAGTTCGCAAAGGAAAATCCGGTGCCCGTATTCTCATATTCGTTGTACGGTTCCACGGTATCCTTAAGCCCGCCGGTCTCGCGCACGATCGGAACCGTGCCGTACCGAAGGCTCATCAGCTGCGACAGGCCGCACGGCTCAAACAGCGACGGCATTAAAAACGCGTCGCAGGAGCCGTAAATCCGGTGCGCAAGGTCATCCGCATAGCCGATGTGCGCATGCAGCTTCTCCGGGTATTTCCCCGCAAAATAGCGGAACGAGGATTCATACCGCTCTTCTCCCGTGCCGAGTACGACGATCTGGATCTTCTCCGTGGACAGCAGCTCCTCCATGATATAATTCACCAGATCAAATCCCTTCTGATCCGTGAGCCTTGACACCATGCCGAGGAAAAACGTATCCGGCTCTGCGGGGAACGCGAGCTCGCGCTGCAGCGCGGCCTTGTTCGCAGCCTTGCCCGCCGCAAAATTCATGCGGTCAAAATGGTGCGCCAGATAAACGTCGGCCGCCGGGTCATACTCCGCGTAATCCAGCCCGTTCTGGATCCCGAACAGCGCGTCTCCGCGCGCCCGCATCAGCCCGTCGAGCCCTTCCCCGCCCTCCGGGGTCGTGATCTCCATCGCGTAGGTCCGGCTCACCGTCGTGACGGCGTCCGCGTAGACCACGCCGCCCTTTAAGTAGTTTGCCTCCCCGTAGGACTCTAACTTGTCCGCTGTAAAGATCTGCTGGGGAAGCCCTGTGATGTCCGCCACCGCGGGCAGCGTGAATCTTCCCTGGAATTTTAAGTTGTGAATCGAGTATACGGTGCGGATCCCCGCATAATAGCGCTCGCCGCCGTAGAGCGTCCGCAGATAGACCGGGATCAGGCCGGTCTGCCAGTCATGGCAGTGGATGATATCCGGACAGAAATCCAGATACGGAAGCGCATCTAACACCGCTTTGGAAAAATAGGCGAACTTCTCCACATCCTCGTGGATATGGTTGTACGGCTTATCCCCCGCAAAATAAAATTCATTGTCCACAAAATAATAGGTGATCCCGTCCGCTTCCGCCTGAAAAATTCCGGCATACTGCCTGCGCCAGCCGAGATTCACGTAAAAGTGGCACAAAAACCGAAGCTGCGCCTTAAACTGCGCGTCCATGCAGATATACTTCGGCAGAATCACCCGTACGTCATAACGCTTCCGGTCAAAATACTTCGGCAATGATCCCGCGACATCCGCAAGCCCGCCCGTTTTGATAAAAGGCACAGCTTCTGATGATGCAAATAAAATTTTTGTCATGCTACAACCCTCCAAGATCTCTTCTGAATCCTGGATTTATTATAACTCTTTTTCGCCCGTCTGAAAAGCATGAACTGTCAATACATTTTATATTTCAGACGAATCCGGTCCGTGATGAGCGCAATAAACTCCGAGTTGGTCGGTTTGCCCTTTCCGTTGTGGATCGTGTAGCCGAACATCTCGTCGATCGTGTCCATCTTTCCCCGGCTCCACGCCACCTCGATCGCATGCCGGATCGCGCGCTCCACGCGGCTCGAGGTCGTCTGATATTTCTTCGCAATCGTCGGGTAGAGGATCTTTGTGATGGAATTGAGCATGTCCATATCCCCGACGGACATGATGATCGCATCGCGCAGATACTGATAGCCCTTGATATGCGCCGGTACGCCGATCTCGTGAATGATCTCCGTCACGTCCGCCTCGAGGTTGCGCTCGCCGAATTCCTCGGCCTTCTCATAGGCGTTTACCTTGCGCAGCTCGGTATTCCTGCCCTGCGCGCTGCCCTTTACATGCTTGATCCGGTTTAGAACCATATCGTTGTCAAACGGCTTCATAATATAGTAATCCGCGCCGCGGTTGAAGGCGTCTTCTGTAATCCTCTCCTGTCCGATCGCGCTGATCATGATAAAAGTCGGGTGTTTTTTGATACTCTTGTCGTTGCGCACGCGGTCCAGTACGTCCAGTCCGTCAAGCTTCGGCATAATAATATCGAGCAGCACCACATCCGGCTCTTTTGTCTTTATCACATTATACGCCTCTTCGCCATCTTTCGCCGTTCCAACTACGTTGAGTTCATCATCGCTTTCGATAATTTGTCCCAGTAACCGCAGCATTTTCTCATTATCGTCTGCAATCGCTACGTTCAGCTTATCCATTCTGGCCCTCCCTGACAATTCTGTTATTTCCTGATGATACTTATTCTGTCACACGATATTTTGTCGAAGTGCGTCGGCAAGAAGGAAATATGTCGGCGGCCCTTTATTTACTACTATTGTAGCACTTTTTTCAGAAAAAGCTATACGTTATCAGTTATATTTTGTTTTTCTCACTGCCCCAGCATCTTCTCAATAAAAATCCCGTACCCCATCGACGCGTCCGACACGAAGACATGCGTCACCGCCCCGATGATCTTCCCGTCCTGGATGATGGGGCTGCCGCTCATGCCCTGCACGATCCCCCCTGTCAGCTCGAGCAGCTTCGGGTCCGTCACGCGGAATAAGATCCCCTTATTCTCCACCTCGCCGCTGTAATCCAGGCTCTCGATGCTGATCTCGTAGAGCTCCCGCTCCCCGGACACCTGTGAGATGATATATGCCGTTCCCAGGCGGATGTCCTGCTTGTAGCAGACCTCATAGCTCTCTCCCGCCGTCTTTGCCTGATTGGTGATCTCTCCGCGGATCCCGAGCTGCGTGTTCTCGGTGATCGTCCCGAGGCAGCAGTCGCTGCTGTAATCGATCATGCCGGAGATCTCCCCGGGTTTCCCCTTCTCGCCTTTTTTGATGCCGATGATGTCCGCAAGATAGACCCAGCCCTCTGACATCGTCATCTGCGTTCCCGTGTCCCCATCGCTGACCGCGTGGCCAAGCGCGCCAAAGCCTCCGTCATCCTGACAGTAGGTGAGCGTGCCTACCCCGGCGAGATCGTCCCTGACCCAGATGCCGAGCAGATGACGGCCCTCCGCCCCGGACACCGGCGTTAAGGACACCTCGATATATTCGCCGTTTCGCCTCAGCCCTATGATTTCCCGATCCTCCCCGTAGGCGTCGATCTTCTCGATCAGCTCCTCCTTCTCGTAAACCGGTTCACCGTTTACACTCACGATATAGTCCCCGCTTTTTACCAGGTTCTGGGCGGGATGGCGCTCCCGTCCGTTTGCATCCTCAATGGCCGTGGTTCCGAGTACCAGGATCCCGTCCGTCTTCACATAGATCCCGATCGGCATGCCGCTCGCCATGACCGTCCTGCGGTCGACTAACATCACTTCCACGTCCTTGACCGGAAAGATTCCGAACAGGCGGCAGGAGACCGTATAGGACGCCTGTCCCGTCTCTGTCACCGGTTTCGCCATGTTTTCAAATACTTCCGTGCTCTCATCCTTTAACACCACGCTGACCGGCACATGAAAGTCGTAGCGGATCTCATCGCCGTAAGTCACGTACATCTCGTCCGGGATCGACTGGTAAAAGGTTTTGGCGGCAAACACCGCCACGAGGAAAAATCCCAGCCCGGTTATCTTTCGTATCCAGTGATAACATCTATTTTTCATGCGCGTTCTCCGTCTGATATGAATAAAAATTTCGTTCAGCCCGCGAACCATAGCTGAACTTTTCACTAAAAAAGGAAGATACCTTCCGGCACCTTCCTTAGTATGTGAATTTTTTCACATTTCAAACATTCTTTTTCTTTTTTGCGAGCGATTTCATCTCCCTGGCGCTCTTTTTTACGGTCTCCGTGATCTCGACGCCGCCGAGCATCCGCGAGAGCTCGTCAACGCTCTCCTTTTCCTTTAATCTGCGTATGGTGGATACCGTTGACTGGTTCTGGACGGATTTTTCAATCAGGTAATGCGCGTCCGCCATCGCCGCGATCTGCGGCAGATGCGTGATGCAGATGATCTGATGGTTCCGCCCGAGGATATTCATCTTTTCGGAGACCATCTGCGCCGTGCGCCCGCTGATCCCGCTGTCGATCTCGTCAAAAATCAGCGTCTCGACCTCGTCCTCATCCGCAAGCACCGTCTTGACCGCCAGCATGATCCGCGAGAGTTCGCCGCCGGACGCCACCTTTCCCAGCGGCTTTAACGGTTCGCCCGGGTTGGTGGAAATTAAAAATTCCGCGTTGTCGAACCCGTTTGCGGTATAGTCCGAAAGCCGCCCGAACTGCATCTGAAACTGCACGTCCAGGAAATTCAGATCCTTAAGCGCCTCCGTCACCGCCTCCGTGAGCTTCACCGCCGCCTCTTTTCGGATCTTTGATACGGCGAGCGAAACCCGGTTTAACTTCGTCTCCTCTTTTTTGATCTGTTCTTTTAATCCCTCCAGGTACTGGTCGTAATCCAGAAGCTGCGCGACCCGCTTTTGTTTTTCTGCAAGCGACGCGAGAATGGCCGGGATCGTGCTGCCGTATTTGGCCTTTAAGCGGTTTACCTCGTCGAGGCGTTTCTCCACCTCGTAGAACGTCTCGTCGTCAAACTCCGTCTCGTCGACATATCCGGCCAGCTCCCGGTTAAAATCGTTTAACAGGTTATCGATCTCCAGAAGCTCCTGCTCGAACTGTTCTAACGCGCCGTCGTAGGAGGAGACGGAGGAGATCTCGCGCAGCGCGCCCCCAATCAGCTCCGTGGCGCTTCCCATATCGCCGCCGGTGCTGTTGTACGCGCTGCTCACCGCCTCAAGGATCCGTCTGCCGTTGCTGAACCTCCGAAAGTCCGCCTCCAGCTCCTCGTCCTCGCCCTCACGAAGCGCGGCGTTCTCCAGCTCGTCAATCTCGTACTGCAAAAACGAGATCTCGCGCGTGCGCTCTCCCGGATCGGTATCCGCATCCGCAAGCTCTTCCATAAGCTTTTTATAGCCGCGGTAGGTCTCCGCCAGCTCCTTTTTCTTCGGCGCAAGCTGCTCCCCGGCATAGTCGTCTAATATTTCCAGATGCTTCTTCTTCGACAGGAGCGACTGGTGCTCATGCTGCCCGTGAATATCGATCAGAACCTCCGCGATCTCTTTTACCCTGGACGCCGGCATACTCTGCGCGTTCACCTTCGCCGTGCCGCGTCCCCCGGCGATCCGGCGGCTTAAGATCACCTCGTCGTCCTCCGGCTCAATCCCAAGCTGCTCTAATTTCGCGCGCGCTCTCTCGTCCTCCACGGTAAACACCAGTTCTACAAATGCAGGTTCAGTTTCTTCCCCGTCGGAAGCTTCCCGAAGCATCTCCTTTTGCACTTTTCCGCCCAGCGCCAGACTGATCGATCCGATGATAATCGATTTTCCCGCCCCGGTCTCGCCGGAGAGGATGTTTAATCCATTCGAAAAATCCACCTCAGCCTCGTCGATCAGCGCCAGATTTTTTACATGCAGACTCTGTAACATAGCTCTCCTTTTATTTATTCTGTAATCAGTTTTTTCAGGCGTTCCATCACCGCCACCGTATCCTCCGTGCTGCGGACCGCGCACATGATCGTGTCGTCCCCCGCGATGCTGCCCACAATCTCCTTTAAATGAAACGTGTCTAACGCCGCCGCCACGGCCATCGCCATCCCGGAAACCGTCCGGATCACAAGGATATTCTGCGCCATGTCCATCGACACGAAACCGTCTTTTAACACACGGATATATTTTTCGGAGAGCTCCTCCCCGGCGGTCTCCCACGCGGCGTATTTCTGTCTGCCGCTGCTCATCGCCACCTTGGTCAGCTTCAGCTCGCGGATATCGCGCGATACCGTCGCCTGGGTCACCTGATAACCCTCACGCTCCAGATAATCGGAGAGCTCCTCCTGCGTCTCAATATCATTTTTGCGAATCAGTTCGAGTATCTTTGCCTGTCGTTTTGTTTTCATTCTGCTCTGTTCTCTTTTCTTTCAGGAATATACCTGCATTTTTCTGCTCAGGAGCTCAAGAAAGCTTTTTTTGCTGAGCTTGCAGATCCGCACCGTCTCCTTTGCCCTGCGCACAATGAGCCGGTCTCCCACAAAAAGCTGACCCGCGCTGTCCCCGTCATAGCTGACCTCCACAAGCTCATCCTTCTGGAAGCGGCGCTTCGCGATCTCCACCACCACCGTATCCTCCGCGCCGACCACGATGCTGCGCGAGTTCATATTGTGGGCATTGATCGGCGTGATCAGGATCATCCCGGCCTTCGGATCCACGATCGGCCCTCCGGCCGACATGTTATAACCGGTCGACCCGGTCGGCGTCGCGACGATCATCCCATCCGCGCGGAAGGTGTTTAAGTATTCCCCGTTGACATACACCTCCAGGCTTATCACAGACAGCGACCCCGTCCGGTGGATCACAACGTCGTTTAAGGCCGTGCCCGCTCCCGCGACAGCTTCCGCACTTCCGGCCTCCTGTGCTGCCGCAGCAGCCGCTCCTTCTGCCCGGACGCAGCGCCCCTCGAGCATCATGCGCTGTTCCGTGATATAGTCCTCCGCCATCAGCCGGTCGATCGCCGCAAACACATTCTGCTCCTCGAGCTCGCACAGATAGCCCAGCGTGCCGAGGTTCACCCCGATCAGCGGGAGCTGCGTCTCCACCAGCCGCGACGCCGCGCGGATCAGGGTTCCGTCCCCGCCCAGCACAAGGATCCCGTCGGTATCCCCCGGAATCTCTGCCGGCATCGGCGCCGCTGCGGCCAGGGTCTCACCGGTGCTGTAAAAACAGCTGTCCGTGCCGCCTTTTCTTCGAATGTAGTCACTTATCTTTCTGGTCAGCGCGTGATCCGTATCTTTATATGTATTTGTAATAATCAGAAAATGTCTCATCGGCTCAACCCAGCGCTTCATGCGCGGCCTCTGCCACGGCATGAATCTTTGCCGGCTCCTCTCCTCTGCCATACGATCCGGTTCCAAGATAAACGAGATATTCGATATTCCCCTCCGGCCCCTTCACCGGCGAGTAATCCAGCGCCAGCACCGCAAAGCCGAGCTCCTTCGCAAAACCGGTCACCCGCTCCATCACCTCAGCGTGTACCGCGGGATCCCTGACCACGCCCTTTTTCCCGACCTTTTCTCTCCCCGCCTCAAACTGCGGCTTGATCAGGCAGACCATCGCGGCGTCCTCTTTTAACAGCGCCTTTGCCGGCTCCAAGACCTTCGTCAGCGAGATAAATGACACGTCCACGGACGCGAAATCCAGCGGCTCGCCGATCTGATCCGGCGTGACATAGCGGATATTCGTCTTTTCCATGCAGACCACGCGCGGATCCTGACGCAGCTTCCAGGCAAACTGTCCGTACCCGACGTCCACCGCATAGACTTTTTTCGCCCCGTTCTGCAGCATACAGTCCGTGAATCCCCCGGTCGAGGCGCCGATATCCATGCAGACCTTATCCTCCAGCGAAATCCCGAAGCACTTTATCGCCTTTTCCAGCTTTAAGCCGCCGCGGCTGACATACTTCAGCACGCTGCCCCGCACCTCAATCGCGGCGTCCGGTTCAAACATGGAGCCCGCCTTATCCTCCCGCTGCTCCCCTACATAGACAAGCCCCTCCATGATCATGGCCTTTGCCTTCTCCCTCGAGGGCGCGAGTCCCCGCTGCACCAGCAGCATATCCAGCCTTTCTTTCAACTTCGTCTCCTTTTCACTGTTCAGACGCACTTCCCGCCGACTGCTCCCATGCCTGTTTCACGCGCTCCGTCACCGTATCCGCGTCGATCCCCACCTCGCGGTACAGGATCGAGACATTGCCGTGCTCCACATATTCGTCCGGAATCGCCACGGCAAGCACCGGAAGCGTGATGCGCCTGTCCTGATAAAACCGGATGACATGCTCGCCCATACCTCCGGTAATCACATTCTCCTCCAGCGTGACGATCAGCCGGTGATCCTTTGCCAGAGAAAGCAGCGTCTCCTCATCGAGCGGCTTCGCAAAACGCGCGTTGATCAGGCTGCATTCGTATCCCTCTTCCTTTAAACGCGCCCGGACGATCTGGGCCGTCTTTACCATGGAGCCAAGCGCAAACAGCGCGATCCGGGACTCTTTATATATCCATTCGCTCTGACCGTATACAATGGGTTCGCGGTATTCCTTCAGCCCGTCGTACGCCTCGCCCCTTGGGTACCGGACCGCCACGGGCGCGCCCAGATTCACCGCGTACTTGATCATGTCCGACAGCTCCCACTTGTTCTTCGGCGCGAGAATCGTCATATTCGGGATGGAGGACAGATAGGAAATGTCAAAAATCCCCTGATGCGTCTCCCCGTCGCTTCCCACCAGCCCGGCGCGGTCCACCGCAAAGACGACCGGCAGCTTCTGAAGACAGACGTCGTGCAGAATCTGATCATAAGCCCTCTGTAAAAAAGAGGAGTACACGGCAAACACGGGCTTTAACCCGGCCGCGGCCAGTCCCGCCGCAAACGTCACCGCGTGTCCCTCCGCAATCCCGATGTCAAAGAAACGGTCCGGGAACATATTGTGGAAACGCTTTAAGCCAGTCCCGTCTGTCATCGCAGCGGTGATCGCCACCACCTTCTCGTCGCGGTCGCCGAGCTTGCGCATGACAGTGGAAAAAATATCCGTGTAGTTCGCCTTTGTCCGCGGGTGCTTCGGGATCCCGGTCTCAATGTCAAAGGGCTCCGTCCCGTGAAACCGCGCGGGATGACGCTCCGCCGGCGGATACCCGGCTCCCTTCCTGGTAATCACGTGCACCAGCACCGGGCCGTCAATATTCGCCGCCTCCGAAAACAGCTTTGTCATCCCTTTGATATCCCCGCCGTCCACCGGCCCCAGATAGATGATCCCCATCTCCTCAAAGAGCATCCCCGGGATCAGAAGCTGCTTGATGCTGCTTTTGGTCCGGCGGATCTTCGCCACCATCTTATCCCCGTATACCGGAATTTTCTGGAGGGAACTGATCACGCCGAGCTTTAAGTCAAGATACGCGTCGGCCGTCCGGAATCCCGCGAGATACGCGGACATCCCGCCCACATTTTCCGAGATGGACATATTGTTGTCATTTAAGACGATGATAAAATTGGAATCCAGCTGCGCGGCGTTATTTAACGCCTCATAGGCCATGCCGCCGGTCAGCGCGCCGTCCCCGATCACAGAGACCACCCGGTAATCCCCGCCGGTCAGCTGGCGCGCATGCGCATAACCGAGCCCCGCCGAGATCGAGGTGGAGCTGTGTCCCGTGTCAAAACAGTCGCAGGCGCTCTCATTTCTCTTCGGAAACCCGCTCATCCCGCCATACCGGCGCAGCCCGTCAAACCCTTCCCTGCGCCCGGTTAAAATCTTGTGCGTGTAGGACTGGTGCCCCACGTCCCAGATCAGCTTGTCCTTCGGCAGATCCAGGAAAAGATGGAGCGCCATCGTCAGCTCCACCACACCGAGGTTGGACGCCAGATGCCCGCCTGTCACCGATATTTTTTCGATCAGAAACTCACGGATCTCGGAGGCGAGAATTTTCAGTTCTTCCTCCTCCAGCTTTTTGATATCGTTTTCCTTCTCTATCCGCTCCAGTATCATACCGTATCCCCCACAATCCCTTACCGGTCCCGGCAGATCAGATACCGGATCAGCTCCGTCAGAAATTCGTTTTTCACCACAAGGGAGTCAAGGCGCTCGAGCGCACGGTTCGAGATCTCCTCCACATCGCGCTTCGCCTGTTCCATCCCCTCGAAGGTCACATAGGTATTCTTGTGATTCCGCTCATCGCTGCCGACCGGCTTGCCGAGCACCTCCTGTGTGCTGGTGATATCTAAGATATCGTCCTGAATCTGAAACGCCAGGCCCACGGCCGCAGCCGTCTCCTCCATCACCTTCTGCTCATTTCTGGTAGCGCCCGCGAGGATCGCCCCGATTACCATGGAAGCCTCGATCAGCGCCCCTGTCTTCAGCCGGTAGATAAAATCCAGCTTCTCCCTGGTCATATCGGACGTCCCTTCCGACTGTACATCCACGGTCTGGCCGCCCACCATCCCGTAGATTCCCGCCTTTCTGGCGAGAACGGCCAGCGCGCGGCCCACACCGGCGGGGTCCGTCTCCATCTCAAACGCGAGCGCAGCCGTCTCATAGGCATAGTTTAACAGCGCATCCCCCGCGAGGATGCCGAGCGCCTCCCCGTACACGGCATGCGTCGTCTTTTTTCCCCTGCGGTACTCGTCATTGTCCATCGCGGGCAGATCGTCATGCACCAGCGAATAGGTGTGAATCATCTCGATCGCCGCCATAAACGGCTCGATCACCTTTGATTTTCCCCCGAACAGACGGTAGGTCTCAAGCATCAGCATCGGGCGGAGGCGCTTCCCTCCTGCCTTTACGCTGTAATTCATCGCCTCCATGATCGTCCTCTGATATCCCTCTTCCGCCGGCAGGTACGCGTATATGATCCGTTCCGTCTCCGCGGTACGCCGCAAAAGCTCTTCTCTGATCTCCATCTTCGCCTTTCCTTCCCGTCACTCGCCGTCCCCGCTTAAAATCTGCAGCTTTTTTTCCACCGTATCAAGGAGCTGGCTACAGTGCTTTAGCTGCTCGACCCCCTTCTGGTAAAGCGAAAATGACTCCTCCAGCGTGATCTCACTGCCCTCCAGCCGTCCGATCACCGCCTCGATCTGCGCAAAGCTCTCCTCAAGCGTCGGCATCTTTTCCTGTTCTTCCATCTGAAACCTCCGTAACGGTTACCCCCAGGGAACCTTTGTATAAATAAATCGACAGCGCGTCACCGGTCGACACCGATCCGGCATCCGTGACTGCCCTGCCGGACGCATCCGCCACATAAGAAAATCCTCCGGCAAGCTTCTTCACCGGAGAAAGCCCCTCCAGTCTGCCCGAAGCCAGCGCGAGACGGTGACGGTATTCCTGCATCCGCCGCTCCATCAGACCGTCAAGCCGTTCGGCGAGATCCGCCGCATACCTGCGCTTCTCCCGCAGACGGTTGTCCGGGCATAAATAGCGGAGCTTCTCGCCCGCATGCCGTTCACGCATCCGCGCCAGCTCCACCTTCTGCCGCATCAGCTGCCGCATGCGGCTCTCATATCCGGACAGCTGATCCATGACCTGCCGGTAATCAAACACCGCCAGCTCCGCCGCCGCGGACGGGGTCGGCGCGCGCAGATCCGCCACGTAATCCGCGATCGTCGTATCCGTCTCATGCCCCACCGCGGAGATGACCGGCGTCTCACATTCAAAAATCGCGCGCGCGACCGGCTCCTCGTTAAACGCCCACAGATCCTCGATCGAGCCTCCGCCGCGCCCCACGATCATGACGTCCACGCCGAGCGCGTCAAGCGTTCTGATGCCCTTTACAATATCCGCCGCCGCGCCCTCTCCCTGCACGAGCGCCGGGTAAAGGATCAGCTGGACATATGGATTTCTTCTCGATGCGATATTGCAGATATCCTGAATCGCCGCGCCCGTGGAAGCCGTCACGATACCGATCCGGCGCGCGAACCGCGGTACCGGCTTTTTGTACTCCGCGGCAAACATGCCCATCTCCTCGAGCTCACGCTTTAACGCCCCGAATCTCTCCCAAAGATCCCCGGCGCCCTCGGGCGTGATCTTCCTGGCATAAAGCTGGTACTTTCCGTCCCGCTCATAGACCTCGATGGAACCGGTCACAACGACCCTGTCCCCTTCCTTCATACGAAAGGTAAGACCGCTCCGGTTTCCGGCGAACATGACAGCCGCGATCGTCCCCGACGCGTCCTTTAACGTGAAATAGATGTGGCCCGACGTGTGATATTTGCAGTTGGAGACTTCTCCCCTGACGCGGATGCGGCGCAGCAGAAAATCCTGGGCGAACATATTCCGGATATATGTATTGACCTGCGCAACGGAATAAATCTGCTCCATCATGCCAGCCTCGCCAGTACGCCGTTTACAAACGACGAAGAATCGTCCGTCCCGTAGCGCTTCGCCAGCTCCACCGCCTCGTTGATCGCAACGCCCACCGGGATATCCTCCTCGTATCTCATCTCATAGACAGCCAGGCGGATCAGCGTCAGATCCACCTTTGCCATGCGCACCGTCTTCCATCCCTCCGCCACCTCATTGATCGCCGCGTCAATCTGCGGAAGGCGCGCCATGATATCCCCGCATTTTCCGGATATATATGCGCTGTCGGCCTCGCTCCACTCCTCCTGCAGCTGCCGGTACAGCCTCATCTGCTCCGGCATCTCCTGCGCATCGTGAAACTCCGCTCCAAACAGCATGATAAATACCTGTTCTCTTAACTCTCTTCTGGTCATCCCGAATCCTCTCGTGTCTGTGTACTGTACATGAAGGAAAAAAGGATGTCGCTCGGACACCCTTCTTCGATCTGATGCATGAAACTCTGACTATCTTCCGTTTCCCATATCCACGCTTGCAATGCGGATATTCACGACAGACACTTCCAGGCCGGTCATATTCTCGATGGCATTCTTCACGCGCTCCTGTACCTTCGCCGACACTTCCGGAATCGAATATCCGTAGGAAATATTCAGCGCCACATCCACGTCCACAGCCTTGTCCAGCACCTCCACGCGGATCCCCTTTGAGAGATTCTTCATGCCGAGCCTGCTCACCAGTTCATTTGTAATATTGCCAGCCATGGAGCCCACACCGTCCACCTCGGTAGCGGCAAGACCCGCGATGATGGCAACCACCTCATCTGCGATCTTCACTTCTCCTAAATTCCCATCCTTTATCTTAAAAATCTTTCTGTCCTCACTCATCGCCAAACGCCTCCTAGTGATAGTATGCATTTATTATAGCAGACTATTCCTGTTTTGGAAACCAAAAAAAATATTAATTTATCATTTACTGATGATTTCTTCCGTGTGGATAAACTCGTATGGCGTCTGCTGGTACACATAATAGTTCAGCCAGTTGCTGTAGAGGATATTTCCATGGGAGCGCCACTGCAGCCTGGGCTTTTTCGTATCGTCCCCGCCCGGGTAATAATTGACCGGCGGCTCGATCGGCAGGCCCTTGTCGCGGTCGCGCTTGTACTCCTTGTCCAGCGTGATCCGGTCATACTCCGGATGTCCCATGACAAAGATCCTGCGCCCCTCGTCCGCGATCGCTAAAAACACCCCGGCCTCGTCCGACTCCGCAAGGATCGTAAGCTCCTCCACCCCGCGGATATCCTCCGTACGCACCTCGGTGTGCCTGGAATGCGGCGCCATAAAATAATCGTCAAACCCGCGCACCAGCGGCACCTTGCGGTTCATCACCCGGTGCTCGTACACGCCGAACATCTTTTTCTCCAGCATATATTTCTTCAGGCCGTAATGGTAGTAAAGCCCGGCCTGCGCGCCCCAGCACAGGTGCAGCGTGGAGGTCACGTGCGTCTTTGTCCAGTCGAAAATCCGGCAGAGCTCGTCCCAGTAATCCACCTCCTCAAACTCCATCTGCTCTAACGGCGCGCCCGTGATAATCAGGCCGTCCAGGTAACGGTCGGACACCGCGTCAAAGGTCTCGTAAAATTTGTTCAGATGGCTCATGGACGCGTTTTTAAATTCATGGCTTGAGACCGTAAGAAAGGTGACGTCCACCTGCAGCGGCGTGTTCGAGAGGGAGCGCAGCAGCTGCAGCTCCGTCTCCTCCTTAAGCGGCATGAGATTGAGAATCCCGATCTCAATGGCACGGATATCCTGATGCATCGCACGTTTTTCATCCATAACAAATATATTTTCCTTTTCCAGTATTTCTTTTGCAGGCAGATCGCTCTGTGTCTTAATTGGCATTTCCGTTATCCTTCTTTCTGTAGCATCGCAAGCAGCTCTTCTTCCGTCAGAACGGGAATCCCAAGCTCCTGCGCTTTTGTGAGCTTGCTGCCCGCGTTCTCTCCCGCCAGGACATAATCCGTCTTTTTGGAGACGGAGCCGGAGGCTTTGCCCCCGTATCGCTCAATCAGCTCCTGCGCTTCCTTCCTGCCGAGCGTCGGCAGCGTCCCGGTCACGACAATTGTCTTCCCGCTGATGGGAGAATCAAACGTCTCTTCCTCCTGCGCCGTCATGTTGACGCCGTACTCCCGCAGCCGTTCCATCACGGTACGGTTCTTCTCCTCCGCAAAAAAGCTCCGGATGCATTCCGCGCTGACCATCCCGATATCGTTCACCTCGGTGAGTTCCTCCGCGGACGCATCCATCAGGCGTTCAAAGGTCTTAAAATGCTTCATCACCGCCTTCGCGGCGGCTTTTCCCACGTTCGGGATTCCAAGCCCGGTTAAAAGCTGGCAGGCGTCATTCTCTTTCGCGCGCTCAATGGCGTCTAAAAGCTTGTCGGTATTCTTTTCCTTTCCGATGATCCCCTGCTCAATCAGGGCGTCCCGGTGCTCCTTTAAGATAAAGATGTCCGCCACATCCTTAATATAGCGCATTCTGACGAGTTCTTCAATAGAAACCGTGCCAAAACCCTTAATATCCATCGCGTCCCGTCCCACGAAATTGATGATGCGCCGCTCTAACTGCGACGGACAGTTCGGGGAGGTGCAGCGGATATCCGCGGTATCCGGCTCGCGCTCCGTCTTCGCACCGCAGGCCGGGCAGACGTCCGGGATCACAAACCGCTGCCAGCCGGCAGGGCGTTTTTCTTTTTTTACTTCCTTCACCTTCGGGATGATCTCGCCGGATTTGTATACTACAATCGTATCTCCGATCCCGAGATCCAGCTCGTCGATAAAATCCTGGTTGTGCAGCGTGGCCCTGGACACCGTGGTCCCGCAGAGACGCACCGGCGTAAAGATCGCGGTCGGCGTGATGCGCCCCGTTCTCCCGACCGAGAGCTCAATGTCAAGAAGCGTCGCCTCCTTCTCCTCCGGCGGATACTTGTACGCGACCGCCCAGCGCGGTACCTTTGAGGTCGCGCCGAGCTGCTCACGGTCCGAAAGACGGTTTAGCTTGACCACCGCGCCGTCGATATCATAGCCCAGCTTCCCGCGGTTCTCACCGATCTGCGTCACCGCCTCCCAGACCTCCTCCGCAGTCTTACAGACGCGGTAGTCGTCGATCACGCGGATCCCCTGACGCTTCAGGTATTCATAGCCTTCGGTGTGCGTGGCAAACTCCATCCCCCTGACGTCCTGGATGTTGAAAATAAAGAACGAGAGCTCCCGCTCCTTTGTCACCGCGGTATCCAGCTGACGCAGCGTCCCCGCGGCACAGTTTCTCGGATTGGCAAACGGTTTTTTCCCGGCGAGCTCCTGCCGTTCGTTCACGCGCAGGAAGGCCTCGTTTTTCATGTAGACCTCGCCGCGGATCTCCAGGTACTCCGGCGCTTCCTTTAACTTCTTTTTCACGTCGGAGATCACACGCGCATTCGCCGTGACGTCCTCGCCGAAATTGATGCCGTCCCCCCTGGTCTCCGCGAGCGCGAGCGCCCCGTTCTCATAGCGCAGCACCATCGACAGCCCGTCGATCTTATACTCCACGACGAATTCCGGGTCGTCTAACTGCTCTTTCATCTGTTCCACAAATTCAACGACCTCTTCTTTTGAGAAGACGTCCTGCAGACTTAACATCGGGACATTGTGGCGCACCAGCACACCCGCCGTGCGCTTCGCCGCTCCGCCCACCTTCTGCGTGGGGGAATCCGGCGTCACAAGCTCTGGGTGTTCCTTTTCCAGGGCCTTTAACTCCTGCATCAGCCGGTCAAATTCATAGTCCGTGATCTGGGGGCTGTCCTCGTTATAATATTTATCGCTGTGATATGTGATCTGCCTGCGCAGATCGTCGATTCTCTCCTCCGGTGTCATGATCTCTCCTTTCGTGCGCCGGTCCGGCCCTTTTCCGGCCGCTTTGCCATCCCCTCCCGGCCTGCCTGCGGCCGCTTTTCCTGTTTCGGATACGCCGGACCATTTGACGAGTCCGCTGTGAGCGCCGCAAGCGTGCGGTATTCCTCCTTCGTCACAGGCCGGTACTCGCCCGGCTTTAAATCGCCGAGCAGGATATTCATGATGCGCACCCGCACCAGCTTTACCACACGGTAATCAAAATATTCGCACATCCGCCGGATCTGCCGGTTTAAGCCCTGGGTCAGCACGATTTTAAATTCCCGTTCCCCCAGACGCTCCACCAGGCAGCGGCGGGTCGTCACCTGTAATTCTTCCAGCGGCACACCCCCGGCAAGCCCGCGCAGAAAACGCTCCGTCACCGGCTTATTGACCGTGACGATATATTCCTTTTCGTGCAGGTTTCCGGCCCGCATGATCCGGTTGACCATATCCCCCTGATTGGTGAGCAGAAGCAGCCCCTCCGAATTCTTATCCAGCCGTCCCACCGGATAGATCCGCTTCGGGTAATGCAGAAAGTCAATCACATTGTTCTTCTCGCGCTTTTCCGCGGTACAGACGATCCCGGGCGGCTTGTACAGCGCAAGGAGGATCCGCTCGTCCTCCTTCTCCACCAAACGGCCGCGAAAACACACCGCCTGACCGGGTGCAACCCTTGTCCCCATCTCCGCGGTCACCCCGTCCACCGTGACATGGCCTGCCGCGACCTCACGGTCCGCCTCTCTTCTCGAGCAGACCCCCGCCTCGCTTAAATATTTGTTGATTCTCACTCCATCCTGTTCCATGCAGCCCTCCGCCGTTCTCCCATCTGTCCCAAAACCGCCATACTGACGAAAAACGGAGGCTTCACTTTCGAAAAGTCTCCGTTTCTTTCAACAGGCCGGCCCCATGAAAGCGCCTGGCCCATATGCTTCTTTACTTCAGTAAGGATGATTTGATATAACCGGTCTGGCCGTTGTAGGTAACCTTGGTCCAGCCCTCCGCATAACTCATCACCACCGTGACCTGCTCCCCGGTATATGCCGTCCCGACCTTCGACGCCGTCTCGCTCATGGAGGAGCGGATATTCACCGTATCGCTTAACGTGATCACCGTGCCCTCCGAGAGGTTCACCGCGGCATCCGTGCCGCCGCCGTCTCCGTCATCCGTACCTCCTCCCGCCACGGAAGCGGTGTCGTAGGTGAGGAAATCATTTCTGATATAACCGGTCTGGCCGTTGTAGTCGATCACGCTCCAGTCGCCGGACACTCCGGTTCTCGTGACGATCGTCCCCTTCTCCACCGTGCCGAGGATCTCCGAGGAGGTATCCGCTCCCGCGCGGACATTCACCCTGTCGTTCGTCGCGAGCGTCTCGGTCTGGGCCGGCGCATCGGGCGTCTGCTCCGCAGGTGTCTCAGGCGTCTGCTCCGGCGTCTCCGGCGTCACATCCGGCTCCACCTGCATCTCCGTAGACGGAGGCGTCTCGGGCTGCGCAGGCGGATTCGCCGCAATCTGCGCCTTCCAGTCGACAATCGCGTTCTGAATGGTCGACTGCATCATCGTGGCGAGATTCGGATCCGAAGATACCGCCACGTCATATCTGGTCTTCACATCGTTCTGGAGCGAGAGGAAATCCTCGTCGTTCTCAAAATCGGAAATCAGGCCGTGCACGCCGGTATCAAGCGCGTTCTCCTGGCTGGCCAGATTGTACTGGCTGTAGAGATTATCGATATAGAGCGCGCCCTGGTCGTTCGTCTGCACATAGAAAAAGTCAAGTCCCGGCGCCGGTGTATCCACCCCGGCAAACTTAATGTCAAGGGACACGGACACAAGATAAGATCCCTCGGTCAGCCCGCTCTTGGTATAGCAGGAAATATTCTGATATGCCTCCACATACTGGCTGAACATGGTGATATAGCTCTGCTCATTCGGCGTCACCGGTGTGGCGATCGCAGAAATCGTCGCGACGTCCCCCGCCGCATACGCCGTATAATACTGGCTGATCAGCGCGTTCACATCCTGGTGGGCGTCCACCTGATACGCCTCCTCTGTCACCTGCTGTGTGGAAGCCGCGCCGCCTCCCGCCCCCGTGCCGGCATCCGGATCCGCGGCCGGGTCCTTCGGTCCCGCGCAGTTTACGAGCACAAGCACAAGCGTCAAAAACAGCGCTCCGGCTGCAAAGTACCTGATGTGCTCCTTTACCAGCTTTAAAGCGCCGTTTATCTTTTCCATCTTATCGGATCTATTCTTCTCACGTCCGGACTTCTCCATCTGTTCTCCACCGTACCTTTCTATCGCAATCTGCCCATCCTCTGTCGTCTGTTCCGTAAGACCCGGCCGCGCGGACCGGCCCTGACTATGAAAAAAAACACACCTCTGATAAAAGTATGTTTTCCATCAGGACGGAAAATATGCCCTTCCCCGTCCTGCCAATATTACACAGCACGGCGGCAGATCTTCCGCGCTGTCTCCAGAAAATGCACCCGGCGGGAATCGAACCCGCATTGCCGGAGTCGGAGTCCGGTGTTCTATCCGTTAGACTACGGTTGCAGGCTGTCCTGAAACAATATGTATCAGTGACAGCTCATTTATGGTAACAGATCTGATTCTTTTTTTCAAGTGCTTCATGAAAAATTAATAAAAAAATTTTTCCGCGGGCCGTTACGGCTGTTTTGAAAACACGGCGAACGCCGCGCGCACGGCGACTTCCGTGAACCCGTAACGCTCCGGCTTAAGAATGAGATCGTCGCTCCCCTCCCCTGCCTGAGCGCGGCAGACGGCGCGGTTTAACGCCGCAAACATGCGCATCAGCTCCGAAAACCGGTTCTCCCGGTCCAGAATACTCGTCCCGTACCGCTCGCGCTCGAGCCCGGCCGTCGCGATCACCTGCATACACAGCCGAAGCTCGCCGGTCACGTCGGACGCCTCCATCATCAGGTCGGGCCGCTCCTGCCTCCGCTTTAAAAAATACGCCTTCGCCCCGTCGACGTCCCGCCGCAGAAAATATTCCGCCAGCCGCTCCTTAAGCTCTCTCGTCTCCGCCTTCTCCCCCAGCATGCCGACTTTGCACTCGCAGACCTTAAGCTCCTGCACGCTCACCCACACCAGAAGAAGGAATTCCGAGATAAATCCGAAGACGCGTTTGTGGTAGGCGTCCTCGCCGTTTTCCAGCTCCACGCGCCGCGCCACCTCCTCAAAGATGGCGAACAGCCACGCGCAGTACGCGTCGTACCGCTCCTTTGACGTGACGAACATATTGCCGAAATACGTCTCCCTCCCGTGCACCAGTCGCTCAAAGGCCGCGTGGTATTCCGGGAATTTCTCACCGATGACCCTGCCCGCCGCCGCTAATACCGCGCCGTTATGATTTGCGGAAAATCCGTATTCATAAGAATTGTTTAACGCCACGCGCTTCGTCGTGATCAGATCATATTCCGACAGGAGTCGTTCATATTCCGGCGCCGTAAGGATCTGCTCCCGCTCACTGATCAGATACCGCCGGTAATGGCAGGTCCCGACGTAATCCACGTCATGACAGTTTTTCCAGATCCAGTACAGCCCGGTCAGCTCGCTGTAATAGCAGTTTAACGCCGAGATATTCTCCCCCGTATCGTCGCCCGGATAGCCGAGGTCCCCGCTCACCGCGCGCCCGACGTGCAGCGGCTGATACATCGGATCCCCCGGAGCATCAAATTTTTTGTGTGTCATCGTATAGATTCGGATCTTCATCGCAATCTCCATTTCTGATCAGACGGGGACGGCGGGCGAAGGGCGTAACCGTCCTTCTGACCCGCCGTCCCCCGCTTACGCTACGCCACAGACGCCTCAAACTGTGAGTTATAGAGGTCCGCATAGAACCCGTTTGCTGCGAGGAGCTCCTCGTGATTTCCCTGCTCCACGATATCCCCGTCCTTCATCACGAGAATGATGTCCGCATCCCGGATCGTGGACAGGCGGTGCGCGATCACGAAGCTGGTGCGCCCGCGCATCAGATTGTCCATCGCCTTCTGGATCGAGATCTCCGTCCTGGTATCGACCGAGGAGGTCGCCTCGTCGAGGATCAGGATCTTATTGTCCGCAAGGATCGCACGCGCGATCGTTAAGAGCTGCTTCTGCCCCTGCGAGACGTTGCTCGCATCCTCGTTTAACTCCATCTGATAGCCGCCCGGCAGCGTCCGGATAAAGTGATCCGCATGCGCCGCCTTCGCCGCGGCGATCACCTCCTCATCCGTCGCGTCCAGCCGTCCGTAGCGGATGTTTTCCATGATGGTCCCCTGGAAAAGCCAGGTATCCTGCAGCACCATGCCGAAGGCGTCGCGCAGCTCCCTGCGGTTGAATTCCTTTATATTGTGGCCGTCAAGGGACACCGCGCCCGCGTTGACGTCGTAAAACCGCATCAGAAGCTTGACCATGGTCGTCTTCCCCGCGCCGGTCGGCCCCACGATCGCAATCTTCTGTCCCGGCTTCACCTTCACGCTGAAATCATGAATGATCATCTGATCCGGATTGTACCCGAACTGCACGTGGTCAAACGTCACCTCGCCTGTGACCGCCGTCACATCCGCCGGATGCGCCACGGTCTGATCCTCCTCTTCCTCGCCGAGGAATTCAAACACGCGCTCCGAGGCGGCCGCCATGGACTGCACCTGGCTGATCACCTGCGCGATCTGCTGGATCGGCTGGGTGAAATTCTTCACATACTGGATGAATGCCTGAATATCGCCGATCGTGATCACACCGCGGATCGCGAGCAGTCCGCCCACCAGGGAAACCGCCGCGTAGCCGAGATTCCCGACAAACATCATGATCGGGTGCATCATGCCGGAAAGGAACTGGGATTTCCACGCGGATTCATACAGGATCTCATTGGTCCGGTGAAATTCCTCAATGGTCGCCTTTTCCCGGTTAAACGCGCGGATCACGAGATGGCCGCCGTAGACCTCCTCCACCTGCCCGTTGATGTGCCCTAAGTACTCCTGCTGATCCTTAAAATACCGCTGCGATTTTTTTACCACAAAGGATACCAGAAACGCTGAAATCGGGAGAATCACGAGCGCGATCAGCGTCATGAGCGGTGAGATCCCGAGCATCATGATCAGCACGCCGATCAGCGTCGCCGCCGAGGTGATGATCGTCGTAATGCTCTGATTTAACCCCTGGCCGAGCGTATCCACATCGTTTGTGATGCGCGAGAGCACCTCGCCGTAGGTGCGGCTCTCAAAATATTTCATCGGCATGCGGTTGATTTTTTCTGAGATCTCTTTTCTGAGCCGGTAGCACAGCTTCTGCGTCACCCCGGTCATGATCCAGCCCTGCACGAAGGAAAAGACCGCGCTTAACAGATACAGCCCAAGCACAAACATAAGAATCCGCCCGATCTGCGCGAAATCGATGCCCCCGGTTCCCCGGATCTTGTTCATCAGCCCCTCCGAGAGCGCTGTGGTCGCTTTTCCCAGAATCTTCGGCCCGATGACGCCGAACACTGTGGAGCAGGCCGCAAAAATCATCACGACGATGATTGCAAACTTATATCTTCCTACATATGACGCAAGCCTTCCGATGGAGCCTTTGAAATCTCTCGCCTTTTCCGACGCGCCGGGCCCGTGTCCGCCCATCGGGCCGCGCCGTACATTTTTTCTTCTATCCTCACTCATCCGATGACACCCCGCTTTCCTTCTGTTCTGCCGGTCCGTCAAGTCCCAGCTCCTCCGCCGACATCTGTGACTTTGCGATCTCGCGGTAGGTCTCGCACGTCCTCAAAAGCTCCTCATGCGTCCCCTTACCGGCGATCCTGCCGTCATTTAACACCAGGATCTGATCCGCGTGAAGGATCGTGCTGATGCGCTGCGCCACGATAATGACCGTCTTATCCTGCACCGTTTCGGCGAGCGCCCGGCGAAGCGCCGCGTCCGTCTTTAAGTCAAGCGCGGAAAAGCTGTCGTCAAAGATAAAAATCTTCGGATGCTTCGCGATCGCACGCGCAATCGCAAGCCGCTGCTTCTGCCCGCCGGATACGTTCGTGCCGCCCTGTGCGATCGCGCTCTCGTACCCGTCGCTTTTTTCTTCAATGAAATCCGAGGCCTGTGCGATCCGCGCCGCCTCTTTTATCTCCCCGTCCGTCGCGTCCGCCCGTCCGAACCGCAGGTTGGATGCAATCGTCCCGGAGAAGAGAACGCCCTTTTGGGGCACATACCCGATCCCTTCCCGAAGGTCGGACATCGCGATATCGCGGATATCCTTCCCGTCCAATGTGACCGATCCCCCTGTCACGTCGTAGAGACGCGGAATCAGATTTACAAGTGTAGACTTTCCGCAGCCGGTGCTTCCGATGATCGCGGTCGTCTTCCCGGGCTCCGCCACAAAGCTGATATCCGAAAGCGCATCCTCCTCCGCGCCCGGATAGCGGAAATTAACATGGGAAAACGCGATCACGCCCTTCTGCTCTGTCAGCCGGTCCGGGTTTTCCTTATCCTGAATGGAGGATTCTGTGCGCATCACTTCGTCGATTCTCTCCGCTGCCACCGCGGCTCTCGGGAGCATGATCGAGAGCATCGTGAGCATCAGAAACGACATGACAATCATCATCGAGTAGGTGATAAACGCGGTCATCGCGCCCACCTGCATGGTCCCTGCGTCGATCTTATGCGCTCCGAACCACACGATCCCCACGGTGAGCAGATTCATGATCATCATCATACCCGGCATCATAAACGTCATCACGCGGTTGGTAAAAATCATCGTCCTGGTCAGATCGCGGTTTGCGCTGTCAAAACGTTTCTCCTCCGTATCCTCCCGCTTAAATGCACGGATGACGGAAAGCCCGGTTAAAATCTCCCTGGCCACGAGATTGATGCGGTCCACCAGCTTTTGCATCAGCTTGAATTTCGGCATTGCAACCGACATCAGGATACTGATATAACCCAGGATAACCACGATCGCAAGGATGATGATCCATCCCATCCCCGCCCCGGTCTCGATCACCTTTAGCACGCCGCCGATCCCTAAGATCGGCGCATAGGCGATCATCCGGATTAAAATGGCGCACACCATCTGGATCTGCTGGATATCGTTCGTGCTCCTGGTGATCAGCGACGCCGTGGAAAACTGATCCATCTCGGCATTCGAAAATCCCACCACCCTGCAGAACATCTTTTCCCTCATATCGCGCCCGATCCCTGCGCCGACGCGCGAGCCTAAGAATCCGACGAGCACGGTGACCACTCCCATGACAAGCGCTATGCCCACCATCTTAAGCCCTTCCTTCCAGAGATAGGAGGACTGCACCTTTTCCATGTCAACGCCCGCCGCACGGTTGCACGCGGACGCGTAGGCGATCCCCATGGAACGCACCAGCGAGCTGCCCATCGTATCGATCGTCTTCTCCGCTTCCTCCCGGACGGCCAGAAGGGCTGCCTCGTCCATCATCATCTGCCCGGAAGCGCCCTCGGGAAGCGCCGACATCTGCTGGTTTAACAGCAGCGGGAGCAGAAGCGTCTCGTCCAGCTCATCCAGCGTCTTCTGATCCGATATGCTTCGGACGTAGCGCTCCCCGTCTTTTACAAAACAGCCCTCCCAGGCCGCCTGCTCCTCCTCCGTCATCAGAAGCTTTGCCCGCTCAAACTCCTCCGCCGTGACCGCCTCCGGGATCACGTGCTCCACGCCGTTTCCGATAATTCCGACATCAATGATATCCGACGTGTATTCCGGAAGCGCCAGATCGCACCACGCCTGCACGAAAAGCAGAAGAAGCACCGCGATCAGCGACCTCCAGTATGGAATCATGTTTTTAAAGATCTTTCCCATCCCGCTCTCATCCTTTCTGTTCTGTCTCGTTCTATTCTGTTTCGTCTGGCCCGGTTCCTTCCTGTGCCGTGACGTGGGAAGATGTCTTTGCGGCGGCACGCTCTGATACGATGCGCGCGATCTCCTCCTCCGCCACACTGGCAAACCGGTTCACATAGGAAATCAGATGCTCCACATCCTCCGCGCTCATCCGCGAAAATACAGCCTGCGCAAACGCAAGACCCTGCGCCTCCATCCGCTTCCATTCCTCGTGCCCCTTCTCCGACACCGTGACATACGTGTTCCTCCGGTCCGCCCGGTTCACCGTGCGCTCGATCAGCCCGCGGTCATCCAGCCCTTTCAGCGTCCGTGAAACCGCGGACGGCTTCATGTGAATCTTCTCCGCCAGCTCAGACACCGTCAGCACGCCGTCATCCTTCTCCTTATTAAAATGATCAATTGCGAGCAGAGTCATACAGTCTGTCTTCGTCATTTCCGGAAAAAGATCGCTGATCCGAAGCCGCTTCAACCGTCCCAGCGCTTCATAGAGCTTTCCGTAAAGCTCGTCCATAAACTCACCACCTTGTTATTAATTAACATTGTTATATGTTTCTCCTGGTAAATATTAACACAAAAAAGACTGCTCTGTCAAGCAGTCTTTTTTAAAGTTCAGTTCATGCCCATTCGCAGGGGCGCGGGTTACACCTGCCCCGCCAGCACCGCTTTCGCCTCCGCGATCGCGTCCGGGATTCCCGCCGGATTTTTACCGCCGGCCTGGGCCATATTCGGGCGTCCGCCGCCGCCTCCGCCGACCCTGCCCGCGATTCCCTTGATCAGGTTGCCCGCATGCGCGCCGCGCTTCTGGGCCTCCTCCGTCGCCATGGCGATCAGGTTTACCTTTCCGCCCGCGTCGGAAGCCAGCACGACCACGCCCTCGCCGAGCTTCTCCTTCAGCTGATCGCCAAGGTCGCGCAGCCCGTTCATGTCCACGCCGGGCACGGATGCCGCGAGAAGCTTCACGCCGTTTATCTCCGTCACCTGATCCATGACATCGCCGAGCGCATCCTTCGCCGCCTTGCTCTTTAGGGACTCGATCTCGCCGGAGAGCTCCTTAATCTGCGCCTGCATGTGCGCGATCTTCTCCGCTAACGTCGCCGGGGTCGCCTTCGCCACGCGCGCCGCCGCGTACAGCTCCTCCTCTAGCTTCTTATAATAGGCAAACACGTTGTCGCCGGTCAGCGCCTCGATCCTGCGCACGCCGGAGGCCACGCCGTTCTCCGACAAAATCTTAAATGCCGTGATATCGCCGGTATTCTTCACATGCGTACCGCCGCAGAGCTCCTTTGAGAAATCGCCCATGGAGACCACGCGCACCGTCTCCCCGTACTTCTCGCCAAAGAGCGCCATCGCGCCGGACTTCCTGGCGTCGTCCACGGACATCTCCTCCGTCACGACAGGAAGACCCTCCGCGATCTTCTCATTCACCAGCTGCTCGACCTTCGCGATCTCCTCCGGCGTCATCGCCGCGAAATGGCTGAAGTCAAACCGCGTCCGCTCGCTGTCCTGATAGGATCCCTCCTGCTCCACGTGAGTTCCTAAGACCTCGCGCAGCGCCTTCTGCATCAGATGGGTCGCCGAGTGATTTTTACAGATCTTTGCGCGAAGCCCCGCATCCACGGAAAGCGTCACCTCGTCCCCGGTCTTTATCATGCCATCTGCCATCTTACCGATATGGCCGATCTTGCCGCCCAGAAGCTTTACGGTATCCTCCACGACAAACTCCCCGGAGGCTGTGCGGATCACGCCCTTATCCCCCTGCTGTCCGCCCATCGTCGCGTAAAACGGCGTACGCTCCGTGATGATGGTGCCGGTCTCCCCGTCGGACAAGGCCTCGACGATCTCCGTCTCCGTCGTCAGCACGCTCACGACAGACGTCTCCTCCAGGCGGTCGTAGCCCGTAAACTCCGAGGTGACGGACGGATCGATCGACTCGTAAACCGTCTCGTCCGCACCCATGTAGTTCGTGACCTTTCTCGCCTTTCTGGCCGTCTGGCGCTGCACCTCCATCGCCTTATGGAAGCCGTCTTCGTCAATTGTAAATCCTTTTTCCTCCAGGATCTCGCGCGTCAGATCGATCGGGAAGCCGTAAGTATCATACAGGCGGAACGCGTTCTCACCGGAGAGCACCTTCCCTCCCTGCGCCGTCATCTCCGCTTCCATCTCACCTAAAATGGCAAGTCCCATATCGATCGTCTTGTCGAATTTTTCCTCCTCCTGGGTCAGGACCTTATAGATAAACTCCTGCTTCTCGTCAAGCTCCGGGTAGCCGTCCTTACTCTCCTGCACCACCGTCGCCGCGAGCTCCGCCATAAACGTGCCCTGAATGCCGAGCATCCTTCCGTGTCTGGCAGCACGGCGGATGATGCGCCGCAGCACATAGCCGCGTCCCTCGTTTGACGGCATGATCCCGTCCGACACCATAAAGGTCGCCGAGCGGATATGGTCGGTGATCAGGCGGATCGAGACATCGTCCATCGCGTCGTGCCGGTAGGTCTTCCCCGACAGCGCGCATACCTTGTCCCGGATCGCTTTCATCGTGTCGATGTCAAAGACGGAATCCACGTCCTGCATCACGACCGCAAGGCGCTCTAACCCCATGCCGGTGTCGATATTCTTCTGCGCGAGCTCCTCATAGTGACCCTTGCCGTCACCCTCAAACTGGGTGAAAACGTTATTCCAGACCTCCATAAAACGGTCGCAGTCGCAGCCCACCTTACAGTCCGGCTTCCCGCAGCCATACTTTTCTCCACGGTCGTAGTAGATCTCCGAGCAGGGGCCGCACGGGCCTGCGCCATGCTCCCAGAAATTGTCGCACTCCCCCGTCTCCGGGTCGCGGTAAAAACGCGTGATGCGCTCCGCCGGGATGCCGATCTCCTCATTCCAGATCCGAAACGCCTCGTCATCCTCCCCGTAAATGGACGGATACAGCCTGTCCTCCTCAAGCCCTAAGACCTTTGTCAGAAACTCCCACGACCAGGCGATCGCCTCGTGCTTAAAATAATCACCGAAGGAGAAATTTCCCAGCATCTCGAAAAACGTCAGATGTCTCGCCGTCTTGCCGACATTGTCGATATCGCCGGTGCGGATACACTTCTGACAGGTCGTCACCCTGCGCCTCGGCGGGATCTCCTGCCCGGTAAAATACGGCTTTAGCGGCGCCATGCCGGCCCCGATCAGCAGTAAGCTGTTGTCATTGTGCGGGATCAAAGAAAAACTCTTCATCGCGAGATGCTCCTTGCTCTCGAAAAACTCGAGAAACATCCGGCGCAGCTCGTTCTCACCATAAAACTTCTTCACGATCGATTCCTCCAAACCTTATTCCTTTGTATCGGAAAGCCCTGCCGCCTTCTTCGCGTCACTGCTGTCCTTCCATTTTTTTCCCGCAAAAATGCCAAGTCCGGCTACCGCTACGAGAACCACAAACATAATCAGGTAATGAACGACCCATCCGAAAAATGCCATTATTTCCTCCATTCCGCCGCTTATGCGGCCTTATCGTTATCTTTCACATCTATTTAGTATAGCGCAACTATTTTGGAATCGTCAAGTACTACTCCTCCCGGATCTCAAAAATCTGATTTTCGCACGCGATCTCCACGATCCGCTCCGCCATCCGCTCATTGGAAATCCGCTTTTTATACTCCTTTATCCCGGAATAATCCTTCCACATATGCATCGGGAACACGTAGTCCGCGTCCGTGTGTTTCATAAAATAGTCGATGCCCGCATACTGATGTTCGCCCAGTCTGGGATCCATCGGAACAAACGCCAGGTGGATCTTTTTTCCCGCGAGACGCCGGATCTGCATCCGGTAGTTCGACGCCATCATCCCGTTTACGAGATCGCCCGCGCCCTCCCAGTTCCAGTCGTTTAAATCTCCCGCATGGAAAAAGGAGGCCCCGTTTGTCGTCACATAAAACGCGACCCCGGCGTCCGTGGAGCGCAGCGTCTCGATTTTTATGTCATCCAGCTCGTATTTTTCCATGGCCCGGACATAGAGGATCCGCTTTGCGACATTTGCCGGGATCCCGTGTTTTTCCAGGAAATGCGGACTCATCTTACAGTCCTTCGAAAAAATATAGTGGATATTCGTGTAGTGATCCGCCCACCGCAGCACGTCCATGTCAAAATGATCCTGGTGCTTGTGGCTCGCAAACACATAGACCGGCGTGTCCGCCTCGTACTCCGGCAGGACGCCGCCGAAATGGATGCCCTCCACCCGGTCCCCGTCAAACCAGTCAAAAATCAGCACTTTCTCGTCCACCTCGACCAGAAAACAGCTGTGATGTATAAAAATAACGCGCATATCTCTTCCTTTCTTACCGCGATCCGCAGAGCGAATGCTATTGCATTCGCGCACGGAGCTACCGCAATCCGCAAAGCGAATGCTATTGCATTCGCTCTATGACCGCATTCGCTTTCGCATAGATTTCCCTCGGGTCAAATCCGATCTCAAACCGCCCGTCCTCGTAGATGATCCTTCCGTTTACCATGGTCAGCTTCACATTCTGCTTGCTGCCGCTGTAGACGAGATTTTTGACCAGATTGTTCTCCGGCTGCATGTTGGGCTGCTGTAAATCAATCATGACAAGATCCGCCTTCTTCCCCTCCGCCAGGCAGTCGCAGTCAGAAAGCCCCATCGCCCGGGCGCCGCCTGCAGTCGCCATGTAGAGAATCTCGTCCGCGCCAATACACGCCGCATCCTCCTCGCGCACCTTCGCCAGCGCGGAGGTCAGGAAAATCTCGCGAAACATGTCCAGGCAGTTATTGCTGGCAGGGCCGTCCGTACCGATCGCCACAGAAATCCCCTCGTCCACAAACCGCTTCACCGGACAGATCCCGGAGGCAAGCTTTAAATTTGAAGCTGGATTTGTCACAGCGGTCAGCCCCCGCCTTTTAAAAATCTCAAAATCCGGCTCCTCCACCCAGACACAGTGGTAGCCGCCTCCCCCGTACTCATACATCCCCAGCGCGTCGGTCAGGGCGGTGGGCGTCATACCCCAGCGCGCCTTACACTCCGCCACCTCGGAGCGCGTCTCGGAATTGTGCAGCCACACCGGCGATTTCAGTTTCTGCGCCAGCCGCGCCACATCCTCCATCCGCTCCTTTGAGGTCGTGTACTCCGCGTGAAATCCAACGATAAATGACGTCAGATCGCTCATCTCATTCACCCGGTGAAACTCCTCCTCCATCTGCTCCGCGGAGCTGGTGAAATTGTTGAGCGCCCCGGTCTGCACCGTGCGAAAGCCCGTGTCCACGGCTGCCCGCGCGATCATCTCCGGGTAAAAATACATGTCAAAGTTCGCGGTGATCCCGCTGGTCAGATACTCCATGATTCCCAGAATATCCAGCCAGTAGATATCCTCCGCCGTAAGCTGCGCCTCCCGCGGGAACACCTGCGTGCTCAGCCAGTCCGCCAGCGGCAGATCGTCCGCGTAGGAGCGCAGAAACGTCATCGCGGTGTGGGTGTGCGCGTTTTTAAAGCCCGGGATTAAGAGATTGCCGCCGGCGTCGATCTCGCGGTCCCAGGAGAACGGCTCGCCGGATGTGCGGGCCGCATCTGGCCGCGCGTCAGTCTCCGGGACGCCGCTGTCCCCGGGCCGCTCCGGGACTTCGTGCCTGGACGGTACACCTGCCGCATTCGCGCACGCACCCCGGGGGCCGGCCGCCCCTTCCCCGATATAGCGGATCGTGTCGCCGCACACCCAAAGCTCGCCCTCCACTACCGAAAACCGATGCCCGCCCTCCGGCCGGCTGACTAATATCTTCGCATTGTAAAATCGTGTCCTCATATCCGTCCTCCACACTGTCACCGCGCTATACCGGTATGTTCGTGAGTATCTCCGTCACCAGCGCTTCAAACCTCGGCGCCACCTGGTCCGCCGTCTCCTGTACCTCCTCGTGCGTCAGGGGCACCGGAGAGATCCCGCTGGCCATATTCGAGATGCAGGAAATCCCCATAATCCGCATGCCCATATGCTTTGCCGCCACCGCCTCGCAGGCCGTGCTCATGCCGACGGCATCCGCCCCCAGCGTGCGGCACATGGCGACCTCCTGCGGCGACTCAAACTGCGGTCCCGGCAGCTGCATGTAGGTGCCCTCATAGAGATCCACCCCGGTTTTTAACGCCGCTGCCCGCGCGATCCGCTGCAGATCTTTATCATAAATCTGGCTCATGTCCGGGAAGCGCACCCCCAGCTCGTCGATGTTTGGCCCCCGCAGCGGGGAGGGCACAAAGCTGGCGATCTGTCCCGTGATCAGCATCAGATCCCCGGCGTGCATTCCCTGCTTAATCCCGCCCGCCGCATTGGTCAGAAACAGAATCTTTGCTCCCATCAGCTTCATCAGCCGTACCGGAAGTACGACATCCGTCATGTCATATCCCTCGTAATAGTGCACGCGCCCCTGCATGCACACCACCGGCGTCTCCCCGACATAACCGAACAGAAACCGCCCTGCATGTCCGGGCACTGTGGACACCGGGAAGCCCTCGATCTCATGATAGGAAAGCGTCTCCTCCACCTTAATCCGCTCCCCGTAATTGCCCAGGCCGGAGCCTAAAATCAGCGCAGCCTTCGGCACAAAAGCGGTCTTTGCGCGGACGCTGTCGAAACATTTCATCAGTTTTTCGTATACCGGATTCATTCTGGTTCCCCCTTTTTCTATGTTTGTATTTATGCTCTTTTCACATCGTCCCGTGGCGGATTTACACGCCTGAATCTGACTGCGCGTTCCGGCGTTGTTTCCGGACACTCTTCATCAAAAACAATCGGCTGTTTTTTGGCTTTCAGAAGCGCCTGCTTTTCATCTTCCGTAAAAGAAAGCTCTGCTATCATCTCTTTGGACATCCCTCTAATATTTACCATAATATAACCACCTACACCGTTCCGATACCTCATTTTACCATCTCCGCCCGCAAAAGAAAACCTCAATTTTTCTGGCTATTCTGCTCCTGATAACATCGAAATAAACACAGCCACTGGATGTAAAGCGTTTCTCCGCCTGTCTTTATCTGCGGCAGCCCGGCCCGCTTTAACGCGACCTGCACCTGCCGCTTCGTCAGAAGCCCCCTGCCGCCACAGACCCCGTACCGGAACGAGTGATCCAGAAAGCTTTTGAATTCCTGCACTTCCCTCCTGTCAAGATCCGGCGTCTTTTTTCTGGCAAAATGAACCAGCACAGAATCCACGGCCGGCATCGGGTGAAAATCCTCCCGGCGAAAATAAAATGCGATCGTGATCTCCCAGTTTACCTTAAGCAGCAGGGACTTTTCCGTCTCCTTCGGCTGCCCCATAAACCGCTTCGCCGCCCCCTTCTCCATGACCAGCCAGAGATCCGTGGGCAGATCCTGCGCTGCAGTCAGCTTATCGACGATCTGTGTGGTGATAAAAAACGGGATATTGGCAAGCACCTTATACTTCCCCTTCGGAAGGCGGTAGTTTAAAAAATCCCCGTGAATCAGCTTTAAGTTCGGATACTGCGCCAGCCGCTTTCCGGCGCTCTCATACAGCTTTTTGTCGATCTCCACGGAACAGACGCTGCCCGCCCTCTGGCAGAGCGCCTCCGTCAGATGCCCTTTTCCCGTTCCGATCTCAAGGACCGTATCGTCCGGACCGATCCCGGCCAGACGGACGATCCGCTCCGTCAGCCTGCGGTCCGTGATAAAATTCTGTGAGTTCGACAATTGTCTTTTTTCGTGGTTACGATGATTCTGATGTCTGTGATCTCTCCTGCTTTTTTGCATGGCGTGCCTCCTCTTATTCTGTACACATGATGCCATGGTCAGAAGCATCTGCCCCGGCATCTGCACATTGTTCCAGCGAAAAGGCAATAAAAAAGCAGGGAGTACTTCCGGACGGAAATTCCCTGCGAAAACGATACCACAATATGATCAGGAGGACAGGGGAAGCACGCTATCGCCTGGCTTTTGTATGGCGATTGCCTGGCCTTCCCTGTCTGACATACGGTATTATTTTGTGCACGCAAAAAAATCCCATCCTCTGAGACTGTAAACCTGCTCTCTTACTGCCCCTGTATACGGGTGCGTGCACAACGAATAATAATACCCACGCCAAAGCCACCTTTCTTTCATCACTTTATCTGATTATTTCTGCTCCCAGCTTACCACATGACACTTTGCGCTGTCAAGAAATTTGCGGACGATCTTTTACCGCATCCTTTTCAGCTTCGCGATATCCTGATCCGTCCGGTTCCCGTAGAGCGTAAGCTTTGCAAGCGACTCCTCCAGCCGTTCATACTCCCGCTGCGTCAGCGCAACGTCGGCCGCCCCGAAATTCTCCTCCATGCGTGCAGTGGTGCGCATTCCCGGAATCGGAACGATGTAATCCTTTTTATGAAGCATCCAGGCGAGGGAAATCTGTGCCGGGGTCGCGCCCTTTTCCTCTGCCAGCGTGTAAAGGAGCTCAAGAAGCGGCTGATTGCGCTCCACATTTTCCGGTGCGAACCGCGTGATGACACGCCGCACGTCGTCTCCCTCATAGGTCTGCTGCTTCGTATATTTTCCGCTTAAAAATCCGCTTGCCAGCGGCGAAAACGGTACAAAGCCGATCCCAAGCTCTTCGCAGGCCGGAATCACGTCCTTTTCAAACATCCGCTCCATCATGGAAAATTCGCTCTGAACCGCGGTAAGCGGCGTGACGGCGTTCGCCCTGCGCACCTGATCCTCCGTGGCCTGCGACTGCCCCCAGCCGCGGATCTTTCCCTCTCTGATCAGCTCGCCCATCACCCCGGCCACCTCTTCCACCTGGTCGTCATCCTCAATCCGGTGCTGATAGTACAGATCCACATAGTCCGTCCCCAGCCGCTTTAAGGATCCTTCCAAATGACTGCGGACGACCGCTGCGACGTCCCCGTCCTCTTTGTTCAGGTGAAGCTTGGTCGCCAGTACGATCCTGCTGCGGAACGGTTTTACCGCCTCGCCCACCAGGCGCTCATTGTCGCCTGCGCCGTATGCCTCCGCCGTGTCAAAAAACGTACAGCCGTACCCGTACGCGCTTCTGATCAGGCGGATGGCCTCGCTGCGCTCCGGCGTCGCGCCGTAGCCGTGGGAAAGCCCCATACATCCATAGCCGATTGCCGATACCTTAAGATCTCTCAGATCACGTGTGTTCATATTATCCTCCCTGTTTTCCGAAGGAAAATGCGAGCTGCTCTTCAGCGGGCAGAGGATTTTCCTCCCTGTTTTTCTGTTTTTCTGTTTTTCTGTTTTTCTGTTTTCCTGATCATACCGGAAAACGCCTTGACATGGAAGTTCGGAAAAGTTACAATCGTTTTAACCAAAAGTTTAAGCAAAAGAAGGAGAATCCTGACATGTATGATCCTGCACTGGATACGTTTCTTGCCGTCGCGGACTGCGGAAGCTTCCTGAAAGCATCCGAAAAGCTGTTCCTCTCTCCCACCGCCGTCATGAAACAGATGAATCAGCTCGAAAAACGTCTGGGGCTCACGCTTTTCTGTCGCACCAGCCAGGGCGTGCAGCTGACGGATGCCGGCAGATCCATCTGCAGCGATGCCAGAACCATCATCCAGACCTCCATAGACGCGATTGACCGTGCCAGGCGGCTGGAACGTCCGGATCATGCCGTGATCCGGATCGGCACCTCGGCGCTGTATCCCTGCCGTGTCCTGATGGACTTATGGAATCCGGCCAGCGAACGATACCCGTGGTTTACGTTAAAAGTAGTTCCCTCCACGGACACTGGAACGGGCGCTGCTTTTGCGGCGGTCGGGAACGAGTATGACCTGATCGTGGGGCCGCACAATTCCGTTACAGTCGCAAAAAATTCCCGCTTTCTTGCGCTGGGCGAATGCCGTTTCTGTCTCGCCATGCCAAAGACACACCCCCTTGCCGGCAGAACGTCACTTTCCCTTGAAGAACTGCACGGCGAGCGGCTCTGCATGCAGGCGCCCGGCAACAGCCCCGTCAATGACAGACTGCGTAAACGGATACAGAAAGAGCACCCGGAAATTATTCTGAAAAATGTTTCCCGCCACTATGACCTCGAGGTCTTTAACCTGTGCGCGGAGGAAGGCGGCATCCTGCTTTCCCTGGATGTATGGAAGGACGTGCATCCCGCCCTGGTCTCCGTTCCCTTACAGACGGATGAGACGGTGCCGTACGGCATCCTCGCTTCTGTCTCACCCTCCCCGGATACCGCCGCATTTCTTGATGCCATCCGTTCCACGCTGCGCGCGGCGGATGCCCGAACGATTTTTCCATGACAGGCAGCATTGACGCCATACAGATCCTGCCATTAACTTCCGTCTTCCCTCTGTCGATATAGTTTACAGAAGATTTCATGGCACTGACGCCATGGAAGTAAGGCACTGCTGCCAGACGGCAGCGGAAGGGAGAACCTTATGCAGACCATCCACGCAAACGGATTACAGGGCATCTTACACCCGGGAAAGGACAAAAAGACCGGGACGGAGCGCGCGCTGGCAAACCTGGGCCGCTCTTCCTTTGGCACGGCCGGCAGCGCGCAGCAGGCTTCCCCTGTATCGCAAAAGCCCGCCGCGGGTCTCGACAGCTTTACCATCACACAGCAGATTTCAGAGCTCTTAAGCCCTGCCTGCGGCATGAGCGAGGAGGAAAAAGCCTCGTACTTAGCAAAAATCATGGCAAAGCTAAAGAGCGGGAAGCGCCTGACCGCGGAGGAGATGCGTTTTCTGCAGGCGGAGAATCCAATCCTCTACCAGCAGGCCGCGCGGATTCAGGCCATGCGCGAATCCTTAGAGACGCGGTTACAGCACTGTACGTCAAAGGAAGAGGCCGAAGCAGTCTATGCCTCCGCCCTCTCCTCCGTCGCAAAAGACGATCCCCTGAAAGAATATCTGATCGCGGCTTACGATGACGTTTATAAAGAATTCCGGGACTCCGACGGATATCAGTCGCTCCCGCAAAAGGATCCCGAAGAAGAAGATCAGCCTGCCGGAAAGCCTTAACCCCCGGCAGACCGGATCTGTCTGCATCTATACGGAATCTCTTTTATTCTGATACAGAAGCATTCTGCCGCCTGTACGTATCATTGTCTTTCTGGACCAACTCGTTTTCCACCTGCGCCAGCTTTTTCTCCAGCTCCCGGATTTTCTTTTCATCCCCGGAAGCTGACTGGATCTGCTGCTTTAGCTGCTGCTTTTCCTCTTTCAGCTTTTTAATTTCCCGGTCAACCCTATCCGTATTTGTGACGCATTTTTCCGCCGGCTTTCCCTGGCTGTCCCCGCCTGCCTTCGGCGCATGGCCGGCTTTCGGGTCATCAAAAAAGATTTTTGGGTTGCCGTTTTCGTCCCGGCCTGCCCGGTACAGGCCCGTAGGCTGATTCCCCGATTTTTCACTGCTGATATATTCATCCTGTGGTTCGGACAGCCCGCCGGCCTTTTTTCCCTCTGCAGCCCTCTCTGCTTCCTCTGCCTTCTCCGCCTTCCAGACGGCCTGTTGTTCCTTCACCCTCTCTGCGTAGTCGGTTCCAGAATGACCATAATTTTCATGAATCTGCATTGCCATGAGCATGTTCCTCCTTCAATTTGATTTTATCTTCCTTTTTCTTTTTTCGGTGACAGAAGGTAACATTTTCATCCATTTGCTGCGGGCTGCTTTCTGGATGCCGTGGAATGCGCTCATGCCCTGCTCTCTCCTCCGCCGCGAAAGACGATCCTACAGGCAGTAAGTATCCGCGTTGACTACTTTTGTCTCCGCATCTCCCCACAGTCCCGCAAACATGGTTTCTATTTCGTCCGCATCCCCGTCTTTGGCATGGCCGGATGCGACGATTTTCGCCACATTGCGGCACACCAGCTCCACTGCGCCCTGCTGTGCTGTGACGCAGGTGACCTGCGCGCAGTTTTTGATCTCAAGGCCGTTTAAAATGGCCTGCGGATCCACCTGCCCGTCGATCTGCACCCTGGCGCAGTTCGCAATCTCCACGCCGTCCGGCGAAGCGTCAAGCATCGCCTGATCCACGCTAACCTGCACCTTGCCGCGGACAGACCTCCCTTTGATCTCAATCAGGCTTTTGTACGCTGCGTCCACGCGTTCAAACTCCTCTGTCAGACTCCTTGTGAGACGCACATTCCCCTCCACATACAGACGCTCCACCATATTCAGACAGGCCGCGCTGTCCGGCTCCAGTGTCAGATCCCCGTCGACGTACAGGCATCTTCCGTATTTTTTTATCAGGGAATCCTCCAGCTTCACGCCGGAGCCTGCGTAGACAAATCCCCGCGGAATCACATGAAGCTCCACGTTTTCGTCAAACATTCCGACCGCGTCAGAAACGTCCTCCTCCCGCACCACAAGCTGTCTGGTCAGGAAACGGACATGCTTTGCGGCAAGCGCCTTAAGATCCACTCCTTCCTCCGTCATCAGCACTCTGTCTTCTGCAAAATACGTTCCGTTTTCTTTCGCGCGGAGCGGAAAATAGCGGTCGACCGTAAATTCCGGCTTTAACGCGACGCAGTCCGCCGGAAGGCAGCTCACCCTGCCATTGACGAGCAGCTTTCCCCGAAAGGGCTCCATGTCCTGCGTATAGCGCACATTCCCGTTCACCAGGCAGCGGAAAATGTGTTCCATCGCCTTTTGCGCTCCTGCGCCGATCGACAGATTCCCGTTGATGCAGAGAATCGTCCGCTCCTCAAATTCCATCCCGCCGCGCAGCTCGAAATCACCGTCATTTACGACAATCGTGACCTCCCCCTCCACATCGAGCACATGGTCCACATTGCAGACGATGGGAAGCGTATTCATCATTTCCCTGCTGCGCGCATCCGCCAGCAAAAGATCCGCGTTGATCATAATCTGCTCATATCCGGCAAGGCTTTCCGGACTGGCCTTTCTCATATCACATACGTCGCAGTTCACAAGATACTTTTTTTTCTCTGCCATTTTTGTTCTCCTCTCTCTGGGCGGGCATCACGCGTTACGGGCTGCCCTTCCTGTTATCCATGCATCGCCGCAGACGGCGTCTGGCATCCGACAGCTTTGACCGGACTGTTCCGGGCGGCAGATCAAACAGCCTGCCGATCTCCGTCGCATTGTAGCCCTCCAGGTACCGGAGCACAAACATCGCGCGCTCCTCCTCCTCTAATGCGGTCAGAAGCTGCTCGCTGTCAATCCGGTCATATTCCGGGTTCTCCGCCGTCTTCTCAGGGATTTCCTCCACTATGGTCTCAAAGGAATCATGGCGCCGCCTGTCCAGGTACAGATGCTTTGCCGTGCGGTACAGCCAGGCCCTCCGCTGCGGAAAGCTCAGATGCCGGAGCTGATCCTCATGTAACAGCGCGCGCAGAAACGCTTCCTGCACCAGATCCTCCGCCAGCGTCCGGTTCCCGGTCACCGCACCGAGCCATTTTGTCAGCTCCCTGTGGAGCGCCTCGTATAATTCCTCTATCATCCCTTTTGTCCCCTTCATGTCTGCCCGCTGTCTTATGCCTTCACTGATAAGACGTATGAGAAAGGAAAAGTGTTGAGATATTTTACGTCCGTTCAGCCCGCGCCATTCGCAAAACCGTGCCTGTGGCACTTCCCACCGCTTCGCGGTTCATTTTTGCTCATATACGGGCGCTCCGCTCATCCTCCGTGTGATGTGCTCATTCATGCGAGCATGATTCGCCCATCCCGCAGAGGATGGCTGAACTTTTGAAATAAAAAGAGTCCGGCTCGCCGGACTCTCACGCTGCAACATCCGGTTTCAGATGATGATACACACCATCCCGCCGTTGTTGTCATTCACAATCTTCTGCATCGTATCCTGCAGCTTCATCTGGCATTCGTCGTCCATCATCGCGATCTTGCTGCGGATCCCGTCCTCCATCAGCTCGCCCACGGATTTCCCGAAGATATTCGTCTCCCAGGCGCCCTCCTCGCTCTGCTGCCCTTCTTTGATGTAAGAGATCAGATCGTTCGCCTGCTCCTCGCTGCCCACGATCGGCGCGATCTCGGTCTCGATGTTCGCCTTGATCATATGGATCGACGGGGATACCGCCCGCATTTTCACTCCAAACTTGTTCCCGTGGCGGATTAACACCGGCTCCTCCATCTTAATGTCGGAGAGACCGGGCCCGACAACGCTGTAGCCCTTCATCTGTACCGCCTCAAACGCGTCCGCGACTTTCTCGTAGGCCAGTTTGCGCTCCGCAAGCTCCCGGATCAGGGAGATCAGCTCGTACTCGCCCGAGATCGGCACGCCGGCCAGCTCGCTCATATTCTCATAGTAATATTTTTCTGCGATGTCCATGCGGATCCTCACACAGCCGTCCGCCAGGTTCAGCTCCTCCACCTTGATCCGCGATATGTACTGCTCCGGCGTAAAGGTCTGCGCATAGACGTCGCCGGTGCGCTGCATGCTGCCTAAGATCCCGGATGCCGTCCGGATGATCTCTGCTTTCATCGGGTGATCCGCGTCGAGCATTTCCGCCCATTTCGGGATGAAGAATTCCACCCGCACCACCGGGAATTCGTAAAGCAGCTGTTCTAAGATCTGATATGCGTCGTCCTTTCTCAGCTGCTCGCAGTTTACCGGAACTACCGGGCGGTGATATTTTTCCCGCAGCTCCTCTGTCAGGCGCGTTGTCTCCTCGCTGTAGGGCTTCTGGGAATTGAGTACGATCACGTAGGGCTTCCCGATCGCCTCGAGCTCCCGGACCGTCGTCTCCTCCGCCTCCACATAATTTTCCCGCGCGAGATCGCCGATCGTGCCGTCCGTCGTGACCACAATCCCGACGGTCGCATGGTCTTTGATCACCTTCTGCGTCCCGACGGAAGCCGCCTCCACAAACGGGATCTCATAATCAAACCATGGCGTTTTTACCATGCGGTCCGCGTCCCCCTCCATATGCCCGGCCGCGCCCTCCACCATGAAACCGACGCAGTCGATTAAGCGCACCGAGACCTTCATGTCGTCGCCAAGCGTGATCTGGGCCGCGTCCTTGGGGATGAACTTCGGCTCCGTGGTCATGATCGTCTTTCCCTGTGCGGACTGCGGCAGCTCGTCGACCGTCCTCTCTCTGCTGTGCACATCTTCCATATAGGGGAGCACCATCAGATCCATAAAGCGTTTGATGAACGTGGATTTCCCTGTGCGGACAGGGCCGACGATCCCCAAATACACTTCGCCGTTGGTGCGGTTTTTTATATCCCGGTACAGATCAAATTCTTTTTTGTTGCTGCTGTCCATAAACATACCCCTTCCATATTTACTAAAATGTATGAAAGGGGCATGGTAATTATTCCTTGAAATGTGGATTGGCCAGCACGCACAGCTTCCCCGGCAGACACCGGAAGCGAAGCTGTGACACGTCGCCGCAGTACTCCCCGTCCGCGTGCAGCACCATCGGGTTTTTCAGCCGGATGCTGCACTCTGTCACATTGTTCACCTCAAACCCGCGGATCCACAGATGCTTCGCCGCCACCAGAAACGGCAGGCAGAAAAACGTGCGCCACTTCGGGATGCCCGACGCGCTGCAGACCGAGAGCTTTCCGTCCGCCGCATCCGCATCCGGCGCCATCGGCACGCCGCCGCCCTCGCACCGGAAATTCATGGCCGCGATAAAGATCGTCTTTTTCAGACTGCGCCCTCCCTTTCCGTCAAAATGCACCGCCGCGTCCATCGTCTGCATGGAAAACAGGGACTGCACCGTCAGGATCACATAGGTCAGCTTCCCGGCGTGCAGCCGGTTCAGGAAATCCTTAAGCCGCGACGTCAGCGCCTTTTTGCAGACAAGGGCATCCAGCCCGATCCCCGCGCTCACCGCAAACAGCCGGGGCTTTTCACCACCCGTAAAGCTTACCTCGCCCAGATCCATCCGGCGGTTTTCCTCCCGCGCCAGCCGGCTGCACGCTATGATCCGCTGCATGTTCACCGACGCATCCGCAGAGAGATCCAGCCCCCGCGCAAAATCATTTCCCGAGCCCGTGGGAATCACGCCAAAGCGCACACGCTCAAAATGCGTCATGCCGTTTATCACCTCATTGACCGTCCCGTCTCCGCCAACCGCAACGAGACAGATGTCGTCATCCTCCTTTTCGCAGATCTCGCCTGCAAGCGTTACCGCGTGCCCCGCATACTCCGTCACCCATGCCTTGTAGCTGACATGCTCCGCGTCGAGCACCTCCATGATCTCGTTCCAGGTCTGCGCGCCTTTTCCGCTGCCGGATCTCTTATTTACAATAAAATAGAACATCTCTCTTCTCCTGTACCCTTACGTTCCCCCGGTTTTTCTCTGCTTATTCTAGCACTTTTAAAAAAGAATGACAACGGTACGGTTCATATTGACTTTCGTCACCGGTATCAGTAAGATGAATCTGAAACGACTTCCGACCAGATGCCGTACGCCCGAATTACAGGCGCCGGCAAACGGCTGCAGAAAGGATCGGACTCATGAACATACGACACGCCACCTTAAACGACCTTGCCGCCATGCAGCAGATCTACGCCTATGCGAGGGAGCAGATGAAAAAAAACGGCAACCCCGGCCAGTGGGGCAGTAAAAATCCCGCCACGGACGTCCTTCTTCAGGATATCCATGACGGGAACAGTTATCTGATCGAAACAGACTCCCGCCTCTGCGGCGTCTTTTCTCTCCTGATCGGCGACGATCCGACCTATGCCGTGATCCGGAACGGACACTGGCTGAATGATCTGCCCTACGGCACGATTCACCGCCTCGCCTCGGACGGCACGACACCCGGGATATTCCGTGTGTGTCTCAGCTACTGTACCGCCGTGATCCCGAATCTGCGCGCCGATACCCACGCGGACAACCATATCATGCAGCATCTGCTCACCGCAAACGGATTTCAGAGATGCGGCATCATCCACGTGGAGGACGGGTCGCCCCGCATCGCCTTTCAGCGGTCAGCCTCAGCGGGCGAAACCGCCTCTTAACCAGCCAGGCTTCGGGCTCACGCGGCCCGGACGACGTCCGTAGGAACACCTTCTGGCCGGCACCTTCACCACGGGCGTGCCGCAGCCTTCCGCTCCCGGACGCTTCGTGCCCGGGCGCACCCTCCCGTACATCTCCATATACCGGTAAAGCTTCTCTGCCAGCGCATCGCTGATCTGATCCGCCGTGGCGCGCCACTGCCAGTTTCCGCCCAGCGTGGAGGGCGTGTTCATCCTGCCTTCCGAGCCGATCCCGATCAGATCCTGCATCGGCACGATGGCGAGCTCTCCCACCGAGGACCACGCGCCGCGCATCATGCCCCAGTTATAGCCCTCCCCCTCTGTCAGGTTCAGGTAATCCTTCGCGAACTGCACGCTGTCCGCCGGCGCCGTCTCCATCCAGCCCAGCAGCGTGTCGTTGTCGTGGGTCCCGGTGTACACCACGCAGTGCGGCCCGTAGGTGTGCGGCAGGTAATTGCTGCCCTCCCTGGAATCAAAGGCGAACTGGATCACCTTCATTCCCGGGAACCCGGAATCCTCCACCAGCTGAAGCACGGAGGGCGTCAGGAAACCGAGATCCTCGACGATGATGTCAAGCCTGCCCAGCTTTTCCTCCACCGCCCGGAACAGATCCATGCCGGGGCCTTCCCGCCACTCGCCGTTCCGCGCCGTGTCGTCTGCTGCCGGGATCGCGTAGTAGGAATCAAACCCGCGGAAATGGTCGATGCGGACAATGTCGTAGAGCCTTGCCATGGCCGCGATCCGCTTCGTCCACCAGGTATAGCCGTCCTCCTTCATCACATCCCAGCGGAACAGCGGGTTCCCCCACAGCTGTCCGTCCGCGGAAAAGGCATCCGGCGGGCAGCCCGCCACGTCGATGGGATTTAAGTCCACATCCAGGTAAAACTGGCCCGGATTCGCCCACACGTCCGCGCTGTCGCCCGCCACATAGATCGGGGTGTCGCCGATGATGCGGATCCCGAGCCCGTTCACGTATGATTTTAAGCTTCTCCACTGTTTCGAAAACAGGTACTGGAGCATCTGATAAAACCGGATATCCTCTGCATAGGTCTCCCTGGCAGCCGCAAGCGCCTCAGGCTCCCTCGTCTTTAACGCCGGATCCCAGGAAAACCATGCCTCGCCGTCATTTGCGTCCTTTAGCGCCATAAACAGCGCATATTCGGAGAGCCATTCCGCCTCCCGCCGGCAGAATCCGGCAAAATCAGCCGGCGTCTTCTCCTCAAAACGCGCAAAGGCTTTCCGCAGCAGCGCATAGCGGGAGCGGTACATGATGCCGTAGTCCACGCGGCATGCATCGTCTCCCCACGGAAACGCCCCGCACTCCTCCTGCGTCAGAAGCCCCGACTCACACAAAAGCTCCAGGTCGATAAAATAGGGATTTCCGGCAAAGCTGGAAAACGACTGGTACGGGGAATCCCCGTAGCTCGTCGGACACACCGGAAGAATCTGCCAGAAGGTCTGGCCTGATTTTGCAAGAAAATCCGCAAATCTCCGGGCTTCCCGCCCCATCGTGCCGATCCCGTAAGGGGACGGCAGCGAGGAGATATGCATCAGTACACCGCTGCTTCTCGTCATGATTGTCCTCTTTTCTGTAGCGGGATGCGCCAGGGGCGCCTCCCGCTTTGCTGTTTTTCGTTTTCCTTATTTTGCCACAGGAAAGCCTGGTTTGTCAATTACCTTTACAATCTGATTCCGGTCCTGCCTCCGCAAAATATCACCCCTTCACGGCCCCCGCGACGACGCCCTGGATGATATACTGCTGGCAGGCCGTATAAAACACGATAACCGGCAGAATGGCAAGCACCAGCATCGCCATCATGGTGCCCCAGTCCACCGCGCCGTAGCCGCCTTTTAAATACTGGATCACGATGGGGATCGTCTTGTATTTTTTCAGATCCAGCACCAGGTACGGCAGCAGGTAGTCGTTCCAGATCCACATCGCCTGTAAGATCGCCACCGTGATCGTCGTGGGCTTCATGATCGGGAACACCACCCCGAAAAACGTCTGCAGCGGCGTACAGCCGTCGATCATCGCCGCCTCCTCGATCTCTAACGGGATGCTTTTGACAAACCCGCAGAACATAAAAACCGAAAGCCCTGCCCCGAACCCCAGATACACCAGGATGATTCCCACCGGATTACTCAGACGCATCATGTTTGCCAGCTTTGACAGCGGAAACATCACCATCTGAAAGGGGACGATCATGGAAAACAGGCACAGCGTATAGATCGCGGCGGTCAGCTTATCGTGCACCCGCGTGAGATACCAGGCGCACATCGAGGTGCACAGAAGGATCACCGCCACCGAGCCGACCGTGATGATCACGGAATTTACCGCCGCGGAAAAGAAATCCGTCTTCTCCACACCGTTCACAAAATTCCGGAATCCGAAAAAGGAGCGTTCATCCGGCAGTAAAAAGGGATCCCTCGTGATAAACGCTTTTTTCTTAAACGCATTGATCGCGACAAGACAGACCGGATACAGCCATGCCGCCGAGAGGATCGAAAATACAATCGTATAAATCCACCCGTGCTTTGCGCGCCGTACCGCACTCACCTGGTTTTCTTCCCGTTTCTGCGCCATCACTGCTGCACCTCCTTACTTCTCGTCAGTCTGTTCTGCGCCACCGCGATCAGGGCCACGATCAGGAAAAAGACCACCGCCTTCGCCTGGCCCGCGCCCTCCCAGCCGCTCCTCGAATAAAAGGTCTCAAAAATATTGAGGGCGAGCATCTGCGAGCGGTTTGACGGCTCCCCGGCTGTCAGCGCGAGATTCTGGTCAAACAGCTTAAAAGAGTTCGTCAGCGTCAGAAACGTGCAGATGGTAATGGAGGGCATCACCATGGGGATCGTGACATGAAACAGCAGCTTTCCCGCCGGCGCGCCGTCCATTTTCGCCGCCTCGATCAGCTCATCCGGGATATTCTGGATCCCCGCGATATAGATGATCATCATATAGCCAATCTGCTGCCAGTTCATCAGGATGATCAGCCCCCAGAAGCCGTAGGCGGACGAGTACGTCAGGGTCTTTCCGAAGTTTTCCAGAATACCGTTTAACAGGATCTGCCAGATATACCCGAGCACAATGCCGCCGATCAGGTTCGGCATAAAAAACACGGTGCGGAACAGGTTCGTCCCCCGTATTCCCTTTGTCAGCAGCATCGCGATCGCAAAGGCGAGCACATTGATCGTGATCACCGAGACAATCGTAAACAGGGCCGTAAACCACAGCGCATGGACAAAGGTAGCGTCCGAGATGATTTTTGTGTAATTTCCGAGCCCGATAAATTCCGCGTCCGTCACCGTGGTGAACCGGCAGAAGGACAGACCGATTCCCATCAGGAACGGCAGGATGAAGCCTGCCGTAAACGCCGCGAATGTGGGAAGCACAAATACCGGAAAATATTTTCTGATTGATTTTTCCATACGCGGCACCTACTCATGCGCCGCCGCATATTCCGAAGCCCATCCGTCTACAAACGCAGTCACAACCGCGTCCCAGGATCCGGTGCCCTGCGCGTATTCCAGCAGTGCGGAACCCACGCCGTCCTTCCAGGTCTCGGACGGGATCGTCGAAAAATTCCAGGTGACCGGGATCTTTCCCGCCGCCGTGTACGCGGCGTCCGCCCGGATGAAGACATTGTCCGCCGTATATTCCTCCCCAAAGGTGTCAAACGGCGTCGTAAAGCCCATGTCATTTGCCATGGAATCCCGTCCCTCATCGGAGGTGATGACCCAGTTTAGAAAATCCAGCGTCGCCTGCTGATCCTCTGGCGATGCCTGGCTGTTCACACACCAGTAGTTCTCGGAACCGGTGCACAGTCCCTGATTCTCCTCGCCCTCCACGCCGATATAGACCGGCATCATGCTCATATCCTCCGCCGCCACGAGATAGCCGTTATCCGGGTTCGTCAGGTTGCCGTACTCCCAGGTGCCGTTCTGATAAAACACGGCCTCCTCCATGCCGAATTCCGACTCCGACTCATCCCCGGTTTTACTCGAGAGAAGCCCCGGCTCACAGGTCGCATCCGTCAGATACAGATCCCATATCTGTTTATATTGATTCAGATAAGTCCCCTCGATCGCATCCGTGCTGTCAATGCCGCGGTCCCGGTATTCGTAGTAGATCGGAAGGTTGGCCAGATGCGTCTTAAACCGCCAGTCGGACGAATTATCCATGCCCGCGGAGGTAAACGCGCCCTTTAACTCATAGCCGAACGTATCATTGATCTCCTCCCGCCTCGCCTGAATGTCGTCCGCAACCGCCTTTAACGTGTCAAAATCATCGATCTCCTCCGGCGTCCCGATCACCGCATTCTCCAGCGTGCAGTAATCCTCCAGAATTTTCTTATTGTAAATAATCCCGTAGGTCTCGATCACATACGCGATGCCTGCCACCTCCCCGGCATCGTTTTTTAACGCATAATCCCCGCTGGTCAGATGGGAGTACAGCTCGCTGCCGGATAAATCCATGCAGTAGTCCTCCCAGTTTGCAAGCCCGACCGGGCCGTTCACCTGAAACAGCGTCGGCGCCTCCGTCTTTGCGATCTCGGATTTTAACGTCTGCTCATAGGTCCCGTCCGCAGCGGTGATCACGACCACCTCCGTGCCAGTCTGCTCTGTGTAGAGCTCCGCCAGTTCCTGCCAGGCGTCGTTCTGCTCCGGCTTAAAATTCAGGTAATACACCGATCCGCCCGAAGCCGCCCCGCTGCCCGCTGCTGTTCCCGTGCCCCCGTGCTCCGTTCCGCCCGCGTTCTCCACAGAGGTTCCGCTGTCCGTCCCGTTTCCGTCATTTGTCGTATTGCCATTATCCCCCGCATCATCCGCAGCTTTGCCGCAGCCCGCAAAAAACGCCGCTGTCAGGACAGACGCCAGGGCCATGGATACCAGTTTTCTTCTCATACATCAATACCCCCTTTTTCATTCTGCGCAATTATGAATAGAATGAACGTTTCTGTGGGAATTATGCATGGAAAACGGGAACACTTTCCTATAAAAAAGTGACATTCCCGCCCGCAAGCGAAAATGCCACACCTGAAATCCATTTTTATTTTGTTTCTGCTTTGGGTTCAGCCGTCTCCACGTATTTGATGATCTCTATGATCTTTTCAGCTGACATCCCTTCTTCTTCCAGTTTCTGAATAAGGTTCACAACTTCTTTTCCTGTCATATCATCACCTCTTTCTTTTTGTATTTTTATTATACCAGCTTTATGCCCGGGATGCAAAGCATTTCTTCACCATCGACTTTTATCGTTTTTTTTCCTGCACCCGGTGAGATATCCGATGCATGATGTCATCCAGACCGCGGTCACAACGACAATCGGAAACAGACCGGCGTCAAAGAGGAGCATCCCGGTAAAGCAGAGGATCCAAAGGATCAGGCATGCCGCCTGGGTCGCCTTGTACGCGCGGTAGGACGCCTGATAAATCCTGAGACGCTCCAACTCGTCACAGCTCTCAATCCACACCTTATGAAAACGCATGTCATAGACATTTCCCCGCTTCTCCGGGTTAACCTCCTTCACCAGGTCCACGGCCCGCTTTTGGGACGCGATACACACCGCTGTCAGAAAGATGATGCCAAGAATGGCCGCCAGCGCGCCTTCCCCCGATCTGTCCATCACCGGCAGCAGTGCATACATCCCCAGTCCAAAGAAAAAATAACCCAGGATCTGTCCGACCGCCGTGGCGATCAGCACATCGGTCAGGACCTCATCCATCCGCTCCGCGGCATCCTCGTCCTCGCCGTCCCACGCTGCGCGGATCTTTCTGTATGTCCGGATTCTCAACAGGATACCGGCAAGCATCCCCGCGCCGAGCACGAGATTCGCCCAGGGAGCAGCCATCCGCAGAACCCCGGCCGCCTGCGCCGGAATGACCGGTGTAAATCCCGTTTTGATCAGTTTCACCCCGGCAATGCCAACCAGCGCGCCGCCTGCCGCGGACAGCAGGACCAGAATCAGAAATTTTATGAATGTCCGCCGCTCCCCTCTCTTTCCCGCAGAAGCGTCCTGCGCACCGCGCCCTGCAGGCGCTTCGTCCTTTTTATCTCTCATGTTCGTCCTCCTCGTAGGAAAAAATATCCTCCACCGTCACGCCGCACACCTTTGCCAGCTTTAACGCCAGCGTGACAGACGGCGAATAATCCCCCCGCTCAATCTGGCTGATCGTCTGCCTGGACACGCCGGTCAGCCTGCCCATCTCGGACTGATTCACCCCGAGCTTCGCCCGCTGTTCCTTCAGATGATTCGATAAAGGCATCGGATTCCCTCTCATTTCCACATAATATTGACAACTTTCCTTGTCATTTTCAGTCTACCACTGACAACTTTTCTTGTCAAGATCCCTTTTTCTATTCCATTGTCATGTTCTGCGCAAAACCGTCATTTGAGAAACAATTTATTGTATAAATGTATGAAAAGTGCTAAGATTTAGGTAAAAGTTCAGTCATCCTCTGTGTGGGCTGAACGCAGCTTTTAATTGAAGGAGGACATTTTACCATGAGAGAAATTATCCTGGACAGAGCAAAAAAAACACTGCGCCGCATCCGCATCTCGGTGAAATGGATCATCTTTGCGGTGATTTCCGGCGCCCTCATCGGCTCCGCCGGGACATTTTTCTATCTGTGTCTCTCCTTCGTGACGCTGGTCCGCACCAAGAATCCCTGGCTGATCTGGCTTCTGCCTGCCGCAGGGCTTTTAATCGTGGGCGCGTATCAGCTGCTGCGCGACGCGGATGACCCCGGGACGAATCTCGTGCTCTCCGCCATCCACTCAGGGGACAGGCTCCCGGTGCGCATGGCTCCCCTGATCTTTTTTGCAACGCTCATCACGCATCTGTTCGGAGGATCCGCCGGACGTGAAGGTGCCGCGCTGCAGCTGGGCGGAAGCATCGGAAACGGGCTGGGGACCCTGTTTCGTTTCGAGGAAAAAGACCGGCACATCATGATCATGTGCGGGATGAGCGCAGCGTTTTCCGCAGTGTTCGGGACGCCGATGGCCGCCGCCATTTTTGCCATGGAGGTCGTGAGCGTCGGCGTCATGTACTACGCCGCGCTCCTTCCCTGTGTGATCGCCGCGCTGGTCGCACAGGCCATCGCGCTCTCGTTCGGCGTGGGGCCGGAGCGTTTTCTGCTGTCAGCCGTCCCGGGCTTTACCCTCCGCTCCGCTCTTCTGGCCTCCGTTCTCGCCATCCTCTGCGCGCTGCTCTCGATCTTATTCTGCACCGTGCTGCACCAGTCGGAGCATCTCTTCCGGCGTTTTTTGAAAAATCCGTACCTGCGGATCTTCGTGGGCGGCTGTCTGATCGTGCTGCTCACCCTGCTCGTGGGGGACCAGCGCTACAACGGGGCCGGCGTATCCATCATTGAACACTGTATGGAAGGCGTGGTCCTGCCGGAAGCCTTTCTGCTAAAAATACTTTTTACCGCGCTCACGATCGGCGCGGGCTACAAGGGCGGCGAAATCGTGCCCTCCTTTGCGATCGGCGCAGCGGCCGGCTGCCTGTTCGGAAATCTGACCGGATTTTCCCCGCAGCTTTCCACCGCCATCGGTATGAGCGCCGTGTTCTGCGGTGTGACCAACTGTCCGCTGACCGCGCTGCTCATCAGCTTTGAGATGTTCGGATATCAGGGAATGCCGTATTTTCTGCTTGCGGTCGCCTTCAGCAACATGCTCTCGGGCTATTTCGGCCTGTACCACAGTCAGAAAATTATTTATTCCAAATACCGGATGAACTACATAAACCGAAAGGCGGAATGACCGTTCTCCGCTTGCGGAAACACAGGCAGGCAGAGCCGGGGATTTTTAACCTCCCCGGCTCTGCCTGTCTTTGTTTCTGCCGCATCGGGCGCTCTTCTCCTGCCCGCCTTCTCCGAAAACGTCAGTGCGTCTCAGACGAAGTAAGTTCTCCGTTTACGTAGGTATCCGTGCGCGTGGGAACCTGAACCTGATTCACATCATCCCACCGGTACACCGTTTCCGTATAGGAATTGGTATCTTTGTTATAATCGGAAACACTCGAAAACTCATACAGATGGTTGTTCTCGTCATAGTACTCTACGCGAAGCAGTGTGGACTCGTCATTCGTGTAGATGGAAGTGGTATGACCGCCTGTCGCCGGCGCGCTGCTTCCGGTGTTATCTGCAGCAGGCGTCTCCGGCACCGCTGCCGGATTCTCTGCGGTATTTACCGGATTACTGTCCGCCGCCGGTGCTGCCGGTGCGCTGTTTCCGGGATTTGCAGCGCTGCTGTCCGCACTGCCCGAAGGCGCCGGAGCACTTCCGCCGGTGCTTCCCTGTGCGGTCTGCTCGCTTCCGCCGGTGCTTCCCTGTGCGGTCTGTGTGCTTCCGCCGGTGCTTCCCTGCGCGGTCTGTGCGCTTCCTTTGGCGCTTCCCTGTGCGGCCGGATTACCGCTGCCGCTGTTTCTGCCGGCTGTCGTCTGACCCTTTCCGGTATCTGACGCGGTACTGACGGTACTCCCGCCGGTGCCTGCCTGTGCGGTCTGCTCGCTGCTGTCAGCAGATGCATCGAACCTGTTCTTCCCGGTATCCGCAGCTGTCTCCCCCGATCCGGCGGGCGCCGGTGTTCTGCCGCTGCCGGCACGCTTTGCGTCTTCCTCGCTTTCCTCCTGCTGTGCCGTAAGCCGCCCGCTGTCGGATGTCTCCTCAGCGGCTGCCGGATCCGCGGAAACGCTCCGGATCTCTCCGTCCGCGACATACACTGCCGGTTCTGCTTCCGCTGCGGCGTCCTTCCCGTCCTCCGCCGCCTCCGCCAGAACACCGGAAACCGCGTCGTATAGATCCGTGCTGACTGCAAAACACCCGTTTCCCTCTTCCTCCTGTACCTGCGCATACTGCTCAGGGACAAAATTCACGGCAGGCGCGTCAAAAACAACGCCAGAAAACAGGGCTGTCGCGGTGCAGGCCATAAGTGCCTCTAAAAAATGCATGCCGTTCTCCTTTCTTTGATACCTGTCGATTATGTTCTCATTATATATCGTCAGGATTCGTTCTGTTCATTACCGGGTTCTCCACATCCTCCGCAGATCTTTGCAAGTCCGGCGGTCAGATCCTCATACCGGCAGAGTCCCTGCATGCGCCATTCGCAGGTACCGCACAGCCGGTCAAACAGCTCCTCTGTGATCCGTGCCCTGGCATGTTCACACATTTCACGATAACTGCAGCATTCCCCCTCCGTCAGTCCCAGACCCGCAAGCACACGATGATCCTTGTCCACAACGCGGTTATGATCCTGTGAACATTCCCCGGTTTCTGTCTGATTCGGGCAATGCGCACAGATCAGATCCGGCTCCGCCGCAAGGATAAACGCTTCATCCGGATTTGTCCTGAGCCGTTCTGTCACAGCCGTCATATTTTCACAAAACGCCCCGCTGTAGCCCTTTCCCTCATATAATACCGTGCAGAGGATGTGATGCGCCCTGAATCTCTGATTCATACGTTCTCCCCCCTTCTGCCCGGCTCTCTCCCTGCCAGGCCATCCGCCGCCAGCGCTTTTCTGATCGGAACCGCCACCACATACGCCCCTGCCACAGAAATCACGTCCTTTATCAGATACGGGACAGATACAGCCACAAATGACGCCGGAAGCGATATTGATGCCACGACGGCAAACTGAATCACGCCGAGCAGATGACAGAAGAAAAGGCCCGCCAGGCCGCCGGCTATTTTTCCTGCCACCGGACGGCGCTCCATGCCAAAACCGCTTAAGAACGAGAGAAACAGAAATCCCCAGATAAATCCGCCGCTGTAGCCTGCAAGCCAGGACGGCCCGCCGGTCATACCCGCAAATACCGGGGCGCCCACCGTCCCGAGCAGTATGTAGATAACTGTCGATGCAAGTCCCTTCTTCGATCCGAGCACATAGCCGCACAGCGCCACGGCAAATGTCTGCAATGTCACGGGAACCCCGCTTGGCATCGGAATCGTCACGATCGAGAGCACGGAAAGCACTGCCGTAAACATTCCTGTCGTCACAATTGTTTTTGTTGAAACCTTCATATTCTGCCTCCATTTTCTATCTGTCAGACCGGCCTGTATCCGCGGACTGACATCTCTTTGTTCCGGCAAAATCATACACGGTTTCCCACATATTGTCAACTTATTTTTTTCTAAGGTTAACAATCGGATTTTAAGATTACAAAACGATGCCGCCGGGCGCACTGACAGATAAACCCCCGGCAGCTTCTGCCGGGGGCCTTCCTTTTCACGATTCTGTTTTCCGCTGCGTCACTTTTCCTACAGCCTGGTATCCCATTTCCCGCAGAATACCGTGTCGCTGGCCGTGCCTTTAAACTCGCTCCTGCCGCAGATCTTTTCGATCGCAGCGCGGATGCTCGTGCGGGTGTTGCCGTAGGCGTTGACAAACGCGTGTACCTGCGGCACGTCGATCAGATGATTTGTATAGTTTAAGCTGATTCCCACGGTCGGAACCTCGGTCACATACCAGGGCAGCTCGCTCGAATGGTTGCAGCTCCAGCGCAGTCTGACGTGATTCTCCTGCGCATATCCCTTGATGTTTAACACCAGAAATACCACATCATACTTCGCGGAAAAGTCTTTCATCTTACCGCAGTCCATCATCTTCATCATATGCTCCGGCTTCGGTCCTTCCGCCGCCTCAAGATCATGGAAATTCGGCGCGACGTCCACCGTGAAGCCCGCGCGCGTCAGTTCCTCGACGACCACGTCTTTTACCGGGTCGCCCGCGTAGCTCTTGCTCGTGGGGGTCGACTGGATAAATACCAGCCGCGCGCGCTTTTTCTGCGCCGGATCGATCGGAAGATCGCCCTTTGTATCCTTTACCAGCGTGATGCAGCGCTCCGCCGCTTCCTCTGCGAGCTTTTTGTGCTCCTCGCATCCGACCACCTGGTCCTTAAGCTCCGGTGCCGGGATGACATTCTCTTTTTTGTAAAGGCCAAGCTTTGCCTTGAGCCCTAAAATCCGGTGCAGCGCGTCGTCAAGCCGCTCCGCCGTGATGACTCCGCTCTCAACCCCGGCCTTCATGTACCCGAAATCCTCCTCCGCGTCGTTGGAGAATAAGAACATATCACAGCCGCTGGCGATCGCTTTGGGCACCGCCACCTCGCGCTTCTCCATGCAGGCGATCCCCGCCATGTGGGAGGCGTCCGTGATCACCACGCCGTTAAAGCCCATCTCGCCGCGCAGCAGATCGGTGAGCAGCTCCGGCGCTAACGTGGCCGGCATGATCTCCTCGTCCCGAATGCCCGGGCGCAGCTTCCGGCTCATCTCCGGCAGCGCGATATGGCCAACCATGATGCTCTCGAGGCCTTCGTCGATCATCGTCTGATAAACCTTCCGGAAGGATGCGTCCCACTCCTCCACACTCAGGTCGTTGACGCCGAGCACAAGGTGCTGGTCGCGCTCCTCCACGCCGTCTCCCGGAAAATGCTTGCAGCAGCAGGCGACATTGCTCTGATGGATCCCGTTGATGTAAGCGCGGATATTCTCGATCACGCGGTCGGCATTGTCGCCGTACGATCTGGTATTGACGATCGTATTGCGCCAGTTCATGTAGATATCCGCACAGGGATTAAACATCCAGTTGACGCCGACCGCCGAAGCCTCGCGGCCCGCCACATATCCGCTGTCATATGCCGTCTGCGTGCCCTCTCCCGCAGCGGCCTCCGCCGCCGTCGCCACGAAGGTTCCCTCGCTTAAGCAGCCGTCTCCCCCATTGTCACAGTTGGCTGCGATCAGGAGCGGAATCTTTGAATTCTCCTGATAGGTCCTGTTCTGATTGTAGACCTGATTCCGATCTCCTCCCTGCCAGCGAAGCCCGCCCTGATGATACGTATCAAGCGTCTTTCTGATCGCATCCTCATCCAGGCTCTTTCTCATCTGAACAAACAGCTGGCCGACCTTCTCGTCCATCGTCATGGAGGCGATCGTCTCCTCCACCCACGAAATCGCTTCTTCGCTCAGACAAAACGGCTTCTCTTTTAAATTTACCATGTACGTTTCCCCCTTTTCCTCTTATCTGACGACTGATTACGTCATATTTATCATACCGTTTTTTTCGAAAAATGGACAGGACAATTTTTACAATTTCCGGTCTGATTTTTGTACATCCGTCTCTGGCCGCCCTCCTCCCCACTCCGGTCAGTCTGCGCGTCCTGTTCCTTCAAAAATTATATCATAATTTATTTTCTTATAAAACAGTTCTTCTATCTTTGCCCCGGAAACCGCATCATTGCCGAGAATCCACATCAGCTTCGCGATCACCGACTCGAGCGTCATGTCGTACGACTCTAAGAAACGGCAGTATTCCTTCATATCATGCCCCACCTCATAGACGGTCATATCGCTCCCCTCATGCGCGACCTGCGTTGCCATGACGACCGGTTTGCCGGGGTATTTCCGGCAGAGGCGGTAAAAGTCATCCGCGATCGACGCCGGCATTCCCCCCACGCCGAAGCTCTCCACAATGATACAGTCATACTGTTCAAATATGGCGGCAAGCAGATCGGGACGGATCCCCGGGATGAGCTTCAGCAGAAAAATCTTCTCGTCGAGCGACTCATAAAACCGGACCTCCTCCGTAAAAGGAATCATCGGCAGGTAGCGCATGATATTCCCGTCCTGTATCGTCGCAAGGCAGGGAAAATCAATGCTGGAAAACGCGTTGTAGCTTTTTGACCGCACTTTTTTCGCCCTGGTCCCGGCGATCACCTTCCCGTCAAACACAAGCTGCACCCCCTGGGAGCCGTCGTCCGCCGCGTAGCGGATGCTGTCGAGCAGATTGATGCGCGCGTCCGTATTCTCAAGGTCAATCGGCTTCTGCGCCCCGGTGATGACGACCGGCTTTGCGGAGTTCTGAATCATATAGGAAAGCGCCGCCGCCGTGTAGGCCATCGTATCCGTCCCATGGGCGATCACAAAGCCGTCGTATGCTTCGTAATGCTCCCGCACGGCGCGCACCATCTGTTTCCAGTGTCCGGGCTCCATGTTTGAGCTGTCGATATTCAGAAGCTGAATCGCTTCCAATTCGCAGAATTCTCTTGCCTGCGGAATATAATTGAGCAGCTCCTCCGGCGTGATCTGCGGGCGCAGTCCGCTCTCCGAGCGCCTCGACGCGATTGTTCCGCCGGTCGCAAGCAGAAGGATCCGTTTTTTCTGTGCCATACTTCCTCCGTTCCGCCGCCCTGATGCGGCAGTCTTTCACTCTCCCAGGTGACGCGCCATGAGCCTTCCGATCTCCGCGATCAGCCGGTCGACATGCTCCTCCTCTGTCGCCCAGCTGGTGCAGAAGCGCACCGCGCTGTGCGTCTCGTCCACACGCGCCTGATAAGTAAACGCAAACTTCTCCCGCAGCCCTTCAAGCACTGCATCCTGCAGGATCGGAAACTGCTGGTTCGTCGGCGATTCGATCAGGAACGAAACGTTTAAATTTATTAATTCGTCTTTTAACTTCTCTGCCAGTCTGGCCGCATGTGCTGAAATCTCAAAATAGCGATTTTCCTCAAACAGGGTGAGAAACTGGATGCCGAGCAGCCGCCCTTTCGCCAGCATACCGCCGCGCTGCTTGATGTGATAGCGGAAATCCTCTTTTAGCTTTTCGTTCACAATCACCACCGCTTCGCCGAACAGCGCTCCCACCTTTGTCCCGCCGATGTAGAAGACGTCTGTCAGCCGTGCGAGATCGGGAAGGGTAAGGTCGTTCTCCCGGCAGGCAAGTCCGTACCCTAAGCGCGCGCCGTCCAGAAACAGGTACAGTCCCCGCTCGCGACACACGCGGCTTAACGCGGCAAGCTCCTCTTTCCGGTAAATCGTGCCAAGCTCCGTCGGGTTCGAGATGTACACCATCTTCGGCTGTACCATATGCTCAAAGCTCTCATCCGCAAAATGCGCGTCGGTGTAAGCCGCGACCTGCTCCGCGGTCAGCTTCCCGTCCTCGCTTTTAAGCGCAAGGCACTTGTGACCGCAGGCTTCCACCGCACCGGTCTCGTGGATATGGATATGGCCGCTCTCCGCCGTGATCACACCCTGATAATGCCGTAACGCCGCGGAGATCACCGTCACGTTGGTCTGTGTCCCGCCGACCAGAAAATGCACCGCCGCGTCCGGCGCCCCGCAGGCCTCACGGATTTTTGCCGCCGCCCTCGCGCAGTAATCATCCTCGCCGTACCCCGGCGTCTGCTCCATGTTGGTCTCCGCGAGCCGTTCCAGAATCGCCGGGTGGCATCCTTCCGTGTAATCACTGTTAAATCGTAACATAATTTTTCTCCTTTTTTCAAAAGACACTTGCAGTATCAGGCACCCTGATGTATACTGACAGCAGAATACCCGGCCGCTCCTCATCTTCCGCTCATGATAGCACAGTTTGGGCAGGCATACAATCTTTACTTTTACAACAGGAGGTATGTTTTATGGACGTACTGCTTGGAACCACAAATCCCTCGAAGGCCAGACGGTTTTCCGAACTGCTTAACGGCTGCGGCATCACCTTTTATACCCTTCAGGATCTTAAGATCACCGCGGAACCGGAGGAATCCGGCAGCACCCCCGAGGAAAATGCCGTCATAAAGGCAGCTTTCTACGGCCGGTACTGCGACCGCGTCATCTGCAATGATTCCGGCCTGTATTTTGACAGCCTTCCGCCGGATGATCCCAGGCAGCCGGGCTTACAGGTCCGGACCCCGGGCGGCAGGCCGCGCATGGATGACGATGAGATGCTCGCCTATTATTCCGGGCTGGTTCACTCCCTCGGCGGGCAGGTTACGGCTTATTACCTGGACGGCATCGCCGTATGGAACCAGGGCCGGGTCCGTTCCTTCATGGAAGACAGCGAAGCCACCAGAGCCAGCGCGTTTTATATGGTGGACACGCCGTCCGGACAGCGCCGCCCCGGCTGGCCGTTAGACTCGATCTCCAGAAACCGGGATACCCTGACCTTTTTTACCGACTCCGGCAAACACCGTTACGATGCCACAGTCGAAAACATATTTACCGGCGCGTACCGGCAGCGTCTGGTCGCCTTTTTAAAGGATGCGCTGGGCTGCCGCTAAGACAGCCCGGCCGCTCCCCTATTCTTCGAGTACCCGTTCCCGGAAGCGGCGCACACACACATCCGGAATGCCGAGCCCTTCCCTGATATAGCGCTCTGCGCCCTGATACTGCGTATCGATCACGGAAAATGCCGTTTCTATGTATTCCCGCTTTGCGAGATACGCCTCCCTCACCGACAGCGCCACCGTCTCGCCCCTGCCCGATGCCAGAAGCTTCTGGTACATCGCTTCCGCCTTCGGCCCGTTCGCTTCATTTGTAATAAGATAATCCTCAACAATCTGCTCCCGGCTCACCGACAGCGCCGTCAGCAGCATCGCTGTGACAAGCCCGCACCGGTCCTTTCCCTCTGTGCAGTGCCACAGAATACTGCCCTGATCCGCCGGATGCTCCATCACAATCCGCACGGCCTCCCCCAGATTCTTCCGGCAGCTCTCCTCTGACATCATCATCTGATAAAGTCCTTCTAACGGCGGGATCAGCGCCTCTGCCTGCCGTTCCTTCATTTCCTTCTCATGAGAAATTCCAAACACGGCATCATCAAAAATCGGAACCGCATGGTGTGCCACCTGTTCCATCTGTACATCGGGACACTGCGCCCTCTCCCGGTCTGTCCGAAGATCCACGACCGCGCGAAGCCCGTATTCTTTGCAGAGCTTCTGCACATCCGCCGCTGCCGCTGCCGCAAGATTCGCGGAACGGATCAGCATCCGCGGCCGGATCCGGCGACCATCCTCTGTCCTTATCCCGCCCAGATCACGGCAGTTTCCAACTTTATCCAAAAAGATCCGTCTTTCCATTTTAAAATCCCCTGTGTTTTAAAATCATAACTTAACTTTTCATCCGTCCCTGAAAAAAAACAAAGAAATCAAGCTCATCCAAACGAGTACATTCTGCACACGGCACTCACGGGTCGCATCGCTTACACGGATCATAGCCCGCATCGATCAGCTCCTGCCTGGTTCCGGTAAATTCCGCCCGGTTTTCGGGAAGAATATCCTCTGCGCTCCCGCAGGACGGCAGGTGGAATTTTCTTGAATTCTGATTTAATATATATACATTTTCACCGGGCGCTTCGCCCGATGCGTCTGCCGGTCTCTCCCCTGAGCCCGCGGACGCCATATCCGCCGCCACAGCATCCCCGTCCCGGTAATCCTGCGAAGGATCCGTATTCCAGGTGATCACACTCCCGTCGCTCACCGCGGTCAGCGTCCCCTGCAGATCCGTGCGGTAGAGCGCCGCGCCGGACGCACGGATCTCCTCCATCACCCGCGCGGAGGGATGCCCGTAAGAATTGTCCGCACCCGCGCTGATCACCACGGCGTCAGGATCCACCGCCCGCATAAATTTCTCCGAAGAAGATGTGCCGCTCCCGTGGTGGTTCGCAAGATACACGTCGGATTCTATGGCAAGGCCGCTGATTCGCATCACCTCCTCCACCTCCTCCCCGGCGTCCCCGCAGATCAGAAAGCTGTTCTCCCCGTACACCAGCCGGATCCCGATGGAATTGTCATTATCCTCCGTGTAATCATACGCATCCGGGCAGACAATTGTAAACTCGGCATCTCCCAGCCGATAGCTGTCCCCCATCATGGGGTACACGAGCGGAATCTCACGCTCCGTGATCACATCGCAGAAGGACTGATAGATCTTTGTGTCCGCGACATACTCCGGCGCAAGCACCTGATCACAGGGAAAAGCGTTGAGCACGCCGACTATGCCGCTTAAATGATCCGCGTCATAGTGAGATGCAATCACATAGTCCAGCTCCGTCACACCCTCCTGTTTCAGAGAGCTTACGACAAACGAAGAATATTCTCTGTCGCCGCCGTCCACCAGCAGATACAGGCCGTCGCATTCCACCAGCACGGCATTTCCCTGGCCGACGTCAAGGAAGGTTACTTCCATGCGGCCGCCCGTTTCCTCACTGTCCTGCGTCGTGATCTCATCTGCTCCGGACGGCTCTTCCGCCGCCTCAGAGGTACGCCCGGCATCCTCCCCGGCTTCCGGCATGGTTCCACCGACTGTCGCCTCCGGCGGCCCCTGTTCCCCGCAGCCGCAGAGACAGAGTGCCGTCACACACAGAACGCCGCAGATTATCCCCGCCCGTTTTCGCAGGTTTCGTCCCATCCCCGTCACTGCTTCCTCCAGACAAAGACGCCCGCCAGAATCCCCCCGAACCGTCATCAGGGAAGCTCCTTTACCATGGCGATCGCCTGTTCGATCATATTCTGGAACGATTCGATCAGCACGCCCTTTTTGCTATCGTCAATATCCATCCGGTCAATGATATCGCTGTAGATCTCAGCGGTACCGGCGAGGGAATCCTGAACGGTTTTCACATTGGCACGGTTCCGCTCCACCGCGCCTTCGATTGCCTCCCGCACCTCCGCCGTACCGGATGCGCTTCTTTTCACATCGTCAAAATACCGGTCCGTCTGCTCGATGCTTTTGATATTGCAGAGCACCGCTTCGTCGGAAGACTGAATAAATTTATTCAGCTCATCGCTCTGGCTCTCCACCTCTTTGATATTTTTGCGGATGTCCTCGACCATATCCCGGCTCGACTTTGCGAGCTCCCCGACCTCCTCTGCGACAACCGCAAAGCCTCTCCCGTGTTCACCGGCTCTGGCCGCCTCGATACTCGCGTTCAGCGCAAGCAGATTGGTCTGATCCGCCACCCGCTTGATCCCCGCAAGGCTGTTTCCGATCTTTTCCAGCGCCTCCTGGAGCAGCTCAAACGTCCTGGACATATTTTTAAAATTTTCCTGCAGAGCGCCGGAATCCTGTTTCAGCTGCTCCATCTGCTTCTGCGCCTCCGAGACGGACGCATCAATCTCAGCCTCTACATCTGTAAAGTGGTCTGCTGCCGCCGTGATATCAAGAAAGCCCTCCTCCAGCGCGCTCACTTCCCCCTGCGGTCCGATCATATCTTCCTTTAACCCGGAGAGCCGTTCTGTCGCATAACGCATCTTCTGTGTCGTCAGAAAGACATCCTCCGCCAGCTCATTCACAATCCGGTAAGCGCTGCTGAGCGCATAATCCAGAGGATGCCTGTCAGATTCCACGGTACGCTCCGCTGCCCGGAAGGATACCGCATTATACTCCGTCTCTTTCTTTTCGGCGTTTCCAAATAATTTAAACACGTCTTCTCCCCCTACTCAAATGCCAGACAGCACATTGTCTGATTGACAAACTGCGTATTGTAATGTTCCCCGACGCCAACCATTCCCGCATGTGAAAAGCTGCGGCTCATCTCCGCCAGATAATCGTCCCAGTAATGCTCATCGTTAAACATGATATACCGGAACAGACAGTTGACGGAAAGCACGGCCGGCGCTCCGCCGAGATCATTTTTAATCCGCGAAATCGTATCCTTCACCACCTGGCGGTAGTCGCCCATACTCAGTATGGTAAGAAAATCCATCTTATTTGCAGGCCGGAAGGTCGTGATGCTGCCGTCCGCCTCGACCCCCTTGATGGAAACGATATAGGTATCCGAATCGCAGACATGCCCAAACGGGTTCCGGAAGGTCTGCGTCGTGATCTTATCCCTGCTGATCCCCAGCTCGGAAGTATACACTTTCTCGGCGGACGTATTTTCCAGCGTGCGGATCCTGTAGTCCTTCGGATCCGCCTCCGTCACCATAAACTGCTTTTCGTTTCCTTCCGGATGTATGTAAATATTCTCCTTATATGATTTTATTTTCCCTTTAAGATTTTTAAAGATAAAAAACGCGCACGCATCCCGATAGACTTTTCCGTTGCAGGCAACCGCCGCCGAATTGCTCGTGCCCCCCGCCAGATCATACCCTGACCGGCAGAGAAAATCCGACAGCGTTGTGACGGCGCGGACGTCGGCGCCCGCCGAACAGATATCAAAGCACGCCGTTTTTCCCCGCTCTCCGCCCACTGCCTTTATCGCGTTCTCAAGCCTTCTGATATATTTGACCGGCATGACGGACGCCTGTTCCAGCACGTCCGCCACAACCTTAATGTTTTCTTTCATCGCGATCACCGTAATCCCGGCGTCAAAAAAATTTTTTCCGATATACGCCTGCCCGACTCCTCCGATCGATGCAACGCCAGGAAAAAATCTCTCGATTTCACTGGCAGCTCTCTCCAGCATATCCTCGCTCGCAACAGAAAAAAACAGCGCCGCAGGCTCCGAAATATTTCTTAATGCCTCCGACACGTCTCCCTTCTTACTGCTGCCGTACGTCAACTTCATATCCGTGTCCTCCGTTCTCCATATCCTTCTGATCCGTCAGATCGATCCTATCATACCATAAAATGGATCTTTTTCCTACTGTTTTTTATTTCTGATATTTGATATTTGATTGGAGCTCTGTCGGATATTTCGTTATTTTCACCGCGATTCATCTGTGTTCACATCTCATTTTCCCAGCTGATCTCCCCGTTTTCCAGCATACGCTTCACCTGGCTTCTGGGCAGTCCAAGCGCCTTTGCTATCTGCTTTTCCGGACGAAATCTCAGGCGATAAGGATTTTTTATCACGATAACGATGCCTGGCAGATCCTTCCCGTCCTGCTCGCTGTACTCTGCGGATTCATGCACTTTCCTCATGTCATATTCCAGCCCGGCAAAATCGATTTCCGCTTTATTTTTCCGAAATAACTGCATCGTTTTTCCATACCATTCGGCAAGCTGCTCATCATTGTCCAAAAAGCGCTGATATTCCTCCTTTGGTATGGAAACGACTTTCTGCCGCTCGTAGATCGCCAGATTGAGGGTATGCTTACACTCCTCGCACTGATAGATCAGCCAGACATCCAGATTACTGCCATTGGCATTGACACGGAACTTATTGGTATTGATAAAATGTCTCTTTCCGCCGCATCCGGGACACTTTCGGATTACCCGGAAGGATTCTTCCGGTATCATTTCATATTCAATTTTCTTAAAATAGCTCATATGCATCTCCTGTTTCTCTCAGATCCCGATGCACAGGCTATCACATGCGATTCTTTTTCTGTATTTGCAATAGCCGTGCTATGCAAAAGAAACAGGTGTAGTCATAAAAGCAGTTCTCCTTCCTCTCTTTGTGTTTTTAACATATCACGTTTTCGCAGCGCAGGCCACCTCACGCTTTTTTCTAAAAAAAGATGAGCCGATCTCTGAAATCAGCTCACCTTTTAATCAAAAATTTCTCAGTATACGCTGTATGCTTTTTTCCGACAGAAAATATTTACAGGCCAGTTCCGAAGTCCCATCCCCCGCAAGATAATCCTCGTAAATCTGCTGATTGCGCAGCGAAAGCTCCTGCTTAATCCGTGTGCCGGTCCCCCAGGCTTTTCTGTGAGCCGTTTTGCGCGGAATATAAATATTTTCTCCGTCAACATACTGCTGAATTAACGTTATCACCTCTGCCGGCAGAATTTCTTCTGCTCTTATATAGCCCATGTCCGCCTCCTAAAAATCATATTTTTTCAGGAATAGCAATGGCTATAACAATGATATATGATTGCAATAGCCAAAGCTATGCAGACATAATATATCGTCTCATATACGGATTTCACCCCCTTCGGATTTTTTTCAGACAAACGCAGCCACACTTCGCGCGTCAGCTTATTGTAACAAAAATACTACGGTTTCCTGTTGTTTGTGGGATAAAAATCAGTGCATATGCCTGTGACATTTGCGCCCAAAAGCTGCATGTCAGCGGGAGACACGAAGGGTTACTGGTTTAAACGCTGGATTTCTTTCTGAAGGGCCGCAATGAGGGCGTCTTTTTCCGAAAGGGCAGCATCCTTCCTCTCATTTTCCGCCGCTGCGGAATGCAGCTGCTTTGTCAGCTCCTCAATCTCTTTCTTGCTGGCCTCAATCTCCTTCTTCTGCTCGTCACACATGTACAGAACCGTATTGCGGTCCATAATCGCCAGTG